>JAZNMP010000024.1:0-60276 GCA_045579705.1 Lachnospiraceae bacterium
TGGCAAAACGCCCTGATTTAGAGTATTATAATAATTGGTTTGATTGTTCATGGTAATATTTTACCATGAACAAAGAGAAGTAATCAGCTGTTTCCAGCTATTACTTCTCTTTTTTTCATGAGCTGATTATTTCACAGCCCCCTTAAATTAAATCGAATATTAATACTTCATTTATAACAGAGCTCTAACCGCTCCATAGATTCCAGCATCATTGCCCAACTTCGCTAGAACTATCTTTGCATCTTTAGAAGCATGGAAAGCATATTCTCTAAAGAATTTTTCTATGTGCTCGGTCACGATAGGACCATTCTTTGAGACGCCGCCACCGATGACAAAGACATCTGGATCTGTAACTCCTGAAACAAAGGACATAGCCATAGCAAGCTGAGATGATACTTCATCTACGAGAGACAAAGCAAATGCATCTCCCTTTCCCGCCTCAGCATAGATTTCCTTTGCTGTTGGATTATCTATATCACGAAGAGAAGATGGTTCGTTTGAATCAGCCAGCCTCTTCTGACAGAGCTTTGCGATTCCTCGTCCCGAAGTGTACTGCTCGAGGCATCCGTACTTTCCACAGGTACACTGTGTCTTCTCGTTTGGATTGATAGTGATGTGTCCGATTTCTCCACCGGCACCAAAGGCACCTGGAACTATTTTCCCGTCGACGATAATACCGCCGCCTACACCAGTTCCGAGAGTAATCATACATACTTCTTTATGTCCTACACCTGCGCCTTTCCACATTTCACCCAGCGCAGCTGCGTTTGCGTCATTTAGGACTGAAGTTCTGATACCGCCCATCTCAGCGCTCATGATTTCTGCAGCTTTAATAACACCCCATCCGATGTTAACACTACGATTTACTGTGCCATCAGGTAGAACCGGTCCCGGGACATCGAGTCCTACTCCTTCGAGATCATCGATAGTGAGTCCTTTGTGCTCTAACACCTCTCCAACTGATTTCGCGATATCTGGAAAAATATTCTTTCCATTATCTTCTGTTCTAGTTGGAATTTCCCACTTTTCTAAAAGGTCTCCTTCTGTTGTGAATAGACCAAGTTTTACTGTGGTGCCACCGATATCTGCACCAACTGCATATTTTTTCATAATACACCCCTTTAACTAGTCCTACGAAGCTGCAATTTATGCTGTAAAATCAATCGTCTGTCCGATGTTCTTCTCTTCTTCTGTCTGAACATCATCCATCTTCCAAGACAGATAAGTATCATTTATCTTCTTTAACAGGTCTTCAACGCTATCAGCTTCTACTTTTACCTCAACAGGTTTAGTATAGCCCTTTTTATCGACCGCGTCAGCCTTATTTTGTGTTTTTTCTGCCAATCTTTGCTCAGCATGCTTCTTCTCAGCTTTTCTCTTTGCTGCAGCTTCCATGGCTACTTTTTCATTCTCTCTAGATTTAGCTCTAATATCATTTGCTCTAGATACTATAGCCTGGTTTGCCTTTGCCATTACTGCAAAGAAAGTTGTAGTACCATCAGCATTGATATGAACACCAAAACTAGACACAGCTTTACCTGCGCCATCCTGTGCATTCACAAGCTCATCAGCGATCTTCTGAAGCCGCTCTTTAGCATCATCAATTACGCCTTCCTGCTTTGCTCTGTAGTCTTCATCATTTGCCATCTTTTCAACAGTCGACTCATCGATGAGAACTACATCTTTGTCACCAGTGACATACTTTTCAGCATTCTTCATAACATTTACGCTTTCGTCGTCACTGACCAGCACGAAGTCCAGATCGCTGTACTTCGCTTTCAATTGTTCATAATAATCCAGGGCTTTCTTTGAGAGTTTAGGGTTGCCTACAACCCCTTCTTTGTTAACGTTCTTCGTGTCTTTTGGACTGTTATTCCTAACAGCGGCGTTAGCATACGAAAACCTAGCCACGCCATTTAGATAACCGAGATTCATACCTTTCCTCCTTGAAACAATATATATACATCCGTGCATATAAACAGGCTTACACCTGTCTATATTGTATTTCGAATCTTTGGTTGTAAAACTTTAACTTTTTTCTAAAAGTATTTCAAAAAATAGTGACTAAACCTCTAATGATTGATATTATATAAATGCACTACAAATTTTTTATACAATTCAACACTTCTATATAAAGGAGAACATTATGACAGAAGATGCCTTCAAAAAAACATTAGCTGAACTCATAACTACAGCACTTAATAATCAGTATAGCGATCCTATACACTCTGAATTATGGCAAGGAATTCGCATCGATTTAAACGAAGCTTCTTACAAGCTTGATCAAATCACGCGTAAATGATTCTCCTATTTTAATTTAATCCACTCAGAATCCGGTTTGAGGTCCTTTGCTTTCAAAGTTTCCTCACCGGATTTCTTTGTTTTAAACAGAAGTTCCTGGTTCTTTATAGAAACCTTCGTGCCCTCAGGAATTGAGCTGGTGATAAACGCATTCGATCCAATTACAGAATGCGCTCCGATTATAGTGTTTCCGCCGAGAATAGACGCACCAGAATACAGAGTCACATAATCCTCGATAGTCGGGTGACGTTTAACACCACGAAGTTTCTGACCACCGCTAGTAGAGAGCGCACCTACAGTTACTCCCTGATAAATCTTTACATGTTCACCGATTATAGTTGTAGACCCTACTACGATGCCTGTTCCATGATCGATGAAGAAATATTTGCCGATAGAGGCACCCGGATGGATATCAATTCCTGTTTTTCCATGAGCATACTCTGTCATCATACGTGGAATGAGTGGCACGTCTAAGAGGAACAGCTCATGAGCCATTCTATAGATAGTAATCGTATAAATTCCCGGATAAGAAAGTACGATTTCATCTTTGTTTAAAGCTGCCGGATCTCCCTGCAAAGTTGCTTCCAAATCTGTATCGAGATACTCTCTCATCTTTGGAATCTGCTCTAGAAATTTCAATGTAATCTCAGAAGCACGATTTTCCACCTGAGACTGGCAGATATGACTGCTAGGGTTCTCACCCTGCTTCTGATAATTTAAAACTGTAGCAATCTGCTTCTCCAGATTGTACATAACATCTTCGACCAACACTGTGATACTGGATTCGAGATTATATCCCTTAAAAAATCTATCTCGATAATACCCTGGAAACAGGATTCTAAACATCTTCTGGATGATTTCGATGATAGCCTCCTGATCCGGTTGATTATAAACCTCAGTATTATCGATATCGCGGCCCTTCTGATAATCTGATACGATCATCTTCTCGATTTCGCGCAATTTCTTTGCCTTCTCTATTTCCGCTTCCTGAAAGAAATTCTTTCCCTGGAAGTTTCTCATTTCCTTATCTTTTGACATATCTTCTCCTGTGTAACTAATCTTCTCTTTTCCCTATAAACCCAAAGTTATACCCTACTGATTTGAGAGTTTTTCAACTGCTTTGACTGCACGTTTTGCCAAGGCTGAATCAGGAAAAAGCTCGTTCACACGATTATAGTTTGCCTTTGCGTTCTCACTGTCCCCAAGCTTTTCATAAGCCTGTGCTAGTTCAAACAGAGCCTTTCCATCTTCGAAATTCTCCTGAATTTCTATTACCTTCTTATAATTATCTACTGCTGCCTGATAATCCCCATTTGCATTTGCTTCACGAGCTGCAGCTATAGTTGTATTTAACAGTTCTGTATTTACAGCTCCACTGACTGTATTATAAAGAGCTTTTGCGTTGTCTGAGAGGAGATCTAAGTTTACTTTTGAAATCATCTCAGAAGCCTTTGCCATATCTCCAGCATCTAAAGCATTCTTTGCCTGAATCAGCTGATCATAAGAATCTGCAGTATTGCTCTTTGTTCCGTATTTTTCGAGTTCTTTCTTCAGAGACTTCACCTGATCTTTCAACTCAGAAACACTGTTTGCAGAATTTGTAGCTGACTCATTCGCATTGATGATTGAGTTTGTAGCTGCATTTCTAGCACTCTGCTTGATAGTAGGTATAATCAGGAAATAGCAGAACAAGACTCCGAGGATGATACCTGTGATTATATTAATGATTGCAGTTCTAGATCCATCGGAAAAATCTCTAAACGCTGCTCTGGTCATGATAATACTGTCATTTCCGTCGCTGAAGTTTACAAGATCTGCTTTCTTTTTCTTAGTACTCTTAGTCTTCTCAGCTTCCTTTAATTCTTTTTTATATCTCAGGATAACTGTATCATTGATATCAACCTTCTGAGCCTCTTTGATAAGCTTTCTGGCTTCGTTGTAACTCTTCTGCTTGATACAGATCAGAATTAATAATCTATAACTTTCCGAATCATACATATTTGAAGAAACGATACGCTTCAACTGTACCTTTGCGAGATCGAGATTTCCCTCCATACAGAAATGAAGAGCTCTATTATATCTCTCTGCATTTGTATCGTACTTATCCATAGTTCCAGTTTTGTTGATTTCTTTTAAATAATAATCTGCACGATTATCATCTTCCTGGAAATTCTTGCTAAGTACCCATTCAGAAACAGCATCTACATATCTTCCGCAAGCATAAAAAATTAACCCGAGTAGGTTTCGGGCTTCAGTGTTGTACTTATTATTTTTTAGACTTTCTTTGAGTAGGATTATTGCACCTGAAAGATCATTTACATTGGCCTTTGCCAGACCTTCATTGTAGAGCTCGTCTGATTTATTTATTAGCTTATAATATTCTCTCTGACTTCTGTGGCATGAAGGACAGGTAAGCTGTCCATCGAGTTTAGTACCACAATAATAGCATTTGTTCAGCATTACTATTTATCTCCCGGAATCTTTCCACTTCTAGCACCGGTATTATTTGCATCAACAGCTTTAATAATATCTACCATATCTCTTAGTTCTGATTTCTTAATCTTCTCTTCAGCATCAGACATAAGAGGCTTCTCTTTGTATAGTTTTAATTCTTTCTCGAAATCTATCATTAGTTTAAATCCTCACTTAATGCTTTTTCGATTCGTACACCGTCTGGTGACTGACGTAGCTCGACAGTCCTGTACACGTCATTTATATTTATGATATCTTCATTTACTCCTGCTATTACACCAGGATTTACTACACCTTTAATCAGTATCTTTGCTTCTGCTGCACGTTTTACGAGGTTCTGCAAACCTGCAAGTTTAACCTTCTCATCTGTCAGAGAAGCTTCCTCCTGAATCTTTGCACGTAACAACTGGATACGACGTGGATCAGATTTAGCATCTTTGTTTCCACTTTTTTCCATAATAGCATCAAATTTCTGAAGTCCGTCGATGATGGATTGAAGGTGTGATGAAAGCACATCTACTTTCTGTTTCTGAACTTCTATAGACTGTGCTCTTTCCTTAGAAATACCAGCATATACTTCTGTCTTTACTCCAAACTCGTTTCCGATATTGTAGCAAATGATTCCTTCTACTGCAGACATAGAGCCTCCGATTACGCTAGAGCGTTTACCAGAAAGATTGATTCGTCCATCGCATCTAACTGTACTCTTAAAAAAGACATCTGCTGTGATATCTCCACCTGCATAAACATCAGCATATTCTATATATTCAGCTGTAATATTTCCGCGCGCGTGAATCTGTGTACGGTCTCCGCCTTTTACTCCCTTTAACAGGAATATATCTCCGAACGCATGAATACAACAATTCTCCACCGTTCCTTCGATAGTTACACTACCCTTTGCCTGAATAGTTACGCCGTTTGAAACTCCACCGTGAATAATAACATCTCCGGCAAAGTCGATGTCACCGACCTGTACACCTACTGTTTCGCGCACTTCATAAACAGGGGAAATCGTAATACGCTCCCTCTGCATTTCAATCTTTCCTGCATAATCCGCAGTATAAGTAATTCCGTCTTCTGAACGTGTAAAACCTTTACCACCGATAGGAGGCAAATCTCTCACACGCTTTGCAGGAACACGTCGACCAGTAACTGCTGTGCCATCTTCACCCTGTACAGCAGGATGATATATAGCGATAGTATCGCCAGCACCTACAGTTTCGATAGTCTTTATACTCATATAGTCAACAGAACCATCAGGTAAAACTTTTGGTTTTCTATTTAAAACCGTACTAAATAAATACTCGTACTCACCAGGGACACCTTCAGAAACCTCCTTTCCCTGAGCTACGAGATATTCACGTCCATAAATCGGGTCTCTAGAAAGATCCTGAACGTTTTCCTGAAGCACCCCATATACAACATTCTTTGATTGGAGCGCAAGAACTATATCAGCCGTCGAATATGTAGCCGGCGGCTGACCTGGCAAAGGACGAGGGAGCGTAACATACGCCCTCATCTTATCGTCTGTAATTCGCACCTGAACAGGTGCCTTTTTGTCGTTCTCTAGTTCTGGCATGTGCGATATCTCCCCACGATTGTCACACTACATACTTCCTCTTTATAAGTATCATTATACGAATAAACTATAGGTTTGTCACTTTATTTCATATCGTTGAGACGCTTCTGAACATCAGCGAGCATCTTCTCGTAATCCTTAAGTTTATCCTTCTCCTCCTGAACTTTTTCAGCTGGAGCTTTTTCCAAGAAACGAGAGTTTGAAAGCATTCCGTTTGAACGCTTTAATTCGCCCTGAAGTCTCTTCTCTTCCTTCTCAAGTCTCTCTCTTTCCTTTGCGAGATCAACCAATTCCTCGAGAGGAATATATACTGTCGCGTCTGGAACTACGGCTGATACAGCATCATTTGTAACTCCTGCCTTATCAGCCTGAACCCTTACTTCACTAGCAGATGCCAGATTCATATAGATTCCAGCGAGATCTGTGTAAATATTTCTTACTGCCGCATCTTCACTTACAACGATAAGTGTAGCCTTCTTTGAAGGTGGAACGTTCATACCTGTACGAACGTTTCTAACTTCGCGTACGAGAGACATAACTCTCTGCATAGCCTTCTCAGCCTGAGGATCATTTTTCCTTTCATCATAAACAGGCCAAGCTGCTGTCATGATAGTCTCTTCGTCCTCACAGAGTGCACAGTAGATTTCCTCTGTGATAAAAGGCATATATGGATGAAGAAGTTTAAGCGCATCTGAAAGAACTGTCTTTAATGTCCAAAGAGCAGCGTTCTTTGAAGCAGCACCTTCTTCAGTTTTGTCATAGATTCTAGGTTTAACAAACTCGATATACCAGTCACAGAACTCGTCCCAAATAAAGTCATATACCTTCTGAACTGCAATACCAAGTTCATACTTATCAAGAGCTTCTGTAGTTTCCTTTGCTACAGTATTAATACGTGAAATGATCCACTTATCTGTAGTAGTAAGGTCTGACTCTGCTGGTGTCTCGATGTCTCCATCTGGAAGGTTCATCATGATGAAACGTGAAGCATTCCATACCTTGTTTGCAAAGTTACGGCTAGCTTCTACTCTATCCCAGTAGAAACGCATATCGTTTCCAGGAGCATTTCCTGTGATAAGTGTAAGTCTAAGCGCATCTGCACCATATTTATCGATTACTTCGAGAGGATCGATACCATTTCCGAGAGACTTAGACATCTTTCTGCCTTCTGAATCTCTAACCAATCCATGAATCAGAACCTTGTTAAATGGTGTCTTTCCTGTATGCTCGATACCTGAGAATACCATACGTACTACCCAGAAGAAGATGATGTCATATCCTGTAATCAGAACATCTGTAGGGTAGAAATACTTAAGGTCTTCTGTTTCTTCTGGCCAGCCTAAAGTTGAGAAAGGCCAAAGAGCTGATGAGAACCATGTATCAAGTGAGTCTTCATCCTGAACCATTCCTTCATGTCCACACTTAGGACAAACATGTGGAGCATCAGCTGCCTTAGCAACAACCATCTCACCACATTCTGGACAGTAATAAGCCGGGATTCTGTGTCCCCACCAGAGCTGTCTTGAAATACACCAGTCTCTGATATTCTCAAGCCAGTGTAGATAAGTCTTATCAAATCTCTCTGGAACGAAAGCGAGATCTCCGTTCTTAAGAGCTTCGATAGCCGGCTTAGCGAGCTCCTGCATTGCTACGAACCACTGTGGTTTAACCATAGGTTCGATATTTGAACCACATCTATCATGTGTTCCAACGTTATGTGTAATATCCTCGATAGAAACGAGGAGTCCTAACTCTTCAAGTTCTGCTACGATAGCTTTTCTAGCTTCGAATCTATCCATTCCTTCGAATTTGCCACCATTCTCATTGATAGTAGCATCATCATTCATGATGTTTGTAACAGGAAGATTATGTCTAGTTCCAACCTCGAAATCGTTAGGGTCATGAGCAGGTGTAATCTTTACAGCACCTGTTCCGAATTCCTTGTCTACATACTCATCTGCAATGATAGGAATCTCTTTGTTAACGATAGGTAGGATAGCTTTCTTTCCTACGATATCTTTGTATCTGTCATCGTCTGGATGCACGGCGATAGCTTCATCTCCGAGCATAGTCTCTGGACGAGTTGTAGCTACTTCGATGAATCTGCCTTCCTCTCCAGCGATAGGATATTTGATATGCCAGAAATGTCCTGCCTGTCCTTCATCGTACTCTACCTCAGCGTCTGAAATAGTAGTCTTACATACTGGACACCAGTTGATAAGCTTCTTCCCTTTGTAGATGTATCCCTTGTCGTAAAGCTTTACAAAAACGTGCTCTACAGCCTTTGAGCATCCTTCATCCATCGTGAATCTTTCACGTTCCCAATCACATGAAACACCCATCTTCTTAAGCTGCTCTTCGATACGACCTGCGTACTTCTCTTTCCACTGCCAAGCACGCTCCATAAACTTCTCTCTACCGAGAGTTGCTTTATCGAGGCCTTCTTCCTTAAGCGCTTTGATGATTTTAACTTCTGTAGCGATAGCTGCATGGTCAGTACCAGGCTGCCATAATGCTTCATATCCCTGCATTCTCTTTGAACGAATCAGGATATCCTGCATAGTATTATCAAGGGCATGTCCCATATGGAGCTGTCCTGTAATATTTGGTGGTGGCATAACGATAGTGAATGGTTTCTTATCTGGATTTGGTTCAGCACGGAAATAACCATTGTCTTCCCACTTCTTATAAAGTCTGTCCTCAATCTGTTTAGGATCGTAGTTTTTTTCAAGCTCTCGTCTCAAGAGTAGTTCCTCCGTTCTATTAAACAAAAAATAAGGTAATTCTGAAAAAAGCGCAGAATTACCCCATCAAAATATAATACATATATATAAATTTATAATTTAAGCTCCGCCGTTTTCCTCATCTGAATTGTTAAGTATAGTTGGGATCGCGCCACCGACGACTGAAGATACAGCACCGATAACCGCGATAACTGCGAAGATGACAATCAATACGATAAATGCTAAAAATGCAAAAAGAAATCCTTCATTTGTCATATTTATTTCTCCTTTCATCCATTGAAAAGTATATCACAGCGTTTATTAAGAAACAAGGCAAAAAAGGTGACTACCGTGCATTTCTAATCTGCCTAAAGAACAAATCAAAAATACGGTAGTCACCTCTGTTAAAGTCTTATTTTTCCCGCGCGATAAACTGTTTAAAATCTTCACTCGGTTCGACACGTGAAGCACACGAACCGGAGCACTCGCTGCATCTATGTCCGCAGGAGCCTATACCTTTCTTTCGATCAGAAATCAGTTTTGCGCTTGCTAACCCCATAGCCAGGATTACTAATGCGATTACTATTACATCACCCATAAGAATACCTTTCTAGGGATTTTAAATCTATGCAGAATGTTTAGCTGCACTAGCTGATACAGTATTTGGATCTCTTCTAAAGAGGAGATACAGAAGCAACGCAACGAGAGCAAATGCTACTACTGTAAATGCATTAAATGCAATTTCACCAGTTACGAACACACCGCCGATCTGGTATACACAAAGTGCGATGCAGTATGCCAATACATTCTGGAAGAGAAGCGCTTTCCAGAAGTGCTTTCTGCTTCCGATTTCCTTTGCCATAGTAGAAATAGCTGCCAGGCAAGGAGAATCAAATAGATTAAATACCAAATAACTCATAGCTGCTGCATATGTTGGGAAGAAAGAAGTAATCTGAGACTTAGAGTACTCATCTGCTTCTTCAAGTCCAGCGAGGACACCCATCGTTGAAACGAGGCCTTCCTTTGCTACGAATCCAGAGATTGTAGAAGCAACAGCCTTCCATGTAAATCCAAGTGGTGCAAAGATAAATGAGATAGCTTTTCCGATTACTGCGAGGAAGGAGTTCTCTACATCTACTTCACCAAACTGTCCGCCTGAAATACCATAAGTAGCCAGGAACCACATTACTACAGAGCAAAGAAACAGGATAGTACCTGCCTTCTTTACAAAGGCCCATACTCTCTCCCATGTGTGAAGGAGTAGACCCTTAATAGTTGGAAGGTGGTATGCTGGAAGTTCCATAACAAATGGTACAGGGTCACCAGCAAATTCCTTTGTCTTCTTGAGAATGATACATGCGATAACTACAAGAGCAATTCCTGCGAAATACATTGCAGGAGCAATCCACCATTCCCCACCGATAAATGCACCAATAAGTGCGATAACAGGGAGCTTAGCTCCACAAGGAATATTTGTCGTAACGATCATAGTCATACGACGGTCTTTCTCAGACTCGATAGTTCTAGTTGCGAGGATACCAGGCACTCCACATCCTGAAGAGATGAGGAATGGGATGAAACTCTTTCCAGAAAGTCCGAACTTTCTAAAAGCTCTATCCATGATAAACGCAACTCTGGCCATATATCCTACATCTTCGAGGAATCCGAGGAGGAGGAATACTACCGCCATCTGTGGTGTAAATCCGAGTACTGTTCCAACACCACCGATTATACCATCAACTATGAGGGAATGAACAGATGCAGATGCATGAATGCTGTCGAGCCATTTCGAAGCACCCGGCTGAATCCACTCACCAAAGAGTACATCATTCGCCCAGTCTGTAGCCGGTCCACCTACTTTTGAAATAGCAATAAAGTAAACGGCGCACATCATTAGTACGAAGATTGGAAGTGCGAGGAATCTGTTTGTAACAACTCTATCGATTTTATCAGAAGTTGTAAGATTATCCTTTGACTCGTGCTTTACAACTGCTTTAGCTACCAATCTCTGGATATATTCATATCTCTGATTAGTGATGATAGATTCTGCATCATCATCCATTTCTGCTTCGCAGTCTTTGATATGTTCTTCTATATGTGTTCTGATGTCCTGAGGCAGATTTAACTTCTCAAGAACTTTTTCATCACGTTCAAAAACTTTAACAGCGAACCATCTTAAGTTTGTTCTATCTACTAAGCCCTCGATTGATTCTTCAATGTGAGCGATTGCATGTTCTACTGAACCTGCAAATACATGAGGCATTTCGCCTCTCTTTTTCTTCTTTCCGGCTTCAACCGCTGCATTAGCAACTTCGAGAGTCTGGTCATTCTTCAAAGCACTCATAGGAAGAACTTCACATCCCAAAGCTTCTCCGAGCTTGACCATATCTACTACATCACCATTTTTCTTTACGAGGTCCATCATATTCACACCTACTACTGTAGGGATTCCAAGCTCTAAGAGCTGAGTTGTGAGATATAGATTTCTCTCAATATTAGTTCCATCGATGATATTTAAAATAGCATCTGGTTTCTCGTCTACAAGATAGTTTCTAGTAACTACCTCTTCGAGTGTGTATGGTGACAGAGAATAGATACCAGGCAAATCCTGAATAGTCACTTCTCTATCTGTCTTAAGGCGTCCTTCTTTTTTCTCTACTGTTACGCCTGGCCAGTTTCCTACATACTGGTTACTACCTGTCAAATCATTAAACAATGTAGTCTTTCCACAGTTAGGATTACCAGCTAGGGCAATTTTTAAATTTCCCATTTTTTCCTCCATGTACAAACAATCTGTTAGTTTAACTCTACCTCTAGAATATCAGCATCTGATTTTCTAAGTGAAAGCTCATATCCTCGTACTGTGATTTCGATAGGATCACCGAGTGGAGCAACCTTTCTGATATAAAGCTCTGTTCCCTTTGTGATTCCCATGTCCATGATTCTGCGCTTTACTGCACCTTCACCATTTACTTTGACTACCTTGACAGTTGATCCCACATCAAAATGTCTAAGACTTGCCATTTGCCTTGCCTCCCTCTTACTAGTTTTGAACCATTATTTTCTTTGCCATCGCTTCCGTGATAGCAAGATGTGAATTTTTAAGGTTGATTATGACGTCACCTTTATGCTGAGAAACGATCTGTATCACGGCTCCCGGCACGAACCCTAAGTCCATCAAATGCTGTTTGACTTCAGGATTTCCTCCTATCTTTACAATCATTACTTCATCGCCTGTTTTTGTTAAAGTTAGTGGTAACATCTAGTCCTCCCTATCAATTCAGATATCTGTTTTATTTCAGTTAGCCGTCGCTAACCAAACAGTATGTTAGCATAGTCTAACTCGCAGTGTCAAGAAAAAATTAGTCTCGTCTAACATTTTCCGTATAAAATATACAAGGCCTTTCAAAAATCAATTGTACACAATATATTGGGCTTGAATATTTCTCAAATACCCATTACAATACATGTACCAATATTAGGAGGTTACATTCATGAAAATACAGGAATCAGCTCAGGATTACTTAGAAGCTATCCTCGTTCTATCTAAAGAACAGGATCATGTCAGAGCTATAGATATAAGTGAATACTTTGGATATGCGCGTGCAACTGTTTCTATCTTCCTGAAACAGCTTCGCGAAAACGGATATGTCACAGTTTCAGAGCATAATCACATTTCTCTCACCGAGGCCGGTGAAAAAATCGCTTCAGAAACTTATGAAAAGCACCAGGTATTAACAGAGATTTTTAAGCAGATTGGTGTGCCTGACGAGGTTGCCCTAAACGATGCGTGCAGAATTGAACACTACATCAGTGGCACCACATTCAGAGCTTTGGCAAAACATTTCAACATTGATCTCGAAGGAGAGCATTTAGATTTAATAAACTAATTATTTCTATAACCTGTTGAGAGCTTTTAACGCAACACCAGTCTCTCAACAGGCTGTTAGTATGATTTAGTGGACACAAAAAGTACAATACATTAAAATCTTGTTTAAGAAGGGATGTATATCACTCAATAGAATCCAATATTTCCTTCATTTTAACTTTTTGAACATGCCCTGAAAGTTCATATTGAATTCCATTTTTAACAAATACAACTTTAATTTCAGGAATTTTAGATACATCTTTATTCTCGATAATCACTGTTTTTAATCCAGATTTTGTCACATAAGTTTCAGCGTCATATTTTCCTAAATAATCATTTCCCTGAAACGTTTTAAGCTGGCTATCACTAATTATCAAAAACGCTTTCATATCAATTGGGGTTTGATAATTCTCACTACTCAGACCCTTAAAATACATTTTCTTATTTACATATAAAGCTTCCACATTAGTTAGGTCACCAATTATAAACCCCGGTATTTCAACCGATACCCAATTCTTATTATCTGTTTCCACAAAAATATTATTATAAGAATTATCCCATTCGTAGCACGTATGAATAAATTGCACTCCTAGTTTTTTTTCTAGCTCTTTATAACTTGAATACACAGCAACAACATTTTTTTCGTCATTATATTGACCCTCAATCTTTTTCACTTTTACACTATGCATTTGGTCAATATCTAAAACTGAACTACCTACACAGATTTGATTATTATATAATCTATAACTTACAACAACTACACTTGGAATAAAAAGCAACACTAAACATACGCAAGCAATCATACTATATTTTCTGAGCTTATGCGTATATCTACGATTTGTTACTGCATTTTGTATTATTTTTTTCCTTAGAACATCATCTATAACCAAATGGCTCAATTCAGAATCAATATTAGATTTAACGCTCATACCAATTCCACCTTCTCAACTAGAATATCTTTTAATTTTAGTCTTCCTCTTCTTAATCTCTGTAAAACCACATTTTCAGACACCCCAAGCGCACTAGAAATTTCCTTAATAGATAATTCATTATAATAATATGCAACTATAACATATCTAAGTTTCGGAGAAAGCTTTATAATAGCTTCATTCAACGTATCTGCATAGTTACATTCAGAATCACTTATGTATTTCTCAAATAAACATTCGCAGCTCTCTTCTACACGTTCTATATTAAAATACTTTCTTCTCATAATTTGTTTCGATTCATTTAATGCAATCTTATAAATCCACGACTTCTCCGCCTCTTTATTTTTTAATGTATCATATTTTAAATATACTTTTATAAACGTTTCCTGGACCGCATCTCTCGCCAAATCATAATCACCAATACATAAATAACATGACCGAAACACAAAATCACCATATTCTTTTATTATTACTTCAAGTTCTTTTTCGAGCATAGCTCCCCTTTAATTTCCCTTACATTATATTAGATGCCATCCTTAAAAAAAATATTACATTTATAATAAAAAAATTCCTCGATTTAAAATCGAGGAATTTTTATTTCTATGTATTTGTTAGGAAAAATCCTATACGTATACAGTCTTAATCATATTTGTTGTTCCAGAAATACCGAGTGGGATACCTGCTGTAATGATTACTGTATCGCCTTCTTCGAGGAGCTTAGCATCCTCTGCACGATCGATAGCATGTGCAAAAAGCTCTTCTGCATCATTCTTCTCTTCGATAAGCATAGGTGTTACACCCCAGCAAAGGCCCATCTGACGCCATACTTTTTTCTTAATACAGCCAGCGATGATTGGGCTTTCTGGACGATATTTTGATACCATATGAGCTGTTCTACCAGACATAGTTACTGTCATGATAGCACTAGCATTAAGGTCACTAGACATAGTACAAGCTGAGTGAGAAACGGCATCTGTAACAGATGGGTTCTTAATAACCTCACGCTCTTTAAGTCTGCTTGTATAGTTGATATCCTGCTCTGTCTTTACAGCGATTCTAGCCATAGTGTCGCAAGCTTCTACTGGGTATTTACCAGCAGCTGTCTCACCTGAAAGCATGATAGCAGATGTACCATCGTATACAGCGTTAGCTACGTCAGTAGCCTCAGCACGTGTAGGTCTAGGATTCTTCATCATAGAGTCAAGCATCTGTGTAGCTGTGATAACGAACTTACCAGCCTTGTAACCCTTCTTGATGATCATCTTCTGGATAGCAGGTACATCTTCAAGAGGGATTTCAACACCCATGTCACCACGAGCAACCATAACACCGTCAGCCTCTTTGATAATAGCATCGATGTTCTTGATACCCTGATAGCTTTCGATCTTTGCGATGATCTGAATGTCATCTCCACCGTATTCCTTAAGGAATGCACGCATCTCTCTAACGTCATCAGCTGTACGTACGAATGAAGCAGCGATGAAATCGAATCCGTGCTGTACGCCAAAGATCAAGTCCTTTCTATCCTTAGGGCTCAAAAATGGCATTGTAAGGTCAACGTTAGGAACATTAACACCTTTACGATCTGAAATCTTACCACCGTTTACTACGCGGCACTTGATATCTGTAGAAGATACTTCGAGTACTTCCATATCGATAAGTCCGTCGTCGATAAGGATATGAACACCCTTCTCTACATCAGATGGAAGATCCTTGTAAGAGATACCTACGATGTTCTCATTTCCTTCAACTTCTTTAGTAGTAAGTGTAAACTCCTGACCCTCTTTAAGAACTACGCTTCCCTTTTCGAATGTTGTAAGTCTAATCTCTGGTCCTTTAGTATCAAGCAAAGCAGCTACAGGTACATCGAGTTCTTCACGAACCTTCTCGAGCATTGCGAGTCTGTTCTCCTGCTCATCATAAAGTCCGT
Organism: Lachnospiraceae bacterium; assembly: GCA_045579705.1. Classification (GTDB taxonomy): domain Bacteria; phylum Bacillota; class Clostridia; order Lachnospirales; family Lachnospiraceae; genus Lachnocurva. The sequence goes on from JAZNMP010000024.1 coordinate 15,803, forward strand.
GTGAGAAGTTAAATCTTCCTACGTTCATTCCGGCATTGATAAGTGCCTTTAATGTCTCTTCTGAATCTGTTGATGGTCCTAAAGTACAAATGATTTTTGTTTTACGCGTATAATTCTTCAACTTTAACGTCCCCCGTTAAAAAATTGTTTGATGTAATCCTCGAGAGAATTACTACTACTGCTACTATCTGAGTCACTGTCACGTTCCTCAGTTTTAGGTGCGTTCTTTGAATCACCCAGAGTCACTTCAATCTCCTTCTCCGCATAATTGTTAGAACGTACAGCGACTTTGATCTTAATCTTATCGCCAACTTTCTGCTTCGAAATCAAATTCTTCATTTCACTCATAGATGTAATAGAAACACCCTTTATCCCTGTTATTATATCACCTTTGACAATACCTGCCTTATCAGCGGCCTGACCTTTGATAGCTTCCGATACATAAACACCCTGAGGCATCTCATATCTCATTGCATTTTCAGAGCTAACATCAAAACCGTAAATTCCTAAATAAGCAGTACTCTCAGAACTACTAGCAGCGTCCTTTGAGTGATCGATTGTCTCCCCATTCATTAGTTTCTGAATGATAGATGATGCTGAACTGATAGGAATAGCATATCCCATTCCTTCTACACTAGTGTCAGAATACTTTGCAGAAATAATACCCACGACTTCACCATTCATATTTAGAAGCGCTCCGCCGGAGTTACCAGGGTTTACTGCAGCATCTGTCTGAATCAATTTGTTAGTGTATTTGCCACCTGACTCTTCATTCTGAAGTGTCACCTCACGATTAGTAGCAGATATAACACCTGTTGTTACAGATTGACCATATCCTAATGCGTTCCCTATTACTATAGCAGATTCTCCGACAGAAAGGTTATCAGAACTTCCTAGAGTTGCGACCTTAATTTTGTTAATTGTGCTAGAATCTATGTCTGAAACCTTAACTTTTATCACTGCAAGATCCGTTTCAGCGTCTGTTCCAACGACTTCTGCGCTTACAGCGTTGTCATCACAAAATGTCACAGTAAGTGACTGAGAATTAACAACCACATGATTATTTGTTGCTACATAAATATAATTTGCATCCTGAGAAACGATAATTCCTGATCCAGCTGACTCTGACGGTTTCTCGAAACTTCCAAATACGCTTCTATACTCTGTAACCGACATATTTGTAACCTGAACGATAGCCGGCATAACATTGTTTACAATATCTGAGACATCTGTAACAGTTGTCGCTGTAGACACCTTTGTAGAATTCAAACTTCCTTTTCCTGAAGAAAGTGATGCTACGGCAGAATTATCTGACTTTGACGAACCGCTTCTGTTTCCAAAAGATGTAACGCCTCTAAAGACTAAACCTGAAACCAATCCAAAAACCAACGCTACGCAAACTACTTTACCCATAAACCAGCCGAAACCAGTTCTGTCTTTGTGTTTCTTTACCGGGTCCTGTACCGGAGGTACTGGTGGTACTGAATTATAAATATATCCTTCCTGCTTATCTCCTTCTCCATTTCCCTGATCTGAATCTCCGTTGAAGCCTCTCTCGTATAAACTCATAGATGCCACCTCTTTCTGTTTAAGTAAATTTCATTTTTTTAGTATAAGGAACATCTGTGAACGAAATGTGAAGAAAATAAGGACTTTTCTTTAATCAAATAAACTATAATTCCAAACTCCAAGTGGAAGGTTTTGATTATAGAATTCATCCCCATCTTCAAATCTAATCTTGTCACTCGTACCCTTTGGCCCATATACATTTAGCAAATTATCATGTGATTCTTTCGAACTCTCCGGTGTACTCGAAGCTCTGCTTACTACTACTCCCGGTTCATACACAACTCTGTATCCGGCATTTCTTACTCGTAAGCAGAAATCCAGCATAGCATCTCTGCCGAGCAGCCCACGTCTAAAGCCTCCCAGCTTTCTGTATATTTTTTCATCTATCATACAGAATCCCGGGTCTACCATACTGACATCCTGTGCCAGACAAATTCTGTCTTCATAACCCCTGTCTCGAACTTTCTGACCTGCACACGCTGGATAAATCACGCCGTCTTTATCATAGATGTATCCACAGTTTAGGATCTTTGAACCATGTACAAACATACCACCTACTACAGCTACATCCCACTGCTTCAGATGTGCATACATCCTCTCCAATGCTCTATCATAATTCTGTATCTTAACATCTTTGTCTTTTAGAACCAGGAAATCATTTTTCTTTAAAGCGTAATCAGCTCCACGTCTTTCCCATTTCCAGTTCTGATGTGCTCTATCGCTAACCACTCTACCAGCAACACGGTTTCGATTCATATATCGCTCAGATATAGTCTTTAGTGCGACATATCGTTCCTTCCGAATCGCATCTGATGACCGTTCTATATCGCGAATCCGCTTATGATACATAAGTCCATCCAGATGTTCTACACGATAATTATGTGAAGGATGTCTGATATCTTTGTATTTACGATACACCTCCAGCATTCTAAGCTGGTAGTCATACAGTTCTCCATAATACAGGTCTTCGTTTAAGAATCCTGTCTTTCTAAGCAACGTCATTGATACGAAAAAAGCTTGATCAAAATAATACGATTGCACTAATAGCTCCGGACTGAATCCTCCGAGGAAATGTGGATGCATCCTCGTACCATCTATGATTTCATCATAATCCGTATAGATGAGGTCCGGAGACGTCACCTTCCACTGACGCAATCTGTTTCCTGAAGCAGCCTTCGTTAAATCATCAAAGTCTAATTCCTTGTTCTCCGGTATCAGAGTCGAAATGCAATGTTCTTCAACACGGCGCAGGATGTCCGGAGACAGCAAATCATATTGCCCTAAGAAAAGACAATAGTCCCCGCCTATCAGACGGAGACCAACGTTATATGCCTCAGAGTTATTCATAACTCTGCTTAATTTCTTATATGTGAGTCTACCATCCCTAGGCATAATTTCATCGATTAGCGTAGGAATAGTAGAATAATGGTTAGAATCTAGTACGATGACCTCATAGTTCATGTAAAAAAGGTCGCAGATAGACTGTAATGTTTCCTTAAACATAGAAGCATCTGTGTCAACTGTATGTACTAATATAGAAAATCTAACTTCATTCATCCTTTAACCCTTATAAGATAACTCCATTTTTCTCTAAAAGTTCTCGAGCTGAATCTAGTGAGTCTTTTCCATGAAGATTCTTTATAGGCGCAAATTCTTTCTCACGCTCTACCTCAAATGGAAGACAGTTGTTCATCAAACGAACCATATCTACTACGAGAGTTTCAAACTTGTAACCATTTGGTTCTTCAGGCTTAACAAGCTTTGCATTCTCATCGATGTATGGAATCTTTTTCTCAACAACATGAACCGGAAGAATCTTCTCTACTATTTCTTCAAGTCTATCCAACTTGAAAACATAATTCAAGATTACACCAAATCCATATACTAGTATACCATTTTCATCACGTAGATTTGCCATTTCATCTGTAAGTTCATAGTACTCGATTACGCTAGGCTGGTTGTTTTCCATACACATAACACCCATCTTTTCCTCTGGGTAAGCCTTACGTACAACCTTTGCACCAGAATTGTAGCCAGATTCAATCGTAGCACCTACGAATACCGGATCAGCCATCTTCTGAAGTGGATTATCCACTGAAAAGATATTAATCCATTCTACGCCTCTTCTCTTCATATCATCGAGAAGTCCAGCCTTCTTCATTGATGAGAACCAGCCACCATTTCCGTTTGGTGAAGTAGCAATTCTACCTTTATCTTCCATATACAACTTGCCGTTATAATCTACAGCTGCTGCCATCTCCTGTGCGAAGAAACCAATATCCTCTTTAGGATATCCAAAATAATCATGCTTCTCAAAGAAGTCTCTAGTTTCTGCATCATTCTTCTCGCTAGTCATGATGTAAAGTGGAATTGAAGCTCCCTCTGCTTCTTTTTTCACTACCATCAAATTATCAACTAGTCTCTGGAAGAGGAAATATTCCTTTGTAAGACCAAAATTCAATTCTCCCTTTGGCTTATCGAGTCCGAGACGGGTTCCCATTCCGCCTGCCAGAAGTACACAAGCAACTTTTCCGCTCTTTAGCGCTTCAGTTCCAACTGCACGATACTCGTCTTCCTTTGCAGCAATTTCATCGATGCTCTTAGCTGGTAAAGGTCTAACCTCACCACTTTCTGTTTTTGTAGGATTCTGTGCTTCTTCAATCTCTTTGAAGTTCAACTCCGAAATCTGTTTAAGCAGCATCTGCTGACTTAATTCACTGAGCTCATCAAAGTACTTAAGTACATGAAGCTGCCCTTTCTCCTCGAGGACTTTTCTAGCCTCTTCAAAATTAATCATACTCTTATCCTTTCCCTTTCGGCCAGCGAATTTAACAACTTCTTTGTGCTTCCTAAAAACAATTAATTTACTAAACGCATAGTTTAACGCGATAACGATAACCTGACTGCATAGCTTCACTGGCATATTTGGAAGACTCAGTCTTCCTATGAAAAAGTATAGCATCCACTCTTCGATAAACAGAGTTATGAGTCTTCCTGTAGAGAAGCTCCACATTTGCATAAAGAATGCCGCTATTCCTTTAACATGCGAAACAAATACGTATCTACGATTCGTAATAAAAGCAAATGCTGTTGCGAATACCCACGATAGAGCATTCGAAACCAAGATATTCCAACTGAAATTTTCTGTAAACAGAGCATACGTGAATATCGAGATCAAAAATGTTCCGATTCCAAAGACTGAATAGCAAAGTAATTCTCTATTCTTTCTATAGATTGGGAACATCACCGCTCTAGCATTCGGATGATTCTTAAAACACCATTCAAATGTGCTATCGAGCATATCGTATGGTCTTTTCATACACTGTCCTGTCTTTCTCTTTCTAAAGAAGACTTTCTGCCATAGAAATGATTTCCAGATATGACGTCTTCCTATCGAAGCGCTTTTCACACAGCTTACGGGCATTCTCACCCATCTTGCTGGTAATTTCTCGATTCTCGTAAAAATAAAGTATAGCTTTCTTTAGCACTTCTACATCTTCTGCTTCAATATTGATTCCAACTTCATTTGAATCAATAAGGGACTTAGCTACATCGTTCTCTAAAGTGTTTAACACTGCACTGCCTGATGCGAGATAGTCACCTACTTTATTTGCGATACTCTGAGGAGCACCTTTAATAAAAGAGTTAAGTGCGACTTCAGACTTTGTTAAATAAGCCGCCATAATAGGGTACTGCGTATAGCCCAAAAAATCAATATTTTTTGCACCTAAATCAGTTTTTAGTTTCTTCATTTCCTCGAAACGCGGGCCAGTACCCAGTATTTTTATTTTAATATTTTCATAGCCATCACGGCAAAGCTCAGCCGCAGCCTTTATCAAAGTATCGATATCATAGCTTTTTCCTATGGATCCAGCATATGTAACCCAGAACTCCTCAGCGCCCTTATCGATGGAATCGATGTTATCGCGAACGCCCTGGTCGAAGATGTCCATATCGCATCCTACATATACAGTCTTCATAGGCAAATCTCTATGATTGTATTTCACAGCTCTCTCTGTATAGTCTTCTGAAGTTCCTATCGCAGCTGAAGCCTTTGCATATACATTCTCAGCATCTTTGAAAAAAGAAGGGAAGATGACCTTACGAAGGAGCTTATTTTTTACAACCATCTCCATAGCTTCTGGCCATAAATCCTCAATATCAACAATGAGAGGAATATGTCTCTCTTCACAGTAATCAGCTACAGCACTAGCGACATCGTTCTGTGGAATAGAGCAATAGATAACATCATACTCATTCTTACGAAGATACTCTACAGTCTTTCCAACAGCGCCTTTGTTGCTGATGATACGTCTGATATCTATGTTCTTCTTATACGGTTTAACATCTATAAAAGATGTCTTAAAAGGATAGTTCTGTGACAGAATCAGCTCCTTATCACGAGGAGCTTTTTTAAAATGCTGAAATGATGTGCCGATCAGGTCTACATCCCAGCCTTTGTCACTAAACATCTTTGCAATATAATAAAATCTCGATGGGCCCGGTTCACATGGAAGCCAGCCATATCCCAGAGAAACTATTCCTATCTTTGGCATATTACTCTTTGTCCTTGCTCTTTTCTATTTCATACTGAATGTCTTCTTCAGTAATTACTTTATCAAAGCCTTCTGTACTCTCCTTCTCAAAGAGGATTCGAACTGTCATAAGGATGATTTTGAAATCCAGGAAGAATGAATATTCTTCGATGTACATCAAATCATATTTAAGCTTGTCCAGTGCTGTTGTGTTGTATTTACCATAAATCTGAGCATAGCCGGTCAAACCGCCCTTTACCTTCTCGCGGTAAACGAACTCAGGCACAAGCTTCTTATACTTCTCAACATGTTCTACTCTTTCAGGACGAGGTCCGACTATAGACATCTCACCCTTCAGAATATTTATAAGCTGTGGCAACTCATCTGCACGACATGCACGGATAAAGTTTCCAACCTTTGTGATACGTGGGTCATGATCAGTAGCTGGTATTACACCTTTGGCTTCTGCATCAACGATCATTGAACGGAATTTAAGGATATCAAATTCCTTCCCTCCACGAGTGACACGCTTCTGTCTGTAGAAAATAGGTCCATGATCTTCAAGTTTAATAGCTATAGCGATTCCAATCCAAAGCGGAGACAGAATGATTAAAGCTATCAGTGAAAGCAGTATATCAAACGTACGCTTTACAAATCTCTGTCCTATCGTCATTCCGAGACCTTTGACCAGAGAAAGAGGTGTATCAAACAAACTGATATCCTCTGCACCTGTTGTAATGATATCTGAAATCTTTGGAGTGAGATAAGTACGAACTCCTTTTGCATAGCAATACTTCAGAATATCATTACGAAGTTCTGCCGGAATATCTGAAATGATTACAGCGTCATAATCCTTAATCATATTTTTCAGTTCATCGAGACCGACATCTGCAGAGACCAGTTTATCCACATGATATTTTCCAGTATTTCCCTGAGTGCTGTCGAATTTAAGTTTCAAACTTACAGATCTCTCATCACCATAAATCATCAGCATATGCATAGGCACATACAGGCTGTGATAATAATAGGTGTAAATCACACAAAGCACGAGCGCGATTGGAAACTCTGCCAATGTCAGAAGAAGCATTCCCTTAATCGGAAGTACGATATTCGCGATTAGAGAAAGCTGGAGATATGTAAGTACATTCGTTGCTGCTATCGCAAACCACTGTAGTAGTACGATATCAAACAGTTTTCTATATCCAAATCTATCACCTTCATCCAGATGGAGAATCATAGCCATGATAGATGCGTATATTCCAACTAATACAAACTTACCTCTACCGAAGTACATATTTGTTCCAAAATATGGAGTTCGATATAGATATTTCCAAAAATAGTAATAAGCCACCGCAAGAACTGCGAGCTCAAAGAGCTGTTCCAGTCTTCTTACAATGACTTTTTCATCTTCTATATAATTATTTTTATCAAAAATAGTTTTACTCATAAGCTTAATATTAGAAGATACAATATTTCTGGTCGAGTTTCCCCGACCAGAAATATCATACGCTACTTGTTCTTAATAGTTGTTGAATCATCCTCTGTGAAACCAGTTTTGTTTACGATCTTTCTAGAAATCAAATCAACTGCTTCAGATGGTTCATAATCATCCTTCTTGTAAAGGAATTTATAAGCGTCTATTACGTTTGAACGAAGAGTACATGGTACTACAACGCTTCCAGCTCCTGCCATTGATGAAGTATTTTTATCAAATGGGAAGCCTGCTGTCTCGCCAAGCTTGTAATCTGTAACATTTGTTGCAAGTCCGATCACCTGACTCATAGAAAGAGATGTTGAAACTTCTGGGAAGATAGCATCGATAAGCTTGTTAATCTTTCCAATGCCTGAACCCTTTGCCTTGTTAATCATCTCTGAAAGTACAACTCTCTGTCTTTCTGCTCTGGCATAATCATCACCGGCACCATGTCTGATACGACAGTAAGCTACAGCCTGAACACCGTTCAATGTCTGATGGCCGGCTCTAACCTTTCCACCTTTTCTTCCTACGAAGTCTTCTGTGTTCTTCTGAACAAACCAGCGTGGATCAACGAGAGCGTATGCCTCATCATCTGTAACGTCTACTTCTACTCCACCGATGGCATCAATAGCATCAGCGACTGCTTTCCAGTTTACAGATACATATTCCTGAATATCAAGGTCGAGGTTTCTGTTAAGCATTTCAACAGACTGCTTTGGGCCACCTCGGGCATATGCATAATTGCATTTTCTGTATGTGCCTTCACCGTCCACATCCATATATGTATCACGGAATACAGACATAAGTCTGATTTCCTTATTCTTATTATCAATTACGCAAACGATAATACTATCACTCTGTGCATTCTTATATGTGTCCATTTCACGAGAATCTACACCAAAGAGTGCAATAGTAGTATATCCTTTCAGCAATTCCTGTGTCTTTGCATCGAGGTTATTTCTCTTTACATCTCCTAAATCGTTGAAATCAATCTTTCCGAATTTAGAATACATATAAACTAACAAACTGAGAATAATCAGCGCGATAAACTCGATTACGAGTAATATTCTACGTCTCTTACGACGACGCTGTTTCTTCGTCAATGGTTTCTTTACTTTATTCTTTGACATAATACTACCTCTATATCAAATTTCTAGTTAACATTCTTTCCACAAAAACTGCTTAATTATATCACACTTATTTTGAACCGTCACCTGTAAAGACAACCTTGACTGTTTTTAGGAGAATCTTTATATCAAGTCCTAACGTCCAATTAGCGATATATTTAGTATCTAGTTTAACTACGTCTTCAAAGTCTGTAATATTTGATCTACCACTTACCTGCCATAGACCGGTTAATCCCGGCTTAATCGCAAGCCTGGCCTTGTGATGATATTCATAGTTCTTAAACTCAGCTTCTGTAGGTGGTCTAGTTCCAACCAAACTCATATCACCCTTTAAAACATTCCAGAACTGTGGCAACTCATCTATAGAGTATTTACGAATAAAATGTCCAATAGGAATTACTCTAGGATCATTTTCCATCTTGAACATAAGTCCTTTGATTTCATTGTCTTTCTGTAATTCCTTCAGATGTTTATCTGCATCTACATACATAGAACGGAATTTGTAAAAATAAAACTTTCGTCCGTTCTTTCCGATACGAACTGATTTGTAAAACACAGGACCAGGAGACTGGATTTTAATAATTGGTGCAAATATGATAAATGCAACCGCTGTTATTATGAGTCCCACTAAACTTCCTATGATATCCATCAATCTCTTTAATACAATCTGTTTTGTATTAGCAATCTTCATCGAACCTGTAAGCACCGCATATTTACCGTAATCTTCCAGGATACGTGTAGGAATAGGTTCCTTTGAGTAAAGCAAACCAATATGTGATGTAACACCGATTTCAATCAGACGAGACCCCAAATCATAAGCATCATTGATATTCGTCATATCTATAAAGGCCTGATCGATTACATTCTCTCTCAGATAATCAAACAGTGAATCTTTATCTGCAACGATTGGGATATCATCTATCATCTCTCCACTACGATTCTCATCCATACACGCAGCAGAAACCACTGTAAATCCAGAATACACATCATCCTTAAAAGTGCTGATACATCTCTCAATATTTGTGGCATCAGCTATGACGATCAAGTTTATTTTTTTCCTACGTCTTAGGACATGTTTTCTAATCAGTCTCTTCCAAGACACTCTAAAAGTATACAGGAAGCACATGGAAAAAATAACGTAGTAGCCCAGAGATAATCTGGACATATCCGCCGTCTGTTTCGTTCCATAGAGATAGATCAGCAGAAACGCAAACAGAATAAATTCGTGAACGATAGTCGCTCTGAATTCCTTAAGCCAACCTCGGTGCAACACTCCACTGTATGAGGAACGTATAATAGATATCGCTACATCGAGCATTCCAATGATAACAGCGACACGAAGATACAAATCGTCAGAAGGTACATCTATATTATTATTTCTAAATCTAAGCCAAACTGCCAGAAAGAAAGCACATTCCTGGGCGATAACACTGAGGATTATGAAATCAATATGCTTCCAAAATCCTATGCCTCGTTCTCTATACATCGTCTATGTCCTCTTTATCATCGTACTTTGTAGATTCCGTATCCATCAACAGATTTAACGTAGCTAAATCCGGCATCTACTAATTTTTTGTCCCCTTTAGCCTTTGCGACCTCTTCAGAAGTAGGAAGGATTAAATACTCAAACTTCTCCTCTAACATATAGTTTCTAGCCTTTATCCAATCGAACTCTTTGTCGTCTGGAATATCAGTAGTAATATTCCCTTCTCCAAAAGTTCTCCAGAAATATGCTCCAGAAACTGAACCGTTAACACCCTGTCCCCAGCGACCGAAGCCCTGTGAGATTTCAGGATGTATCTGTCTCAGATATCTAGCCAAAGTGATATCTGCTATTACTCTAGGCTCTTTATCCATCTTAATAAGTTCATCAGCCACATCGACTGCAGGCTGAGGAAGCTTATATGCATTGTTTGCTTTTACGAATCCAGTGTCCGGATATTTGTACAGATAGCATCCAGATCTAAGCGCCAGGAATGAAAGAATCATAACCAATCCATATCTCTGCCACTTTGTTTTTCCATTTGAAATGATATTTGTAAAAGTAAGTGCAACTACTGGAATAATAGGAATCGTCCAGAACAATCTCCAGTAGGAATATCCGATAGTTTTCGACCATAGATATCTATAGCAAACCGGATTTATGATAAAAAATGTAAGTAAAAAAGATGGCACTACAAGCTTGAATCGCTTGTCTTTATCAGTGATAAAGAGATATACCAAGCATATTAGATAAAGCAGAAAATAGGCATTTCCATTAAATCCATTATGGAACCAACCCATCATCTCATCGTATGACTGTCTCATATAATACTCTCCAGTTTATTTAATCTTTGCGTACATGTAACCGTATACCAATGTTGGAATACACACCAACAGCAGAAGGAAGAGTTCCTTCCACTTTCTCTTTCTAAGAATATCCCAGAAGAAAAATGGTCCCATAAATAAACCTGTACCAACTATACCTACACCACTCATATAGCATCCAGCCAAAGCAGTAAATATCGCTTCAATATAATATTTAGTTCTATCCGTTTCTGCATTTGCCAAACTCATATAGAGATAAAGCATAAATGGTATAACTGTTGTAGCAAAAGCTGCTTTACCCTGCCAGATTCTTACGAGAGAAACAGCCGCCTGAGTATGTGTATTTCCTGAGAAAGTCAGATAAACGACGCAAATCATAAGCATGAAAGTAATCATACGTTCCATGTCTGATTTAAAAAGTCTGTCTGATAAGAGGAAATATTCCATGAAACAAATCGCAAACAGGATTACCGACATAATGGAATGAGCGATAATAGTTGAATTCACGCCAGTTAGTTTGCACCAAACTGCGTATGACAGCATCCAAGGTGAAACAGCATCACGCGGAGACTGTTCTCTCAAACCCATACCAGCATATTTGCCAGTGCCCCAGTCATATTCATACAAAGTATTTGTAAATACAGCAGAAGCAGGATTTCCCATATATCTGGCGTCATCATCATCTACATGGATTCTAAACATATAGTGATATTCCATAAACAGGAACAATAGAATTGCCGCAATTAGCAATACCCAAACCCACTTTGGAACTCTTTTAAACCCATTTATAACGCGAGAGAGGAAGTGTCGGGTATAAAGAGTAGTTTTTTTACGCTGTGCGTTTAAGAAACCGAAAATATTCAATCCCAGGATAGCGAGAATAATTACTACGCTATACAGGAATGCAAATGCAGTCAACGATTTAAATGATAAAACCAAAGGAACTGATATAATCTGCATCGCTGCAAATGTCATCAGGTTTCCGATAATAAATGCAAACGCAAATCTATAAACTCGTCTATCTTCATACATGCCGAGAAGTGATGCTGTCGGAACACCGATGAGAATTGGTGAAACTATTAGCACCAGTATTACTCTAATCAAATTTAAAACAAACATATTCCATCCTTAAACATCTATCGAAGTGTGATCGTATTTGGCACAGACTGCAATCTATACACTCTAGCGCCGATTTCTCTAAAGAGCTCTACGGTAAGATGTCCATTGTACATAGACTTTGGATCATCGTAGAGGTAATTTGGTCCATCTACAAAAGCCTGCTTTGCTCCAGTAAGTTTGTAGAAGTCTGTAGTCATACCCCAGTTTCCGTGATGACCACACTGGACATAATCACATTTCAATTCATCTTTATGTTCTGGTACGATGTATTGTTCCATTTCATGCTGTGTATCTGCGCAGAAGAGCATAGACTCTTTCTTTGCAGTAAGTTTAAACATAAGTGAACCATTATTGCAGAGATTGTTCTCTGTCTTATCTACATTCGCATCCCATCCATGGATTACTTTCATTCGAAGTCCCGGAAGTAGTTCTAACTGATCTCCCTCTTTAAGGAACTTCAGATTCTTCGCATTTTTTGTAATCTCACAGAATCTCAGATATGTATCTATCGCATCATAGTCCTTTGCTGTTTCAACATATCTGTCATGGTTAACATTTGTAGCATAAATCTGGTCTACTTTTATTCCATAAGCATCTAACTTTGGATAGATTGCGTTAAAAGCTCCAATATGATCCGGATGTGGATGAGTGAGAATCCATGCGCTAACGTGACCGCCCATCTTCTTAATACGATTTGCAACGCTCGCCTCGTCATTTACGTACCCGCCATCGATAATTACCAGATTACCTTTTGCATCTTTAATCGTATAGAACATGCACTGTGCACCAGTAGTTGTACCGTACTGTGTTATCTGATATCCTTCTCTATCTTTCCAAGGATCCTGTACTGTTATAACAATAGCTATAATCAATACGATCAGCAAAACACACGCAGTTATAGCGCCAAAGACTTTTTTATTAAAATTCATGTATTACAAATTCTCCATTATTTAAGTTCTTCTCTCGCCACATTCAAAGCTTCGAGAATAACCTTATCCATGTCCAAATATTTGTACAGGCCTAATCTTCCACCAAAGATAACCCTTGAATCACTTTCAGAAAGAGCCTTGTACTTCGCATAAGTATTATTGTTCTTCTCAGTGTTTACTGGATAATAAGGCTCATCGCCAAGCTTCCATGCACTGGAATACTCTTTAGAAATGATAGTTCCTTTAATAGGTTCACCATTCTCATCTTTACCAAAGTTGAACCACTTATGTTCGATGATACGTGTATAAGGAACTTCTCTCTCTGTGTAATTAACAACGGCATTTCCCTGATAATTATCACAGTCTTTTTCCTCTGTTTCAAAGCGAACAGAACGATATTCCAAATGACCATAGAGATAGTTAAAGTACTCATCAATAGGTCCTGTGTATATCATCTTCTCAAATTCGAAGCTGGTTCCATCAGAAAGTGTAATTGAAGAAGCCTTAGTTCTATCATCATCGTCGATTTGATTCTGAGCGTAGAGTTTCATGTAATCTTCGTTACATCTGATTTCTACACCTTCAAGCATCTTCTCGATCATCTTTGTGTAGCCGCCGACTGGGATTCCCTGATATCTATCGTTGAAATAGTTGTTATCATAAGTAAAACGAAGAGGCAGTCTCTTAATGATAAAAGCTGGCAAATCCCTGCAGTCTTTGCCCCACTGCTTCTCTGTATAACCTTTGATAAGTTTCTCATAAACATCTGTGCCTACCAGAGAAAGTGCCTGCTCTTCGAGGTTAGCTGGTTTTGTAATATTAAGCTCCTCAATCTGAGACTTAATCACATCATACGCTTCCTGTGGTGTCTTTACATTCCACATCTTTGAAAAAGTATTCATGTTAAATGGTAGGTTGTAAAGTTCATCCTTGTAGATAGCTACTGGGGAATTGATGTAGTTATTGAACTCAGCAAACTGATTTACATAATCCCATACTTCTTTATTAGATGTATGGAAGATGTGCGCACCATACTTGTGAACATCAATACCATTTACTCTCTCTGTGTAAATGTTACCACCGATGTTAGGACGCTTATCGATTACGAAACAAGTTTTTCCTGCCTTAGTTGCTTCATGCGCAAAAACTGCACCATACAAACCAGCACCTACAATTAGATAATCGTATTTCATTCGTGACCCCTTTCTCTTTTTTTGCCATAAATGATTAGTTCTTTGTGATTTCTACCTTCGAGTACATGTCATAGAAACCAACTGTATCTTTGTCAGAGATTACTGTCACTGACAACAGATCGTAGCATCTATGATAAGCTTTAAGATTTCCTTCCAGGTCATATCCTGTACAACTCATAGACAGAAGGTAATCTCCTCCCTGCAGATTCATATTCTGTTTAAAAGAAACCGTATACTCTTCCCCTGGTTCTCCTTCTTCGAGATATGATCTTTCAATCAGGGTATTCGTTCCAGTTACTTCAAGTCCTTTGACATTCTTGAATGTATAAGTAAAGATAGGGTTCTTTACTTTTTCATTAAATCTCACTTTGTATTTTATAACAAAATCAGCATCTTTTGAAAGTACACTAGTAAGATTTCCTGTCTCATCTTCAATTCCAAAATCTATGATTTCAACTTCCTTCGAACCGTATACGACACGATCTGGATTAATCGCGAAGTGTGAAGACCATTTGTCCTCACTAGCCTCATCAAATCCATCCTTAGATTTATCTGTAAGCGCATCAGCTCCGAGCTTCTCTGCCTTCTCGATATCTTCCTTTGAACCTGTAAGAATCTTCTTATAGAGATCGATCATCTCCTTTGGTTCACCTTCGGCAAGTTTCTGTCCTTTATTAAAGAGGATTACTCTATCGCAGTACTTTCTGATACTTGAAAGATCATGACTTACGAACAGAATCGTCTTTCCCTGTTTCTTAAAGTCCTCGAACTTCTTATAACACTTCGCCTGGAAAAAAACGTCTCCAACCGAAAGTGCCTCATCGACGATCAAAATCTCTGGATCGATGTTTATCGCAACTGCAAAGGCAAGTCGTACGAACATACCGCTTGAATAAGATTTAACCGGCTGGTATACGAAGTCACCGATATCAGCAAACGATAAAATATCATCCATCTTTGCATCGATTTCTTCTTTGGAGTAACCGAGCATCGTTCCATTCAAATAAATGTTTTCGATACCTGTATACTCCTGGTTGAAACCAGCTCCGAGCTCCAATAACGCAGAAATACGTCCATTTATATCAAGAGTACCAGTAGTTGGTTTAAGTACTCCTGTGATAATCTTCAGGATAGTAGATTTACCGGCACCATTAGTACCGATGATACCTACTGATTCTCCTGTCTTGACTTCAAAATTAATATCATTTAGAGCATAGTGCTCTTTGTACAATTTTTTTCTGCTAAGTCCCAAGGAATCAATCATTCTGTCGCGATTTCGCTGATACAGTTTGTACATCTTGCTGACGTTTGAGACTTTAATCGCATATTCTTTTTTCTCGTTTGTATCTACCATATAATCACCTTAAATTATAATACGTCTGCAAAACTGTCCTTGAGTTTTCTAAAGATAGTAATTCCCAAGAAGAGAATAATCAATGTCACTACCCAGAAATAAATTCCGAGTATAGGTTTACTCCAGAAAGGAACTCCACCGATTAGGGATTCTCTATAACCATCTACGACATAAAACATCGGATTCAACTTAATAATAGTCATAATAGGACCAGGAATATGCATCTGTGGTGAATAAATATTCCACATAATAGGTGTAGCCCAGATACCGACCTGAAGGAAGATATTTACTACCTCTCTCATATCTCTAAAGTATACCAATACCGCTGATGTTATATACGACAGTCCCAATGACAATACCATCATCGCAAATGAATAGTAGATAACCTGAATAGCGCAAATATTAAGTGGCTGTCCCATAACCAAATACATAAAGAATGTAAAGAGAACCAATACCACATGAACTACCAGGCTGGATAGAATCTTTACGATAGGCAGAATAGAAATATTAAATACTACTTTTTTTACCAGATAGTTATATTCCATAAAGCAGTTTGTCGCGCTGCTCCATGAATCAGAAAAATAAAACCAAGGAACCAAACCTGCCAGAAGCCAAAGTACAAACGGCGCCTGAATTCCTGCTTTTGTTCCCTGTGTACCAGATGTTAAACACATTTCAAATACAAACCAGTATACAAGTACTGTAATGATTGGCTGCATAAATGCCCAAACAATACCCAAATAAGACCCTGCGAAGCGCGCCTTAAGGTCGTTCTTCGCCAGGGTTCTGATTAATGTAATTGTATCTTTTATAAAGCTTGTATTCTCTGAAGCTTTTTTCATACAATAAAACCTCTTAAATTTCGATTAGTTATTCTTCTTTTCCAGGAACTCTTTATAGCTCCAGTTAACTTTATCCTTGTCAGAAAGGATGAGATCATCTGCTGTCATTCCTTCTGGAAGTGGCCATTCTACTCCGATGTCAGGATCGTTCCACATGAGACCGCCTTCATCATTTGGATGATAGAAATCTGTAACCTTGTAGCAGAACTCTGCATGGTCTGAAAGAACGATGAAACCATGAGCGAAGTTCTTTGGAATCATGAACTGCTTCTTGTTCTCAGCACTGAGGAGAACGCCAGCCCACTTACCATATGTCTCTGAACCTGGACGTAAATCTACAGCTACATCATATACTTCACCAGCTACAACACGAACAAGTTTGTCCTGTGGGTAGTTAATCTGGAAGTGAAGACCTCTGAGAACACCCTTCTTTGAAGCTGACTGGTTATCCTGAACGAATTTGTAATCCATTCCAGCTTCTCTCATATCGTTCTCGTTATATGTTTCCATAAAGTATCCACGATCATCACCAAATACCTTTGGTTCGATTACGTTAAGTCCTTCGATTCCGTTAAGATTCTTTGTTACTGTAATAGCCATTATTAAAACTCTCCTTCTGCAACGCTTACAAGATATTTACCATAATCAGACTTCATAAGTGGCTTTGCCAACTCTTTAAGCTGGTCTGCGCTGATGAAACCTCTCTTGAAAGCAATTTCTTCGATACATGAAACGTACATTCCCTGGCGCTTCTGAATAGTTGAAACAAAGTTTGATGCAGAAAGAAGCATATCGTGATTTCCTGTATCAAGCCAAGCAAATCCTCTTCCGAGAGTCTCTACATAGAGGTTGTCTCTGTCGAGGTAAGCATTGTTTACAGCTGTAATTTCAAGCTCGCCACGAGCTGAAGGTGTGATAGTCTTTGCAATCTCTACAACAGAGTTGTCATAGAAGTACAGACCTGGTACAGCGTAGTTTGACTTAGGCTGTGCTGGCTTCTCTTCGATAGACTTGGCCTTGCCGTTCTCGTCAAATTCTACTACACCGTATTCTCTAGGGTCTCTTACATAATAACCGAAGATTGTAGCTCCACCGTTATTCTCTACTCTTTCACGCGCTGAAAGAAGTGTTCTAGAGAATGACTGTCCGTAGAAAATGTTATCTCCAAGTACGAGTGCTACTGAATCATCTCCGATAAACTCTTCACCGATGATGAAAGCTTCAGCAAGTCCGTTAGGAGCTTCCTGTACAGCGTATGAAATCTTCATACCAAGCTGTGAACCATCCTCGAGAAGTTCCTTAAATACAGGAAGATCTCTAGGTGTTGAGATAATGAGCACTTCATTAATACCCGCAAGCATAAGAGTTGAAAGTGGGTAATAAATCATAGGCTTATCATATACAGGCATAATCTGCTTTGAAATAGCCTTTGTAAGTGGATATAAACGTGTTCCGGATCCTCCGGCTAGAATAATACCTTTCATGGTTTTTCCTCCATATAAACACAAATATCCGACCTCCTTTTTTTGAAAAAAGAAGGCCGAATATGGTAAATCAATTTTTATTTATCCTGATACATGTCTTTGTAGTATTTCTGGTAATCACCACTAGTTACATTCTTCATCCAGTCCTGATTATCAAGATACCACTTAATAGTCTTCTTAATGCCTTCTTCGAAGCATGTTTCAGGTTCCCAATCGATTTCCTTTTTAATCTTGTCAGGAGCGATTGCGTATCTTCTATCATGTCCCTTACGATCCTCAACATATTTGATGAGATCGTAGCTTACATTCTTCTTACGAGGATCATCGTCTGGAAGAATCTCGAGAAGTGTATCTAAGATAGTGTGGATAATCTGAATATTTCTTCGCTCGTTATGTCCACCGATGTTGTATTTCTGACCAAGTTCACCTAATTCCTGAACCATGTCGATTCCCTTAGCATGATCGTCTACATATAACCAGTCACGGATATTCTTTCCATCACCGTATACAGGAAGTTCTTTGCCAGCGAGAGCATTGTTGATAATAAGTGGAATCAACTTCTCTGGGAACTGGTAAGGTCCGTAGTTGTTTGATGTATTTGTGATGTTCGCTGGGAACTTATATGTATCAATATAAGACTTAACGATGAAATCTGATGAAGCCTTTGAAGCTGAATATGGGCTATGTGGATCATATGGTGTAGTCTCATAGAAGTATGATGTTCCATCATCTGGAAGTGATCCGTAAACCTCATCTGTTGATACGTGAAGGAATTTCTTTCCTTCTTTGAATGTACCATCTGGAAGCTCCCAAGCTTCTTTTGCAGCGTTAAGCATAACAAGTGTTCCGAGAACATTTGTCTGTACGAAAACTTCTGGATTCTTGATAGATCTGTCAACGTGGCTTTCTGCAGCGAAGTGAACTACTCTATCGATATCGTTCTCTGCAAAAATCTTTCTGATAGCTTCTGCATCACAGATATCAGCCTTTACGAATGTATAGTTATCTCTGCCTTCGAGATCCTTAAGGTTCTCAAGATTACCTGCGTATGTAAGCTTATCAACGTTGATAATTCTGATTTCATTATCATATTTTCTAAACATGTAATGAATGTAGTTAGAACCGATAAATCCGGCACCACCTGTTACAAGATAAGTTCTCATTTTATCCTCCTAAAATTGGATCTATATTTTAATTACTTATTAAGTTCTCTCATATAAACTTCAAAAGCATCATGCCATTCAGCCATTCTAAATTCATCTGTTACCAGACGAAGCATGTAGTTATCAAGGATAGAATAAGCTGGTCTATCAGCTGAATTAGGATTCATTTCCTTGTACTTTGCACTAGAAACATGATTTACCTTTGTAGATTTATTTCCAAGTCTATAAATTTCCTCTGTGAAATCAGCCCAGTTTGTATCACCCTCACATGTAGCATGATATAAACCATAATTCTCTGTATTCTCGAGGAATCTGATCATCTTAGAAAGTTCTACAGCAGATGTAGGAGTTCCTACCTGATCATCTACAACGCTTACTTCATCGTAATTCTCAGCAAGTGAAAGCATAGTCTTTACGAAGTTCTTTCCATCTCCATAAAGCCAAGCTGTTCTCAAGATGAAATATCTATCAGCGAATTCTCTTACGAAATTCTCACCAGCAAGCTTTGTTCTACCATATGCGCTGATTGGTGAAACCTGATCAAATTCTGTTCTAGGATGATCTGACGCTTCTCCACTAAACACATAATCTGTAGAAATGTGAACCAATCTAGCTCCAACTTCAGAAGAAGCTATAGCGAGGTTTCTAGGTCCGATAGCATTTGCCTTGTATGCGGCATCTTCCATCTTCTCACAACCATCTACATTTGTCATAGCGGCACAGTTGATAATAGCATCCGGTTTCTCAGCTCGAACCATAGCCATAACATTATCGATATTTGAGATGTCGAGTTTCTTAATACCATCTCCATCAACCATGTCTGTTCTAATAAACTCTACGGTATCACCGTATTCCTTCTGGATAGCCCTTCCGAGCTGTCCATTACATCCTGTAATAAGTATTTTTTTCATATTTACTCTCCAAACAAAACGATATAATATCACCTTTAAAGAGGATTGTCCAATTCAATCCCCATTTAAAGATCTTCTTCAATCAGTTTCCGAAGTTCTGCCATGGCTTCGACTTCATCTACGCCATCACAAATCATTTCAATTTCATCACCACAACGGATGCAAGCCCCGAGAACTGATAAAATACTTTTTACATTTGCCTCAGAATCCTCTTTATACGTAAAGCGAATGCTACACTCAAACTTCATAGCACAATCACACAGTATTCCTGCAGGACGTATATGAAGCCCTGTTGGATTCTTGATCAAAAATTTTTCCTTTACCAAGGTTTCACCTTCTTTATTAATTCATAGTATGTTCAATAAAGTTTGCGAGCTCCTCAGCATCCTTCTGAATTTCTTCCTGTACTTTTCCTTCAATCATTACTCGAACTAGTGGTTCTGTACCTGAAGGACGAATGAGAACTCTTCCGGCTCCATCAAATTTCTGTTCTAATGCTTCGATTCTAGAAACGATTTCAGGATATTCTTTGTAAGAATTCTTCTTATCGTTTGGAACTTTTGCATTTACTAATGCCTGTGGAAGTACCTGCATGATAGATTTAAGCTCTGACAAGCTCTTCTTTGTATCTACCATAACCTGTAAGAGATGAAGTGCAGACATCATTCCATCTCCAGTTGTATTCTTGTCTAAGAAGATGATATGTCCAGACTGCTCTCCGCCGATGTTATAACCATCTTCTTTCATTTTTTCCAAAACATATCTATCGCCGACTTTTGTGACTTCGATATTGATGTCTTTCTCTTTACCCATGATTGAAAGTCCGAGGTTAGACATTACTGTAACTACGAGAGTATTCTTCTTAAGCTCTCCTCTTTCTTTCATATGGTTTGCACAGATAGACATGATTTCATCACCGTCTACAGATTCGCCGTTCTCGTCTACCGCGAGCATTCTGTCAGCGTCACCATCAAAGGCAATACCGATATCTGCGCCTTCTTTTTTCACAGTAGCCATCAAATCTTCGAGATGAGTAGAACCACATTTATCATTGATGTTTGTTCCATTTGGTTCTACATGAAGAGGAATGAGGTCAGCGCCAAGCTCTCTCAATACTGCTGTGTTAGTCTTATAAGATGCGCCATTTGCACAGTCCACTACCACTTTAAGTCCACTCAAATCAACTGGAACAGCTGCTTTTTCGAAATCGATGTATTCTCTATCAATATCAAAATCATAAGTAATACGACCAACTTTTGCTCCTGTAGGGAAATCAATAGATGCCATATCGCTTTCAATTTCCATCTGAATCTCGTCTTCTACTTCATCAGGAAGTTTGTATCCGTCAGAGCTGAAGAACTTGATTCCATTAAATTCCATAGGATTATGTGAAGCTGAGATGACAACTCCAGCATCAAAGCCTTTTGCTTTTGTAAGATAAGCAACAGCCGGTGTAGGAACTACGCCTGCATAAACTGCATCAGCACCAACTGAACAGATACCTGCCATAAGTGCATTTGCAAGCATGTCACCTGAAATTCGAGTATCACAACCTACGAGAATCACTGGACGAGTGCTCTTTCCCTTGCTAAGAACGTAAGCACCTGCCTGTCCGAGTTTCATTGCGAGGTTGATATCAAGCTCTGTACCAGCTACGCCTCGAACTCCATCAGTTCCAAATATTCTAGACATTTTAAAAAAAATCTCCTAACTAATTATTTTTTTCTGTAATTTTGACACCAGTCGTAATTGTATCAACTGAGTACTCGCTACTCAACACTAAAGTCACAGTTACGTGATGTGTGCCAGCATTTAAACCCGACGCATCAATTCTACCCGTAATTTTTGAAGAGTCAAGTTTTTCTAAATCCTGTGGCATTCCTTTGATTGCCACAGAGATAGTACTATCTATGAATTCGCACTGTAATCCATCCGGTAAACCGCCTACGGTCAGGTTCGCTGTCGGAATACTGAAATTCTTAGAAGTAGCCGAATCGACCTTAACTTTCACTTTAACAGTTTTATCATCTGGATTTACAAGTTCAATGCCGTTTGGCAGATATGAACTAATATCTACTGTAGTCTCCAAGTCTTTAGTAATCGAGCTCAAATCTATAACTGAACCAGGAATTATGATTTCCGTCAAATTGTTCAAAGCATCGACATCGCCCGAAACTTCTACACTTCCCGGTACTACGCTTACACTATTTAATGTGTATCCTTCTGGAAGCTGTCCACTAGTCTGAGCGGCAATCTTCACCTTCTTCACTGAACCAGTTATTACATTAACTTGAACAGTTTCTCTACTAAGTGTCAGTTTAGATGCATCAATTTCACGTCCGTTTTTGTCTTTCAAAACAGGGACTACATCATCTGAAAAATCTTTGCTAACACCAGTCACATCTGTAACTGCCTCAACCGTACTAATAGTTGATACTATCTTGTCCGGACCACTTACAGTGATTACATTTGGCGTTGCAGTAACATCTGAAACCACAGTTCCATCTGCAGGCTTTCCAGTGGTTACAGGTTTTATACTAAATCTCTTCTTCTGAATATTACCAACTTTTAGATTAATGTAAAAAGATCTGCTGCTAATAGTTACCTGGCTGGCAAATCTGCTTGCTTCGATATCTACGGGTACACGGTTATCTGCGCCGAGATAATTCAAATCAGCAGTTGCTCTAAAGTCGGAATTAGAAAGCTTCTCGATGATAGATCTCTTTGCTGTTACTCTGAAAGTAACAGTAGATTCATCATCTTTCATTTCATAATATTTGCCGTTATCTGTAAGCACTCCCTGGTTTAGTATATCAACCTTTGCTGTAAAGAACTTCGATCTGGATGGGTCCTCTACATTTACAACAACTATCCAAAGCAAGATAGCTGCTACGATAGCTGATATCTTCAAACCTATATTTGAAAGGAGGGCTCTCTTTAAACTATTCCACATTTGAATCCTCCTCCATCTCTTCTGTATCTTCGTCTTTTACATTCTTCTTATCATGTTCTTCCTTAATAATCTGAGCCTTTGAAAGAATCTTGCTCAAACCATCTCGATCGAGATCATGATAGAGGATACCTTCTACGGCCACAGAAATCTTTCCAGTTTCCTCTGAAACTACGATCGTAACTGCATCACTAACTTCGCTGATACCTACTGCCGCACGATGTCTGGTTCCGAGTTCCTTTGAAATTCCCAGGTTCTCAGTCAGAGGTAAATAGCAGGTAGCTGCGACGATTCTATCATTTCTGACTATTACTGCACCGTCATGAAGAGGTGTATTTTTTTCAAAGATGTTTATGAGAAGCTGACGTGTAAGATGAGCATCGAGGTCGATACCTGTTCTCTCATATTCCTGAAGCTTTACATCCTGCTCCACTACGATGAGGGCGCCAGTCTTTACGCGTCCCATATCGAAGCAAGCCTTCACAATGTCATTCTTTGTAGTATCAGTGAATCTGCGAAGCTCACCCTTTGACCAGGAAGATGGTAGGATGTTTCTAAAGAGCTTACGGCGTCCGATCTGTTCAAGCGCTTTTCTAAGCTCTGGCTGAAACACAACTATAAACGCGATAACTCCGGCGTTCAGCAATTTCTCACCGATCCACAGGATAGTGTTCATCTGTAATAACGCTGCAACCACGAAGAATATGAGGATGATAAGCACACCTCTAAAGAGCATCCACGCGCGTGTGCTCTTTACCCATTTAAACAGTTCATATAGGAATACAGCGATGATTATAATCTCCAAAACATCAGTAAAGTTGATGATTGGAATAGAGATATTAAAATAGTCCCTCAGAAAGGATTCTATTAAGTCTATCGCATTATTCAATGTCTTCATCCTTTCTATCTAACTCTAAATCATTTCCAGTTATACGTTTCACTTTCCATTCCTCTTTCGTCAGTCTGACCTTAGGAATAGCTGTTACATAATAATAATAGTCGTCATCCTCAAACTGCAGACTTTCTGGTCGGTTATAATCCATTTCTACAAAGAAATATGAAGCGATGATACCGATCAAGAAAGTAACTAGGATTTCAACTACGAATTTTAACAAGTTATCTCCTGAGCTAAAAAAGAGATTTCCTGTAAGCATAATCGCAAAGGAAGCGAGCGAACCAAATGATACGCCTAGCGCAGCCGAATGCTGAATATTTTTTCTCTTAACCAGATACACAATCAAAAACATAGCCACATTTGCTGCTACATAACAATAAAACAGCTGACTTCTAAGCATCTGATCAAAGAGTAGCGAAAAAGCACTGATTTCAGCATTAGGGTCCTTTAGGATAGCCTTATTTTCAACCACCAGTCTCAAATAAAAGCCCAGTACTGAACCACTGATAATTGAAACTACCTCATTTATATTTCCAAACATTCCTGCTGCCATAGGCACGCAGAATGGAATACGCATCTGATAAAACACTGCAGAAAAAACAGTGTAGTAGCGATTATCTGCCTGATAATACAGAAGCAGTAAATATGTCATCATCAGCAGACCGATTACAACCAGCACTACCTGTATTGAAATCGATACCAAATGAACCACCGCCGAGAACACGATAATCAATGTAACCGCACTAAGAGGGACGAATCCGCCTATCAGGGTTACTACCATTACCAAAAACGGATTATCAAGAACACTTCCTTCATAGAAACAAGTTCTAACAGAAAGCAAGCCAAATAGGCACAATAGAGCTCTAAGCACTCTAACTGCACCTACCTCGTGTCTGGATATGAAACCTTTTAGTTTTGCTCTTAAAGTATCAAACAAATCCATCTTCTAATCCGATTCCTGTTCTCTTTCCTCATCATCATACATATCTTCGAGCTCTCTAAACATAACACGCCATTTTTGATAGACGTTCTTGCTGTGTCGATATTTGCGGTCAGCAAATTTGGACACCCTACGCATATGAATATAAAGGAAGAATACATATAGCAAGATGCCCAACAGCAAGATGAGCACGATCAACCTCGTGTGTATGTTTGAAAATCTATTATACAGAAACAAAACCACAACGCCAAAATAAAAAACTGCAAAAGCAATAGAGCCGAAGATGAAAGCTATTATTCGGCTCATGCTAATGTAGTCTTTGCGTCTGTATTCTGTAACGATTCGCAAATCATTCTTATTCTGTTTTTCGTACATGGCCATCTTGGTCATGTGTTTTACACGCTCGTTCTTTAACATAACTCCTAGTTGGTTAATTACTGCTGCAAGAAGCGCATCTTGTTAGTAGAATCCTGTTTCTTTACAGGTTCTGGTTCTGGAGCTTTCTTGCCCAGTCCAAACTCCTTTGTAAGGCCTCTAGCCATCTTATTCTTACATTCCTGGCAATATCTACCAGTCATAATCTTTGTTCCACAGTTCTCGCATGTAATAGCGATAGGTGAATCATCAGCAAGCTGAAGTCTCTCCTCGCGAATCCACTGACGAAGCTGGTTCGTAGAAACTTCCTTTGCCTCACTAATTTCAGCAACTGTAGCCTTTGGGTTTTCCCAAAGAAATTCCTTTACTTCCTGGAATTTGTCCTCGAGTTTGTCTTTGCAAGAATCGCAAAGCTGAGGTCCACCAATGTAATTAAACAATCTCTTACATTCTTTACAGTTTCTAACGTCCATATATTTCCCCTTTCTACGCCCGGTCGCTACCGATGCAAACACATATAGAATATATTTCTTTAACCCCGTGTTCTCTCAATACGCGCGATACGCTATCCATCGTCGCTCCCGTTGTATATATGTCGTCAACCAACAGTATTTTTTTTAATTTTACACTAGTTTCGCGATATTTAAAAGCACGAATCAAATTTAAACGTCTTTCGACAGGATCTAGTGTTTTCATCTTTTTCGTACTCTTCTCTCTAAGCACGATATTTTTCATACAAGGTACCCCGATTTTCCCTGAAAGATAATCTCCAAGCGCCTCTGCCTGGTTGTATCCTCTCTCGCGTACACTTTTTTCATTCATCGGAATAGGTATAATAGCATCCAGCTCACCGCCCCGACTTATCTCCTCTATGAAACACCCCAGTTTCTTAATCATATATTCGGAAAAAATTTCCGCATAGTCCCTGCGATTGCTATATTTAAACCGATACATTCCTTCAACTATAGGTCCAGCATAGAGAAATAACGCCCGGTTCTGGTCGAAAGAATGCTCTATATTCGCACAATCCTTACAATATTCCATCGTCTGATCTAGGAGTTTCTTCCCGCATTTTAAGCAAAGCACGCCTTCAATCTCTGTCAATTCCCGATAACACCATCTGCAAAAGCCACGCTCTCTGTCACTGACCCTTAGAATCTCATCACACCCCGGACATCTCATAGGATAGATAAGTCTAAATGCTCTCCTCATTTTTTCATTCAAAATAACCCCTCCCTAACTCAAAAACTTGACTTTAAAAGTTAGTCAATATAAGATGAATCGTATTGAAAACGGAGGTTTTTCATGAGTAATTTGAAAATAAAGAAGAAAATCATAAGCGCAGCGCTAGTTATGAGCTGCACCACTATGCTTTTTTCATCATGTGGAAAGTCAAAGAGAAACTCAGATACCGATTATAGCAAGGTAGATACTTCAAAGATTTCAAAGACCTACCATATTGCTTTCATCAACTCTGAGTCAGATGAAATTAAAGACAAAATCCTCTTAGGATATAAAGATTCATTAGATGCTCTACTTGGCAAGGAACATTATACTATAACAAACACAACTGTGGACAGTGAAAATTCCGCCACGATGGCTACTTTGAATCTAAATCCAAAGAAAACAGATTTAATACTGGCAAACGGAAAGATAGCTCTCTCTGGAGCCACTGATGCAGAAAGCTGCATTCCTGTAGTCGGAACAGGTGTATTAAACTTCCAGACACTATTAAACACAGGTAACTCTGGATTATTAAAGCCAACTGGTATGAACACAACAGGTACTTCCACCATCTCACCTATGGATGACGTTCTTTCGCTGATTATCGAAAGTGCAAAGAATCTCTCTACAGTAGGACTTCTGTATAGTCCTGAAGATGACGATGCGATCTACCAGAATGAAGCTCTCGAGACATATATGAATTCAGCCGGAATTCCTTGGAAGGAATATGAAATTTCTTCTTCAAAGACTGGTCTCGTTCAGACTGAAGCTTCTACTGAAACACCAGTTGATTCTACCGCCATTACACCAAAGGCTCCAACTGTATATAACAGTGTTTCCGGTATAGATTCATTCTTTGCACCCCTGGGAGAAAACACACAGATTGAATCTCCAAGTGCTCCTGTTTCAGCTCGAGGTTCAAAGATTTCTGAAGATTGGACAACTCCAGTTGACGAGAATGCGCCAAACATGACAAAGGGATCTACAAACGAGGAAATCATCCGCTATGCGGCCAGCGAATGTAGTGTCCTCTTCATTCCAGGACAGAGCAATATCGCGGACCAGATGAACCTGATTAAACAGATCACTAAAGAGTCAAACACACCTACAGTTTCAAACGGCTTAGAGATTGGTAAGAAGACTCTTACATCGATATATACTGACCCTTATTCTTTTGGATATTCTGCCGGTAAACAGACCTACAGAATTCTGATAAAGAACGAGAAACCTGAAAACATGGATATCGAATCAGTTTCATCCTCAGTAAGTGTAAAACTTTACTCTCTGGATTTAGCCACTTCGGCAAACAGAACTTTCCCAAAATCATTCCATGAGTACAATAGTTATATCCGAGACACCGAACCAGGTTTCACTACAAAGAAGATTACAACAGAGTAAAAAAATAAATCCGATTCAGGGATAATTCCTTGAATCGGATTTTCATTTATCACATATTTATAATCTGATAGTCATAGCCTTCACTCTCTATGAACTTCAACATATCATCTTTATGGATGAAAAAAGTAGCGGTATTCACATTTGGAAAGAACGTGATAATCTCGTGTTCATTCATCATATCCTCATCTATGTAGATGCTCAGAACATGATCTTTGTCATTCAGTATTCCAAACAGCGACACTCCACCAGGTTCCAAATCCACCACTTCATGCATGAAATCATAATCTGCAAAATGTAGGTTCTTAATTCCCAATCTGTCGCCCAACTCCTTGAGATCAATCGCTTTATGCTCATCGAGGATAAAGAGAGACGGATTTCTCTTCTTTTTTCCTACGAGAAACAGAGTCTTCGTCCTGCAGCCCTCGTGTCCTTCGATATACAAATCTGCAGTCTCGGTTTCAAACGTCTCAGGATGCTCTACAACCTTAAACTCAATTCCCAAGCTACGGAGTTTTTCTTCTACCTGCGCTCTTCTATCCATATGTGCCCCCTTAACTAATCGCATTAAGTTTCGCGTTTCTCTCTACGATTCTCTCCTTCAAACCGGAATGACGAACTCTAGTGTCTACATTTTCAATCATCTCATTTAGAGTGTCTCTACTACCTACGATTATGACACATTTCTTCGCTCTTGTAACTGCCGTATATAACAAATTTCTATTAAGAAGCATCTTTGGTCCGCCTATTAAAGGCAAAATAACCGCCGGATATTCAGACCCCTGAGATTTATGAATAGTAATAGCATATGCGAGTTCCAGTTCATCCAGGTTTGTATATGTATATTCAACCTGTCTGCCTTCGTCAAACATAACTGTAAGCATTCTGGATTTTTCATGGATTTCTGTGATAACACCTATATCACCATTAAACACACCCTGTCCGCTGTCTACAGCTATTCCATACTTACCTCGAACAACCCATTCTGCTTTGTAGTTGTTCTTTGTTTGCATAACCTTGTCGCCTACTCTAAAGATTCTGCCATCCTGGAATTCATGTTCCGCCTTATCCTTTGACGGCGGATTCAAGGCGAGCTGTAAATCTTCATTCAGACGCACAGTACCGAGTAACCCTTTCTTCATAGGCGCCATAACCTGAATATCATTCGGTTCACAGGATACATATTTCGGAATATTGTCCGAAACAAGTTTCCAAACCGTCGCCATAACATGCTGCGCATCAGGTCTCTCTATCAGGAAGAAATCCTTGCTCTGGTTTGTGATATTGATCTTCTCACCACTATTAATCTTGTGAGCATTTATAACGATATCGCTTTCTTCAGCCTGTCTAAATACTTTCTCGAGCTTGATCACTGAGAAGCACTCAGAATTAATGATATCCTTCAGAACATTTCCAGGACCCACAGACGGCAACTGATTTACATCTCCTACCATTACTAGGCGTGCGCCTATCGGTATCGCGAGAAGCAACGAATGGAACACCGAGATATCTACCATAGACATCTCATCCACGATAACAACATCACATTCGAGCGGGTTATCTTTGTTTCTATCAAAGATTCCCTCATGAGTCGTGATTTCATCCTCCTCGTCACCGCCTGCCAGTCCATGAACCTCCAGAAGTCTGTGAATCGTCTTTGCTTCGAATCCCGTTGCTTCCGACATACGTTTGGCAGCTCGACCCGTCGGAGCCGCGAGAACAACCTCCAGACCCTCTGATTCAAAATACTTTATCAAACCCTTAATAGTAGTAGTCTTTCCTGTTCCCGGACCACCAGTCAGGACAAATACGCCGTGAGAACTAGCTTCTAAAACAGCCTGTGTCTGAATCTCATCAAGAGAAACTCCTATCGTATCCAAGGTTTTCTCTACATCCTTTATATCCGTATCCTGATTCGCCTCACTGAGGTTATAATCAATATCGAGAAGCAACGCTGCTGCCTCATTCTCTAGCTTATAGTAATAGTTCAAATAGACATTCGTATCTTCCAGAATTCTAACCTTCCTGTCAAACAGCAGATTAGAAAGCATCGTCTCAAAGTCCCCTTCGGAAAAATCAAGTGCGAGAAGTCTCTTTGTTTCCAGATACAGATCATCCTTCAACATATAAGTATTTCCGTTTGAAGCATTGAGCGTCAGCACATATAGGATACCACTTCGAATTCTAAACTCTGAATCGACAGCTATACCTACTCTGTATGCGATTTCATCCGCCGTCTTAAAACCGATACCTCGCACTTCATCTGCCATACGATATGGGTTCGTTCTAAGCACATCGTAAATATCGTTATGGTAATGATTAAAAAGCTTTACCGCGAGATTTCCGTTTACCCCGTATTTTGCGAGGAAGAGCATCGCGTCTCGAAGGTCTTTTTTTCCTACTGTCTGCTCTGCAATATCTCTAGCCTTTGACTCGCTGATACCTTTAATCTCCGCCAGGCGCTCCGGCTCCTCTTCGAGAATGCGTCTGGTATCATCACCAAATTTCAGCACGATTCTATGGGCGAGATTTTTTCCGATTCCTTTAATGGCACCACTTCCCAGATAACGTTCCATCGAAAGTGTATCTGAGGGAATCGTAACCTCAAATGAGTCTGCCTTGAACTGCTCGCCATAATTAGGATGTTCGACCATGCGACCAGTAAGTTTTAGATTCTCACCTACGTTTACAGAAGGAAAGCTCCCGACCGAAATGATTAACTCATCCTCCGTCGAAAGCTCCAAAACTGTATACCCGGTATCCGGACTTCTATATATGATATGTTCAACTATTCCTTCAATCTGTGTTCGTTCTGTCTGCATCGTCCTTTATACCATAGGTTCTCTTCATCTGATTTACCATAGATTCTGTAAATCTGGAACCTGCCTTGTCTACTAAAGTAGATGCCATCTGCTGATACATTCCATCCATATGGATGTCTTTCATCATAGAGACACTACTGTTATCATCTTCATCATCAGATAACATTTTAGCAGATTTTTCCATTTCCTTCAGCACCTGTTCCACAAAATATGATTCAAAGGATTTAACAGCCTCTGTAAGTTCCTCTTCTGTGGACTGGTTTGAAAGCTTCGAAACCTTGTTAGACAGATTAGCATTCTTTGCATTCGAAACGCTCTGATTATATAGATTGGAATTTACGATATTAGAAATATTATCCATATCTCACACCTCTTATCTCTTCAGGTTATTTGCCTCTTCAAGCATAGTGTCTGAAGTAGTAATAGCTTTTGAGTTCATCTGATATGCTCTCTGTGCGATAATCAGGTTTACCATCTCGTCTGCTACATTTACATTTGATCCTTCCAGGAATCCCTGTGCTACGGAACTTCTAACCATTCCGTTTGTAGTTGCTTCGTTCATAGCAGGACCAGAAGCTACACTGGCAGCTAGAATATTGTTGCCTCTTTTTTCAAGTCCGACTGGATTTGCGAACTGATACAAACCCACAGCCTGACCTGTCAGTACATAATTACCCTGTGCATTTCTATATGCAAGCTCTCCATGTGTACCAAATGTAATATCATTTCCGGCTTCGTTAGGAAGAGTAATAGGAACGCCCTGCTGATCGAGGACCTTATGTCCCATAGAATCTGTAAGTGTTCTCACACCATCAGCTCCCATAGCCCAACCGAACTCACCGTTTCTGGTATAGTATACTCCACCATCATCACCCTGGATTGAGAAGAATCCCTGACCATTGACCATAAGTGCTGTCTTGCTATCACTGGAGAACTGCGCACCCTGTGTATATATAGAGTTTACAGCAGCTATCTTTGCACCCAAACCTACCTGTGCAGTAGTAGGCTTTGGTTCACCATTTGCAGTAGTCGTTCTCTCCTGTAATGTCTGATAAAGGAGTGATTTAAATTCTGATTTCTGTGTCTTGTATCCGATAGTATTTACGTTTGCAAGGTTGTTTGCAATAGTATCTACATTTGTCTGCTGGGCTTTCATTCCTGAAGCACCAGTCCAAAGTGCTCTCATCATATTAGTGTTACCTCCGCATTACGAATTAAACTCTACCTACGTTATTTACTGCATGTTCGAGAGTAGAATCAACTGTCTGAATCATCTTCTGACCAGCCTCGTATGCTCTCTGAATTGTAATCATGTTTACCATTTCATCGATTACATTTACATTTGATGCTTCCAACATTCCCTGCTGGAAAGTAGCATTTGAAGCGACTATAGTAGCTCCTTCTACCGGAATATATAAATTATCTGCTGTCTTTGTGAGATAATCATAATTCTCAAAATCTACAACTCCGATATTACCTATCACCACATTATCCTGATAGATATCTCCGTTTGTAGCGATCGTATAGTTCAAAAGAGGATTTACTCTGACATAATTGCCTTCGTTATTTGCAGAGTTCATAGCGCCTGCACGATTCAAAACATAATCACCATCACTGGTTCTAAGATAACCATTTACATCAACTGTAAAAGCACCATCTCTAGTATAGCGAATTACATTTGTTCCATCTCCGTTTGCATGGGAAACAGCAAAGAATCCGGCTCCAGCCAGAGCCACATCAGACTGTACATCGGTCACTTCAAAACTACCCTGTGAATAGTCGACATAAGTCTCGCCAACTTTATCACCAAGTCTGATATCGCCGATGCCATAATTCATCATGTATGTGCCAGTATCCTTTATCTTGATGGCGAGCATATTTCTGAAAGCCTGATTAACAGTACCTTCTTTTTTATATCCGACTGTATCGGAGTTTGCCAAATTGTTTGATAAGACATCCAGTCTCCGCTGCTCTTCCACCATCCCTGTGTAAGCGGTATACAGGCCTTTAACCATAGAATCCTCTTTTCTTGCAATAAAAAGTACCTGAAGATATTAGTCTCCATTTATAATATCGGATCGTTTTTCATTAACTTTAGGAATTTTGGTGTTTTTTTGATTGCGAACCTCAAAAACCTCTGCTAATCCTTACCTGTTATATGCTTTATTAATAAGCCAGGCTGTCATAGGATATGAAATCATAAAACCAATAATGGTAAGCTTTCTGGATTTTGGAATCGGGCTATTCATCAAGAGCCTAAAATTAGAACGAAGTGATTTCAAAAGTTCCTTCTTCTCTTTTGAATACTTAACCTTATCTGATTTATAATTTGCTGACTGTGCGAGATTCACAAGCAGACCAAAATCAGCACGAGCGCGATTCATCTTTGCCTTTGCGACTATTTCTGATGAGCATTCTTTATTCTCTGCGATTTTCACTACCAAGTCCCAAGCTTTAAGCAAGTCAAAATTACGATTTCCAAACTTCGATTCTGTCGTACCAGCTTCATTCACGTAATAATCGTAAACCACCTTTGTACTGTAGACCACCTTTTCACTATCTACTGCAATAGAAAATATAGTTGGAACATCTTCATCCGTCATTCCTTCCGGGAAAGGGTTATTCAAAACCAATTCTTTCTTAAACAGTTTCGCCCAAGGGTACTGCATATTTACCTGTGTATTTATCTTGAAGAACATATCGAGAAATTCATCTCTGGTTAGAACTTTTTCCTCAAAATCAGCATCCGGCGTCACATCATCCACATTCAAAGGTCTGCAATACTCAGCTGTAATGAAATCTGCCTCATTCTTCTTTAGAAGATTATACAAATATTCTACACAATCACGCTCAATCCAGTCATCAGAATCCACAAACATGATATACTCACCGCTCGTCTTTGGCGCAGCATAGTTTCTGGCAGAAGACTGTCCACCGTTATCCTTATGATACACTGTTACACGATTGTCTTTTTTCGCCCATTCATCAGCCATCTTTCCTGATAAATCCGGAGAGCCGTCATCCACCAGCACAACCTCCAGATTACGATATGTCTGGTTCAAAACAGATTCCAAACATCTATCCAGATATTCTTCTACTTTATAAACCGGAATTATCACACTGATAAGTGGTTGTCCCATAAATCGTACTCCTTTGTATAAAAAATGCGATGGTCGAAGTGGACCATCGCATACATATATTTCTTTAAATTAGAACTCGCTTCTATCTCCACCTAGGAATTCTACGTATTTTCCTGTTCCGATAGCTACACATGTCATAGCATCGTCAGCTGTTGTTGTAGTGATGCCAGTTCTCTCTTCCATAAGTTCTTCGAGACCTCTCAAAAGTGCACCACCACCTGTAAGGATGATACCTCTCTCAGAAACGTCAGCTGCAAGTTCTGGTGGAGTCTTCTCCAATACACTGTGAACAGCTTCTACGATCTGAAGAGTTGTCTCGCGAAGAGCCTCCTCTGTTTCTTCTGAAGAAACTTCGATAGTCTTTGGAAGACCAGTTACCAGGTTTCTACCTCTGACATTCATAGTCATAGGTTCTGGAAGTGGATAACATGTACCAACTTTGATCTTAATATCCTCGGCTGTTCTCTCACCGATGAGGATATTGTGTTTCTTTCTCATATATCTAACGATAGCTTCATCGAAGTCATCACCAGCGATCTTAATAGAAGTAGAAACTACTGAACCACCTAATGAAATAACAGCGATATCAGCTGTACCACCACCGATATCTACAATCATATTTCCATAAGGCTTAGAAATATCGATTCCTGCACCGATAGCAGCTGCGATAGGCTCTTCGATGATAGAAACAGCTCTAGCTCCTGCTGAATAAGCAGCATCTTCTACCGCTCTTCTCTCAACTTCTGTAGCTCCTGAAGGAATACAAACACTGATTCTAGGCTTTCTATAGCTCTTTCTGCCGAGAGCCTTCTGAACGAAGTATTTGATCATCTTCTCAGTAACTGAATAATCAGAAATAACACCCTGTCTAAGAGGGCGTACTGCTACGATATTTCCTGGTGTTCTACCTAACATAAGTCTAGCTTCTTCACCAATTGCTTTAATCTTATTTGTATCACGGTCAAAGGCTACTACTGAAGGTTCCTTAAGAACTACGCCTTTACCTCTTACATAAACCAGAATGCTGGCTGTACCTAAATCTATTCCAATATCTGTTGCAGGCATTATATCTCCTTTCAGCGTCTTTAAAACTATTTAGACGCACCACATAGATATTATATCCATTTTGTCAAGCATTTCAAGATGAAACGACAGATTAAGCCGAAAAACTGCGTTAATCACCCCTTCTCAAACAGCTTGATTCGAAGCTTTCTCATATCCATCAAGGCAGTAAATAAAAATGCGTACTCCTTTTTTTCACCCTTCATGGAATAGACCTTCGAGCGGATCCATTTCGCATATTTAGAACGCGGAAAAAGTTCCAGCACTTTGACGAGTTCCTCATGCGATTCTACCATAACCTCTTTGTTTAAAGAGAGATTTACTCCAGTGTATTTATGAACGTATAGAGGAGCCATATTTACTACAAACTTCTCTTTAAGTTCAAACATAAGAAGCCATAGCAGATAATCATCCGTACCATTCTTTGAAAGCGGATGCTGTAACCAGAATTCTGGAATTGATTCTCTTCGAATCAGGCACTGACCTGGTGAAATGATTCTACAATCCAAAAAGATAAACGCCATAGGAGATTTTGCATTCTTCTTCTCCAAGGCATTTCGATAGAGAATTCTCTCTCCCGAGTTTTCCAACTCCATAATGCAATTCGAAACTACCACATCATTTCCGGGTGCAAACTTCAAATTTTCCAAATAGAAGTCTTCTTTAATTTCATCATCCTGATCCAGCATATGAATATAAGTCGCATTGGACTCCATAATACCACGTATTCTGGTTCTCTGAATTCCCTGATTCTTCTCATTTGAAAGTAGTCTCACAGAAATCCGAGACTCGGGAAGTTCAATTATTTCATCAGGATAATCATTTATGAACAATACCTCTGCCTTATCCACAATATCAGCCTTAATAAATGCTTTTTCAAACATTCGAATCTTTGGCTCTATATATTTCTTTCCGCGATACAACGGAACCACTACTGTTACTAGCATTAATTCAGTCCTTTTTCTATGTTAAAAAATTAATTTTAAATATTTAGCAGGAATTTTTAAAACGGACACAATTCCTTCACATTTAAAAAGTATATTAGAACACGAACCAGCCGATAGGCAAAAGAATTATTCATAACTCAGCTCCGAGGCGCACACCTCGGAGCACTCCCCTAAAATACTGAACGAACACTTTCCCCTAGTGTTCGTTCTTTATTTTTTTACTCTAAATATTTCTTTAGATACTGTCCTGTATAACTCTTCTTGCACTTTACGATTTCTTCCGGTGTTCCAGTTGCAATAACCGTACCACCACCGATTCCACCTTCAGGTCCGAGATCGATGATATAATCCGCAGTCTTAATAACATCCAGATTATGTTCAATAACTACAACTGTATTTCCGCCTTCTGAAAGCTTACGTAATATTTCTACAAGCTTACGCACGTCTTCAAAATGAAGACCTGTAGTCGGCTCATCCAATACATAAATCGTCTTTCCTGTACTTCTCTTTGAGAGTTCCGTAGCGAGCTTAATACGCTGAGCCTCTCCACCAGAAAGCTGTGTAGAAGGCTGACCGAGCTTCAAATATCCCAATCCTACATCATACAAAGTCTGGATCTTTCTGGAGACCGTAGGAACGTTCTTAAAGAAGGTCAAAGCCTCTTCTACCGTCATATCTAAAACATCGTAAATAGATTTGCCTTTGTATTTAACCTCGAGAGTCTCTCTGTTATATCTCTTTCCATGGCAAACATCACACGGCACATATACATCTGGCAAAAAATGCATCTCAATCTTTACGATTCCATCACCAGAGCAGGCTTCGCATCGACCGCCCTTAACATTGAAGCTGAAACGGCCCTTACTATAACCTCTAGCCTTTGCATCCTGCGTTCCTGCAAACAAGTCACGAATGATATCAAACACACCTGTATATGTAGCAGGATTTGAGCGAGGTGTTCTTCCGATAGGTGACTGATCGATGTCAATGATCTTATCAAGTTTCTCTATTCCTTCAATACCATCACTCTTTCCTGGAAGAGTATGTGCTCGATTAAGTTTTTTCGCCAAAGTCTTATAAAGAATCTCGTTTATCAGAGAACTCTTTCCCGAACCGGAAACACCTGTTACTACAGTCATGATTCCCAGTGGAATATCTACGTCGATTCCCTTTAAGTTATTCTCTCTAGCGTTCTTAATAGTAATGTAGTCAGTAGGCTTCCTGCGTTCCTTTGGAACAGGAATCTTTAATTCTCCTGACAAGTATTTACCTGTGATAGAACGTGGAGAATTAATAATGTCCTCAAAAGTTCCAGCCGCCACGACTTCACCACCATGAGATCCAGCCATAGGCCCGATATCGACGATATAGTCAGCTGCTCTCATAGTATCCTCATCATGCTCTACTACGACGAGAGTATTTCCCAAATCTCGGAGTCCCTTTAGAGAAGCCAGCAGTCTGTCATTATCCCTCTGGTGCAGTCCGATAGAAGGCTCGTCCAATATATAAGCCACCCCAACCAGGCCCGAGCCGATCTGGGTAGCCAGACGAATTCGCTGAGTCTCACCGCCAGACAGCGAACCTGTCGCACGAGAAAGAGTCAAATAATCCAATCCCACATCTACGAGGAAACTTACCCTTCCACAGATTTCCTTTAGAATATCCTTTGCAACCAACTTCTGATGATCACTCAACTGCTCAGGCAAATTCTCCATATAGGAATGCAAATCCTTTACTGGCATTTCTGTGACTTCATAGATATTTTTTTCGCCAACTGTAACAGCGAGCGATGTAGCCTTAAGTCTCTGTCCGTTACAAACCGGACATTTAGATGTAGTCATGAAATCTTCGTACTGTGCCTTTGACAACTCAGACTTCGTTTCTCTATATCTACGATGTTCATCGCTAATGAGTCCATTAAAGCGAACCATATATGTTCCTTCACTTCGCTGTCCAACATAATGGACAGCCACTTCTCGATCGAATCCGTAGAGAAACATATGTCTGATGTCTACTGGAAGGTCCTGATAAGGTGTATCGAGGCTAAATCCGTATGCATCAGCAACCGCGACGAGAACCGCATGAGTAAAGCTCTTTGGATCCTTTGAAGACTGCCAGCCTGGACAGATTACACATCCCTCGTTAAAGGAAAGAGTTTTGTCCGGGATCATCAAATCCTCATTAAACTCCATCTTGTAGCCGAGACCCAGACATTCCGGGCAGGCACCAAACGGATTATTGAATGAGAAACTTCTAGGTTCGATTTCATCGATACTGATTCCACAATCCGGGCAGGCGAAGCTATCGGAAAAATTAAGTGTCTTTCCGCCTATTACCTCTATCTGAAGGAGTCCATCTGAAAGTTTTAGTGAGTTTTCGATAGAATCTGTAAGTCTCTGCTCAATGCCTTCTTTGACAACTAATCTATCTACTACGATTTCGATATTGTGCTTTTGATTCTTGTTCAACTCAATTTCATCTGAAAGCTCATACTGATTTCCATCTACGATAACACGCACATAACCACTACGCTTTGCTTTCTCGAGAAGCTTCTGATGAGTTCCTTTTCGACCACGAACTACCGGTGAGAGAACCATTATCTTCGTTCTCTCAGGGAGCTTCATAACAGCATCTACCATCTCATCGACAGTTTGTCGACGGATTTCTCTACCACAGTTAGGACAGTGCGGAATTCCGACCCTCGCATAGAGCAGACGGAAATAATCGTATATCTCTGTAACTGTACCTACTGTAGATCTAGGATTACGGTTTGTAGATTTCTGGTCAATAGAGATAGCCGGAGGCATTCCTTCAATCTTCTCAACCCTAGGTTTCTCCATCTGTCCGAGGAACTGTCTAGCATAAGAAGACAGAGACTCCATATATCGTCTCTGTCCTTCTGCAAAGATAGTGTCAAAAGCCAGTGAAGATTTACCTGAACCAGAAAGTCCCGTAATAACCGTAAACTGATCTCTAGGGATTTCAATATTCACATTTTTAAGGTTGTGCTCATTCGCACCTTTGATAACAATCTTTTTAAAATTATTTTTTGCCATTCTTTACCTTACTCTTCTCGCTCTTCTCAACATCAGCATCCCTAAGCTGATTCTTTATTTCGATGAGCCTGTCACGATACTCGGCCGCCACCTCGAAGTTAAGTTCGCTAGCAGCCTCCTGCATCTTCTTCTTATACTTGTCACTGAGTTTCTTTAACTCTTCATAATCCAAATCTTCTGCGTCTCTGATACTTGCAGAACTTTCCTCTGCCAAAGCTTTTGAAACAGACATAACTTCTCGTACTGCCTTCTCAATAGTCTTTGGCGTTATTCCATGAGCTTCATTGTATGCCTTCTGAATTTCCCTACGTCTTTCAGTTTCTTCTATAGCATTTCTCATAGAATCT
This sequence comes from Lachnospiraceae bacterium, assembly GCA_045579705.1. Classification (GTDB taxonomy): domain Bacteria; phylum Bacillota; class Clostridia; order Lachnospirales; family Lachnospiraceae; genus Lachnocurva. Next base: position 54,966 of record JAZNMP010000024.1, read on the forward strand.
GTAATCGTATCTGCATACATGATAACATGACCTTTGTCATTTCGAGCAGCACGACCGATGGTCTGAATCAAGGAAGTCTCAGATCTAAGGAAGCCTTCCTTGTCCGCATCCAATATTGCAACCAATGTAATCTCCGGAATATCCATACCTTCTCTCAGAAGATTGATTCCAACCAAAACATCGAACACATCCAGACGCAAGTCTCGAATGATTTCAGCACGCTCGAGCGTGTCAATATCTGAATGCAGATACTTGACCCTGATTCCCAACTCCTTCATGTAATCCGTCAAATCCTCGGCCATGCGCTTCGTCAGAGTTGTAATCATAACCTTATGCTTGTCCTTGATTTCCTTATTAATCTCGGAAATCAAATCGTCGACCTGATTCTCTGTCGGGCGCACTTCAATACTAGGATCCAAAAGTCCTGTCGGACGAATAACCTGTTCTGCTCGAAGCATCTCATGATCTCGTTCATAATCGCCCGGAGTTGCAGACACAAATAACATTTGGTCAATTTTATCCTCAAACTCCTCAAAATTCAATGGACGATTATCCATCGCAGATGGTAAACGGAATCCGAAATCTATAAGCGTCTTTTTTCGCGAAAGATTTCCCGCATACATACCTCGTACCTGCGGAAGGGTAACATGGCTCTCATCGATGATAATCAGAAAATCATCCCCGAAATAATCGATGAGACACATCGGAGCCTCGCCCGGCTTCTGGCTCGTCATATGACGAGTATAGTTTTCGATTCCACTGCAGAAACCAGTCTCTCTCAACATCTCAATATCGAAATTCGTTCTCTCTTCGATACGCTGAGCCTCGATGAGTTTGTCCTCGGATTTAAAGTATTTAACTCTCTCCTCCAGCTCTTCCTCGATAGTCTTGCAGGCTGCATTAATTCTATCCTGCGGAACTACGTAATGCGATGCCGGAAAAATAGCGGCATGCGTTACTTCTGCCTTTATATTTCCTGTCAACGGATCGAGCTCCAGAATCCTATCGATTTCATCACCAAAGAATTCTACTCTAAACGCATACTCTGAAGTCGTAGCAGGGAAGATATCCAGCGTATCTCCTCTTACTCTAAAAGTACCACGTTTGAAGTCCATATCATTTCTAAGGTACTGCATATCAATGAGCGCCTTAATGACATCATCTCTATCCCTCTCATCACCTGGACGTAGAGAAACCATCATATTCTCGTAATCATCCGGTGAACCGATTCCATAAATGCACGAAACGGAAGAGACGATGATTACGTCCTTCCGTTCAGCTAAAGAGGCTGTTGCTGACAGCCTCAATTTATCTATTTCATCATTTATAGAGGAATCTTTTGCTATATATGTATCTGTCGAAGGCACATAGGCTTCTGGCTGATAGTAATCGTAGTAAGACACAAAATACTCGACAGCATTTTCTGGAAAAAATTCCTTCATCTCTCCATAAAGCTGTCCTGCCAGAGTCTTGTTGTGAGAAATAATAAGTGTAGGCTTGTTCAAGGCCGCTATGACATTCGCCATAGTAAAAGTCTTTCCAGAGCCGGTTACACCGAGCAGGGTTTCAAACTGATTACCAGCTTTAAAACCCTCTACCAATTCTCTAATCGCTTCAGGCTGATCGCCCGTTGCCTCGAAAGGTGCATGAAGTTTAAATTCCACTTATGTACTCCTTAATTTCCTAGACGTCCATGGCAATTTTTATATTTCTTACCACTACCACATGGACATGGGTCATTTGGATAAACTTTCTTATTCTTTCTAGTCTTTGGAGTATGAGTAGCAGTCTCATCTTTGTTCGTACCAGTAACCTTTGCCACTTCTTCTCTTTCAACTTTCTTCTCGATACGAATACGATAAAGCATCTGAACTGTATCATTCTTAATAGAATCGTTCATCTCATCCATCATATCGTAACTGATCATCTTGTACTCATCTACAGGGTTCTTCTGAGCATAAGCCTGAAGACCGATTCCCTGACGAAGCTGATCCATATCGTTAATCTCATCCATCCACTTTCTATCGATTACACGGAGGAGGATAACACGTTCTACCTCACGGAAATCATCCGGAGTAGGGAACTCAGCTTCCTTAGCGTCATAGAGTTTCTCAGCCTCTTCATAGAGCATATCTTTCAAATCAGAGATCTTCTTAACATCCTCTACTCTCTCATCAGTAATAGGGGCAAGAGGAATAACAGGAAGAAGGATTCGGTTCAACTCTACTAGGTTCCATTCTTCTCTGGTAATCTCATCAGAAAGTACCTGGTCTACATAGAAATTGATTCTGTCACGAACCATGTCGAGAATCTGCTGTTTCATATCTTCACCAGCGAGAACTCTACGTCTCTGTGAGTAGATAAGTTCTCTCTGCTCATTCATAACCTGATCGTATTCGAGAAGCTGTTTTCTGATAGCAAAGTTGTTGCTCTCGATTTTTTCCTGAGCCTTCTCAATAGCCGATGAAAGCATCTTGTGCTTAATCTGTTCTCCTTCTGGTACACCGAGTGATTCAAAGATTCCGATCAGTCTTTCTGAACCAAAGAGTCTCATAAGGTCATCTTCAAGAGAAATAAAGAACTGTGATTCACCGACATCACCCTGACGACCTGAACGTCCACGGAGCTGGTTATCGATACGACGAGATTCATGTCTCTCTGTACCGATAATCTTTAGACCACCGGCCGCTCTGGCTTCTTCATCAAGCTTAATATCTGTTCCTCGACCAGCCATGTTAGTAGCGATAGTAACCGCACCATGTTTACCAGCTTCTGCTACGATAGCAGCTTCCTGTTCATGATACTTCGCATTGAGGACATTGTGCTGGATGCCTTCTCTAGTAAGAAGTTTGCTAACGAGCTCCGATACTTCGATAGTGATAGTACCTACGAGGACTGGCTGTCCTTTTTCATGAGCCTTAATAACCTCTTCAACTACAGCTTTGTATTTTTCCTTCTGAGTCTTATAAACAGCATCGTCATGGTCGATACGCTGTATCGGTCTATTTGTAGGAATAGCAACTACGTCCATTCCGTAGATATCTCTAAATTCCTGCTCTTCTGTAAGAGCTGTACCTGTCATACCAGCAATCTTGTCATATTTATTGAAAAAGTTCTGGAAAGTGATATTTGCCAGAGTCATGCTCTCTCGCTTAACTTCTACTTTTTCCTTTGCCTCGATAGCCTGATGCAATCCATCAGAATATCTACGTCCTGGCATAATACGTCCTGTAAATCCGTCTACGATGAGAACTTCACCGTCTTTGACTACGTAGTCCTGATCTCTATGCATCAAGTTATGTGCACGAAGAGCGAGAATAACATTATGCTGGATTTCCAGATTCTCTGGATCAGCCAGGTTATCGATATGGAAGAAATTCTCTACCTTTTTTACACCATCCTGTGTAAGAGAAACTACTTTATCCTTCTCATTTACGATAAAGTCACCAGTTTCTTCCTGCTCGATACCCATAATAGCATCAATCTTTGAGAACTCTGGGAGATCTTCACCACGAGTCATCTGGCGAGCTAGTACATCGCACATATCATAAAGTTTTGTAGACTTAGAGCTCTGTCCTGAAATAATCAGAGGTGTTCTAGCCTCATCGATCAAAACAGAGTCGACCTCATCGATGATACAGTAATGAAGTTCTCTCTGCACAAGGTCTTCTTCATAAACAACCATATTGTCACGAAGATAGTCGAAACCAAGTTCATTGTTTGTAATATATGTAATATCGCAATCGTAAGCAGCTTTACGCTCCTCACGTTCCATATCATTAAGTACAACACCTACAGTAAGACCGAGGAACTCATGAACCTTTCCCATCCACTCACTATCACGCTTTGCAAGGTAATCGTCTACTGTTACAACATGTACACCTCTTCCTTCAAGAGCATTCAAATATGCTGGAAGTGTACATACCAAAGTTTTACCTTCACCTGTCTTCATCTCTGAAATACGACCCTGGTGAAGAATAACACCACCGATCAACTGTACTTCAAATGGCTCCATTCCGAGAACTCTCTTTGCAGCTTCCCTCACAACCGCAAAAGCCTCAGGCAGGATATCATCAAGGGTTTCTCCATCGTTCAATCTATCTTTGAATTCAAACGTCTTTGCACGAAGTTCTTCATCAGAAAGTGCTTCCATAGCCGGTCCGAGTGCGTCTATCTTATCCGCAATCGGATAAATTCTCTTTAGTTCTCTTTCGCTATGGGTTCCAAAGACTTTGTCAATTATTTTCATACTATACTGTCCCCTTATTTTAAACCTAAACGTTATTGTACCAGAAATAGGCATGTAATTCAACCTTTAGACATTTCGCAACTCTTAACATTCTGTAAACAGACTCCGGCTTTTCCGTAAACCAGCTACATTGTTTTTGTTTAAGTACAGACCCTGTTTTTGCCCTTGTTTCCTTGCTTTTTACCATGCAAAGTGCTATCTTTTTAGTAGTGACGTTTTTACAATACCGCGATGATTTTTCCGGTATTACGATACAAAAAAATAAATATAACGAGGTGCAGACAAATGAGCAAGACTTTTGACGATTTACTTTGGAAAGTAAATTCATGTGACAAAAAGAAATTGGCAGTAGCTGTAGCACAGGACAAGGCAGTTTTGGAAGCTGTTAAAGCTGCAAAAGAACGTAATATCGCCGATTCCATTTTAGTTGGTGATGCAGACAAGATTAACGAAATCGGTGCTTCTCTTGGCATGAACATGGCTGATTATGAAGTTATCGACGTTAAAGATGTAACAGAAGCATCCCTTACAGCCGTTAAATTGGTTCATGACGGTAACGCTGATATGTACATGAAAGGACTTCTTGACACCAAGACTTTCTTAAAGAGTGTTCTTGACAAAGAAGTAGGTCTTCGTACAGGCAAGCCTTTATCCCATGTATGTGTATTTGAAATTCCGGGTATTGACCGTCTTCTTTTCATGTCAGACGTTGCTTTCATTCCGTATCCTACATTGGAAGATAAGGTTTGCATGATTGAATATACAACTGAAATCGCAAGAGCATGCGGCGTGGAATGCCCTAAGGTAGCTCCTCTTGCTGCTGTTGAAGTGGTTAACCCTAAAATGCCTAACACAGTAGAAGGTGCTGAGCTTACCAAGATGAATGAAGAAGGAAAGATTACAGGATGTATCATCGACGGACCTCTTACCATGGATATCGCTTTATACAAAGAACGTGCAGAAGAAAAGGGCGCACTCGGACGAAAGGTTGCAGGTGATGCGGATGTACTTATTTTCACTGATATCCATGCAGGTAACTTAGTATACAAATCCATCGTTCAT
>JAZNMP010000025.1:0-35858 GCA_045579705.1 Lachnospiraceae bacterium
GAAACCACTGGTGTGAGATTAACTATTTCTTGTTTTTCACACCATATAAAATCTTGAAATGATGGTGGGAAACTGAAGCTTTTCCTGATTTCACACCATACCTCATTTCAGGCACTAGTGTGAAACTACTACTTCCGTTAATCTCACACCACCAAAGAGCCAAATGTGATGGTGTGATACCTAGCATTTCCTCTATTTCACACCACGCCTCAGAAAAGTCACTGGTGTGAGATTAACTATTTCTTACTTTTCACACCAAATAAAATCTTGAAATGATGGTGTGAAACTGAAGCTTTTCCTAATTTCACACAATACCTCATTTTGTACGCATGCACACAACTTAGAATCTTGCCTAAACCATCGGGAACAAAGTCCACTCTGTGAGCGAAGCGAACACTCGATTAACACCTAAAGCATAAAGCAAGTCAAAAGATTTGGTGTGAATCTCTGATTTTCCAGGATTACACACCAGCCTTAATTTCAGGCACTAGTGTGATACTGCACCTTCCGTTAATCTCACACCACCAAAGAGCCAAATGTGATGGTGTGATACCTAGCATTTCCTCTATTTCACACCACGCCTCAAAAAAGTCACTGGTGTGAGATTAACTATTTCTTACTTTTCACACCAAATAAAATCTTGAAATGATGGTGGGAAACTGAAGCTTTTCCTGATTTCACACCATACCTCATTTTAAGTGCGGCTGCGCCGCAGGGGTATCCTATTATGTTTGCTTGATCACACCATTTCATCAAAAAATTGCTATTCCTTCAAAATATGATATACTTAACTGCGAAATTTTGAACATAAAGGGGATTAAACATGTCAGACTCAAAACATAATCACACACACGATGAGCAAAATCACATACATGATAAACACATGCACACACATGATGGAATTCACTATCACTCACATGAGAGTGAACACGAGCATGGTCATCATACAGAGCACGGTCACACTCATGACCCAAAAGAAATGAAGAAAATCATCAATCGCATTTCACGTGCTATCGGGCATCTGAACTCTGTTAAAGGAATGATGGAAGATGGCAAAGACTGTGCCGACGTGCTAATACAGCTCGCTGCTGTTCGCTCCGAAATCAATAATGCTGGAAAAGCTCTCCTAAAAGAGCATCTCGATCATTGTATCGTAGAAGCTGTCGCAGAAAATGATCAGGAAGCCATCCACCATATGAACAAAGCAATTGACCAATTCATGAAATAATAAAAACCAAAAGCGTTTGACCAATTCATGAAATAATAAAACTAACAAATCCATAAAAATAGAAAAAACCACAGCTCACACTGTGGTTTTATCTATATATACTATATTTAATTGTCATCATTACTACTCCGTTCACTGCCAAATATTCTCTTCATCAAAACGAGCATCCGGCTCTGTAACACCGAGTCCAATTAATAGAACTAATAATATCATAACTAATCCAAAAGTCATTCTATCACCTCTCCATCAAAAACTAAATTTCATTCCTCTCTCTATCTGTGAACTCATTATAAGATGTCAAGTGCAACAAAAGTGGCACACTTTTGCTACAAATTAAATAGATTAATAAATACTTTAGAACTAGTTCAATATCCTCCCAAACAAATTACCTACACACGCTTTGGAATGTGAACAGTAATCCTCGTACCTGCGCCGAGCGCACTCTGAATAACCATCTTTCCCCCGAGAAGTTCCTTTACTCTCGCCCTGGTACTCGCAGTTCCTATATGGTGCTTACCATCAGACTTCACCAGTGTGTCAAATCCGACTCCATCATCTTTAATTTCAACATAATACTTTGCTTCATCTTCATATGTGGAAATAGTAATGGTTCCAGGATTATTTTTTGCACGAATGCCATGTCGAACCGCATTCTCTACGAGAGTCTGAATCGCGAGCGGCGGGACTTTGAAATCAGTCGTCTGGATGTCACGCTCGATGTTTACTTTGTCGCCGAAGCGGCGTTTCTCCATGTAGAGATAGTCTTCAATCAGCTGAAGCTCTTCGGAAAAAGGAACCAGCTTCGTTCCATCTGTTATCGCGAGACTTTTACGTAGATAACTCGAAAAATGGTCTATAGTCTCTATAGCTCCATCTGGATCAACCGACACTAATGCGCGAATAGTCGCGAGAGAATTGTAGACGAAATGCGGCTGCATCTGACCGAGGAGCAGGTTCATCTTGTTCTCGAATGCGACGTGCATACTGCGCTCAGAATCGAGTTTTCTCTTCTCAGCTTCTGCTCTCTGTTTCTCTGCTTCTGCAGACTGACGCTCAGTCTCAGCTATCTGTTCCGAAAGCTCAACCTTCATACGGGAATATTCCTCGATTTCCTCGATTTCGTTTGAGATATACATTGCAATCAACGACAAAGTCGTACCGAGGTTAATCAGCGACATGCCATAGAAACAAGTCTGAATGAGCAACATAATCAACGGCATGTAGATATATGAGTACAAAGCTCGACGCTCTCGAACCTGGAGCTTATCTCTCTTCAAGAGAACTACTATAGTTCCTAGTGACAGCAACAGAACATGCAAAGCTATTATGAAATACCAGCCATTCATACGATAATAGCAATTCTCGTCATCAAAACTATAAACGAACGGAACGAACTGCGATATCGTGACTAAAAGCATTCCGAAGACGGCAACTATCATTACTGAATTGATCTTTTTTCGATTACTGGTAAGTCCACGATCGGTAAGTATCTGATAGATATACTCTGCCACAAATGCCAGCAGAATAAACTGATTCATAAAAACCAGATAGTTAAACACGCGGACTGCAACAAAGCCGACTTTAGATGTATCACCACGATAGATGTAGCACAAAGCATCAAATACCAAAATAAGCGCATTAATAAAAAGTGCTTTACCAAGCAGCTTTCCTGCGCGTTTCTTTGACCTATACATCGTCACGAGCATGGTAACAAAACAAAAAACCGCGCCCCATGCTTCTAACGAAATCTGAATAATGTTCAATGTGGACATTAAAAATCTCCCTCTTTATTCCCCATAAATACTATAAACACTATTGTACTCAATAGTTTTCGTAGAAGGACAATAAATCGGGAGATTTTATAAAAAATTAATCAGTTTTCGTCAAAAAAACTTTGCTTCTACACTTTTTCCTGATTATCTCTGATACTTCTTTGCAACAACTACAAACGCAACTGCTGCAAATGACATCAGAATCATTGCAAATGGAAGTGCATCTGCGCCTGTCTTTGGGCTCTTCAGATCAGCTGATTTGTATGCAAATGCTAATGTACAAAGCTTATTTGTAGAAAGTGTAAATGTATTTGCTTCCTTGTCCTGATCTTCGAGAACATCTACTTCGAGATTTCCTGTTGCAATATCCGTATGTGTTCTGATGAGTCTGAACACTCTGTTTGCACCACGGATAGCTTCTGGAATATCTATTGTAATTTCAATCTTGTTTGAACCGAACTCTGTAAGTGCTTCTTTGTCTGTTCCATTCTTTGTAAGGAACATATCTGCATCAAAGTAGAAGAGTTCTTCACCAGTTGCCTTCTTTGCTTCTACAGCATTTGAAACTGCCTTTGGAACATCTGTTGCATTTGTTACCTTTACTTCCAGGTCGATTGTAATATTATCGAGGCCGAGAAGTCCGTCCATCATTTCTCTAGCTGTAAGAGCTGAAAGGAGAGTTGCTGAAACATCTACTTTTGCTTTAATCTCTTTAGATTTATCTGTCTTGATATTTAATGTAAGATGGCCCTTTGCAACAGCCTTCTCTACTAACGCTTCCTGAGCTGCTGTATCACTTCCTGATAAGAGATCTACTACCTGAGCAGCATTAAGTCCTGCGTCATTTGCTGCACTGTCTGTTGCAGGTGTTTTATCTGAATATTCTTCCTTCAAAGTCTCAGCATCTACTGCACCATCACGACCACTTACTTCTGGTGTAGCCGGCTGAGCTGAACCACCTGTTACACCACCAACCACATTGTAAAGCTTCAATCCTTCTTTATCTGTAAACAGGAATAGCACATCACCTGTCTTTGTATTAATAGCAGCATTTGCTCCGTCTGCAGTACCTACTTCAATAGGATCACTGAAGCTTGCACCTTTGTCAGTACTGTACTGATAATAAACCTTACCACCCATAGAATATCCAGCAATTACATGACCTGAGTTATCTGCACTAAGTGATCTAGATGTGCTTTCAATCTCAGTATTCTCAGGATTTTCCTGCTCAGGATTCTCTGGATTAAGAGCAGCACGCCCTACTAAATATGATGTTTCGCATTTTGCTGATTTATAATCTATCAAATACATCTCTCTATTTTCGCCGGCAATATATACTTTTCCATTACCGCATGCTGCAGTTGAATAGGATACACTTACCTGATTCTCCTGATCAGGAACAGGCACCTCATTAGAGAAAGTTTTGCCATAATCTGTACTATACCTGATAAAAAGCTGTGGCTGATCCTTGATTACAATTACATTATGAGTTGAAGCATCTACTAAAACATCTGAATAAACATGGCCCTCCCAATTCTCATGTTTATTGAAAGTAACTCCTTTATCTGAACTATACCAGAACGTAGTACCTCTACGATTTACTGCATAAACATGGTCTCCATCTGTAGCCATATGAATGCTCTGATTGCCTCCTGCTGTGCTTAATTCTACAGCTTTAAATGAAGTTCCATTATCACTATATGCAATATAACCATTCGAACCAGAACAATATGAAACAAACACACGTCCATTTGATGAAACGGCTACTTCTGCTTCACTTCCATCATCAACTACCTTTACTGGGGTGCTAAATGTAGCTCCAGAATTAGTACTCTTAGTGTAATAAATTCCTCCATTTTCCTTGTAAACGACATGAATCGTTCCATCTTTACCTACTGCCATATTTCTGGAGGTATTAGTTCCTTCCATACTTATAGATCCACTCTTTATCAAAATAGCAGAACCAGCAGCTTTAACAGTTTTTGAAGGAACCAGAATTAAAGCATAAGTAAATACCAATACAAATGCTAATAATCCAGCTCCTACTCTCTTATAAAGTCCCTTCATACGTATGCCCCTTTCTATAATTTATTTTCAAAAATATTACCCATTAGGAATGTAACATCTTTATTCTACCCCTTTCAATAATAATCCGATTTCTTCACAAATCTTTTATAATTGTCTGTCTATTTATAAACCAAAAATAAAACCCAAAGCGATTCTAAATCACCTTGGGTTTTATAAGATTATGCTTTTTTCAAAAAACAGTTATTATGCACAGAGATTCAAGATAGCTTCTGCATATACTTTAGTAGCGATTACGATGTTATCTATATCAAAGAACTCGTCTGCTCCGTGCATTCTAGTATCGATATCTGGAAGAACTGCTCCAAAAGCAACTCCGTTCTTTAACTCATGAACATAAGTACCACCGCCGATAGCGAGGCATTCGCCCTTAAGTCCTGTTATATTCTCATAAGACTTGAGAAGTGTCTGTACGAACTCACTATCACCAGGAACTACATGAGGTTCAATCATACCCGCTGTCTTAAATTCAAATCCTGCTGCCTCGATAGCTGCCTGTGCGACATCCTGGCAATTCTCCTTTGTAGCCATAATAGGTGTACGGGAATCGAAAGTAAATTCGATATGTGTAGGTGTGATTTCAAAGAGATCTAATGTATTTGTTAGATCATGAGACTCTTCATCGCACATCTTGATACCAATACCAAAACCATCTGTTACACCGTATGGGAACAGGTCAGTTACCTTTGATACCATCTTAAGCTGTTCTGACTCTGCGAGTGGAAGTGCTTTGATAAGCTCGATAGCTGCGAGACCTGCATTCTTACCAAGCTCAGGTGTAGATGCATGAGCACCTGTTCCTACAACTGTGATTTCATCATCAGCTGTCTTTGTAATCTCAACTTCGCAAGCTTTAGCAACTTCATCCATAGCAGCTTGAACTGAGTCGATATCGAGTCCTTCAAACTTAAGTACCGCCTTCTGTGGGACAGCATTTGCTGCTACACCAGCTACGAGAGATGTTACTCTAGGGAGCTTTGTATCCTCAGCGAAATCCTTGAAAAGTGTTCCGTTGAAGTGACCTTTTTCAATATTGATAAGAGGGAACTCTGCATCAGGAGAAAAAGTCATCTCAGCTTCAGGCTCTACCTCATAATACTTTTCGATATCTGAAGAACCACATTCTTCATCGGCACCCATAATCAGACGGACACCTTTTTTCAATGAAACGCTTGACTCTTTGATAGCACGCATAGCGTAGAGTGCACAAAGCATAGGTCCTTTGTCGTCAGATGTTCCACGACCATAGATACGGCCATCTTTGATAATAGGCTTGAATGGCTCAGTTACTGTCCATCCCTCTCCTGCTGGAACGACGTCAGTATGTGCAAGCATATCGAGTGAACGTGGAAGTTCAGTGTCGAAGTCAGCTGCTGCTACATAGTTATCATAGTTCTTTGTTTCGAAGCCGTATTTCTCTGTAAGTTCCATAGCCTTATGAAGTGCAGCATATGGTCCAGGTCCAAAAGGCTTGCCTTCTTCAGCTTCTCCCTTTACAGAATCAATAGAACATAGTTCGATAATATCATTAACCAGATCGTCCTTGTGAGAATCGATCCACTCATTAACTTTTGAATTCATCTTTTTCCTCCTAGTCTTAAAATTACATACTCGGATAGTTTAAACGTTTAGGGGATTTTTTTCAACGAAAGATACGAAAATCCCCCCGATAGCAGGGGATGCTATTATCGGGAGGATTTCTCATACTGAGAATTTGGTTTGGGGTTAGGATAGCATGAAGCCCATGCCATCCTTAATGTATGGTAAATATTTAAGGTCTCTACCATCAACATGACCAACGACATTAACACGACCGTCGTTATTACGTGGCTCACGGCATATTTCGAGTTCTCCTTCATACCGGAGGTATTTCTCGTTTGATATACAAATGGAACCCACTTCCATATCAATCGTGTTCTCCGGATGAATGTGCTCTACTCTATCCCACAGCCTTGATTCAACAGCTCTTATGACATACGCCGACGAATCTGGTCTATCATGCATGATAATAGATTTAAAATAGTCTAATTTTAAATCTGGGGAAGTAAGCTTGATAAATCCAGCGGACAAGTCACGCAGTCTCATCCAGTCTTCCTCTGCTATATCACAATCGCCTATATATACTATATCACACTTTGCATCATAAAGTTCTAGCATATTTAGTAGAAAATTTTTGCAGTTTCGATGATTTTCGACTGTAGGGAGCCCTTCCTTGAGTGGTCCTCTCAAAATTTTGTTTCCTGGCACGAAAGCTTCAGTCGTAAAACCTGCTGCTTTTAAGCCGGAATTAATCTCTCTAACCTTCTCAAGTGACAAACCTGTATAAGGTTTAGGATAGTAATTATGACATCCTTTGAAATTCGAAATATCAATTCCAAGCTTTTCCCATCTTCGAATATCTTCATATGAAACTGTGGAAGCATTCCAGACTAATCTAAAATGCTTAGAGAGTTCTACAACATCTCGATCTTCAAATCCAAAATCCAGACGGATTGAATGGACGCCCAAATCTAACAAGTCTTCCATACGAGCCAATCCCAATTTCTCAGGTGTCGTAGGATCCACGTCAATAGTCATGTCTAGTCCCGCTTCCTGGCATGCTTTCAAAAGTGAGGTAGCATTTTTTCGATAATCATCGCCATCCTCTTCCGGGATATGCATAGAAGTAAATGCATGTCTAACATTTGCCTGTTTTGCCTTCTCTATGATTTGTAGATTAAAGTCCATACCCGAAGATAGGTAAATCGATATTCCTGTTTCCATAAATCACCTTAATATTAGTTTTCGCCGTAAATGTCGTTAATTCTGTTCTCGTCAACACCAAAGAACCATGTGAGCACGAAACCGCCAAGGTATGCGCAAAGCATAGCTATTACATACTGAAGCTGATGTCCTGGTTCAACGATAAGCAATCCAAAGAGTCCTGAAACACCCTGTGAAACTGTTCCAACATGGCAAAGTGAAGCTACGATACCACCGAAGCCAGCTCCGAGGCAAGCTGTAATGAATGCTTTACCAAGAGGAAGTGTTACAGCGTACATAAGTGGCTCACCTACACCGAGGATACCTACTGGAATTGAGTCACGAATGAATCTCTTAAGTTTCTGGTTCTTTGTCTTCATGTAAAGTGCAAGTCCTGCGCCGACCTGGCCACCACCTGCCATCATCAGGATAGGAAGCAGATAGTTGATACCATTTGTTGGGCCTGATGGGTCGTTAAGCATAGCATGGATAGGTGTAAGTGCCTGATGTAAGCCAACTGCAACGAGTGGAAGGAATCCTGCTGAAAGGATATATCCACCTACGAAGCCCATCTTTACATATGCGAAATCCATTACTGCGTAGATGCCTTTTGTAAGCACTGCGCCGAGTGGCTGGATTACGATAACTACTGCCAAGCTACCGATAATCAGTACGAGTAAAGGACTGATAAAAGTATCAATCAGGCTAGGCATAACTTTTCTGATCTTTTTCTCAAGGAATGCAAAGAATACACCTGCGATAAGTGCTGCAATCAGTCCACCGCCAGCTGGGTTATAAACCGCTCCTGTCATAGGAAGTTTAATCTGTACAGCTTTTTCGCCATATCCTGCTAAGAGAGGCATAGCTGTATTTGCGATACACATAGCACCAGCAATACCACCGAGGATTGGTGAACCACCGAATTCTCTAGCTGCGTTGTATCCGGCAAAGATAGGCAGGTATGCAAAAAGTGCCCAACCCATCGTATGGATGCATTCATACCACCAAACACCTGAAAGCGCGCCACCTGATGAAACGTTGATTACGTTTATCAAACCATTGATAAGTCCGGCAGCGATGATACCTGGAAGCAAAGGAACGAAGATGTTTGCGATTCTCTTCAGGAAATTCTGAACAGGCTTGTCATACTTTGCTTTCTGAGCAGCCTTGTTCTCCCTTGCAACGTCTGTCACATCTTCATCAGTTACTTCACCTTTGATACCGGTCAATGCGGAAAAAGCTTCCAGCACTTTGTTAACTTTGCCTGGTCCAAATACGATCTGGATCGTATCTGACTCTACGACTCCCATGACGCCTTCAACCTGCTTAATAGCCTCGACATCTACCCTTGTGACATCTTTGACTCCGACACGAAGTCTAGTCATACATGCCATGTTACTCTTGATGTTGGTCTTTCCTCCTAGAAGGCTAAGTAATTCTTTACTAATTTCCTCCCAATTCATAATAAACCCTCCTTAATGCAAATCTTATTACCTTTTTCATATGACCTTAAAGGTCCATCTCCCTGAAATCACTTTAAAGCTTCTCGAACTTTCCCTTGTGACTTCTCTAAACTATCCCTCGCGGTGGCTGCATCACAACTCTTTAGAATCATAACGATAGCAACTTTTACCGAACCATCGGCCTGTTCAAGTGCCTTCTTTGCCTCGTCTCTGGTGCATCCGGTAGCCTCCATCGTGATGTTTTGAGCTCTTACAACCAGCTTTTCATTCGTCTGCTGGACATCTACCATCAGATTCTTGTAAACTTTTCCGATTCCAATCATGCTACCAGTAGAAATCATGTTTAGAATCATCTTTTGAGCCGTTCCGGATTTAAGTCTGGTAGATCCGGTCAAGACTTCTGGTCCTACTACTGGTTCGATTGCAACCTTTGCTTCTTTTGAAATCTCACTACCTTTGTTGCAACTAATTGCGATAGTATGAGCACCTATACTGTTTGCAAACTTAAGTCCATAAATTACATATGGCGTTCTACCACTTGCTGCCAAGCCAACTACAGTATCTTTATCAGATAGATTGATTTGTTCCAATTCCTGCTGACAAAGTGTGTGACTGTCTTCAGCTCCTTCGATAGCCTTCAAAAAAGCCTGTTCCCCACCAGCTATCAAACCCACAACCAGCTTGTCAGAAACTCCAAATGTAGGCGGACATTCCGCCGCATCCAGAACACCTAGTCTTCCGCTCGTTCCGGCGCCGATATAAATCAGACGTCCTCCGCGCTTCAAACTATCTGTCGCTAGTTCGATAGCTTTTGCCACTTCTGACACGACCTCTTTCACAGCTTTTACAACATTTTCATCCTCATCGTTCATCGTAGTAACGATGTCCATAGGACTCATCTGGTCTAAATCCAAAGTGTTTGGATTTCGCTGTTCTGTTGCTAACTTTGAAAGGTCCAACATAATCCTTCTCCTCCTTTCCGTTCTATTCCAAACCAGAATCTCTATTAGGCAGAATAGCGAAGGAGGTAGATTTTTTCCCTGCTACTCTATTTTCGAGATCTGAGTTTTAGCAAAAGTATCATGCAACTCATCGTAATGCTTATCGATATAAGCTACGTATAGAATATCTACGATGTTAAGCTGCGAGATTCGTGAAGACATCGCGCCGCTTCTAACGAGCAGCTCAGTAGCCGCTACACCTAGAACCACATCTGCATGCTTTCCTAGCTGGGAACCGGACGAACGTGTAATCGCGATAACCTTTCCGCCATTTTGTTTCACGGTTTTCGCGCACTCGATCATTTCTTCTGTCAAACCTGAATAACTGATGATAATTGCGAGGTCATCAGGGGTAGATGTCTTTGCATAGAGAATCTGCGCATGCAAATCATCATTTACGTTGCAAAGCTTTCCTACACGAATCAGCTTCAGGTAAAAATCTCTCGCTACGAGAAGTGAAGAACCTACTCCAAACAGATTAATGTTTTTTGCATTATCAATAAGTTCTATGCACTTATCGACGTCTTCGCTACGGACTAGCTTCATCGACATCTCGAGGGAATCGATGTTTTTCAAGGTTACTCTGCGGATAACATCTTCTGTCTTCATTCCAGGGACGATATCTTCCATAGAAGCCTTTGCACTTTCGTACATGATGGCTGTCTCAAATATCAGAGCCTGCTGAAAATCTTTAAACCCTTTATAGCCCAGTTTCCTGCACAGACGATAGATAGTCGCCTCTGAAGAAAAAGTCTCTTCGGCGATTTCTTTCAAGTTCTTACCCACGAAAGCTTCCGGGTTCTTTGCAAGCTTGACAATAAAGTCCTTTTCCGCAGAACTAGCATAATCCTCGTAGTTTTTGATTTTAAAGAATAATCCGGTTTCCATATTTATTACCTACCTATAGTTTAAAATTGTGAAATTTTTAAATCAAGAATATGCGTTTATATTGAAATTATATTTCATAAACAGAAAATAGACAAGGGAAGGTTGGTGCAAGCGTTGCAATTTATAGGTTTGCTTGTATTAGCGCCGATCAGCGGAAACTTGGTGTGAGCGTTGTAATTTATAGTTTTGCCTATACTAGCACCGATCAGCGGTTTGAAACATTGTTTTTGTTTCTAGAAACGAAACAAAAACGATGTTTCACCGGCTCGGCGCTATAAATATGCATAAATCTCTAGAATTAAACGCTCGCAAGCTCGCTACTGGGACCCCACATACGAAATTTAGTGCGTTAAGCGTCTATTTACCGTAGGTTTTACTTTCTCAACTAGCAAGTCAGTTCCGCAACCTACGAAATATTCCACCTAAATCGCCAATTTTCCGTATGTTCGACTTTCCTACCTAGCAAGTCAGCTCCACAACCTACGAAATATTCCACCTAAATCGCCAATTTTCCGTAGGTTTCACTTTCCTACCAATCAAGTTAGCTCCGCAACCTACGAAATATTCCACCTAAATCGTCGATTATCCGTAGGTTCCACTTTCCCTGCCAATCCAAAGTTCATGTGGATCAAGAAGTCGTTAAGCTTTCACATGACTTCGCACGCCCCGCCTTTCCTAGAGCCAACTTAAATTAATCAAGTGCGGCTGACTCCGCAAAAGAAATCTATTATGTTTGCTTGATCACAGCTTTTCATCAAAAAAACAGCCTGTCAAGGATGGCGAAGCCACCGAAGGCTACGTCCTTGACAGGCTGCTTTCTTTGATGAATATAATCAGCCAAGCAAACATATATCAGTATCCTGCGTTCTCGCACCAATCCCACTCTGTGAGCGGAGCGAACACTCGATTAACACCTAAAACATAAAGCAAGTCAAATAAATTGATGTGAATCTCTGCTTTTCCTGGATTACACATCCATACCTCATTTCAAGCACTAGTGTGGAACTGCGCCTTTCGCTAATCTCACACCACCACAGAGATTGAAGTAATAGTGTGAATCCAAACAAATTCTCAATTTCACACCACGCCTTAAAGAAACCACTGGTGTGAGATTAACTATTTCTTGCTTTTCACACCATATAAATTCTTGAAATGATAGTGTGAAACTGAAGCTTTTCCTGATTTCACACCACACCACTACACCCCATCACAAAAAGCAGCGCAAAAAACACAAAAACAGACACGGGCCGCGATTTATCGCGGCTCGGCGCCATACTAATCTAATCTATGATTTAAATTTTGAAAACAGAGATAGATTGTCATCATCTACATTATTAACTACAGTATTATTTCTAACGTCATCCATCGCTTCTGGCGCTGAATCACCCTGTTCTCGTTTTGCTTCGAGAATTGCTTCGTTCAGTGAAAGCATCTTGGCATCCAGCATAGATACGATTGCACTACACTCGCGCAAATCCTTGCTAATATACGAAGGAGCATTTCCTTCGAATTTGTAATAAATCTTGTGTTCGAGAGATGCCCAGAAGTCCATCGCAATAGTTCTAATCTGAACTTCTACTTTAGTATCAACCACTCGATCTGATAAGAATACCGGTACAGTTACTATCATATGATAGCTTTTGTATCCAGAAGCCTTTGGATATTTGATATAATCCTTTACTTCGAGAACTGTCAAATCATCCTGAGATGCAATCATCTCGGCCAAACGATAGATATCTGAAGTAAAAGAACAAACGATACGAATCCCCGCTACATCGTTTACATGTTCAACCATGTTCTCTACTGAAACTTCGAGATTATGTCTCTGTAATTTCTTTACAATACTTTCAGGACTCTTTCGTCTCTTCTTAACATATTCTATTGGGTTGTACTGATGCACATGCTGAAACTCATCATTTAGAATCTCAACCTTAGTGCTCATTTCCTTTAAAGCTGAGCTGTACAAGAGCATGAAAGTGTTCCATGCATCCGCACTGTCAGTTAAATATTCATTCTCTGTCACTGTACTATTCCCCTGTAATCTACCTTAATCACCGCGAGATATTATATCATGATAATATAGCGAAAAAAGTAAAATTACTATTAAATTTAATAGTCCTCATCCAACACGTGGATTTCTAGAAAATCGAACTCTACATCTTCTACAAAACAATCTTTAGTAAACCTGGCTTTTGCATGTGCTTTGAAGTCTCTGATAGTCATATCAAGCCAAGTCGGATGTGACAAATCAAACTCCATGCACACTTCATCTATAGCCTTTAAAATCTTGTGAGTACGTGTATCATCGCCATCTACTGAAACGACTTTATCACGTATCATATGATTGTCTTTCCACTCTTTAAACCAAATTCTCATGTCTTCTCTGTCTCTTTATCTCATATGCCAATATTCCAGATGCCATAGCCGCATTCAGCGATTCCAGCTGTCCACCCATCGGGATGGAAATCAGCTCATCCGAAAGCATTGCAGTCTCCCGTTTCAATCCGTTGCCTTCATTTCCGATGAGATATCCCACATCAGTTGTGTAATCAACCTCATCGTACTCACGCTCGCCACCGAGATACGCCGCATAAAGTTTCACACCCTGACTCTGAAGTTCCTTCATCGTCTCATGCAAATCCTCTGTCACATAGAAAGGAACCCTAAAGATACTTCCCATCGTAGCGCGCACCACCTTCGGTGAAAACAAATCCACCGTCTGCTTTGTCATAATCACACCAGTGATATCGGCGCCCTCAGCGGTACGAATTATAGTTCCCAGGTTTCCAGGATCCTGCACATCTTCCAGTAGGATAAAAGCCCCTGGCTTTTTCTGAAGAAGCTCGGAAAAAGAATGCCTCGGAATCTCTGAAACTGCCAGAATACCTTGCGGACTATCCGTGTCTGCCATCTTTTTCATGACTTCATCTGAGACGAGACCAATTTGAATTTCGTTTGCACAAAGATTAAGAGTAGCCATCCCATCTCCTGACAGATTTGGAATAGTTACTCCTAGATATTCTAACAACAAATCCATCTTCGTATTATCTTTGAAAAAAGACTCAGCGATATAAAGCTCCTTCAATAAATTCAAAGGAGTCTCTAAAACGATACGAAGGCCTTCTGATACAAAAAGGCCTTCATTTCGTCTGTCTCTTCTCTTCTCACGAAGTTTGATTACATGTTTAATTTTTGAATTCGATAAACTTTTAATCATAAAACCAAATTAATCTGTAAGAGTTGTGCAAAGCTCAAGCTGATATGGATCAACAGCCTTCTGCATAGCAAGTGCTTCGTCCAAATCTGTATGGATGAACTTTCCATCTCTCCATCCGATAACTCTCTGTTCCTGTCCTTCGAGAAGAAGGTCGATAGCCATAGCTCCCATAGTTGAAGCGTAAACTCTATCTCTAGCAGTAGGTGAACCACCTCTCTGCATGTATCCGAGGATTGTTGCTCTAGTCTCAATACCTGTAGCAGCTTCGATTCTCTTTGCCATAGAGCTTGAGTGACCGATACCTTCGGCATTGATGATTAGGTGGTGCTGCTTTCCTTTCTTTCTTCCTTCGATGATGTGATTTACAATCTTCTGCTCATCATAATCAAAGTTTTCTGGAAGAAGTACATCTTCAGCACCGTTAGCGATAGCACACCACATAGCGATGTAACCAGCGCCACGTCCCATTACCTCTACGATAGAACATCTCTCATGTGATGTAGATGTATCTCTGATCTTGTCGATAGCTTCCATAGCTGTGTTAACAGCTGTATCGAAACCGATTGTGTAATCTGTACTAGCGATATCCAAATCGATAGTTCCAGGTAATGAAATTGTATTGATACCATGGTTCTTAAGGTTTCTAGAACCCTTGTAAGATCCGTCACCACCGATAGTGATGATTGCATCCAAACCATGCTTTCTACAAATGTCGGCAGCCTTCTGCTGATATTCCTCTTCGAGGAATTCTAGACAACGAGCTGTCTGAAGGATTGTTCCTCCTCGTGAGATGATATCTGAAACACTGTGTGCTTCCATAGGACCCATCTCTTCCTGAAGGAGACCTGCAAAACCACGGCGAATACCATATACTTCTACCCCTCTAGCAATACCCTGACGTACAACAGCTCTAACTGCTGCATTCATTCCTGGTGCATCTCCACCACTAGTCAGAACACCGACTCTCTTCACCTGATTTGCCATAATTTGTCCTCCAATTAACTAACTACTATTTAATCTTTTTACCTTTTATATCCGTAGATATTTTAAACTCTTTCGCGGCCGAATTCAATCTGTTTCTCAACGACTATGACATTTTTTTGACCATGCTTTTCAACAAGTCTATTCATCAAGTCTGAGTTGTTTGAAATTGAATAAAAATGCGGCATAATTTTCCGATTTTTTTCCTCTTCGAGGTAGATAACTATGCGCTCTCTACCATGCGAATCATAAGGAATTGCCTCTAATTCATCTACCGACAGTTCGTACTCCTCCCGGTTTTTGAAGCGAATCCAAATATCCAACGGAACGTCGTTAAAGGATACCATTCGTGAACAGATGAGTTTCGCATCTTTATCCTCATCCGCCTGAACTCGTCCCTTTATAAAAACTCGGTTATCTTCTTCGATGAGATGTTTGTTCTTCTCATAATCTCGTGGGAAGATGATAACCTCCACGCTGCCAAACAGGTCTTCTAACGTAATAAATGCCATCGCCTGATTCTTCTTTGTAAATTTTATCGTCTTTGAAGTAATCATGCCTCCGATGACCACATCAGCGCCATCGTTTACCGTGCATTTATTCGTTTCATCATCCAGGTAAAAATCATATGAATGAGCTGTGACATTTTTCGCCATAAGCTCTTCATCCTCTTCCAGCGGATGGCCGCTGATATAAATACCCAGGACTTCTTTCTCGAATCCCAGCTTCATAACTTTCTCAAAGTCTTCGACATTTGGAAACTTGATTTCCAAAGCTTTCTTTGTCTCTTCTGAAGCGAAATCGAGTAGACTCATCTGTCCTTCGATAGTGTTCTTACTATCTTTTGACAGAGAATCCATAATAGGTGCAAACATCATAATCTTCTGTCTTCTGTTTCCAGGCAGACAGTCGAGCGCGCCAGCCTTTATCAGGTTTTCAACGGCACGTTTGTTCACCTTGCTTCCCAGTCTCTCCAGGAATTCCTGCAATGAAGTATACTCTCCATTTGCTCTTCTTTCGTTCACAATAGCATCAACAACCGGCATACCGATTGATTTGATGGCACACATTCCAAATCGAATCTGGCCATTATCTACTGTAAACTTGCCTTCTCCCGCATTAATATCCGGTGGAAGGACTTCTAGATTTAGATCTCTACATACAGCTATGTACTGTGAAATCTTCGATGTATTGTCGAGAACTGAGGTCATGAGGGCCGCCATAAACTCGACAGGAAAATAAGTCTTTAGATATGCAGTCATATAAGCTACATATGCGTAACAGGCCGCATGAGACTTGTTAAAAGCATATTTCGCGAAATCTATCATCTCATCATAGATTTTGTTTGCAACGTCTTCTGGAATACCTTTTTTCACGCATCCCATAACTCCCTCTTCTGGATTTCCATAGACGAAGTTGTGACGCTCCTTCTCCATGACGTCACCCTTTTTCTTACTCATCGCACGACGAACGAGATCAGAACGTCCCATGGAGTATCCGGCGAGGTCTCGTACTATCTGCATAACCTGCTCCTGGTAGACGATACAACCATAAGTAGGTGAAAGAATAGGCTCGAGCTCTGGAGTGTCATAGCTGATAGAATCCACGTCATTCTTTCCCTTTATATATCTAGGAATGAAATCCATAGGACCCGGACGATACAGTGAAATGCCGGCGATGACATCCTCTAAGCTATTTGGAGAAAGCTCCTTCATGAAGGACTTCATACCTGCACTTTCAAGCTGGAAGATTCCTTCTGTATGTCCAGAACTGATGAGATCATATACTTTCTTATCTGAATAATCAATCTCATTTATATCCAGTGATACACCTTCCCTACGGTTAGCAAGTTCCACTGCATCCTGGATTACCGTCAGATTTCGAAGGCCCAGGAAGTCCATCTTCAGAAGTCCCAGCTCTTCGATAGTTGTTTTTTCATACTGTGTGATGAGCGAACCTTCCGCACCACGTGCAACTGGAACGAACTCATACATAGGTTTCTGCGCGATAACTACACCGGCTGCATGCATACCGATGTTTCGAGGCAAGCCTTCGAGACGCATAGAGATGTCGATTACCTTTTTTACATCCTCTTCCATCTCGTAACGACTCTTTAATTCAGGATTCATCTCGAGAGCCTTTTCGATAGTGATATCGAGCTCATTTGGAATGCTCTTTGAAATCGCGTCACCAAAAGCATAAGGCATATCCAAAACTCTAGCGACATCACGCACTACTCCCTTTGCCTTCATCGTACCGAAAGTTACGATCTGTGTAACACACTCTTTGCCGTATTTTTCTACGACATAGTTTATGACTTCACCACGTCGTTCCGGGTCAAAGTCGATATCGATATCGGGCATGGATACTCGTTCCGGATTCAGGAATCGCTCAAAGATCAAGTTATATTTGATAGGATCTATGTCTGTAATCTCAATCACGTAACTAACGATAGAACCTGCAGCACTTCCTCGACCCGGTCCAACAGGGATACCATTTCTCTTTGCATAGTTTATGAAGTCCCAAACGATCAGGAAGTAGTCGACATAACCCATTTCCTTTATGACGCCCAGCTCATAGTCCAGACGTTCGCGGTATTTCGGCGCGTCCTCGCCGTATCTTTTTCCCAGACCATCAGAGCATAGTTTATTAAGGTATGACCAGCTGTCATACCCTTCTGGAACCTCGAAATGAGGCAGTTTTGTATTTCCAAACTCGATATCGACATGACATCTGTCAGCGATAGCCTGGGTGTTTTCCAGTGCTTCAGGCGCATACGGAAAAAGCCTAAGCATCTCATCTTCCGATTTGACGTAATACTGTCCTCCGACGTATCGCATTCTGTTCTCGTCAGAGACACTTTTTCCTGTCTGAATACAAAGGAGAATATCGTGAGGATCAGCGTCCTCTGGATAAGTATAATGACAGTCATTCGTACAAACGAGCGGAATGCCTATCTCTCTGTGAATCATAAGTATTCCCTGATTTACAGTCTTCTGAAGTGGGATACCATGATCCTGAAGTTCGAGAAAATAATTTCCCTCACCAAAGATATTCTGAAAACGAAGTGCAACCTTCTTTGCCTCCTCGAGCTGACCGCGGGCGATAGTTCTCGCAACCTCACCAGCCAAACAAGCAGATAGACAGATGATGCCTTCATGATACTTCTCTAGAATTTCCATATCCACTCTAGGCTTGTAATAGAAACCATCTATAAAGCCAAAGGATACTATCTTTATCAGGTTCTCATAGCCCTGATTATTCTCAGCCAGCAGAATCAAATGATAATACCTGTCTTCGCCGCTACCAGTCTCACGATCGAAACGTGAGCCCGGTGCCACATAGACTTCGCAACCTAGAATCGGATTTATACCATTCTTCTTGCATTCTCTATAAAATTCAATTTCTCCATACATAACACCGTGGTCGGTAATGGCACAAGCATTCATTCCGAGTTCTTTGACACGAGCGACGTAGTCTTTAATCTTGTTAGAACCGTCTAGAATACTATATTCAGTATGGGTATGAAGATGTACAAAACTCAATTTCTAAACTGCCTTTCTATACTTAATCTGCATCCTGTTAATAATAACAAA
This sequence comes from Lachnospiraceae bacterium, assembly GCA_045579705.1. Classification (GTDB taxonomy): domain Bacteria; phylum Bacillota; class Clostridia; order Lachnospirales; family Lachnospiraceae; genus Lachnocurva. The sequence continues at coordinate 18,974 of JAZNMP010000025.1, forward strand.
GAAGGATCGAAATTTCGACCCTTCTTTGAAATAAACTGAAGTAAATATTTATTCAGCAACATTTTTCTTTTTTCTGGAATAAAGTGTAACTCCGACTACTGCGATGCAGAGGAGAATTCCTACAATCGGACCAGTTGAAGCACCGGCACATCCGATCCACTCATCACCGATATCCTGGAATTTAGCTTCTACCTTCTGCATGTCTTTCGCCTCCATAGGTTTAAGACGGCGAAATGAAGCATCCTTAATTCTGGCAGCTACTCTTTCAGCATCCAAATAGAATTCAGATTCTGCGCTTCCATCCTGATTAATCGTGATAATAATATCACCCATATACCAATCTTTGGCGTTCTTATGGTGGATATTTATCATATTGGACCAATCCATCTCAGCACTGTTCTCAGCCCCAAGTGGATAATTCTGATCAACCAACACAAATTTATATGTTCCAGGTGCTAGATTATAATCTTTAGAACATACTACATTTCCCTGGCTATCAGTCTGTCTAGCGGAAAAAGCAAACACTCTATCGTCATCTCCATTAATACGGATAGTAAATGGAGTCATATCGTTCTGAAAGTAGGAATTTCTTTCTTCACGGACATGTCCATAGATTCTACCTTCCTCTGCATTAAAGAACAATGCGCCAAAAGCGTCTCCACCATCACTCGTTCCCGCTGTTGTATAATCTATAGTTTGGTTTCCATCATAATTATTCCATTCAGAGAAATCACCATCGACTTTAAATCCATCTACACTTTCCTCGATATTATCACCAGCCAGATTTCTGATATTCTTAATATAGAGTTCTGGCGCATCTGAAGCTGTATAAATACCAAAGTTCAAATATTTAGCATAAGCAATTCCCTTTATTTCAGCAGCAGGAATCATCATCTCATACATGTGATTTCCATATTTAATATTTGATCTGGTAGTTTTGTTCTTATCTATCTTGATAGTAGCCTGTCCAGAAGCACTACGATGAATCTGAAGAACTGTCTGGACATTCTTTGAAGTCTGAATTACAAAGTTTCCATTTGCATTTGGAGTGGAATTATTGATATTTCCTTCCCACTCTCCTTCATTCTCTTTGACATAGATATAAACGAAATCTCCATCCCAAACAGCAGATGCCTCTGTAAATCTGTCATTATCAGTTACTGTCACCTTTGGAGTTACATCTGAATCCCAGTCCTGGAAGTTTCCATCTATCTTAATTCCACCATAAACAGGCTTCTCCGTCATTCCCTGATCATCAGTATTTCCAGCATCCGGATTCTGTGTCTCAGGATTTGGATTCTGTTGTTCTGTCTCAGGTGTCTTTACGGTACTAACATTTGGAATATCATCTTTCGCAACTGACATACCAGTCTGATTACCATATAAAGAAATATTAACTCTAGAGTAATCTCCTATAAACGAAAGAGGGATAGACACCTCTCCGACGTAGAATCCACCGTTCTTTGAAGGCTTGGATTTAATAGAAGCTCCCGGAATATCTGCATACCACATATTTGCGCTAGGCTTGTCAGCTTTAATTCCGTTCAATGGTCCTGTAAGTCTAAATTTAGTTCCGTTACCGAAATCAAATTCATAATTATTCAGATCATTATTCCACTGATTTCCCTGTGATTCCACATAGAGATACATATTCTCATCATCTGTACATACTGACCATTCCTTAATGACAGATGTATTTGATGGAAGTTTTGTTATTTTTTTCCAGTCATCAGCCTTACCATCTACCGTGATAGCTGATTTACCTTCTCTCGCATTTACCCTATTTGCTGGAAGCAAACCAATAACGCCTGTGACTGTCAGCACACAAGCGAGAGACAATGCTAATGTTCTATTAATCCCTTTAATCATCGTTACATCCTTTGTAAACAAAAAAATAGTTATCTAAATCGTATATCCAAAAACTATTTCTGTCAATCGCGACAATTGTCAAAATATACAGATTTATCTATTTAGTATATCGTCATCAGAAACTAAATGATCAATCCTCTGTCCCTTCCATTTTGTAACGATATTTGAAAAAATAATAAGTCCCAAATATGTCACGCAAAGTGATAACAGCAGTGATAATCCATATACAAATGGATTTATATATGTTTTTTCTAGGAGAATAGTTATATATCCCGCTATAGTATTGAAAAAGATATGGAATACGATACATATTGTGATATTTCCAGACTTCTCTGCCAGATAACCCAGTATCAGGCCAACCACAAAAGTATAGATTCCCTGAATCAGATTCATATGGAAGAAACCAAACATCGCTGCCTGAATGATGTTCGCTGTCCAGAATCCAAATGCTCCTCTTAAGTATCTAAAAGAAAGTCCTCTAAAAGCCAATTCCTCTACTATAGGTCCCAGAATTCCAGCATAGATTAACATGATCAGACTGATATCATCTCCTGCGAGACCCGCCTGTTCCATGAGGTCTAAGTATTCCTGTCCTGCATTTGGCATGATGATGATAGTAAAATTCATCACGTATTCTGTAACTGCCTGAACTGCCAGAGACAGAAGTAATAGAACCGGAATCATCCAGCCTCTAAGTGCTGAAGCCTTGAATGAATAACCATAGTTTCCATTCGCTTTAATCGCTTTAATCATAAATCCAAATACCAGTATTCCTATAATTGAATAAAGAATAAAAGCAACTCCTGAACTCTCTACTTTAGTCGCGAAGTTCACCAATTTATTCTGAAAATCATTCATACTGGTGAAATGACTTGAATAGATAAAAACTACAGCACTCCATGTACTTATAAATATGTAAGAGACCACCTGTAATACTATTAGAAACACCGGTGGAATTAAACTTTTAAAAACCTGACTTCCTTTACTCATAAATTTACTTTCTATAACTTAACTTTAATCTTATCTAAATGCCAGATATCATCTACGTACTCCTGAATAGTTCTATCTGACGAGAACTTTCCGACGTTCGCTATATTCTTTAGCGCCATCTCAGCCCACTTCGAAGAATCTTCGTATAATTCTCCGATTCGCTCCTGCGCCTCAGCATAGCTTCTGAAATCTTTCAAAACGAAGTAAATATCAGCTCGATAGGTTACAAAAGTGTTCAACAGAGAATTGTAAATATCTCTAAACAGCTCAGGAGCATCCGGGCTATAGAAACCTGAAACCAACTGTTCTACAACTTTTCTGATATCACCATCTTCATTATAGATTTCCATAGGATTGTAATCATTTGCTGCTTCATGAGCGATTACTTCGTCCGCACTCATACCAAAGATGACTGCGTTCTCTTCACCCATTTCCTGAACCATCTCTACTGTAGCACCATCCATCGTTCCGATAGTGATAGCTCCATTCATCATGAATTTCATATTTGAAGTTCCTGAAGCTTCCTTTGAAGCAGTAGAAATCTGCTCGGAGACATCAGCTGCAGCAAATATTTTTTCCGCATTTGAAACGCGGTAATCTTCGATGAAGACTACTTTCAGCTTTCCTTCAATAGTTTCATCATTATTTACCACTTCTGCAACGCTGTTTATCAACTTAATAATCAGCTTGGCAATATGATATCCCGCAGAAGCTTTTGCCCCAAAGATAAAAGTACGAGGCACATAATCCCTCTCCGGGTGCTCCTTCATCTGGTTATACAGATACATAACATGAAGGATATTTAACATCTGACGCTTATATTCGTGCAAACGCTTTACCTGAACGTCAAAGATAGAATCTGGATCCACTTCGACGTCATTATGCACCTTTATATACTTTGCCAGGCGCTCTTTGGCATGATGTTTAATCTCAAGGAATTCTTTTTGCGTCTTCGCATCAGTCGCATACTTCTCGAGCTTCTTCATCTCTGAGAGATTTGTAATCCAGCCGTCGCCTATCTTTTTCGTAATGAATTCTGCAAGCTCCGGATTTCCGTGAAGCAGGAATCTACGCTGTGTTACACCATTCGTCTTGTTCGAAAAATGATCAGGATACATATCGTAGAAATCATGCAAAGTTTCCTTCTTCAGAATCTCCGTATGGAGCGCTGCTACACCGTTCACCGAATAACTTCCGACGATGGCCATATTCGCCATACGAACATTTCCGTCACCGATGATAGACATACGCGCAACCTTAGCCTCATCGTTCGGGAATTTCTCGCGAACATCATGCACGAAACGACGGTTAATCTCTTCTACAATCTGATAGATACGTGGAAGCAGACGCGCAAAAATATCGACCGGCCACTTTTCTAATGCCTCAGTCATAATAGTGTGGTTTGTGTATGCACAAGTCTGAATCGTAATATCCCATGCATCGTCCCAGCTTAAACCTTCGACATCCATCAGTATTCTCATCAGTTCCGGAACTGTAAGAGTCGGATGAGTATCGTTCATCTGGAATACGACCTTACTCGGAAGATCGTGAATATCGTCGTTCAAAGACTTGAAGCGCTCTATCGCACGCTGAACAGAAGCAGATACGAAGAAGTACTGCTGCTTCAAACGCAGTTCCTTTCCAAAGACATGGTTATCATTTGGATAGAGAACTTCTACGAGGTTCTTTGCCAGATAGTGTTCTTCGACAGCTTTGTCGTAATCGCCTCTGTCGAATCTATCCAGATTGAAATCCTCGATAGGCTCAGCATCCCACATAAGAAGTGAATTTATAACATTATTCTTATAACCAACTATAGGCATAGCGTAAGGAACGGCGTATATCCTCTGGCAGTTTTCCTGTGTAAAACGAAGATTTCCTTTTTCATCAGGATAACTGCGAACATCTCCGCCGAATTTGATTTCAAACTTCATGCTAGGGTTCTTTAGTTCAAACGGATAAGGATGCTTTAACCAGTCGTCAGGAACTTCCTTCTGGTAGCCATCCTCAATCTTCTGTCTAAACATGCCGTAATGATAATGGATACCACAGCCATAAGCAGGGTATCCAAGTGTAGCCAAGGAGTCTAGAAAGCACGCAGCTAGTCGTCCCAATCCGCCATTTCCCAATGCCGGATCAGGTTCACAGTCTTCTATATCCTCTAAGGAATAGCCTAGCTCCTCCAAATATTTTTTCTCATCGTCGTAATCACCGAGGTTGATCAGGTTGTTGCCTAAGGCGCGGCCAACCAGAAACTCCATCGACATGTAATAGAGAATCTTCGTATTCTCATCATCTAAAGTTTTCTGTGTCGCAATCCATCTGTCTATGACATCATCTTCGACCATACGAGAAAAAGCCATGTAGACTTCATGCACGGTAGCATCTTCGAGTTTCTTTCTATAGAGATTCTTTATATTCTTCTCTAACTGCTCTTTAAATTCTGCCTTTGCCTTAGAACGACCCTTCATATTTGCACCTCCAGTTTTTGCCCACGATTTATGAGTTAATACAACTTTACGGTTTGGTATCAGATTCGCTCTACTGAGAGAGTTACAGCCTCGTTATTAATGTTCCATTCTTTCTGATATCCCTTTAATCCACCCTTCGTAATTTCATTTGCAAGTACTTCGCCTGCGATGAAATCACCTTTTTTCTCAAAGATTTCTGCAATCTTATCTGTACCTTCGTAGTAAACATGGATTCTATCCATAACTTCGAAGTCAGCTTCCTTACGCATAGTCTGAATCTTAGAGATAAGTTCTCTAGCGAAACCTTCCTCGAGAAGTTCTTCTGTAAGGTTAGTATCGAGAACTACAGTTACATCTCCATCAGCTGCAGCCTGGAATCCTTCCATCTGTGAAATCTGGATGAGAAGGTCTTCCTCAGCGAGTTCGATAGACTCGTCTACTTCTGGAAGACGTAGAACTCCGTTTGCTTTGAGTTCTCCATACGCCTTATTTCCATCGATTTCAGCGAGTGCTCCTCTAATCTTTCCGAGGAACTTGCCGTACTTAGGACCTACTGTTGGCAGGTTTGGCTTGAACTCATATGTAGTATAAGCTGTAAGGTCATCTTTCAGCTCTACTTCCTTTACATTAAGCTCGTCTTTAACGATATCTGTGTAGTACTCAGAAAGATTTCTAGGAGTCTTTACAAACATCTTTGCAAGTGGCTGACGGTTCTTTATCTTTGAATCATTTCTAGCAGCACGACCGAGAACCACTACCTTAAGTACTGCTCCCATTTCTGCTTCGAGGTCTGCATCAATCCAATCTTCATTTGCAACCGGATAGTCACAAAGGTGGATTGATTCAGGCTGAGATGCATCGATTGAGCATACCAGGTTCTGATAAATCTGCTCTGTCATGAATGGAATCATCGGAGCTGCTGCCTTTGAAATAGTAACGAGAGATGTGTACAGAGTCATGTAAGCATTAATCTTGTCCTGCTCCATTCCCTTTGCCCAGAATCTCTCACGGCTACGACGAACATACCAGTTTGAAAGATCATCTACGAAGCTCTCTAAAACTTTTGCTGCTTCAGGAATCTTGTATTCGCCGAGGAATTTATCTGTATCCTTTACAGCTGAGTTCAATCTTGAGAGAGCCCATTTATCCATAACACCTAGAGTGTTGTAATCAAGTGTGTACTTTGTAGCATCGAATTCATCGATATTTGCATAAAGTACGAAGAATGCGTATGTGTTCCAAAGTGTTCCGAGGAACTTTCTCTGTCCTTCTACTACAGCCTTGTCATGGAATTTGTTTGGAAGCCATGGCTGTGAATTTGTGTAGAAGTACCATCTGATAGCATCTGCACCAAACTGTGTAAGTGCATCGAATGGGTCTACTGCATTTCCTTTTGACTTAGACATCTTCTGTCCATTTGCATCCTGAACATGACCGAGTACGATTACGTTCTCATAAGGAGCTTTGTTGAAGAGGATAGTTGACTCAGCCATAAGTGAGTAGAACCAACCTCTAGTCTGATCAACAGCTTCTGAGATGAACTTAGCAGGGAACTGCTGTTCAAACTTATCCTTGTTCTCGAATGGATAATGATGCTGTGCATATGGCATAGCTCCTGAGTCAAACCAGCAGTCTAATACTTCTGGTACTCTATGCATAGTCTTTCCACAGTGAGGACAAGCATATGTGAAATCATCGATATAAGGTCTGTGAAGTTCTACTGTAAGAGCATCTTCGCGACCTGTTTTTTCCTTAAGTTCTGCACGTGAGCCGATTACTTCCTGATGTCCGCAATCTTCACATTCCCAGACGTTAAGTGGTGTACCCCAATAACGGTTTCTGGAGACACCCCAGTCCTGTACATTCTCAAGCCAGTTACCGAAACGTCCAGCACCGATAGATTCTGGAATCCAGTTTACTGTATTGTTGTTCTTGATCAAATCATCTTTAACTTCTGTCATCTTGATGAACCATGATGAACGAGCATAGTAGATAAGAGGTGTATCACATCTCCAGCAATGTGGATACTCATGCTCAAACTTAGGTGCATCAAAGAGAAGTTTTCTAGCTGAGAGGTCTTTTAAAACTTCTGGGTCAGCTTTTTTCACAAAGAGACCTGCAAAAGGAGTCTCCTCTGAAAGTTCACCCTTCTCTGTTACGAACTGAACTACAGGAAGGTTGTACTTCTTTCCTACTCTATTATCATCCTCACCAAATGCAGGAGCGATATGAACGATACCAGTACCATCTGACATAGTTACATAATCATCTGCTACAACGAAGTGAGCCTTACGTCTCTGCTTCTCAGCTTCTTTAGCTGTGCACTCGTAAAGTGCTTCGTACTCTTTACCTTCGAGGTCAATACCCTTATATGTCTCGAGTACTTCATAAGCCTGCTCGTCTTCCTCAGTCTTTAACTTTCCGAGAACTTTGTCTGCGAGAGCTTCAGCCATATAGTAAGTAAGTCCATCACAAGCCTTTGCCTTGATATATGTATCTGATGGATTTACACAAAGTGCTACGTTTGATGGAAGTGTCCATGGAGTTGTAGTCCAAGCGAGGAGGTATGCATCCTCTCCCTTTACCTTGAAACGAACAACTGCAGATTTTTCCTTTACAGTCTTATAGCCCTGAGCTACTTCCTGTGCAGAAAGAGGTGTTCCACATCTAGGGCAGTAAGGTACTACCTTATGACCCTTATAAAGGAGGTTTTTGTCCCAAATCTGCTTAAGTCCCCACCACTCTGATTCAATGAAATTATCATTATAAGTGATATATGGGTTCTCCATATCAGCCCAGAAACCAACCATGTCGGAAAAATCTTCCCACATGCCCTTATATTTCCACACTGATTCTCTACACTTCTTAATAAATGGTTCCATCCCATATTCTTCGATCTGTTCCTTGCCATCGAGGCCGAGAAGCTTCTCAACTTCGAGCTCTACAGGAAGACCGTGTGTATCCCAACCAGCTTTTCTAGGAACATAATGTCCCTTCATAGCCTGGTATCTTGGAATCATATCCTTGATAACACGTGTAAGCACATGTCCGATGTGTGGCTTACCGTTAGCAGTAGGTGGTCCATCATAGAAAGTATATGTCTCACACTGCTTTCTCTGCTCCATACTCTTCTTAAAAGTATCGTTTTGTTTCCAGAAGTCGATGACTTCCTTCTCACGATCTACAAAATTTAGATCTGTGGAAACTTTTTTATACATACAAAACCTCCTGATTTTTCATAATCATTAAAATAATAGTATATCATCAATCTACATTGCCGACATATGTAAGATTATACCAACTATTCCTGATGCAGCGATGAATATAATCGGATGCAATTTTTTCGTCGCAGGAATAAATCTAGAACATATCAGCACGACCAGTGCGAGTGCGAAGCTCGCATAGTTCCACTTTGCTTTACTAAACTCATAAATCGAGTTTATCTGGAAGAACGAAAAAAGTACTATCAAAAATCCAGCTGAAGTAATCATAGCGACCGATGCTGCCCTCAACCCGTACAAGGCTGCATTAACATATTTGTTATCGCGGAATTTCTCAAGTGCTTTCGCGATGAGAAGAATCACTATGACTGACGGCAGCACTAAGGCTGTCGTCGAAATGAGTGCACCCAGAATACCTCCTAATATTCCAAAGTGCTTGATACCTACGGTGTAGCCTACATAAGTAGCCATGTTTACTCCCATAGGTCCCGGTGTACTCTGTGAAATCGCTAGCATGTCGGCGAGTTCTCCAGAAGTATACCATCCAGTTTTTTGCGAAATATCCTGTAAGAATGGGACAGTCGCCATTCCACCACCTATCGCAAACAGACCAGCCTTAAAGAATTCATAGAATAAACGAAGGTAAACTATCATCTGTCCACCTCGCTTTCTGATACACTCTTTCTTCCTTTAATAATAAGACCAGCTAGCGCTGCGAGTATAACCATGAGAACCGGTGACGCATCGAAAACTATCGAAGCGAGTACTATCAATATGTACATGGCAAAAGTGATTCGATCAACGATTGCATTTTTCCACATTTTAATAACTGCATTAAATATGAGAACACAGACGCAAATTCGAATCCCTGCTAAAGCGTCCTGAACTACGGTTAGATGTGCGAAATTCTTTACCAATGATGCCACTAGCAAGATGATCAGGAATGAAGGGCAAACCACACCAACTGTTCCAGCTATCGCTCCAGCATTTCCACGAATCTTTCGTCCCGTAAAAGTCGCTGTATTAACAGCAATTACACCTGGAGTACACTGACCTAGTGCGAAATAGTCCATAATTTCTTCCTGGGTAACCCATCCTGCGTTGTCCACAACTTCCCTTTCTATAATAGGAAGCATGGCATAGCCACCACCAAAAGTCATGATTCCGACTTTAAAGAATACTCTAAAGATATTCCATAAACTTGGTTGTAATCTTTCTTTCCTTATAATAATCACTCCTTAAACTTTACACATCTCAAAACTATACAACATTTAAATCAAAAACTCAACGAAGGCGCCAGATAAATTGATAAAATTCAGTTTTAATTTTTTCCATAAAAGTTTATAATCTTTTTAGAAACCGCAAATTTTATAAAGGGGGATTTTTATGAAAAAACACAAGAAACTCATAATCACTGTCATAGTACTCCTGGCACTGATCATCATAGGGTTAGTCGTGTGCGGAATACTTAAGAAGAAATCAGATTCAGCACAAAGGATCGATTTCGGCGACGAATCTGTAATCGCAACATCTAATTATTACCCAGGAATAATCGAACCAGAACAGAAATACGACATAAATCTGGACTCAGAGAGAACTATTGAATCCATCAACGTAAAGGTTGGAGACAAAGTCACAGCTGGACAGACTCTTTTTACATATCAGAGCAAAGACTATTCACTTCAGATACAGCAGGCGAAACTGGAAGTCGAAGGCATCGACGCTTCGATAAAAAATACCCAGGAACAGATAGCTGCCTTGAATCAGGAAAAAGCCTCTGCTTCTACAGAGATGAAGCTCCAGTACGAATCACAGATTCAGGATTTAAATGCTGAATTAAAGCAGTCCGAACTTCAGAAACAAACTAAATCTGCAGAAATCGATTCCCTTAATAAGAAAGTAGCATCTTCACAGGTCACTTCTCCTATCGACGGAACTGTTTCCTCTGTAAACTCAAACCAGAATAGTGGCGGACCTTTTATCACTCTACTTTCAAGCGGAAGTTTCAGAATCAAAGCAAACGTAGATGAGCTAAATATCGCTTCTATTCAGGAAGGCATGAAGGCAACTATAAAGACCAGAGTCGATGACAAAACCTATTCAGGAAAGATCACAAAGATTGAGACAAAGAACACTGTAAAGGAAAACCCATCTAATGATTATGAAGGTGGCGAAGGTTCTAACGAAAACTCTGCTTCTAAATATTATTTCTACGTTTCTATCGACAATCCTGAAGGACTTCTCATCGGACAGCATGTCTATGTAGAACCTGATATGAACATGACGGAGGAAGGCGAATGATAGAACTATCTCATATTTATAAGAGTTATCAGGTAGATACTGAGCCGGTTCCTATCCTAAACGATATTTCACTTTCAATCCCTGACAATGAATATCTATCAATTATGGGGCCTAGTGGTTCAGGTAAATCTACCTTAATGAATATAATCGGATGTCTCGATACTCCTACCGATGGAACTTATACCCTGGATGGAGTAAACATCCTCGAGCAAAGCGATAATAAGCTCGCAGAAATTCGAGCTCACAAGATTGGTTTCGTATTCCAGAACTTCGAACTTCTAAATACTGAGACTGCTCTTTCAAATGTAATGTTGCCGCTGTCTTACACTAAAGTTCCTAGAGCCGAAAGACGTGAGCTTGCAGAGGCCGCGCTCGAACGTGTAGGGCTGAAAGACAGGTTGAAGCATCTGCCAACACAGCTGTCTGGTGGTCAAAAGCAGCGTGTTGCTATTGCCAGAGCACTTATAAATAAACCTACTCTTCTACTCGCTGACGAACCGACTGGTGCGCTCGACCAGAAATCCGGACATGAGATTATGAAGCTTTTTTCAGAACTACATGAATCCGGTATCACTATCGTTATGATCACTCATGATGCAAACGTCGCTTCAAATGCGGATCGTATCATCCGTATCGTAGATGGCCGTATCTATGAAGGGACTAGCGAGGAGGTTTCAGTATGAAGAATTTCGCAAAGAAGCATAAGAAACTACTGATCTTTCTCATTATATTAGGCGTAATCGTAATAGGCCTCATAATCTTCGGTATTAAGCTTCATATAAAGAACAGCATGGCTTACGTACAGAAAGTCGAAGATCTGTCACAACCTGTTGAATACCTGTCTTCAGGTTCTATCGATGCTAATGTAACAAACGAAGATTCACAGGTCATCCAAATCGAAGACGGGAAGACGGTATCCGAAGTTTATGTCAAAGTTGGCGACAAAGTAGAACCTGGAACGAAGCTTTTTTCCTATGACACTACTTCACTTCAAAACGAGGCTTCATCAGAACAGGCTTATCTCGAAGCTGCGCAGAAACAGCTTGAGATAAAGAAAGATCTACAAAGCTACTACGAGAAACTAACTCCTATTCCAGAATCTACTCCATCTGATACAGATTCAAGCCCCGATTCTTTGGGCGACTACGATGATGACGCCTCAGACGACAGCGAATCAGGCGAAAGCGAATCTGGCCTCGAGAATCGTGAAGGAATGACAGCTCAGGAGAAAAAGGATGCACTGAAGAAAGTAAACGAAGATATTAAAGAACTTACTCAGACCATCAACACTACAAAGATTGAAATCGAAAGTTTGAAACAGAAGATTTCCGATTCAAACGTAATCGCTCTCGTTTCAGGCAAAGTTAAATCCGTCGGTGACAAGGACAAACCTCAGAATACAGGAACGCCTTTTTTAACCATCGGATCGGACACTGGAGTAGTTATCACTGGATACTTAAACGAATTCAAGCAGAGAGATTTACACGTCGGCGATATGCTCAACGTCACAAACTACATGAATGGTAATTCAGCTACAGCCAAAATCACATCCATTTCGGACTATCCTACTCAGAACTACGAAATGACTGAGCAGCGCAACCTATCATTCTACGAGTTTCGTGCTTATATCGAAGAGGCCGAAGGTTTCAATCCGGATGACGGTGTTTCAGTAACACCATCCACAGGCGATAATGGCTCCATCTGCATCGACAACATGTATATCCGCTCCGATAACAAAGGTTTCTACTGCATGAAACGCGGAAAGGACAAACACCTAACAAAAGCTTACTTAGACATCCTGCGTGTGCCTTCCAACAACTGCTCAATCATCAAGTCAGGGCTCAAACCTACTGACTATATTGCTTTCCCATACGGGAAGAAAGCGCATGCAGGAAACAAGACCACAACCAAACACCACTTCTCTCTTTCAGAGATGCTCGGTTACTTATAGATGATTGGAGGACATATGATAGAAAATCTCGAAGAAGCATTAAAGGGAATCTTTTCCCACAAGATGCGTTCATTCCTAACCATGTTAGGAGTTATAATCGGAATCGCTGCTATCCTCGCAATCGTTTCAATAGTTGAGGGTACATCGCGAAAGTTACAGAAGAATTTGATTGGAGCTGGAAATAACGTCACCGTCATTTCCCTCCAGCAAGACTCAAACGACAACGAAGCCTATTACGGAGAAGAAACTACACCTACTAAAGCGCCTCTCGATAAAAGCGTCATAAAACAGATAAAAAGCATTAGTGGCGTTAATGGGGTAAGTATTTTTTCAAAGATTTCCGAATACATGCAAGTAACCTACCGCGGCGAAGGTTCCAGCTACGAAAACCAGATATTCGGAGTCGACGACAAATACTTCAACACGATGCAGTTCAAGCTCAAAGAAGGTCGAAATTTCACAAAAGAGGAGTACAAAACTCCTTCAAAAGTTTGTGTTATTTCAAAGAGCGTTTCAGAGCTTCTCTTCGAAGGAACTGAGCCAGTTGGAAAGATTCTCGATATAAAAGGTGAACCTTATACTATTGTCGGCGTCGTTCAGAGTGCAACCAGCTCAAACGCAAAAGAATACGAAAATGAGAACGACTACTACTCGGACCAGAATATCTACAACGATTTCTGCGTTTACGTACCACGTTCCAGCTTTCCTATTATAGCCGGTTTCGACACCGCCGAAGAAGTAGCAGTTTCTGTTGTCGATACAGAACAGATGAAGGCCATCGGCCAGCAGGCTTCAGACATCCTGAACGCTACGCCTTTACCACAGAACTACAAATACAAGGCAGGAATTACAGACGAATCTGAAAACTCATTAAAGACATTAACCACAGCAATCACTGCTATGCTAGTTTCTATAGCTTCACTATCGTTATTAGTTGGAGGTATTGGCGTTATGAACATCATGCTAGTTTCAGTAACCGAGAGAACTTCAGAAATCGGTTTAAAGAAGGCGCTCGGCGCAAAAAGACGTGACATCCTCGTACAATTCCTCACAGAATCAGCTGTGCTAACAGGCGTAGGTGGTTTAATAGGAATTATCGTGGGAATCCTGCTGGCAAAGATTATTTCAATAGTGGTATCACTTGAATTTGCTATCTCACCTCAGTGGGTAGTGATTTCAATAGCCTTCTCACTTCTCATAGGAATCTTCTTCGGAGTAATGCCTGCAAACAAGGCTGCGAAGCTGAATCCTATTGATGCACTAAGAAGAGAGTAGCTTGGTGTGTGCGTTGTAATTTATAGTTTTGCTTTATTAGCGCCGATCAGCGGTTTGAAACATTGTTTTTGTTTCTAGAAACGAAACAAAAACGATGTTTCACCGGCTCGGCGCTATTTCTATGCAATTAATTCAAAATTAAACGCTCGCAAGCTCGCTACTGAAGCTACGAGAACCTTAATTTAATGGTTTTATAGGTAATTTCCAATTTTCAAAGCATTTTCCTATACCAAAACACCTAAATCAAGCTAGTTAGCTCCGCGGCGTATTGGAAATTCCTCTATATCAAGCTATTTCCCTATACCAAAGCTCCCAAATCAAGCTAGTTAGCTCCGCAGGTATTGGGAAATCCTCTATATCAAGCTATTTCCCTATACCAAAGCACCTTAAGCAAGCTTGTCAGCTCCGCGGTGTATTGGGAATTCCTTTATATCAAGCTATTTCCCTATACCAAAGTACCTAAATCAAGCTAGTTAGCTCCGCAGGTATTGGGAAATCCTCTATATCAAGCTATTATCCTATACCAAAGCACCTTAAGCAAGTGCGGCTATCGCCGCAAGAATGGCTTTTCTGTGTTTTTTGCAAGAATAATCAAAAACACAGAGTTTTTCAGCTCGTAAGTCCTGATTCAACTCTTAAAGTCTGTGTTATATTTCCAATTCTCTAGAATACACAGACTTTCTGTAATACTTCAGACGGCCGCAACATGTATTCTCTGTGTATTCTTACATTCATCGGCAAAAACGCAGAACTTCACAGATTACAAAGTTTACTACAAGCTCAAAACTCTGTGTTTCTTCAAGATTTCATAAAAAAACACAGACCAGCTCTTTCCCAGCCCAGAATCAAAAAGCAAGTGCGGCTGCGCCGCAGGAGTATCCTATTATGTTTGCTTGATCACAACTTTTCATCCAAGCAAACATATATCAATATCTTGCGCTCTCGCACCAATCCCACTCTGTGAGCGAAGCGAACACTTGCTTTTCTTAGCTACTACGGAAGATTAACTGAAATAATCAATTTTTTCCGTAGTCCAGGCACACAAACAAATCAAGTCAGCTCCGCAAACTATCCTTCTTCATTTAAAAATCACAAACTTTTCATTTCCACCCCTTGCAAAATTAACAAAATTTCTTCTTCATTAAATCTTGTTTATAATCCTTGTAATTGGCCGATTCATCGTCTATATTATGCTTACTTTCGAAAGTAAGAACAAATCGAAACTTTTACTTTATAGGGGTTATACTATGCAAAAGAATACTTCCACTCCCCAAATCCATGACGAAAAGATTTGGGACGAAATTCTTAAAGCCATCGTCGAAAGAATGCCTAAACAACTTCTTCCCTTAATAGAAGACGTTTTTGGCGTAACATATCCAGATGACGTGTCTATCATCCCATTAGCCACCGAACACATCATTCCTGGCTCAAAAACAAAAAAGTTTGCATCTATTTACTCGGATATAACTTTGCAAATCGGAAATGATATCTACCACTTTGAATCACAAATGTCGAACGAGGACTTTATGTCCATCCGCATGATTCGCTATGACTTTCACATTGCTTTGTCAAACTCAGTTTCTCAAGAAGATAATGGCACCTTCACAATTGAATTTCCAAAGTCTGTAGTGATTTACCCAGCACCAAATCGTAACATACCAGACAAACTAACTTGTAATATCAAGTTTGCTGACGGAAGCACGCACAGCTACGAAGTTCCGACACTAAAAGTGCAATCCTACGACTTAAACGAAATCCAGAAAAAGCATCTAACTCTCTTTCTGCCATTTAAGCTCCTGCAATTCCGTCCAAGACTTCATTCGAAAAAGAATCCATTAACGGCAAACGAATTGACAGAGTTTATAAATGGACTTATATTTATTCTAAAGGAAGACCTAAATGAACACCGTATCACAAAATCTGAATACGAAGATTACATCGATCTCATCGATCAATCTGCGAACCGTGTCTTCCAAAACAACGAAAAATTTAAGGAACAGGTGGTATTTATGACAAAGTCCCTTATAACTCTTCCAAGCGAGAGATACGAACAATATGAAAAACAACTCGCAGAAAAAGACGCCGAACTTGCAAAGAAAGACGCAACCCTCGCTGAAAAAGATGCTACTCTCGCTGAGAAAGACGCGACCCTCGCTGAGAAAGACGCTTCTCTCGCAGAAAAAGATGCTGAAATAAAAAAACTAAGAGAGTTACTAAATAAATCAAAACTATAACAAGTAATTTAAAACGTAGTAATCAACTATGATTACTACGTTTTTTGTCTTCCTATTACACAAATCATGTGAATCCAGAAGTCGTTGAGCTTTCACATGACTTCTCGCACCCCGCCTTCAACCATATCCCAATTAGATTAATCAAGTGCGGCTATCGCCGCAAAGGAATCCTATTATGTTTGCTTGAAAACACCTTTTCAGCCAAGCAAACATATATCTCATTTTGTGCGCAGGCACACAATCTAGAATCTTGCTTAAAACCATCGGGAACAAAGTCCACTCTGTGAGCGTAGCGAACACTCGATTAACACCTAAAGCATAAAGCAAATCAAAAGAATTGGTGTGAATCTCTACTTTTCCCGGATTACACACCAGCCTCAATTTCAGGCACTAGTGTGAAACTACTACTTCCGTTAATCTCACACCACCAATGAGCTTGAAGTAATGGTGTGAATCCAAACAAATCCTCAATTTCACACCACGCCTCAAAAAAGTCACTGGTGTGAGATTAACTATTTCTTGCTTTTCTCACCAACTACGGAAACAACAACACAATCTTCATATTTTCCGTAT
>JAZNMP010000026.1:0-36274 GCA_045579705.1 Lachnospiraceae bacterium
GATTAATGTAAATGTAGAGTCTATGACTTCTGACTACCTCGGAATCAAGGGACTTAACGTTTCTGATGACACTGGAAATGCTGCAACATATGCAATCGATGCAATCGCAGACGCAGTAGCAAAGGTTTCTTCACAGAGATCAGCACTTGGTGCTATCCAGAACCGTCTCGAGCACACAATCGCTAACTTGGACAACATTTCAGAGAACACAACAGCAGCTGAGTCACGTATCAGAGATACTGACATGGCATCTGAAATGGTAACTTACTCAAAGAATAACATCCTCGCACAGGCTGGACAGGCTATGCTCGCACAGGCTAACCAGAGTACACAGGGTGTTCTTTCACTTCTCGGCTAAGCGTGAAGTTGGGTAGGTTAGTTCCTTGCCAAACTAATCTCCCTCGGTTTATATCGGGGGAGATTTTTTTTGAAAAAAAATTAAATAAGGGTTAATGTTTAGAATATTTAGTCGATAAAGTAATTGTAAGGAGAAGAACGGTTTGCCTAGGGACCCATCTTCTTGCACAGAATAATTTCATAACAGACCACACGGAATGTGGTCAAGATTTATTTCAAGGAGGAAATAATTATGGCAATGGTAGTACAGCACAACATGCAGGCGATGAACTCTAATCGTATGTTAGGTTCAACGACTGGTGCACAGGCAAAATCAACAGAGAAACTTTCATCAGGTTTCAAAATCAACAGAGCCGCTGATGATGCAGCAGGACTCACAATCTCAGAAAAGATGAGAAAACAGATCAAAGGTTTGGATAGAGCTTCAACAAACGCACAGGATGGTGTATCTGCAGTGCAGACAGCTGAAGGTGCTCTTACAGAAGTTCATTCAATGCTTCAGCGTATGAACGAGCTTGCAGTTCAGGCAGCTAACGGAACAAACAGCAAATCTGACAGAGATGCTATCCAGGCTGAAATCGAACAGCTTACAACTGAAGTAGACCGTGTTGCTGAGACAACAAAGTTCAACGAGACATACCTTCTTAAAGGAGACAGCACTCAGGCTTCAAAGACTATCAACCTTGCAGCACATGATGCTGGTCTTAAGGGAACACTCGTAGACAACGGTGATGGTACAGCTACATTCACTATGGATAAGCTTAAGGCTGCCGACACTGTAACTATCGGTGGAAGAACTTATACAATCGGTGCATCAGCTTCATCAGCTGCGAACCTTGTAAAGAAAGGTATTGGAAAGTCTACAGCATCTAATTTTACGCCTGGCGACAAAGTTACAGTTAACAACGTAGAGTATAAGTATGTTTCAGGTGGTACAGATGCAAAAGGTTCTACACTTCCTGGAGGATTCTATACAGGAACACCTCTTAAGGGAGAACAGAAGACAGCAGCTTCTTTATTTGCGGCTGGATCAGATATTGTAGCTGGAACAGCTAAATTCCATGTTATCAAAGATGCTAATAACGATAAGATTGATGATAACGATGCATCTGTAATCACAGCTCAGAAGGCTTATGAACTTGCAAAGGCAGAGCTTACAACAGCTAATGGAATTGGAGATACAAAGGGACATGCTAGTGTTACAAATACTAACAACAAGTTCACTATCCAGACAGGACAGGCTGAAATTCCATCAGCACTTGCATTCAATCTTCATGTTGGATCAGATGCTGACATGACAAACAAGATTAATGTAAATGTAGAGTCTATGACTTCTGACTACCTCGGAATCAAGGGACTTAACGTTTCTGACGATAGTGGAAACGCAGCTACATACGCAATTGATGCAATCGCAGACGCTGTTGCAAAGGTTTCTGCACAGAGATCTTCACTTGGTGCTATTCAGAACCGTCTCGAGCACACAATCGCTAACTTGGACAACATTTCAGAGAATACAACAGCAGCTGAGTCACGTATCAGAGATACTGACATGGCATCTGAAATGGTAACTTACTCAAAGAACAATATCCTGGCTCAGGCTGGACAGGCTATGCTTGCTCAGGCAAACCAGAGCACACAGGGAGTTCTTTCACTTCTCGGATAATCAAGTTACCGTTTTGGAAAGCTAAATTAATGAGCGCATAATTTGCGCAACAACACATGCCAAGAAAGCCCCTCCAGGTTTTCTGGAGGGGGCTTTTTTAGGGGATAAATCTAATAAAAAGCTAAGGATAGCTTAACTTATTTCAAGGAGGAAATAATCATGGCAATGGTAGTACAGCACAACATGCAGGCGATGAACTCAAATCGTATGCTCGGTGCAACAACTGGTGCACAGGCAAAATCAACAGAGAAACTTTCATCAGGTTTCAAAATCAACAGAGCCGCTGATGATGCAGCAGGACTCACAATCTCAGAAAAGATGAGAAAACAGATTAAAGGTTTGGATAGAGCTTCAACAAACGCACAGGATGGTGTATCTGCAGTGCAGACAGCTGAAGGTGCTCTTACAGAAGTTCATTCAATGCTTCAGCGTATGAACGAACTGGCAGTTCAGGCAGCTAACGGAACAAACTCTAAATCAGATAGAGATGCAATCCAGGCTGAAATCGAACAGCTTACAACTGAAGTAGACCGTGTCGCTGAAACGACAAAGTTCAATGAGACATATCTGCTTAAAGGAGATGGAACTCAGGCTGCAAAGACAATCAATCTTGCAGCACATGATGCAGGTCTTAAGGGAACATTAGTGGATAATGGAGACGGAACTGCTACATTCACTATGGACAAACTCGATGCAGCTGATAGTGTAACTATCGGTGGAAGAAGCTTCACAATCGGCGCAGCAGTTGGTTCTGCTGGTGCGCTTATTAAAGCTGGTTTAGGAAAGGCTTCAGCAGGTGTAGCTTGGGCAAAGGGCGATAAGGTTACAGTTAATAATGTTGAGTATACTTATTCTTCAGGCGGATCTACAGCAGCTGGTTCTGCTTATACAGCAGGCTGGTATGCAGGCACTCCTGCGGTAGGAGAAGGCAAGGCAGATAATGCGCTATTCAAAGCTGGTGCAAATGTAGAAGCTGGTACAAAGAAGTTTCATGTTATTGATCCAGATTCTAATGGCGTTGATAAGAATGATGCTACAGTTATTACAGCAGCACATGCTTATGATCTCGCAAAGGCAGAGCTTACAACAGCTAATGGAATTGGAGATACAAAGGGACATGCCAGTGTTACAAATACAAACAACAAGTTTACTATCCAGACTGGACAGGCAGAAGTTCCTTCAGCACTTGCGTTCAATCTTCATGTTGGATCTGATGCTGACATGACAAACAAGATTAATGTAAATGTAGAGTCTATGACTTCTGACTACCTCGGAATCAAGGGACTTAACGTTTCTGACGATAGCGGAAACGCAGCTACATACGCAATTGATGCAATCGCAGACGCTGTAGCTAAGGTTTCTTCACAGAGATCTAGTCTCGGTGCTATCCAGAACCGTCTCGAGCACACAATTGCAAACTTGGATAACATTTCAGAGAACACAACAGCAGCTGAGTCACGTATCAGAGATACAGACATGGCATCTGAAATGGTAACTTACTCAAAGAACAATATCCTCGCTCAGGCTGGACAGGCTATGCTTGCTCAGGCAAACCAGAGCACACAGGGAGTTCTTTCACTTCTTAGATAATTTTGGGTAACTAGGCATCCTGGAATTATAGATGGTGTTACATATCAGATGTATGTAAACAAATTCCAAAGAGAAGCTCCCTCCAGTTTGATACTGGAGGGGCTTTTTTTGTTTTACAAACCGAATTTTTTGATTATACTAGAACGAGATATGTTTGAAAGGACTGATATTATGAAGAAAAAAGCATTAATCATAATTCTGGTAGTGGCAGTTGTAATCGGTGCAGGTGTATTTTTTGCCCGTAGGGCTATCGTAGATAAAACTGCGGAAGTGGCCACAGAGAAGGTGTTTGATAAACTCGCTGAGAATGCAGGTGGTGCACTCACTGACGAGCAGGCCGCAAATATGAAAGATGTTTACAAGAATATGGCAGAGTCTGACCGAAAGAAAGTTACAAAGATCGTATCTGATCATATCGATGCATCTACTATAAAAAAGGCAACAGATGCGCTTGCAAATGGCGACACTCAGACTTTGAAGGCTCTCGCTGATTCAGAACTGAGCGAGTCTGAGAAAGAGACTATGAAAGATTTGTACAAAAAATACGTCTTGGAGCAGAAATAGGAGTACGAGCATGGAGCAGATGTCTCTATTTAACAATGTTGTATATGAGCCGCTGGCTGCGCGACTTCGCCCGAAGAATCTGGACGAGTACATCGGCCAGGAGCATCTCGTCGGTCAGGGCAAGCCGCTTAGAAATCTGATTGAGTCGGATCATATCACATCGATGATACTCTGGGGCCCGCCGGGGGTTGGAAAGACTACTTTGGCGCGCATTATCGCGAATCGTACGAAGGCTGAGTTCGTGAACTTTTCCGCTGTAACGAGTGGAATCAAGGAAATCCGACAGGTCATGGAACAGGCTGAGGAGAACAGACAGTACGGCAAGCAGACTATCCTGTTTGTAGACGAGATTCATCGATTTAACAAGGCTCAGCAGGATGCCTTCCTTCCTTATGTCGAGAAGGGCAGCATCATCCTGATTGGAGCGACTACTGAGAATCCGTCGTTTGAAATCAACAACGCGCTTCTCTCCAGATGCCGTGTGTTCGTGCTGAAGGCTCTCGACGAGCACGACATCGAGAAAGTGCTAAAACGTGCGATAGAATCTCCGGATGGTTTTGGAAATCGTCCGATTGAAATTCAGGATGGCATTTTGGAAAAAATAGCTATTTTTTCCAATGGTGATGCCAGATCAGCGCTATCTACCCTCGAAATCGCAGTGGAGAACGGTACGCTGTCATCAGATGGCACGATTACTATCGACAAGGATACATTTGAACTTATTACGTCGAAGCGCTCTTTTCTATATGATAAGAAGGATGAGCAGCATTATAATCTGATTTCTGCGCTTCATAAATCTATGAGAAATTCGGATCCGGATGCGGCTGTTTATTGGCTTGCGCGTATGCTTGAGTCTGGCGAAGATCCTATGTACATTGCGCGTCGAGTGACTCGTTTCGCAGCTGAGGATGTAGGTCTCGCAGATCCGCAGGCTTTGACGCTCGCTGTTTCTATGCAGACAGCCGTGAAGCTTATCGGAATGCCGGAGTGCAATGTTCATCTGACGGAGGCTGTCATCTACATGGCACTCGCGCCAAAGTCAAATGCTTGTGAGACTGCATATCTGTCCGCGGCACGCGACGTCCACGAGAAGCCGGATGAGCCGGTTCCTCTGCAGATTCGTAATGCTGAAACCAGCCTGATGAAGGATTTAGGATATAATCAGGGCTATATGTATGCACATGATTACCCAGAAAAAATAACTGAGATGGAATGTCTGCCTGAGTCTATGAAGGATGTACGATATTATCATCCGGGTGAGCTCGGACGCGAGAAAGAATTCGGTGAAAGATTAGAATACATCCGCGATTGGAAAGCAAAGAAGAGAAGTGAAAGATAGGCTTGATTTCTACTTCTGCTTGTGTTAACATCTAATCGTTGCGCAGGAGTGGCGGAATGGCAGACGCATCAGACTCAAAATCTGACGCTGGCAACAGCGTGTGGGTTCAAGTCCCATCTCCTGCATGATTCGGGATATCTCTATTTGAGATATCCTTTTTTTTCAGGATTTTTAGAAAAAAATCACCATTCGTTCGTTGATTATGTTCGATAATAGAATATAATAAAATAACAAAATACTCCGATATACTATTTAACAAGGATGTTTTATTAAACGGGGCTTCAATCCCGATAGGAAAGAGGTGAGCAATATGAAGTTCCAGAAGATCAATGAAAACGTCGTATCGTGCTATATAACCCAGGATGAACTTATTGCTCAGGGAGTTGTAGTTCAGGATTTGGTAAATGATCATGATAAGGCGACTCAGTTCCTTAAATTCGTTTTGAAGGAAGCCGATTATGCAGTTGGCTTTAACACAGACGGAAAAATGCTAAACGTCCAGATATCTGTTCTTCCAAATGGTTCGTTGAATCTGATGATTTCTGATGATGAGAATAGTCTCATCCAGGGCGTTCTTTCAGAAATGAAGAACAGGTTAGAGTCTTTTAAAAGTCTGATGGATAGCAAAGAAATCGATGAAACAAGTCTTTCTGATGAAGACTTGGAAGAAATCTTTGGACCTGTAATCAAAGGTGAAGAGCAGGACGATTGGAATATCGTTGACAAAGAATTCGATAGCTTCGACGAGAATGTTGATAATCCATACGAATTACCTGATATCTCTGATATCGAAGATTTGAAGAAGGAAAACCTTCCAAAGAATATGAACGATATGATGAGATTATCATATTGGGTAGAGATAGATGACATGGATAAATGTATCGAGCTTGCAAAAAATATGAACGGCATGAAAGCTGTTCCTTCAGCACTTTATAAGTTCCAGGGCAAGTTCTATTTGAACATGAAATTGCTCATGACAAAGGGCGAAGTTGTAAACTACGTATGCAGAACTATCGAGTTTGGCAATCAGCTCTTCCCGGAGAGCCCAACAAATCCTAATTACATCATCGAGCACGGCAAGCAGATCATCGACAAGAACGCAATCGAAACACTTAGACAGCTTGCAATGTAACGATTTATTCAAGGAGATAGAGAAATCTATCTCCTTTTTTTCTTGAAAAAAGTTATCATATATGATAACTTAATAGTAGGTTTTAAATGGGGAAAATAGTTGGATCTACAAGTTTAAAGAGGTCTTTATGAAGAAGAGATATGCAAACGATTTGATACCGAATTCCGTTCAGCAGGCGCGAGTGGAAGTGGCGACACAGCTTAGAACTCTGCGTAAGGCGCAGGATATGACGCAGGCGGAATTGGCCGATATTGTCGGCACGAAGAAATCGAATATTTCTCGACTGGAGAGCGGTCGATATAATCCTTCGCTAGATTTGATGGTGAAGGTGGCCGCGGGGCTTGGTAGAAGTATCAGGATTGAGTTATAGATTTGAGTTTTAGATTTGGAGGCTTGTATGTTTGGTGCGAGAAAACTTTCATTTGACAAGAATATCGATAAAAATGTAGTCTTATGTCAGGCGTATACTAGTATGGCAGCATCTGTTGTAAATAGAACATTATCCAAATCCCGACTTTCTTATAGAATCGATTGGGTTGGAGTACCTTTTTTCCTGCGAAATAAATGTCGCGGCGCTTCAAAGGTTTGCGTGTTCACAGTGAACAGATGTGATTATACTAAAGCGAAGCTTATCATCAATGATTTGGAAGATAGATACCTGCGCAGGTTAGCGGTTAATCATGCTATTGCGTAGGCCAATAGAAAGGGGTATTTATGGCAGTTTTGAATCCTGTTCCCGGTAGTGGCGGAGAGAAGTATGTACCTTTTGATCAGAGAGAGGGCGCTGAGTCCGTCGTTTATTTCACTAGAGATTTGAGCGAAGAAGGCTTGAAGCGAATCTATGATAGAGTGTCAGCAAATCTGGTGGGAAAAGTTTGCATCAAGCTCCATACAGGTGAGGCTGAGGGACCAAACATCATTCCTAGACCTTGGGTAAAGGAGCTCATCGAGGACAGACTCCCTGATGCGACTATCGTTGAGACAAATACATACTACGAGGGAAGTCGTTATACTACTGAGCAGCATCGCGAGACATTGAAGATCAATGGCTGGAACTTTTGCCCGGTAGATATCACAGATGAAGATGGAGTGACTACTTTCCCGGTTCACAACGGCAAATGGTTTGATGAGAT
This sequence comes from Lachnospiraceae bacterium, assembly GCA_045579705.1. Lineage (GTDB taxonomy): Bacteria > Bacillota > Clostridia > Lachnospirales > Lachnospiraceae > Lachnocurva. Next base: position 7,779 of record JAZNMP010000026.1, read on the forward strand.
GCATGTTGGAAAGAATCTCGCAAACTACGATTCTATGCTTACTCTGACACATTTTAAGGGTCACACTATGGGCGGTTTTGGTGGCTCTAACAAAAATATCGGAATCGGATGTGCAGATGGTCGTATCGGTAAGGCTGAGATTCATGCTCATCCAAATCAGCCTAATATGTGGGATATTGAGATGGAAGAGCTCATGGAGCGTATTGCTGAGAGCACACACGCGACTGTAGATCATTTTGGAAAAAATATTTCCTTTATCAATGTTATGAGAAATATGTCTGTTTCCTGTGACTGTGAAGGTAAGGAGGCTGAACCTGTACAGACACCTGATGTTGGAATCTTGGCTTCTTTAGACATCGTTGCCGTAGATACTGCTTGTGTAGATATCATTTACAACATGCCTTCGCACGCAGGCAAGCATATGATCGAACGAATCGAGACTCGTCACGGACTTCGCCAGTTGAGCTATATGAAGGAGCTTGGTATGGGAAATACTAAGTACAAGCTTATCGACATCGACAATGAGGATGCTGAAATTACTGCAACAGACGCCGCTAGTGGCGTTGAGCCTGGCTGGAAAGCGGATAAGTATAATACTTTTAAGGGGAGAAATGTGTTTTAAGACATTTTGAGGTTTGGAGGGGCGCCGTTGAGGCGCCCTTTTTCTTGTGGGTTTTGCGCTTTTGGTTTTTGTTTGTGTTTGTTTTTGCTTGTGTTTGTTTTTGTTTGTGTGGTGTGAGATTTGGAATTTGCATGGATTCACACCATTACTTTGGGAGCTTTGGTGGTGTGAAAAGTAGGAAATAGTTAATCTCACACCAGTGAGTTTTCGGGGGTGTGGTGTGAAATTGAAGATTAGCATGGATTCACACCATTACTTCGAGTTCTTTGGTGGTGTGAGATTAACGAAAGGGACAGTTTCACACTAGTGCTCAAATTGAGGCTTGGTGTGAAATCAGGAAAAGCTTAAGATTCACACCATCATTTCAAGATTTTATTTGGTGTGAAAAGTAGGAAATAGTTAATCTCACACCAGTGTGTTTTCGGGGGTGTGGTGTGAAATTGAGGATAAATATGGATTCACACCATTACTTTGAGCCCATTGGTGGTGTGAGATTAACGAAAGGTGTAGTTTCACACTAGTGGTCAAATTGTGGGTTGGTGTGAAATCTGGGAAAAGCAGAGATTCACACCAAATCTTTTGACTTGCTTTGTGTTTTTAGTATTAATCGAGTGTTCGCTACGCTCACAGAGTGGACTTCGTTCCCGATGGTTTTAGGCAAGATTCTAGGTTGTGTGCATACGCACAAAATGAGATATATGTTTGCTTGGCTAATTATATTCATCAAAGGAAGCAGCCTGTCAAGGACGCAGCCTTCGGTGACTTCGCCATCCTTGACAGGCTGCTTTTTGATGACAGGCTGTTATCAAGCAAACATAATAGGATACTCCTGCGGCGCAGCCGCACTTGCTTTTTGATTATGGACTGGGAAAGAGCTGGTCTATGTTTTCTTATGAAATCTTGAAGAAACACAGAGTTTTAAGGAAGCTTGGGCAGCCTTAGCTATGTTGTTTCTGTTTTTTGTGCGAGATACTGCTTAAAACACAGAGTTTAGAGTTTGTAGTAGACTTGGTAATCTGTGAAGTTCTGTGTTTTTGAAGATAAAGGTAAGAATACACAGAGAATACATGTGGTGGCTGTCTGGATTTTTACAGAAAGTCTGTGTATTCTAGAGAATTAGAAATATAACACAGACTTTAAGAGTTGAATCAGGACTTACGAGCTGAAGAACTCTGTGTTTTGGGACGAATATTGTTTGAAACACAGAAAATGCTTCTTGCGGCGCAGCCGCACTTGCCTTTGGTGGCTTTGGTATAGGGAAATAGCTCGATATAGAGGATTTCCCTATACGCCGCGGAGCTAACAAGCTTGATTTAGGAACTTTGGTATAGGGAAAAGCTTGATATAGAGGATTTCCCTATACCAAGCAGAGCTAACAAGCAAAATTTATGTAGTTTGGTATAGGAAAAGTGTTTGATATAGAGGATTTCCCTATACAAAGCGGAGCTAACAAGCTAGATTTCTGCAATTTGGTATAGGGAAATAGCTTGTAATAGAGAGAGTCCCTATAGATGCTTGAAAACGTGTGCATGCCACACACGGTAATATTAGTTGGCTTATGGGGCGGGGGGCTGCGAGGCGTTATCTTACAACTTCTGAAACGTTTATTAAATCGTCTTTATAAATCTTGAAAATGCCAAAATTGTGGAATATATTTAATATTGGAATCGAATTTATTTTTTTCACATAATGACATTTCAAAGGAGGAAAATATGGCTACTTCTAAGAAAAAGGCTTCAAAAACAGGTAAGTCAAAGAAGAGTATTAGTTCTCTATTACTTTCTGTTTTGTTGCCGGTTACAGCTATCGGAATTGTATTTATTATTTTGTTTATGAGTTCTCAGGCAAAAAAGGAAATTGTAGATATTTCTAAAGCTGATTTGAAGGCTGAGACTGAGGAAAATGCTAAAGCTTTAGGTGCAGATGTTCAGCAACTTCTCGCTACTATGGATATGTATGCGAAGACATTGGAAACAGTGCCTATGGCTAGTCATGATGAAATGTTAAAGTACATTACTCCTTCAAAAGATTATGAAGGCATGAAGAGTTCAGGTATTTATATCGGTTTTTCCGATAATAGTTATATGTTCGCAAATGGGACTATCCAGAAAGATGATTGGATAGCGACAGAACGTGGTTGGTATAAAGCTGGTGAGAATGAAGAGAAGTTCATCGGAACTGAGCCTTATATCGATGCTGCTACAGGTGATTTGTGTGTTACTTTCTGTAGAAAGCTTGAATGTGCAAATGGCGAGCACGGCGTAATCGCTATCGATGTATTCCTTACAGATTTGCAGAAGCAGGTTAATGAACTCAGACCTATGAAAACAGGTAGATCTATCGTATTTGACGGCGATATGATCGTATCTACAAAGACTGAAAGCTTGAATGGTAAATCAGTATCTGAATCAGGTGATCCATTCCTGAAAGCTATTAAAGATAGTATTACAAAGAGCAAGGGCGTTTCTACTGTTAAAGATGGAAAAGAACCTTACTATGTTTACAGCACAAAGATCCCAGGTACATCATGGGATTTGGCTTCTAGAGTTGAAGAGTCTTATGTTTTGAAGGAACTTCATAAATTCCAGAGGATTAGTTATGCAATCATGGTTTTGACTATCATCATCATGGCTGGCGTAATCGTAGTAGCAATCCAGAAGATCGTAGCTAAGCCAGTAAAGACTCTTTCTGAAAAAATCCTTCAGATCTCAGGTGGTGACTTCACTGTTGAGATGCCAAAGAGCAAGGGTGATGAAATCGGTATGATTTCTGAAGAACTGAAGAAGTATGTTGAAATCATGAAGGAAACTATTCTGGGAATTCAGGGTACAGCTGGACAGCTTCAGAATGATTCTATTTCTTCTAGAGATGCATCTGGAAAGATGTCAGGACAGGCGTCAGAACAGTCTACTTCCATGAACCAGATTAAAGATACTATGGATGGTATGGCTCATGCAGTAGAAGAACTTGCAAACAATGCTACAGATTTGGCTGGAGCAGTAAGTGATCTGACTGATAAAGGAAATACTACAAACGATACTATGCTCGAATTGGTTGGAATGGCTGATGTAGGCCAGAAGGATATGAGAGCAGTTCGTGAAAATATGAATGGTATCGCTGGTTCTATGAGCGATATGAATGATGTAGTTAATGTTGTAGGTGATTCTGCAGAGAAGATTACAGAGATCGTAAGCATGATCGATTCAATCGCTCAGCAGACAAACCTCCTCTCACTAAATGCTTCTATCGAAGCTGCCCGTGCTGGTGAAGCAGGCCGTGGATTCGCAGTAGTAGCTGATGAAATCGGTAAGCTTGCAAATGACAGTTCAGATGCTGCTAAAGAAATTGCAGACATTATCGCTGAAATCACAGGCGAGATTAAGAATCTGTCAGCTAAGTCACAGGCTAATATGGAAGAAATCGAGACTAGCAGCGTTGCAGTTAACAAGGCTGAAGAGTCCTTTAACCAGATTATTAATAGCCTGAATGAAGCTGCCGCAACTATGAAGGAAATGATCGATATGATGAGCAATGTCGATGGTATCGCTTCTAACGTGGCTGCTATTTCAGAAGAGCAGTCAGCTAGTACATCAGCTGTTTCTGAGACAGTCGATGTTCTCGCAACCAGCGCAGCTAGCATCGCTGATGAAAGTGCAGGCGTTGAGACAACGGCAAACTCAGTTTCAGATTCTGCAGAGTCTATTAATACAGCACTCAGCAAATTTAAATTATAAACCATACATGGTAGCATTATTCCTTTCTTTACTGAAGCAGCCCTTGGAGAAATCCAAGGGCTGTTTCGATGAGGGGGAAATATGAAAAAAGACCTGTAAATTATCGTCTGCATTAATTATGAAAAAAGATTTGTAAATTATCGTCTGCATTAACATAGAAAAAACCACCACTTTGCGGATAGTGGTGGTTTTAGTCTTTTGTGTAAAAGAGAGGAATTCTTTTAGCTTATGTTTTCTGAGATTAACTTCGGCCATTGGATATGAGGGGGTATCCATTGCGGAATGACCTAAAAAATATGAGTGATCTTTTGTTAGTCTCATATAACATATCTTTATTATACGGATAAAAAATAAAAAAGCAATACTTTTTGAGAAAAAAGTTTGCTACGGCTAACATTTTTTCTCACGTTGGTTTTGTTAGTTGAAAAAAACTCCGAAATAATCTACTATTTACATACGTTTATATACTTATTAGAAAGTGACATCGATATGAATATAGCATATATGTTAAAAACAAATTCAATAGAAGAGACTAAAGAAGGAGTTGAAACACTGACAAAGGAAGTTCAGAAAGGAACTTTTCAGAAGTGGCTCGATGGGTTGATTCCAGAAATCCTAAGTTTCTTCTGGTGTGTGGTATTGGCTTTAGTAGTTTGGTTCGTAGGAGTGAAAGTCCTCGGACTATTTAGAAAGATGATTCAGAAGGCGATGAATCGCCGTGATGTCGACAAGGGAATCTGCCAGTTTACAGATGGCCTGATTAAGGTCATCGGATATCTGCTTTTGATAGCAATCATCTTTAATGTATTTGGAATAGAGACTAGTTCCTTTGCAGCGGCTATCGCATCTCTCGGTGTAACAGTCGGACTTGCTCTACAGGGAAGTCTCTCAAATTTCGCAGGCGGCGTGTTGATTCTGCTCTTGCATCCTTTTAGAGTCGGCGATTATATCATCGAGGATGCTCACGGAAATGAAGGAACCGTAACGGAGATATCACTTTTTTACACGAAGCTACTGACTCTCGATAAGAAGGTGATAGTGATTCCAAATGGAACTCTGGCAAATACTTCTCTGACGAATGCTTCAACTGTTGCAAACAGACAGTTGGATCTCGAATTCTCAATCGGTTACCAGGATGATTTAGAGAAAGCAAAGGATGTGCTCCTCGCGATAGGAAATCGCGAAGAAAAGCGTATCCAGGAAATACCTGTTAGCGTGTTTGTTAAGGAACTCGCTGACAGTGCGGTGATTCTCGGGCTTCGACTCACGATTCCAAACGAGAATTACTGGGACATCAGATGGAAGACTATAGAAACTGTAAAGAAAGAGTTTGATAAGGAAGGAATCTCAATACCTTATCCACAGCTAGATATACACAGGGCATAGAACAGGAGTAAAAATGAGAGAATTTCACAAAAGCTTTGAAACTCTTCAGGAAGCTGAACTTAAAGATATTCATTCAATGGGTTATCTCCTTCGCCACAAGAAGACAGGCGCTAGAGTAACTTTGATTTCAAATGATGATGAGAACAAGGTATTCTATATCGGATTTAGAACTCCACCACAGGATTCGACTGGAGTGGCTCATATTATCGAGCATACGGTTCTCTGCGGTTCTGACAAATATCCGTTAAAGGATCCTTTTGTTGAGCTCGTAAAGGGTAGCTTGAACACTTTTATCAATGCGATTACTTATCCGGACAAAACTTTGTACCCTATCGCCAGCACAAATGACCAGGATTTTAAGAATCTGATGGATGTTTATATGGACGCGGTGTTCCATCCAAATATCTACAAGATTCCTGAAATCTTTAAGCAGGAAGGTTGGCATTATGAACTTGAGGATGCTGACGCTGAGCTTAAGTTGAATGGTGTTGTATATAACGAGATGAAGGGAGCTTTTTCTGCGCCGGATGATGTTCTCGAGCGTCAGATTATGAATACGCTGTTCCCGGATACTACTTATGGAAATGAGTCTGGTGGTGATCCGGACGTGATTCCGGAGCTGACTCGAGAGGCTTATCTGGATTTCCATAAAAAGTATTATCATCCTAGTAATTCCTTTATCTATCTATACGGTGATATGGATATGGCTGAGCGCCTCGATTATCTCGATAGAGAGTATCTCTCTCATTATGATTATCTCGAGGTGGATTCTGAGGTTGAGCTTCAGAAGCCTTTTACAGAGCCAAAGGAGGTTCATAGCACATATTCAATCAATTCTGATGAGGATACAGAAGGAAAGACATATTTGTCTGAGAACTACGTAATCGGTGACTCGGATGATTTGAAGCTTATAGCGGCTTTTTCTATTCTGGATTATGCTCTGCTTTCTTCACCAGGAGCTCCGCTCGAGAAGGCTTTGCTGGAAGCGGGAATCGGCGAAGATATCACAGGTGGTTTCGACAGTGGTACCAGACAGCCTGTTTTCTCAATCATTGCGAAGAACTGTGATGCTGCAAAGAAAGATGAGTTCCTTTCTATCATCGAGAAGACTTTGAAGCAGGTTCGCGATGAAGGTATCGATAGAGATACTTTAAAAGCTGGTATCGCTATCAGTAAGTTTAGATTCCTCGAATCTGATTACGGCAGTGCTCCAAAGGGCTTGATCTACGGAATCGGTATCCTGGATACATGGCTCTATGACCAGAATAATTCGTTCGGTCCGCTTTACTCTATTGAGAGACTGACAGAGCTCGAAGAGCATATTAGCGATGGATATTTTGAGAATTTGATCGATAAGTATCTGCTGAAGAACACTCATAAATCTATCGTATGTGTTGATCCGGAACCAGGTCAGAATGCGAAAAAAGAAAAGGCACTCAAAGATAAGCTTGCCTTATACAAAGCGACACTTTCACCAGCTGAAATCGATAAGCTGATTGAAGATACAAAGAAACTTCGTGAGTTCCAGGAAACACCTACACCGGATGAAGACTTGAGAAAGATTCCTCTGCTCGAGAGAAGTGATTTGAGAAGAGAAATCAATCCTCTGACTTATGATAAGGTTACTTCTGATGGAGTGGATATCCTTCACAGTGATGTAGAGACAAATGGAATCCACTACGTGGAGGTACATTTCAGACCTAGAGGAATTAGGGAAGATGAAATCCCGGTGATTTCTTTTTACACGAAGTTACTCGGCCTCGTAGATACAAAGAAACATACATATCAGGAATTCACTACTGAGGTAAACAAATACACAGGTGGAGTTGATGCAAATATCAGAGTGTTCTCTAGAGTTGATCAGAAGCCGGTGTTTACATTCTTCACAAAGATGAAGATGTTATTTGAGAATGAAGACAAGGCAGTAGAACTCATGCTTGAGATGCTGTTTGATTCAGTTTATTCAGATGAGAAGCGTGTAAAGGATCTGTTGCTTCAGGAAAAAGCGCAGATGGAAGGCATGATGCAGTCATCTGGACATAGTGCAGCTGCGCTTCGTGCCGGTTCTTACTTTACAGATGCAGCAAACTTCGGAGATAAGGCGTCCGGAATAGATTATTATAGATACCTGTGCGCTTTCGAAAGAGATTTTGATAAAGAATACGAGAAGTTTAAGGCGACTATGGAGAGAATCCTTCCTAGAATCCTGCGTAGTGAAGGAATGCTCATTTCTGCAACTGGAAAGGAACAGACTCTGGCTCTCGCTGAGAAGATGGTTCCGAAACTTAAGGAGAGACTGGCTCAGTACGATGAGAAGTCTTATGACGAGGAGCTTGGAATCGTAATTACAGGTCATCCGCTTAATGTCCTTCCAGATCCGCTTAGCGTGAATGAAGGCTTTAAAACGGCAGGACAGGTTCAGTATGTATGTCGTGCGGGTGATTTTAGAAAAGCTGGATTTACAAATAATGGAGCTATGAAGATACTGAAGGTTATCCTGGGATATGATTATTTCTGGATAAATGTCAGAGTTAAGGGTGGCGCCTATGGATGTATGAGCGGAATTAACAGATCAGGATTGATACACTTCGTTTCATATAGAGATCCAAATCTGGCTTCTACTATCGATATCTTTGAAGAAACAGCGAAGTATCTGGAAGAATTTGATGTCGATGAGAGAACTATGACGAAGTATATCATCGGAACATTTAGCTCTATGGATACACCTCTTACACCTAAGCAGAAAGGTCAGAGAGATCTCGCCGCTTACTTTGCAGAAGTGACAAATGAGGAGATGCAGAGAATCAGATCGGAAGTTCTGGATGCTACTTGTGCAGATATCAGAGCACTGGCTCCAGTGATCAGAAGTGTTATGTCACAGGGTTATCTCTGCGTCATCGGTAGTGAAAATGCTATTGAGGAAGAAAAAGAGCGCTTTGCGAAAGTGCTTAATCTAATAGATTCAGAATAATGATGAAAGGAAGAAATATGGATTTTACATCAGATTTACTGATGAATAGTGACTCAAACTTAAAATCAGGTTTTGTAACTATGGTTGGAAGACCAAATGTAGGTAAATCTACACTTCTAAACTATATCATGGGACAGAAACTAGCTATTACGTCAAACAAACCACAGACAACACGTAAGAAGATTCGTGCGGTACTTACAGAGGAGGACAAAGGACAGATAGTATTCCTCGATACTCCTGGTATTCACAAATCAAAGAGCAAACTGGGAAATTATATGTCTCAGGTAGTTAAAGGAGCGGTTTCTGACGTAGACGTAGTAATCTGGTTAGTAGAACCTAAGCTTCCTATACATAAAGAAGACAAAGAAATCGCAAAGGTATTGGAGAAGGTAGATAAACCAATCATTCTCGGAGTTAATAAGATTGACATGATAAAAAAAGATGTCCTCCAGGATGTTCTGTCTGCCTATCAGTCTCTGGCACCGTATGCATCAATCTATCCTTTTTCCGCGAGAAGCGGTAAAGGCATAGATCTCCTGATGGAAGGTTTATATGAGAGACTTCCGTATGGACCGTTTTACTATGATCCTGAAGAATACACAGATCAGACAGAACGTCAGCTCGTGTGTGAAATCATTCGAGAGAAATCACTACACGCGCTTCGCGATGAAATCCCTCATGGAATCGCTGTAACAGTAGAATCCATGAAGGAGAGAAAGAACAAACCTATCGTGGATATCGAAGCGACTATTATCTGCGAGAAAGATTCTCACAAGGGAATCATCATCGGTAAAGGTGGCGCGATGCTGAAAAAGATAGGTTCAAATGCACGTTTTGAGATAGAGCGTATGCTCGATATGAAGGCCAATCTTCAGATTCATGTAAAGGTAAAGAAGGATTGGCGAGACAATATCGGTGTATTGAAGAGTTTGGGATATACAGAGGACGAAGAGTAAATGGCAGATAGTTTGCTTCTGAATGGCATAGTGCTTTCATCTATGCCGATGGGAGAAAACGACAGAAGAATAGTGTTGCTCACAAAGGAGAGAGGGCAGATTTCTGCTTTTGCACGTGGGGCGAGGAAGTCGAAGAGCTCGCTTTCCGCAGGAACGAACCCTTTTTCGTTTGGTACGTTTCGAGCTTTTGAAGGCCGAAACAGTTATACCGTCGTGGAGGCTTCGGTTCGCAAATACTTTGATAAGCTCTCGAGGGATTACGATGACATGTGCATGGCGTCTTACTTTCTCGAAGTTGCAGAGTATTTTTCGGGTGAAAATATAGACGAGACAGATAGATTGAATCTACTCTATCTGTCTCTTTCTGTGCTAGAAAATGGTAAGCTTCCGCGCGGGCTCGTGCGTAGAATCTATGAGCTTAGAACACTTCGAATCAATGGTGAATATCCGAATGTCTTTAGCTGCGTCGGCTGTGGCGGAAAGGAGCATCTGCATACATATTCGCCGAGTCATTACGGAATGGTCTGTGATGACTGCGTGGAGCCGGGCATGAATGGTGTTCGGATTTCTGAGGATCTCCTGTATGTTCTGCAGTTCATCCTGTCGGTGGACATGAAGAAACTTTATTCGTTCGAACTTTCAGAGGAACTATTCTCTGGCTTAGAGTCTTTTGTGAAAGCTTATTGGCACCAGAATATCGACCATACTTTTAAAACAGAACGATTTCTGTAAAGTTTGATTTCACTTTTTGCAAAAGTTAGAGTATAATATCACAGATTATGTAACAGTTTCCTAAAGGTGTAGACATGGCAACAAATACAAAGAAGAGAATATCACGTAGAGCTAGACACAGACAGATCGTTCGCCGCAGACGTATCGCACTCGGCGTATTCGTAGTAGTAGCAGTACTGCTTCTCTATGTGATCATTCACAGCTTATATATCAAATTCAAACCGAAAGCAGATGTGAGCACACTCACTATTAAGGAAGACGGCGTGAAGCTCGAAGAAGTCATCGACACAGAAGAACTGAAGGTTTCAAATGGCGATTTAAAGCGAGCTGTTAAAGATGATATTTCTGCTTTCAATTCAAAACACGGAAAGAACGCAGTCCGTTTCATTCGCCTCGGCGAAAAAAATGGCAAGTGTTATGTAGAGACTGCCTTTAAAGATGTAGAAACCTATGCGAAGTACTCAGGATATGCGGTGAAGCTGACAAAGGTAAAGGCATCCAAAGCGAACTTTGACGCTATTTTTTCCGAAGTGAAAGATGGAAAGAAGTCAGGGTACATCGACGCTTACAAGGTAAAGAAGATGAAGGGGCAGCTCCTCGTTCTAAACGAGAATATTACTGTTAAAGTTCCTGGAGATGTGAAATGCGTTTCCGATGAAGGAACGAAAGTAAATGAGGATGGTTCAGTAACTATCAAGCCGGTAAATGGCAATAATGATTATGCTGTAAATACATATATTATTTTTGAATAATTAGTGGAGGAAAGATACGAGATGGAAAAAACAATGGACAAGATCGTAGCTCTAGCAAAGTCTAGAGGATTCGTATATCCGGGTTCAGAAATCTATGGTGGACTTGCAAACACATGGGATTACGGTAACCTTGGTGTCGAGCTGAAGAACAACGTAAAGAAAGCTTGGTGGCAGAAATTCATCCAGGAAAGCCCATACAACGTAGGTGTAGACTGTGCTATCCTTATGAACCCACAGACTTGGGAAGCTTCAGGACATCTCGGCGGATTCTCAGATCCTCTTATGGATTGTAAAGAGTGTCACGAGAGATTCAGAGCTGACAAGATTATAGAAGATTTCGCTGGTGAGAACGGTATCGAGCTTACTTCATCAGTAGACGGTTGGACAAACGAAGAGATGGAGAACTTCATCAAAGAGCACAATATCCCTTGTCCTTCATGTGGAGCTCATAACTTCACAGAAATTCGTCAGTTTAACCTCATGTTTAAGACATTCCAGGGTGTAACTGAGGATGCAAAGAACACAGTTTACCTTCGTCCAGAGACTGCACAGGGTATCTTTGTAAACTTTAAGAACGTACAGAGAACTTCTAGAAAGAAGCTTCCATTCGGTATCGGACAGGTTGGTAAGTCATTCCGTAACGAAATCACACCTGGTAACTTCACATTCAGAACACGTGAGTTCGAGCAGATGGAGCTTGAGTTCTTCTGCAAGCCAGGAACAGACGTAGAGTGGTTCCAGTATTGGAGAGGATTCTGCCGTGACTGGCTCCTTTTACTTGGTATCGATGAAGAGCACATCAGACTTCGTGATCACGATCCAGCAGAGCTCGCATTCTACTCAAACGGAACTACAGATATCGAGTATACATTCCCATTTGGTTGGGGAGAACTTTGGGGTATCGCTGACAGAACTAACTATGACCTCGGTCGTCATCAGGAAGTTTCTGGACAGGATCTCACATACTTCGATGATGAGACAAACGAGAAGTATCTTCCATACGTAATCGAGCCTTCACTCGGTGCTGATCGTGTGGTTCTCGCATTCCTTTGCGAAGCATACGACGAAGAAAACATCGGAACAGAGGAGAAGCCTGATGTACGTACAGTACTTCACTTCCACCCAGCACTCGCTCCAGTAAAGATCGGTGTGCTTCCACTTTCAAAGAAGCTTTCTGAACCAGCTATCGAAGTATTCCAGAAGCTTTCAAAGAAGTACAACTGCGAGTTCGATGACAGAGGAAACATCGGAAAGAGATACAGAAGACAGGACGAAATCGGTACTCCATTCTGTGTAACTTACGATTTCGACTCAGAAGAAGATCATGCTGTAACTATTCGTGATAGAGATACTATGGACCAGGTTCGTATTCCTATCGAAGAGCTTGAAGCTTATTTTGAGGATAAATTCACATTCTAGAGAAACTATAAGCTAAACTGCAAGAAATTGTGGTTTAGCTTATTTTTGTGTAGTTTTTTTACATGAAAACACTATATAATAATCCATGTGAGATTTAATCTAGGAGGATTTATTAGATGGAATGGTTCTATTATACGATCACTACGACGACTGAGGCGGAAGACCTCGTGAGTAGTGTTCTGTATGATTTTGGAATAACAAATATTGAAATCATCGACGGAGTGGTAGAAGACGATTTGACTCAGGGAAAGGTCTATGAGGAACTTCTGCCGGACGATGTCAGACCTGATGATGGCAGCGCCCAGATTCGCTTCTATGTGGATGCGGACAGCACTGAGGAAGAGAGAAATGCATTGCTTTCAGATATCAAAGCTGAGCTCGAAAGCTATGCGCTTTCAGTAAATATCGGACCTGCATCGATCGAGTCAGGTGTGACTAAAGATGTTGAATGGAGAGATAAGTGGAAGGAATTTTTTCATGAGTTCGACATCGGCTCTTTCCATATCGCTCCCGCTTGGGAAAAAAGTGAGGACGTAGACGTCCAGAAGAAACAGATTCTAATCGACCCGGGTGTGGCTTTTGGAACAGGAAAGCACGAGTCTACCATGCTCTGCATCCGTGGGCTGGAAAAATACATGAAGGAAGGTGACCGAGTGCTCGACATCGGCTGTGGCAGTGGAATTCTCTCTATCGTCGCATCAAAGATGGGGGCGAGCGAAGTACTCGGAACTGACATAAATGACGAGGCCATCGAGTCCTGTCAGGCGAACTTCGAGCTTAATGGAATCTACTTTGATGAGAAGCGTTTCTTCGTCGGCGATTTGGGCTCCGACGAGAGTGTGCTCGACAGATTGGGCAGAGAGTTTTATGACGTGATCTGCGCAAATCTACTTGCTGATATTATCGAGACGATGATAGATGAGATGTATGCACTTCTGAAGGTGGGCGGATATGTGATTACATCGGGAATCATCGATTTTCGTGCAGATGAGCTGGCAAAGAAGCTGGAGGAAAGCGGCTTTACAGTTCTCGAGAAAGTCAACCAGGGAGAATGGGTATCTCTCGTATTGACGAAATAGTAGATTGTTTCAGGAAAAAGTGTACAACTTGTAGTGGATTTTTTCCTGTACAATACATTTTTCTGTGCATTATTACTAAAAACATATTGATTGATGTCAGAAAAGTGTTAAAATAAAGACAGTGTGTAGCACATACTAGTTAACACACTTCAAAGGGTAATAGGTTATATAAATGAGGAGGAAACAAACATGGGAAAGAAATGGGTCTATCTGTTTACTGAAGGCAATGCTAACATGCGTGAGATCCTCGGCGGAAAAGGCGCAAACCTTGCCGAAATGACTAGAATCGGATTGCCTGTACCACAGGGCTTCACTATCACAACGGAAGCTTGTACACAGTACTATGAAGACGGTCGCACTATTAATGACGAAATCATGAGCCAGATTTATGATGGCGTTAAATGGATGGAAGAAGAGAATGGAAAGAAATTTGGGGACTTAGAAAATCCACTTCTAGTTTCTGTTCGTTCAGGTGCTCGTGCTTCTATGCCAGGTATGATGGATACTATTTTGAACCTCGGTCTTAATGATGATGTTGTTAAGGCTATGATTTCAAAGAATCCAGATCCAAAATTTGAAAGATTCGTATACGATTCATATCGTAGATTCATTCAGATGTTCTCAGATGTAGTTATGGAAGTTGGAAAGAAACACTTCGAAGAACTCATCGATGAGAAGAAAGCAAAGAAGGGCGTTAAGTATGACGTAGAACTTGACGCAAATGATTTGAAGGAACTTGCAGAAGAATTCAAGGCTGAGTACAAATCTCAGATCGGCGAAGACTTCCCTACAGATCCTAGAGTACAGCTCGACCTCGCTATTCGTGCCGTATTCAAATCATGGGATAACCCTAGAGCAAATGTATATCGTCGTGATAACGATATTCCTTACTCATGGGGAACAGCTGTTAACGTAATGCCTATGGTATTCGGTAACCTTAATAATGAATCAGGTACAGGTGTTGCATTTACTCGTGATCCTGCTACAGGTGAGAAGAAGCTTATGGGCGAGTTCCTCATCAATGCACAGGGCGAAGACGTAGTAGCAGGTGTTCGTACACCTATGCCTATTTCACAGATGAAAGATGAATTCCCAGAAGCATACGAAGAGTTCGTAAAGGTATGTGGAATTCTTGAAAACCATTATCATGACATGCAGGATATGGAGTTCACAGTTGAGAACAGAAAACTCTATATGCTTCAGTGCCGTAATGGTAAGAGAACAGCTCAGGCTGCTCTTAAGATTGCATGCGACCTCGTAGATGAAGGAATGAAGACAGAGGAAGAAGCAGTAGCTATGATCGATCCTCGTAACCTCGATACACTTCTTCATCCACAGTTTGATTCTAATGCACTTAAGTCTGCTACACCTATTGGAAAAGGCCTCGGAGCTTCTCCTGGAGCTGCTTGCGGTAAGGTTGTATTCACAGCTGATGATGCAGAAGAATGGGCTTCTCGTGGAGAAAAGGTTATCCTCGTTCGTCTCGAGACATCACCAGAAGATATCACAGGTATGAAGGCTGCTGAAGGTATACTTACAGTTCGTGGTGGTATGACATCACATGCTGCTGTAGTTGCCCGTGGTATGGGTGAGTGCTGTGTAGCTGGTTGTGGTGAAATCGTAATCGATGAGAAGGCAAAGAGATTCGTTCTCGGCGGCAAAGAAATCACAGAAGGTGATTCAATCTCAATCGATGGTACTACAGGATATATTTATTACGGAACTATACCAACAGTAGATGCAAAGATCGCTGGAGAATTCGGACGTATCATGGGATGGGCTGATAAATATAGAACTATGGAAGTTCGTACAAATGCTGATACTCCTCGTGATGCTGCAAAGGCAAAGGAACTCGGAGCTCAGGGTATCGGACTTTGCAGAACAGAGCATATGTTCTTTGAAGAAAGCAGAATTGCAGCATTCAGAGAGATGATTTGTTCAGATACAAAGGAAGAGAGAGAAGTTGCACTTGATAAGATTCTTCCATATCAGCAGAAAGACTTCGAAGAAATCTTCGAAACTATGGAAGGAAATCCTGTAACTATCAGATTCCTCGATCCACCTCTTCATGAGTTCGTACCTCATACTAGCGAAGAAATGGAGAATTTGGCAAAGGCTCAGGGAAAGACACTAGAGCAGATTAAGTCTATCGTATATGGACTTGAAGAGTTCAACCCTATGATGGGACACAGAGGATGCCGTCTGTCTGTTACATACCCAGAAATCGCAATCATGCAGACAAAGGCAGTTATCAGAGCTGCTATCAAGGTAAAGAAAGCTCATCCAGATTGGAACCTCGTTCCAGAAATCATGATTCCTCTTACATGCGATGTTAAGGAATTCAAATTTGTTAAGAAGATCGTAGTAGAGACAGCTGATTCTGAAATCGCATCTGCTGGTATCGAATTAAAGTATGAAGTAGGAACTATGATAGAGATCCCTAGAGCTGCACTTACAGCTGATGAAGTCGCAGAGGAAGCTGACTTCTTCTGCTTCGGTACAAACGACTTGACTCAGATGACATATGGATTCTCACGTGATGATGCTGGTAAGTTCCTCGATGCTTACTATGATGAGAAGATCTTTGAGAACGATCCATTTGCTAAGCTCGACCAGGTAGGTGTAGGCAAGCTTATGGAAACAGCTATCAAGCTCGGCAAGCCAGTTAACTCATCACTTCACGTAGGTATCTGTGGTGAGCACGGTGGAGATCCTTCATCAGTTGAGTTCTGCAACTCAATCGGTTTGAATTATGTTTCTTGCTCCCCATTCAGAGTTCCAGTAGCCCGCCTCGCCGCTGCGCAGGCAGCTATAAAGGAGTCTGCCAGTAGCACGAAATCATCAATAAATGTAAACCAGAGCGTCACACTTAAGATTAAGAATGACAGTACTGTAACATCTAAATAATACTAAGGTATAAAGATAAGGTATAAAGATGGAAACGGCCTGCACTTGGGAAAGTGCAGGTCGTTTTTTGTGGGGGTGTGGGTTGGGTGTTGGTGTGTTTTGTGGTTTTGTGTTGTTTGTGTGTTTGTGCTTTTGTGTTGCGGCGAAGATATTTGGAGAATACTGAGATATCTTCGTTTTTAAAGTGAGATGTGGCGAAGATATTTGGAGAATATAGGGATATCTTCGCCGCGAAGTTCAAATCTAGTATAATATGTGTATATACCTTTCATTTGGTGAGGGGGATGATAGCGAAATGAGCACCTGGGAAGGTGCATTTATGAGGGCTTGTTTGTGAAAGATGACGGCGGCTCGCTCGACCTCGTTCTCCTGAGCGCCTCGGTTTGTGGAGTGGAAGTGGATTATGTTGAATGATTACAAATTTTTTCCGTTAAGGTTGGCGAAATGCGCAATCGTTCTCGCACTGGTATGTGCGCTTGGAGCGGTCGCCGTTAGGGGATTCGAGGCCTTCCGCCTGAAAAGGGTTCCGGAGGATGTGATCGAGTTCGCGAAAAAATATCCCGAAGCTCGTTCCTATGCCAGGAATTTCAAGAAGTACGTGGATGAAGATTTTGACATGGATGTGTCGAAGGAAATGCGCGAAAGGGAGATTCCGCTGTTCATTCAATGGGACAAAAGGTGGGGGTACAAGAAATACGGCTCTAGTTTTGTCGGCGTGGCTGGCTGTGGGCCGACTTGCCTTTCCATGGTTGCATGTGGTTTGAATGAGGATTCTTCAATCAATCCTTACGTGGTTTCGAGGTATTCGTCAGAGCAGGGGTTCTTTATAGAAGGCGAGGGAACATTGTGGGATTTGATGAGTGCGGGCGGAGAGCACTACGGTTTGAAGTGGGAAAAAGGCGAGGTTTCGGCCGATTATGTCCTTACAAATTTGTCATCTGAGTCTCCGATGATATGCTCGATGAAACCAGGTGATTTCACAAAAACCGGGCATTTTATCGTTTTGACAGGCATAGACTCCGACGGAAAAATAATGGTCAACGATCCGAATAGCCCGAAGAATAGTGAGAAACGCTGGAATGTCGATGTGCTGGTTTCGCAGATGAAGGGGATTTGGAGGTATGAGTTAGAGAATGTTTCGGCGGGGGCGACAGAGAAAACTGAAGGTAAAGAATCTAAGAAGGAAAATGAACAAATGAGATTATTGATAAATGGGGCAGAAGTTCCAGTGATCTGGGAAACTAATGATTCAGTAAATGCGCTTAGAGAGCTTGCGGTAAGTGGCCTCGAGATTGAGATGTCGATGTATGGAGGATTTGAGCAGGTCGGCGCCATCGGGAAGAGCATTCCGCGAAATGACAAGCAAACGACGACGTCGGCCGGCGATATTGTGCTCTATTCGGGTAACCAGCTGGTTATGTTCTATGGATCGAATTCCTGGGCTTACACAAGGCTAGGCCATATCAAGCTTTCCGAGAAGGAATTAACAAAAATACTTGGAAATGGCGATGTTAGGATACGTTTGGAAGTGAAGTGAGGGGATTTGCAGAATCTCTTTGCCGATTTTGTTGTTCGACCTACGGAAAATCGCCGATTTGTGCATTTTTTTCCGTAGTCCGCATGTTATTATTCACAGTTAAATAAGGACTAAAAATAAAGCTCACAAATAAGTGGGCTTTATTTTGTCTGCAGAAATAATTAGAATATTTGTATTAACAAATCGGAATTTGTAAGGAGATTACTATGAGAGCACCATTTCAGATATTAGCAATTCCATATAGGTTAAAACCACATTTGCAATATTGTGTTTTACACCGTTCAGACATTGATCAGTACCAGTTTGTGGCTGGTGGTGGCGAAGATGATGAAAAACCGATAGAAGCTGCACTAAGAGAGATCTACGAAGAGACCTCTGTTAATGCGGTAAATATTCTGCCACTGACTTCTATGACCTACATTCCTGCTAATGTCATTTCAAAAAAGCACAGAGATCTGTGGGATCCTGATACAATAGTTATTCCTGAATATACATTCGGTTTTGAATGTAATTCGGAGATGGTGCTTTCAGGTGAGCATATTGGATTGGAGTGGATGACTTACGATGATGCACTAACGAGGCTGACATGGGATTCCAATAAAACTGCATTATATGAATTGAATTGTCGCCTGCTTAAAAGGTGACAACTTCAAATTTAGGAGCGAATCAATGATAATAAAGCAGCTAGAATATAATGAGTATAAGGGTAGGAAGTACAAAGCCAAGATACTATCTAATGAGTATTTGTCCATAGAACCTGAAGGCGACAGCTTTGACATTAAATGGATAAAGGTATTAGAACCTCTTGTTAAAGAGTTAGAAGATGATATGTTATCGGAATGGCTGGATAATCCAGTGGCATTTGGAGCTTTTGATTCAAATGGCAAACTCATTGGTTTTGTTGAGGGCTTTTTAGAAGAATGGAA
This sequence comes from Lachnospiraceae bacterium, assembly GCA_045579705.1. Lineage (GTDB taxonomy): Bacteria > Bacillota > Clostridia > Lachnospirales > Lachnospiraceae > Lachnocurva. The sequence continues at coordinate 26,800 of JAZNMP010000026.1, forward strand.
TAATCGTTATCGCATTACTAACATCTGCGTTTTCGACTTAGATGCGAGGAAAAAAGGTATTGGCGGTAAGCTTTTAGATGTAATTATTGATGAGGCCATCAAAAGCAGAGCTAGAATGGTAGTGTTGGAGACTCAAAGTTACAATTCTAAAGCGATTACATTTTATAAGAAGCATGGATTTGAGATAATCGGATTTGATCGATATGCTTATTCTAATCATGATCCGGAAAATCATGATATGAGAATAGAAATGGGAAGAAAACTATAGAGCGCAGTTTGGGAGGGAAACGATGAAGATTCATATTATTGGAGGTCCAGGGAGCGGAAAAACTTATCTTGCGGAAAAGTTATCCAAAGAACTTGGCATCCAGCATTATGATTTAGATGAACTGCAATGGGACAATAAATCTGATTCTTATGGTGTTAAAAGAGAGCCTGATGAACGAGATTGCCTTCTCGCTGATGTGCTGAATAAGAATGACTGGATCATTGAGGGAGTTTATTACGCATGGTGTCAGCAATGTTTCTCTGATGCAGATAAGATTTATGTTTTGAGTGTTCCAAAGTATAAATACAGATACCGAATTATTCGTAGATTTGTCTGCAGAAAACTTGGTTTGGAGCAAGGAAAAAAGGAGACGTTGAAATCTTTATCTCAGCTATTGAAGTGGGCAGACAAATATCAGCAGGTAAATCTGGTCGAGATTAGAAAACTGCTGATTCCTTATTCAGATAAGGTAATTGAGTAGCATAACTTCAAATTTGTGAAAGGACATAATGTAATTAAAAGGAGGCTACTGTTGAAGAAACAGAGAGCAGGTTTTCCTCATAGAATATACGAAGGATTCTAAGTTGGCTGCAGAAGCGAAGGCAGCAGCCAGGAAAATGGGGTATAAGATTTATGTCGCAAAAAGCCTGGATTTATAAAATAGGATCTCTACGCAGGCTGTTCTCGTGATGTGATATACTAATGGTTATAGTAATACATTTGGAAAATAGATGATTTAGTGGCATACATACATTATGTAGGTTGTTTTTTTCAAAGGGGTACGCTATGAAACAATATCGCTATATCTTAAATGAAGATCTGACTTTAGATGGGATGATTGCGGAAATCCAGGGGCTTCCGGAGTATGTGCAGGGCGTAAAGGGGCTGTTGCAGATCGTGGAGCAGGATTGCGTGGTTGAGCCGATAAAAGATGATTTGCAGAAGCTGACGAGCAGCCTCAGTGGGCTTCAGGTCGTCGGTATGACTAGTCATGGGGCGCTGAGCAAGGAAACGCATTCGATTCCTTACACGGTGTGTACGGTGATCTTTTTTGAGCGAAGCTCGTTCGAGGTCGATGTGTTCGACTGCCACATGCAGACGCCGCGAGAGGCGGGCAAGGAGTACAAATGCGTGCTCCGCGGATATGAAGCGCCGAGGGCTATTCTCATGATGTCATCGGATTTCAGCCTTTGTCCGGAGCCTTTTATCGATTGCGTGAATGAGCTGGATTGCAATCTCGTGGTGTTTGGCGCGCTCGCGGGAACGCGTCGAATGGGCGATGACAAATCGCTCGTCTTCGTCGGAAATCGCGTGTATGACAGGGCGATTGTGGCGGTTGCTTTTTGCGGGGAGGAGCTCAAATTCGCGTACGATTACAACCTTGGTTTCAAGTCCCTCGGTAAAGAACTCGTGGTTACGAAGTCTGACGACAAGGGCGTCGTATATGAAATCGACAACAAACCGGCATTTGATGTTTATAAAGAGCATCTCGGTGTGGAAATGAATGATTATTTCTTTGAAAATACGAGTTCGTTCCCTTTTATGCTGCGACAGCATGGACACTATCTCGCCAGAGTTGCGCTGGATTATCGGAAAAAAGACGGTGCGCTCGAGTTTGCCGTTCAAATTCCAGAAGGCAGCACGGTCAGCCTCGGCTATGCGACGGAGCAGTATCTATTAGAGGAGTCTTACGCTAACGCAAAAAGAATGTTTGGATTCCATCCTGAAGCCGTGCTAATCTACGTTTGCATGAGTCGAAGAATGTTGGTCGGAGATGATTTGGCTGAGCTTGAATTGGATTTCTACGAAAATGTAAATCCGAACGCGACCTGGGCTCATGGATACGGCGAGATCCTGCACGCAAATGGGCTTCGTGGTTTTTTGAACGCGTCGCTCGTTGCAGTGGGAATTCGAGAAGGTGATGTTTCGGAAGAGGAGCAGGCTCGCAAGTTCAAAGATATCGATATACCAAAGGATTATTTCATCGGATTCAAACCTCTGTCGAGCAGGTTGGTACGCTTCCTGGAAGCAACGACGTCGGATCTGCGTTTTGCGGTGGATCAGTTGTTTAAGGTGGCGAGTCTAGATGAGTTGACACAGATTTACAATCGTCGTGCGCTGAATCACTTTATTCAGAAGTACATCGATGATTTCGGTTCAGAAGGAGAAGTCATGCTCCTGCTGGTTGATATAGATCATTTTAAGCATGTTAATGATACTTTTGGGCATGATGTCGGCGACATGATTCTCAAAGAAGGTGTGGACCGCGTGAAATCCTTTGTCACACAGAAGGATATCATCGGTCGCTGGGGTGGCGAGGAGTTCCTAATGCTTTCGCCATATAGCAGCCGTGAAAAAGCTATGAGTGTCGCTGAATCCATCCGCTCCTATGTCGAGGAAGCTGAGTTCGACATCGCTGGCCACATCACCATCAGTGGAGGTGTAACCCTCCTCCGCCCGGACGACACTATCGATTCTGCCTTCAAGCGCATCGATGATGCGCTTTACGAGGCAAAAGAGACTGGTAGGAACAAGATGGTGTTTAGGTAAAGGTGAGTGGCGTGGTTTTGCTGGTGATGCCTCGAGCAACGAAATCAACAAATCCATAAACCACTGTACGGAAAATCGTACAGTGGTTTATTTTATTATAAGGAAAATAGTTATATTGCTTTGTGCTATAATTAAAAAGGCTTTTTTTATAGTGAACTATAGAGTAAACGTATTTATGGTGAAGCCGAAGGCACAGATGTAATAGTTAGTCTGGTGTAATAATTGATTAGGGTAAAAGAGGGATTTTGTTATGAAGTGTAAAGAATGCGGAGAAAATATTGGGTTTAAAGAAGAGTTCTGTCCAAAGTGCGGAGCAAAGGTTGAAGGAAGAAAATTTAATATTCCTTTAAATAAAGAACAGATTAAAGAAACTTCTGCAAACGCAACAAAGGCTGGAAGTAAGTTCTTAAAGAATGCGAGTGCGACTCTTTCGGAAAAAGCTTCTGATGCCAAAGATGCAGCATTTGAAATGAAGGATGATATCACAGCGAAGCTAACAGAGCTAGATAGAATGTTGGAAGAAGTGATTAATGAATATAATGGCGCATACACTTTGATGAATGATAAAGGGATGCAGCTTTATGTTCAGAGATGTAGAGCGATTGATAACATTAATAATGTTGAAGCTTTGATTAATAGTATTGCAAATCATCCTAAGAGCTTCGATACAGATTTTGAAGAAATCAACATGAATAGAAGACAGTTTACGGATGCGTGTGCTTTTGCTGAGCGTGAGGTTATGGAAGCCAGAAAAGCAGCAGCGAGTGCTGGAGCTGGATTGGCAGCAGGAGCAAGTGTTGCTTTTATGGGACCGACTGCAGCGATGTGGATTGCTACGACATTTGGAACAGCTTCAACTGGAGCAGCTATTTCGACATTAGGTGGAGCGGCGGCTACAAATGCTGCTATGGCATGGCTTGGTGGAGGAGCATTGGCAGCAGGTGGACATGGTATAGCAGGTGGCGAAGCTCTATTGGCGATGGCTGGTCCTATTGGCTGGACTATTGCAGGAGCTACGCTTTTGACTTCAATAGTTCTATTTGCGAAGAGCAGAACTAAACTTAATAAAGAGAAGAATGAAGAAATCGAATCTGTTAAGAGGAACATAGAACGTATTAGAGAAATGGATGAAGCAATTTTTGCTCTTCTCAAACAGACAACAGACATAAGAGAAAAAGTTAGTTTGAATTATCTTGACTGCCTTGGATTATTTGAAGGGGATTACAATTCTTTTTCAGATGAGGAGAAACTGAAACTTGGATCTATGGTTAATCTGACAAAGTCTCTTTCTGTTTTGTATCAGAAGCAGATCAAGCAGGAGGATATTGAGTGATGATTGAGGATATAGTAAAAGACATCACGTTAGATTATCTGCAGAATTCTAAACTTGGTGACAAATTAGATGTAGCACTTCGAGCATATGAAAAAGCAGAGGAAGCAGCAAATGCTTTTGTTCATGATGAAAGCGACAATTCTGTAAAGATAATGCGTATAGGTACGATGCTTACTTTTGCAATTATTAGTAAGTTGAAGTCTAAGAGATCATTTAAAGATTTTGATGAAAAAGATTGGACTAAGATTGCAGAGAGTGTAGTTCAATATGCCATTATAGAGGCAGATGAACGATATAGCATGCGGATTTTTTGCATGTATGCTGATTATATAGACGCTTCTGTAGGTTTGCTTAGAAAGGCGAATTGTCCTGAGGAAAAATGTACAGCTATTCAGGCGTTATCAGATGAGATTCGTTCCCTTACAGAAGATTTTCAGGCTGAGAAAATGTCGGAAGTAGATTATACAGAACAATGTTTATGGATACTGCTGGAAGCGATGATTAAGCTTCTGACTGCTTTTGGAGGTACATTTATGTCCGAAGAAGCAGCTGAGTTCGTTGAAAGTGTTTCAATGTTTGCTTTTGAATACGGAAGGTATCGTTTGTATAAGCAGGAATTAGAATTGTTGGATTTATATCTAACACATCAATATGAACTTGATGATGAGTTAGAGCAGAAACTTGCTGAATATAAGGAAGCATTAGAGCATGAGCAAAGAGAGTTTGAGCTTCTCATTGAAGACGCTTTTAGTACAGATTTTGCAAAGAGATTAAAAGCGTCGGTAGATGTAGCTAGAAATGTAGGCGTATCTGACGATGAAATATTAATCGGTCTTGAGATGATTGATGAGTTTTTTAATTAGATGGAGAAATATATGAATTTCGTTGGAAACTTAATTTGGATTATATGTGGTGGCTTGATTAGCGCTATCGGATGGTGGATTACGGGAGTTCTGTGGTGCATTACTATCGTAGGGATTCCTGTGGGATTGCAGTGCTTTAAGCTGTCATCGATTTCACTGAACCCTTTTGGAAAGGAAATCGTGAATGAAGGGGGAACTTTTTCCTTCCTGGTGAATATAGTTTGGCTTCTGGTTTCCGGGTTGGAACTAGCCATCGGAAATCTAGTGATTGGATGCTTGCTGTGTATCACGATTGTGGGGATTCCTTTTGGGTTGCAGTTCTTTAAGATTGCGAGGTTGGCACTGTTTCCATTTGGAGCGAGAGTTGTAAGAATGTGATTTTTTCCGTTTGGAGAGAGAATTGTGAGAATGTGATTTTTTCCGGGGTTTTGGGGAAAAAGATGGGAAATCCCGGGAAAAAACGGGGAAAAAATGAGATTGATTTAATTAGAACTCCGGGGGAATGGCAAAAATGAGGGTTAATCCCGGAATTTTAGCGAGAATAAACGAAATAAATTCCGGGAAATTGGAGAAAGAAAGGGAAAATCCCGGAATTCAGGTGACAAAGTGAAAAATAAATTCCGGGAAATTGAAGAAAAAAAGGAAAAAACCCGGAATTCAGGTGACAAAAATAATAAACGAGATTTTAGAAACAAGAGTAAGAAAGTAGCAAAAGTATGATAAAACCAATAGTTCGAGATCCCTTATTTCTGCAGCAAAAGTCGGTGCCGGCGACGGAGGCGGATGCGCAGGTTATCGTGGATTTGATGGATACATTGAGAGCGAATATGGACAGGTGCGTCGGAATGGCGGCGAACATGATCGGAGTGAAGAAGCAGATCATCGTGGTGGCGGTTGGTCCCTTTATCTTTCCGATGGTGAATCCGGTGATTACAGCGAAGCGTGGTAGATACGAGACTGAGGAGAGTTGCTTGTCGCTGGATGGCGTGCGACCTTGCGTGAGGTATGAGGAGATTGAGGTCGACTATCTAGACCAGAATTTTCAGCCGCAGTATGGAACGTACAGTGATTTCACGGCGCAGATTATTCAGCACGAGATTCAGCATTTTAGTGGGGAGTTGATTTAGTGGTTACGAAGGAAGATATCTTAGCATACGCAAAATCGCAATACGACACGGACCCGGAGTATCTGTGGGCGAGGTATCCTGACACGGGAATCTTGCGCCATCGTCGTGGGCAAAAATGGTACGCAATCTTCATGAGTATTGAGGGCACAAAAGTCGGCCTTGATTCGAATGAGGCGGTCGAGATCATGAATGTCAAATGCGAGCCTGACATGATATTTGCCCTCTGCGAGCAGAAAGGCTTCGCGCCGGCTTATCATATGAATAAAAAGCATTGGATTACTATCATCCTGAATGGAAGCGTTCGGGATGAAGAGATTTATAACTTGCTGGATGTGAGTTATGAGATGACGAGAGGGTAATCAGAAACCTTTATTCTTTAGCTGCATCTTTCGCTCATACATCTTCTTATCAGCGCGTTCGAAGATGAGCTGATAACAGTAGTCGGTTTGAGGGCGGTATTCTTCCAGGCCAGAAGCCACTACCACTGCATCGTGGCAGTTATTGTAGTCAATGATTTCATTAAAGTTGCGAAGCAGTTCTTCGCGGTTCTGGTAGTCTTCGCCTTCCAGGATTGCAACAAATTCGTCACCGCCCACACGAAAGACAGGGCTGTGCTTGAAGGTAGTACAAATCAGGCGGCAACCTTCTTTGATATACTGGTCGCCGGCTTTGTGACCAAAATGGTCATTGACAATCTTTAGATTATTTAGATCGAACACGATTACAGCGAGCTGTTCAGCGACTTTGTTGCTGATTCGTTCGTCAATCTGTTGTTCTAGTTCAAAATAAGCGTACTTATTACGCACGCCGGTCAGAGAATCGACGTATGCCATCTTTCGCGCCTGTTCTAGTTCTTTACGCTGACGTCGTTCTCTCTCTAAGAGGGATAAAAGTTCGTCGTGCTGTTCTTTTTTCTCATTATCTAATACGAATGTGTGAAGCAAGCTGGAGCCGAGCATATATCCCATGCTAGAGAATGGGAGTAGCGGTATGAGCGCCTGCAACAGCAAAAAAGAAGACACAAAGATGCCTGCAAAGCCGATGGTGCTATATCGATGTTGTAGAACGGTATTGTTGCGACGTCCCCAGAATAGTGAGTACATGCTGGTTATGAAGTATAGTGTTATCTGGGCATAGAGCTGAACATAACGAAGGATTAAAGCTTCAAATGTTCCGTCTGCACTGAAACGAAACATTACAGGAGCAAAGTGGTTCCATATGAGAATGGTGCATTGTGAGAACAGGAGAATCCAACCTAGAATCTTAAGTATTCGGCTGAGGACATCGTCACGCTTTAGATAGAGCACTACAAATCTGGTCCATAAGAAGACCGCGATAATCATAGATAAAAAATAAAACACAGTATCAATGTAGCAAAGTCTTATAAATTTATAATCGTAGAGAAGACCCCATAGAAAATCAGTGATATAGAACAGTAAAATGCTATACAAATACAGTCGATATGCGTGAATGATCGAATTCGACTCGGTGTAATCTTTTTTAGCGAGAACGTCAAAATTTACGATCACGAGCAGCATGATTGCCAGAATCGCGTAGGATGAATAATACATATGCTATTCCCCTTTGATATGCACTAATATTAAACATTGTCTTAATTATATAATAAAAATAAACCCGGGCGAGGCGCTTTGCAAAAGTTGTTAAAAAATTTATAATTATAAAGATGTTGAATGGTATGTATATTTATGGATGTGATTCAGAACTTCAGGCGGAACTTATTAAGGCTTCAAAGTAGAGGAATTAAAATGAAACAGGAAACAATAAATAGAATCAGGAAATTTACAGAAGATCGTGATTGGGATCAATTTCATTCTCCATCTAATTTAGCTAAATCTATTGTCATCGAGGCAGCAGAATTATTAGAGTGCTTCCAGTGGGATGATGAAAAATACGATGAGCAGCATGTTAAAGAAGAATTGGCTGATGTAATGGTTTACTGTCAGAATCTCGCAGATAAGCTTGGCTTTGATGCGGATGAGATTGTCAATATGAAGATGGCACAGAACGAAGCAAAGTATCCGGTGGAGAAAGCAAGAGGAAGTAGTGCGAAATATACAGAATTATAATACGAAGGAAAACATCAATGGAAAAGACAACATATACAAAGTGGGATGGTTTTAGAGCGATAATATTATATGTAGTAGGTTGCATCATTCCAGTTATTTACTGCGGAATACTGCCACAAACGAGAATCAGCGATGACACAATAAACATATTGCAATTTACATTAGATTATATACCGATATTGCTATGTTTAATGTTCGTAAAATATGAAAAACGTGGCTTATCATCAATTGGAATAAGATTAACAAAATCATGGAAACACATCACTATACTATTGATTGGAACAGTGATAATGGTCTCTATTAATGGAGTGTTCAGCTGTATATTTATGGAGAAAACGCATATTACAACATTGTTTGGTTCTTATATAAATATATTGATATTTCTTCCAGGAGCAATTGAAGAAGAGCTTACCTGTAGAGCATATTTACAGACCCGATTAAGAGGTTTAATTGATAATGAAAAAATTGTTCTTTTTATAGGATCATTTTTGTTCCTTCTATCACATTATCCGGTAATGTGGTGTGTGGGAGAGTGGTTTCTACCAATTGAGAGAGTGATTTTATTGATAATCTTAGGTTTGGTTTGTGGAATTCAGTATAACAAAACAAATAATGTTTGGATTCCAATAATTACGCATTTTATTTATAACATGGTACAGTTTGTATAAATCGTTGGTGCTCGACCTCTTTAGAGCGAGGGATGCTTCTTGAACGCTAGTTCAAGAATATGGGCATGTCGACAACTTCAAGTTTGCGGAGCTGACCTGCTTTGGTGCAGAGCCCAACCTACGGAAAATCGACGATTTGTGTAGGATTTTCCGTAGTTTACGGAGCTGACTTGTTTTGTTGGTGAGCTTGGCCTACGGAAAATCGACGATTTGTGTAGGTTTTTTCGTAGTTTGCGGAGCTAACCTGCTTAGGTGTAGAGCACGGCCTACGGAAAATCGACGATTTGTGTAGGATTTTCCGTAGTTTGCGGAGCTAACCTGCTTAGGTGTAGAGCTCGACCTACGGAAAATCGACGATTTGTGTAGGATTTTTCGTAGTTTGCGGAGCTAACTTACTTAGGTGCAGAGCTCGTCTTACGGAAAATCGCACAAATTCGGATTTATAGAGTATTTATATTCTAGTTTTTATGATTATGAGGTTGATATGAATTTTTTATTTGTGGCGCTTGGAGGCGCTTTGGGTGCAGTAACACGATATGCTATAAGTCTTATTCCAGTTAAGACGGGATTTCCAGTATT
>JAZNMP010000027.1:0-20851 GCA_045579705.1 Lachnospiraceae bacterium
GTTGAATCTGCAAACAATGAAACTATTCAGCAGGTATCATAAACAACATTCATTACTGACCTGGGATGACTCGGGTCAGATGAAATATAGTAACTATCAATTTTCAAGATTTACTGACAACTAGGTTGACAAATTTCGGAAGGATATGCTCCTGTTAATGCAGAAACTGGAAATATATATGAATTACATCATATTGGGCAGGAAAATGAAGGAACATTAATAATGATAGATAGCAAATTGCATAAGTCTGTAGAATTGCATTCGTTTAAAAAGGCGTCGGAAATAGAAAGAAGCGAATTTAATACTGTAAGAAAGAATATATATATGGAGTTATCAAAGAAAGTTTCATAATTCTTACATGAATTAATAGATGGTGCTGATGAATAAGTTTAAGTCTGGGAGGCTATCGATGAATAGGGTATTGGATTTAACTAGTAATAAAGATTTTGATTTTAGTCAAATAATGATTCAAGATGAGGAGGTTTGCGATGAAGCTTTTAGAGAGTGCGTGAAAAAAGTATATATGAGGATGAATAGACTTTTTTACTTAGAGCTTCGAGGAACGTGTGTGTATGGAGCGTATTATTCAAAGACAAATAGGGATAAGTATGAGTTTGTGATCTCATATAATCATAAAGGAAAGGTTGATGGAAAATATGCAATAAAGCGTAAATATCAGGAATACGTAGGTGATGAAGATTATATAGACGAGGTTGCGTATAAGATTTCAGTAAATATTGATAAGGTGATTAGAAAAAAGACCGAACCCTGGTCTATTTGGTAAGGGTATTAGTAGAAAGGAATAGTATTATGAGAGTAGCAATAACAAAAGTTCACAAAAGCGATTGTCGACAGGAGATGTCATGGAAGGAATACAGATATATTATGGATGGAAAGGCTATTGCGGTTTATTCAAAGAAAATGTGGAATGATGATCCTCTGGATTTTGTCAGTGGATAGAAGATGGAGGAAACACTTGAGCGAGTATGGGATAAAGATGATCCGAATACACCAGAACACGTTAAAATGTATGCAGATAATTTGGTGAATAATTGATGAGCAAATTGAACAAGTGAAGAAAATAAAGGAACTTGTTGATATGGGAGCACTAACACCAGAGAAATTTGAAATTAAGAAAAAGGAAATTATGGGGTTATAGGGATTTATGAATAAAAAGGCTTTACAGAATGCTGATACACAGAAATATGAATTAAAGAAGGAAGAACCAATTGGTTCTTCAAATATGGGACAGCTATAGTTTTTGGGACATTTGTTCTAGTTATTGTTTTGTTGGTTCTTTTTACATTCTATTATAGATTCAAATCATTGTAGTTATACTATTGAATGATATAGGAGTATATAATTTGTAAAAGGTTTTGAAGGGAAGAATTGGAGAAAAAGATGGTTTTTTATTTTTTTTGTGCATTAATAGGATTGGGGATATTATGGTTATTTGTTAAGATTATAAATTGTTTTTCGCTTGAGATATTTCTTTTTTTAGTGGGTTTATTAGGAATAATAGTTTTGATTGGAGTAGTGCTTCTTTCAGGATTTACTTTAGCATTTTTAATACCGTTCCTTCCATTTATTGGAGCTATAGCTGCTTTAGGAATAGTAGTTTTTATTATTAAAGCAATTTTTAGTCACTTTTAAATATTCAGTTAAGTAAAACTTTGAAGAGCTAATAATAATTTTGATGTTTTGTAAAAAGAAGGAATGCGAAATAAAAAAAGTTTTTTCCAGTATATATCTGCTTCTAATCGCTTTATGTTATACTATCTCTGGTGCTGAAAAATAATACGTACTATGTAGAAAGGGAAATTATGAAAAAAGTTGAGCAGTTTTTAAAAGAGGCTGAGACATACTATTTAGCGACTGCTGATGGTGATCAGCCTAGAGTTCGTCCTTTTGGCACAGCACATATTTTTGAGGACAAGCTCTATGTTCAGACAGGAAAAGTAAAGGATGTTTCTAAGCAAATTCATGCGAATCCAAAGGTTGAAATTTGTGCTTTTAAGAACGGCGAGTGGCTTCGCGTTTCTGGGGAATTAGTTGCAGATGAGCGAATTGAAGCAAAGGAATCTATGCTTGAGGCGTATCCTAGCTTGAAAAACATGTATTCAGCCACTGATGACAACACAGAGGTGTTCTACTTTAAGAATGCCACAGCAGTATTTAGTTCTTTCACAAAGGAACCTGAAATAGTTAAGTTTTAATTTAGTTTAATCATTGAATAGGGTTTTTTGATAAGGATAATAAGAAATAACTAATTGAGTATTAGAGGAGTATTAAGTTATGAAAAAATTTCTTGAGAAGATCTCAATGATGCCACTTAAGGCAAAGATTATCGCTTGTGTTGTGGCGGTAGTTATAGTAGGAAGTGGAATTGGCGTCGCAGTTGTTTCTTCTAAATCTGCAAATAGTGAAGTTACAGCTGATAAAGAGGTGAAGAAAAGCACAAAAACTTCAAAGAAGAAAGCTACACTTAAGGCTATCAAGGATAATTCAAAGAAACTAGAGGAAGAAACAGAAAACCTTGAAAAGAATAAGAAAGAAGTTGAATCTCAGGCTGAAGGCCAGGGAAAGACGAATAATAAAAAGGCACAGTCTGCAAATGTAGAAGGCCAGAATAGTCAGCCTACCAGCGCAGCGCCGGCAAATCCAGCCCCTGCAAATCCAGAACCTCAGCCTGAAACAGTTGATGCCAGAGGTGAAGCTTGCGTACATAACTGTGGAAAGACGGTTTTTAAAGATCAGGCGTCATACGATTCATTTAAGCGTTTTATTACTGATAATTATAAGTTAGAAGCGCCAGATGATGACTTTGATATAAGTATGTTCCCGGCTTCAATGCAGGAATATATTTCAAATTCTGCATACTATAATATTCCATATACCTATAAGGGTGTAACTTATTATGGTGGAACAGATGATACGGATTTATATTAAATATTAGTTAAAAAAAGGATGTACTCCCGTGAATGAAAACAGGGTACATCCTTTGTTTTTTTTATCCTTCTATTTCAGAAGCTCTCACGAGAGCATCATCGATGTGGGCACAGAAGTTTTCGGCGCCGATTTTTTCTACGAAGCCAGCCTTCTTCATAGTGCGCATAGGCTGGTCGTTTACGTGAGAGAAGACCATAGATACACCGGCGTGGCGGCATCTCTCGTGAAGGATTTCAAGAGAGTGCATAGCTGTTGCATCGAGGGCTGGTACAGCTCTCATACGGATTACGAGGACTTTAGTGTAATCCTTTAGTGACATCTGTGAGATGAGGTCGGCAGCTCCGAAGAACATAGGACCACTGATTTCGTATACACGAACGTGCTGTGGAACATGCTTGTGCTCGATGTCATCTGGATCAGTGTCCTGATCGTAGTATTCCCAACCGATGAGTTCAGCTTCGTCAGCCATTCTTTTCATGAGAAGTACACAAGCGAGTACGATGCCGACACCGATAGCTACTACGAGGTCGAAACAAACTGTGAGTACGAATGTTACGACTAGAACGAGGATATCGCTCTTTGGTGCTGTCTTTGAAAGATGTACGAAAGTTCTCCAGCCGCACATGTTATAAGCAACGATGAAGAGGATAGCTGCGATAGTTGGCATTGGGATGAGTGCTGCGTATGGCATGAGGATAACGAGCATCAGTACCAATGTGATAGAGTGGATGATACCAGCGATAGGTGTGCGTCCACCGTTTTTGATATTGGCAGCAGTTCTGGCGATAGCACCTGTAGCAGGGATTCCGCCGAAGAGAGCTGAACCGATGTTTCCGAGACCCTGAGCGATGAGCTCCTGGTTTGATCTATGATGAGCATTTATCATACTGCCGGCTACTACACATGAGAGAAGTGACTCGATTGCGGCCAGGATAGCGATAGTGAAACCATTTGTAGCTGCATCACGAAGTGAATCAAATGTAATAGTAGGAACGTGAAGTGTAGGCAAGTTTCTTCCTATACTGTAGAGGTCGCCGATAGTGTTTACTTTCATATTGAGTCCGCTTACCATTCCGATTCCGACGAATACGGCGATGAGGGAAGCTGGAATTTTTTCGCCAATCTTTGGTATATATGGCCAGGCGATGAGTACTGCGAGTGATACGAGGCCTACGATGAGAGCCTGGCTGTTGAAAGTTGAAATATTGTTTACGATGGCTTTAACTTTATCGACAGTTTCGATAGTGACAGTTCCTTTTGGAAATGAAAGTCCGAGGAAATCTTTGATCTGTCCGATGAGGATAGTCATAGCGATACCGGCTGTGAAACCAGTAGTGATAGTGTATGGAATGAAACGGATGAGGCTTCCTAAGCGGAGTACACCCATGATAATTAGAAGTATTCCTGCAAATATAGTGGCAAGCGCTAGGCCGCTCATACCATTTTTTGCAACGATTCCTGCTACGATAGTAGCAAAGGCAGCTGTCGGTCCAGCTATCTGTACCCTGCTTCCGCCTAATGCAGAAATGATGAAACCTGCGATGATTGCTGTGTAGATACCTTCTTCAGGGCCTACGCCAGACGCGAGCGCAAGTGCGATTGAAAGTGGAAGTGCGATGATCGCAACGATGATTCCAGAAATGAAATCTTTAACAAACTGTTCTTTGGAATATCCCTTCATAGTAGTCCAAAGAGCAGGAACTAACCTGTCGTTGTTCATTGAAAATCTCCTAACCTAAAAACTTTACTTATATAAATGCCGACAAACAGCCTTTCGAGTGTACTCTAGTTTAGAAAAAATTTCAATATAATTCGTGTTTTAACTATTAAGTTGTGCGATAATATAGTCGATAATCTTAGAAATGTTTTTCGTACTAGTTGTGATAAAGGAGGCCTTATGAAGATTGTAGAAAAATACAATAATACAAGTTTGATACTAAGAATAATTTGTGGCTTGATAATCGGAATTGTACTTGGAATCACCTTTGATGGGCTTAAATTTATCCCTTTACTAGGTACCGTATTCGTAGGAGCTCTTAAGGCAATCGCTCCGGTTCTCGTATTCGTGCTCGTTATTTCAGCGCTGGCACAGGGAAACGATAAACTGGACAGAAGATTTGCTTTAGTAATCTTCCTATACATCTTAAGTACACTTTTAGCTTCTTTTGTTGCAGTAGTGGGCAGCTTTCTCTTCCCACAAACACTCATCCTTACAGAAACTGCAAAAGCTGATGTTGTACCTGAGGGAGTAGGACAGGTCCTATCTAATCTCGTGGTGAATATGGTAGCAAATCCTGTGGATTCTCTGGTCCGTGGACAGTATATCGGAATTCTGTTCTGGGCTATAGTATTCGGACTGGCCGCAAAGAAACTTGCATCAGATAACACTAAGAAAGTATTTAGTGATATTTCTGATATCGTTTCTATGGCAGTAAAGTGGATTATCAATCTGGCCCCATTTGGTATCATGGGCCTGGTTTATAGTAATGTATCTGAGAACGGATTGGCTATCTTTACTGATTATGGAAAGTTAATTCTGCTCTTAGTTTGCTGTATGCTCAGTGTTTCTCTGATAGTAGATCCGCTCCTGGTCGCTCTCGTTTTAAAGACAAACCCATATCCTCTGGTATTCAGATGCTTAAAGGAATCTGGAGTTACAGCTTTCTTTACTAGAAGCTCAGCTGCAAATATCCCGGTTAATATGGAACTTTGTGAGAAGCTAGGCATGGACAGAGAGATGTACGCGGTTTCTATTCCGCTCGGCGCGACTATCAATATGGATGGCGCGGCTATCACTATCGCAATCATGTCACTCGCAGCGGCAAATACAGTTGGATTAAAAGTCTCCTTTGGTTCAGCTATGGTCCTCGCATTTGTTGCTACTCTCGGAGCTTGCGGTGCATCAGGTGTCGCAGGAGGTTCACTCCTACTCATTCCAATGGCATGCTCCCTCTTCGGAGTTCATGCTGATGTAGCGATGCAGGTAGTTGCGGTTGGATTTATCATAGGAGTAGTTCAGGATTCTCTCGAAACTGCACTTAATTCTTCTGGAGACGTTATGTTTGCTGCAACAGCAGAGTACGCTCAGTGGAAAAAAGATGGTAAATCTCTTCCAAAATTCCTCGGAGGCAATACTGAGACGAAGATTTAAAGTGATTTAAAATATGTTAGGAACCCTCTTTGCTGAGAAATCAGTAAAGAGGGTTTTTTCGTGTGGGATGATTTGGTATGATAGGGACAGAAGCTTAAATAGTGGGGATGATACTATGTTAAAGATACTTTTAATAGAAGATGATCAGGCGATTATTAAGTCATTGAGGGAATATCTATCTGACGAAGGGTACCAGGTTGATACTTGTTCAGGTCAGAAGGAGGCTATTTGTAAGCTGGATGAGATGTTGGAGAATCCAGATTCTAAAGCTGACCTAATTCTCTTAGATGTGGCTCTTTCAGATGGAAATGGATTCTCGGTTTGTTCCTATATAAAGGATCACACATCCATTCCGACCATCTTTCTCACTGCATCAGGCGATGAGAGCAGCGTGGTAACGGGATTTGAGCTCGGTGCGGATGATTATATAGCGAAGCCTTTTAGACCTAGGGAGCTTTCCTCTCGTATTAAGAATGCTCTCAGAAGATATGGCGCTTCTTCAAATCAGGTTGTCATCGATAACTTAAAGATTGATTTAGATAAGGCTACAGTAGAGAAGAATGGTATAGAAATCGTTCTGTCTGCTCTCGAGTATAAGCTACTGATGATCTTCATTCAGAACAGGGGAATCCTGCTTTCCCGCACGAAACTCCTGGATGAAATCTGGGATATCGCAGGTGATTTCGTAAATGATAATACGCTTACGGTTTATATCAAACGCTTACGTGAAAAAATAGAGGACGATGCCTCTAAGCCTGCCATCATAAAGACGGTACGTGGTATGGGATATAGGATGGATTAGATTATGATAATAGCAGTAGTAGCGATTGGTGTAATTTTTTTTATAATATATGATAGAGCGAGAAAACGAAAGATTCGTAAACTTACGGAGCTGATAGATTGTATCCTGCATGGCGAGGAGGGTGTTTCCATCGAAGAATGCAAGGAAGGCGAGATTGCGGTTCTGGCAAGTGAAATCCAGAAGATGACGATTCGATTAAAGGAGCAGTCGGACGCATTGATGGCAGATAAACGTGAGCTAGCGAACGCTCTGTATGATATTTCACATCAGCTTCGTACGCCACTTACGAGTATGAACATCGAGGTGGAGATGTTGTCGAAAGAAGATTTAGACTACGAACGAAGATTGAAATTGAAACGTGATTTAAAATCTTCTTTAGGAAGAATAGATTGGCTCGTTGAGTCTTTGCTGAAACTTTCAAAGATAGACGCAAAGACCGCTTCGTTCGAACATGAAGAGGTAAAGGTGCGAGAGCTCGTGGAGAAATCGGCGGAACCTCTGCTCGTATCGATGGAGCTTAAGGACATAGATTTTCATATGGAAGTTCAGGATGAGACCTATGTAGGAGATTTGAGATGGAGTATGGAAGCTATCGGAAATCTGCTGAAGAATGCCCTAGAGCATACTGCGGTGGGTGGAACGATTAGCGTGAAGTCAGAAGAGAATCCGCTGTTTACCGAGATTACAGTTTCAGACGATGGAGAGGGCTTCTGCGAGGAGGACATTCCTAATCTATTTAAACGTTTCTATAGAGGAAAGAATGCTTCAGAGCAGAGTATCGGAATCGGGCTGGCTCTGGCGAGGTCTGTGATACAGGAACAAAAAGGAACGATTAAAGCGATGAATCTGAAGACGCCAAACGGCGAGATTCATGGAGCGTGCTTTGTGGTTCGTTTTTATAAGAGTGTTATATAAAAAGTGACACTAAAGTGACAAAATTTATTTCTAAATGTCACTTTAGTGTCACTTTCGTTTGTTAGGATATGAGAGGATCAGAAAGGAGAAGAGTGATTCGAGGTGCGAATCACGGGAAAAGTATGGATATATTAAAAGTTGAAAATCTGACAAAAGTATATGGCAGTAAAGAAAATGAAGTACATGCTTTGGACGGAGTTTCCTTTAGCGTGAAAAAAGGAGAGTTTGTCGCTATCATCGGACCATCAGGTTCCGGTAAATCTACACTTCTACATATCCTCGGAGGCGTAGATCGTCCTACCAGTGGACATGTATATATGGATGGACAGGATGTGTATGCTCAGAACGAAGAGCAGCTTGCGGTGTTTAGACGCAGATTCGTAGGTTTGATCTATCAGTTCTATAACTTAATTCCTGTTTTAAATGTTGTGGAAAATATGACTCTTCCAGTGCTGATGGATAATCGTAAAGTTAATGAGAAGAGGCTGAAAGAATTGATCGAAATCCTCGGGCTGGAGAAGAGGTTAAAGAACTTGCCAAATCAGCTTTCTGGTGGTCAGCAGCAGAGAGTTTCTATAGGTAGAGCTCTGATGAATGCTCCTGCAGTTGTTCTCGCAGATGAGCCTACAGGAAATCTGGATTCAAAGAATAGCCAGGAGATTATGGAACTCCTGAAAGCTTCAAATAGAAAATATGATCAGACGCTCATCGTTATCACACATGATGAAAATATAGCTTTACAGGCAGATCGAGTTATCTCTATCGAAGATGGAAAGATTGTTCGTGATGAGGAGTTAAGGAGATCATAATTATGAATGTCTTGAAGAAATATACGATAGAAAACTTAAAGTTAAATCGAGCTAGAACTTTCGTGACTATTATAGGAATCATTCTTTCGATGACTCTTTTTACGGCAGTTCTGGAAGGAGCGTATTCGGGAAAAGAATACATGAAGAAATGCATCATCTCCTCAGAAGGTGCTTATCATGTAGTTGTAAAAGATTTGGACTGCAATCAGGCAAAGTCGCTTATAAAGGATGACCAGGTTGATAAGAGCACTTATCTGAGAGAAATTGGTTATGCAAATATAGGTTCAAAGAATATCTATAAACCTTATATCAGAATCATGGCAGCTCCAAAGAACCTGACTGATTTAGTGAAGGTAAAGGTGTCTCAGGGCCGTATGCCAAAGAATCAGAATGAGATTATCGTATCTCAGTCCTTGATAGATAATGGCGATGTAAAGGTAAAATTAAATCAGGAATTGACACTTGATGTCGGACATAGAAGTCGTGATGGAAAACCACTTTATTCTATAGATGAGTTTGAAGAGAATAAGGAAACTCTGAGCAATACGACTACACATACATACAAGGTTGTCGGAATTATGGAGAGATTATCTCGTGATATCGAACCTCTTCCAGCGCCGGGATATTCAGCTTTTATCGGTGGAAAACCTGAAAGTATCACAGGCTATAAAAATACTACATCTATAGTAGATGTGCCTTTGACTATAAAGGATCCTGCCTCTTTCAGTGATGTTATTGAGTCGCTCAAACAGGAGCATCATATCAAAGCGGTCGCTAAACATACGGATTTGATGTGTATGTATGGCGTGCTTGGAAAAGGCAACATTGCATCTACAATCAGAAACCTGGCTATCTTTTTGATGGTGCTGATTTCACTGGGTTCTATTTCGCTCATTTATAACTCTTTTGCGATTTCTGTAAGTGAGAGAACGAAACAGTTTGGAATCCTGAAATCTATCGGAGCTACGAAAGCACAGATTAGAAAAAGTATCTTGCACGAAGCAACAGTGCTGGCAGGAATCGGAATTCCGATTGGTATACTCGTAGGATGTGCTGGAATCGGATTAACATTCTTCCTACTGCAGGACAACTTTGCAGCTTCAGCCGCAAATGCTTCTGACGTAAAGATTAGTTTGGCTCTTAACCCATGGATAATCCTGATTTCAGTTATCGCTTGCTATGTGACTGTTTTGATCTCTGCCTGGATCCCTGCGCGTAGAGCTATGAAAATCATGCCTCTCGACGCTATCAGACAGACTTCAGATGTAAAGATTAATGCGAGAAAGATTAAAACTTCACCGCTTCGCTTTAGGCTCTTTGGCTTCGAAGGAATGATAGCTACGAAGAACTTTAAGCGAAACAGAAAGAGATATGTGTTCACTATAGTTTCACTTTGCTTTAGTATCATTTTGTTTGTGGCTACTTCAGCTTTTTGCCTCTACTTTAAGGGCGCGATGGAAACAGAGGTACGAATTCCATGTGATATATCATATTCTGAGAATTATGATGAAGCACAGGATATGTATCCTGTTTACAAAGCTCTTAAGAACGCAAAAGGTGTTACAAAGGCTCAGTTTTCTGAAATCCTGGGAAGCGTTAGATTTAAGCCCACAGAAGGCGAGCTTACGAATGAATACCAGCAATATCGCGAAATGTATAATGAAACAAATACAGATTCAAAGGATTACTATTTAGATGTTGTATTCCTCGATGATAAGTCTTTCGATGCCCTAGCGGAAAAAAATCACCTGGATTCGGAAGAGTTCTATGATACGAAACATCCGATAGGTCTGTTAAAGAATAATACTAAAACTGTATTAAATGCGAAGGCCGTAAATATCGAAATGTTTAAAGGTGGGCTGAAAGACACTACGTTAACGTGTCAAGTCGGTGATGGAGGCTCAGTTGATTTCGATATTAAAACTACTGTTAATATTGAAGATGACCCAGTTTTGGACTTCCATATGATTTACCCTCTGTCTATGAAGGAGCATGTGGTTAAGTTTAAATGCGACGACTGGATCAGCCAGAAATGTTTCTTTAATACTTCTAACCACAAACTTACATACAGAGACATGAAGGATATCATAAATGAGAAGAACGGTAACGGAAACTTGCAGGATTATACCGAAATGATTGAAGGCGAGAAGATGGTTTTGGAAATCATGGAAGTCTTCATGTACGGCTTCATCATATTGATGTCTCTAATCACATTGGCAAATATTTTTAATACGATTTCAACAAATATAATGCTTCGTAGAAAAGAATTTGCTATGATGAAATCTGTAGGTTTATCACAGAAGGGATTTAGAAAGATGCTAAACTTCGAATGTCTGATTTATGGATTTAGAAGTTTGATCTTTGGTTTGCCTCTTTCAATTGGTGCATGTTGCTTACTTCATATGTTGACAAGTACTGCATTTGATTATGGCCTTATAATTCCATGGAAGAGCATGATAATCGCGTCCTGCGCAATCTTCGTAGTCGTATTCTTGAGTATGTTCTATGCTGCGCGAAAAATCTCCTCTGAGAACCCTATAGATGCATTAAAGAACGAAAATATGTAGAGGAGTAATGATGAAGGATATCAAATACCTGCTTTGGGACATCGATGGAACACTGTTAAACTTCGAGCTGGCTGAGGAAGCTGCGATGAAGAAGCTTTTTACGAAGTATGATCTCGGCGAGCTTACTGACGAGTTACTTACCAGCTATCAGGTTATAAACCGTAAATACTGGCAGGCGCTGGAACGCGGTGAGATTACTAAGCCTGAAGTATTGGTTGGCAGATTCAAAGAGTTCTTTGAACAGAGCGGTTTTGATACTTCTATAGCAGAAGCATTTAATGAGGATTATCAGGTAGGGCTGGGAAGTACAGTTGTTTATAATCCAAATGCAGAAGAAACAGTTCGTGGCTTCGTAGGCAGGTACAAACAGTACGCTGTTACAAACGGAACCACAAAGGCCCAGGTTTTAAAACTAAAGAACAGCGGTTTGGATGAAATCCTCGATGGGGTATTTATCTCAGAAGAGGTCGGAGTGGAAAAACCTGGAATAGGTTTCTTTGAAGAAGTCTTTGCTGAGGTTGGAAGTGATAACTTAAATGATTATTTAATAATCGGAGATTCGCTTACTTCTGATATTCAGGGAGGAAATAACGCAGATATAAAGACTTGTTGGTTCAATCCTTCACATGCTTCAAATGATAAAGGTCTGAGAATCGATTTGGAAATCGATGATATCGGAATGCTTAGAGACGAGTTAAGCTAAGACATAAAGAAAGTACCTGGAAGAAGACTAATGTCCTCTAGGTACTTTTTTTAATAAGTCTTTCTCATATGTTCTATCGGCTATAGCCAATTTGATAAATGCAAATAATAGAATTGGAAGAGCACCAAAGATAGAGCGAACGTCCAAGTATGCGCAGAGGAATGCAGACAGGATAGCACCTCCGAGGAACATAACCAGCATCATTCCATGTTTCTTCCAACGTTTTGCAGCGGCTTTGTCGTGATCGCGGATGGATTTCACGAGATTGCTGCCGGTCTGGCGGATATGGTTTGTGACGAATGTCGTCGCCATAGGTACACCCTCATTCTGTCTAAAAGTATTGAACTGCATCGCACAGAGAAAGTTCAGTGTGACCTGACAGATTTGGTTCGGAGCGCTCTTTGGAAGCAAACCCAGGATGATTACAGCAAAGATTTCGATTCCTATCATGATGGTATCCCATCTTAGGAAATGAAGTTTCTTAATCTGCTTCGCAAAAATCTCGGAAATAATAGTCCCGAGGAAATAAGCTGAAATAGGAATTAACAAATACAATGTCTTCATCAAATCGTGAGTTCCTATCGCCATGCCGAGGAGGACGATATTTGCAGTCTGTGCATTACAGAATACTCCACCACGCACAGTGTAAGTGTAGGCGCCGTAGAAACCGCCGACGAATGTCAGTGTCCAGAACAGCCATTGACGTTCACATTCGAGGAAGAAATCATTATCGGTTTTCATGTAGTCATCTTCTTTCTATAAATTTGTCAAAAAAACACGAATACCTACCTATTAAAGCACAAATCGTGTATTATGTATATACGAAAATTGCGGAGGAATTCTATGCTTAACTTTTTAATAAAAAGTATCCTGCTCGGTGTGGGGCTGGCGATGGATGCTTTTTCTGTATCGATAGTAAATGGATTAAATGAGCCTCACATGCGACGTAGGAAGCACGTGGCGATAGCTTCTACTTTTGCATTCTTTCAGTTTATAATGCCTCTCATCGGTTGGATTTCAGTTAGAACTATTGCGAATGCGTTCGAAGCTTTTCAGAAATTCATCCCTTGGATAGCACTCGTGCTTCTGACATATATCGGTGGAAAGATGCTATTCGAAGGTGTCAGGGAAGCAGTGAAGTCAGACGCCGAGAAGATGCAGGACCTTGAGAAAGAGGCTGATGAAATCAACAGGCTTGGAAAAAATGCTCTGATAATCCAGGGTATTGCTACATCTATAGATGCTTTGTCTGTAGGATTCACGATATCGGATTATCATCTGGATAAAGCTTTCGTATGCTGTCTGATTATCGCAGTTGTTACGTATCTAATCTGTGCTGTCGGGCTTCGCTTCGGAAAGAAATTCGGTGAAAAGCTTTCGGACAAAGCAAATATCCTGGGGGGAGTAATATTAATCTTGATCGGACTTGAAATTTGTTTCTTTTAATTAATCGAGGATTATGATGAATAATTGTAAAATTAAAACAATATTAAAGAATTGCTGTTTCTTTGTGCTGCTTTATATCATGTTGTTAGCAGTTAGCAAAGCTTGCGTATGGTTTGCGGTCAGCACTGGAAACAAGGGGACTCTAAAACGAAACGAGATTGAGGTGGAACTCGAAGAGGAGAAACCTCATTCTCTAGATGTTCTGGCGGTAGGGGACAGCGAATGTTATACGACTTTTTCTCCAATGCAGGTTTGGGAAAAAACTGGTGTGACATCCTTCCTATGCAGCCAGTCAGGGCAGACTGCCGGTGAATCCAGACATCTGTTAAACCTGGCTCTTCAGAGACAGAATCCAAAGGTTGTATTTCTTGAGACGAATCTGCTGTTCGAATACAAAGGTGTCGTGGGTTCATCTAAAGACCTCGTTATGAATACTATGAATGATGTACTTCCGATTATTCAGTATCATTCTGCATGGAAAGCTGCTTTTAAAACACCTAAGAAGGCGGAATCTTTCAAAGGTTTTAATGTATACTCTGATGTTCAGCCTTCACAGTTTGGTAAAGACTATATGAATACTTTTAAACCGAAGAGTACTATGTATTCCTACGAGAAATGGATGCTTAGATATATTCATCATATGGTAAAGAAATCTGGCGCTGAATTAGTACTCTACAGTGCTCCATCTCCAAAGAACTATAACTACGATCGTGATAGACAGGTTCGAGAGATGGCTAAAGAACTAAATGTGGATTATATAAATATGAATCTTAAGCCTGAACTCCGAATTGATATGAATCGTGATATCCTCGATGGAGGCGATCATGTGAATATTTCAGGCGCAGAGAAAACAACAGCTTTTTTCATAGATTATCTGAAGAGATATAAACTCAAAGATAAGCGTGAAGTTGAAAAGTACGATGATTGGAATAAAAAGGCGAAACTTTATAAAAAAATAACAACCCCCCTAATTGATAATATACGTAGCATGTGATATAAATTATATTGTGCGCAATATAATGCGATGATGTTAAACCTTTCTAATAAGTTTTATGTATGAGAGGAGAAATATATGCTCGAATTAAAGAACATTAGGAAGTCCTATAAGATGGCTGGCGAAACGCAGGAGGTCTTAAAGGGCATCAATCTGACTCTAAGAGATAATGAGTTCGTGTCTATCCTGGGTCCGAGTGGATCTGGAAAGACTACGCTTCTGAATATCATCGGCGGGTTGGATCGTTATGATGAAGGCGATTTGCTTATAAATGGTATTTCAACAAAAGAGTACAAAGATCGTGATTGGGATACATATAGAAATCATTCTATCGGTTTCGTCTTCCAGAGTTATAACCTGATTCCGCATCAGTCTGTTCTCAGTAATGTTGAGTTGGCGCTGACTATCGGTGGAATTACCAGCTCTGAGAGAACTGAAAGAGCGAAACAGGCTTTGACGGATGTAGGTTTGGCTGAGCACATTCATAAGAAACCAAACCAGCTTTCCGGTGGTCAGATGCAGCGAGTAGCCATCGCTAGAGCACTCGTAAATGATCCGGAAATCATCCTCGCAGATGAGCCTACAGGAGCGCTCGATACGAAAACCAGTATCCAGATTATGGATATTCTAAAGGAAGTCGCAAAGGATCGCCTCGTGGTTATGGTTACACATAACCCAGAGCTTGCAGAGAGCTATTCCACTAGAATCGTGTCTCTACGAGATGGAGAAATCAGCGATGATTCACAGCCGGTTGAAGCTGAACATCATAAGGATGAGAATCGTGCTTCGAAGCAGAAGAAAGCTTCTATGTCATTTTTTACAGCTCTTAAACTTAGTTTTAATAACTTAAAGACAAAGAAGGGTAGAACCTTCCTAACTGCTTTTGCCGGTTCTATCGGTATCATTGGCATCGCAACCATCTTAGCACTTTCAACAGGTGTAAATGGATATATTTCTGATTTGCAGGAATCTACGATGCAGTCTTATCCTGTGACTATCACATCAAAGACTATGGATTTGTCTTCCATGTTTGAGATGAGAAGCGAGAGAGCAGCCGGTAAGGCGCCAAAGAATGAGAAGGGCTATCTCTACTCAAGTCGTGTAGATATGTCAGATCCTAGCGCAGCTTCGAATGTTGCTGAGAATGATCTGACTAGCTTTAAGAAATATCTGGATGACAAAGACTCAAAGATCAATAAGTATTTAGGAAAAAATGGTGTTATCTACAGTTATGCCGTTTCCTTTGGGGCTTGGTCATATAATCCAGATAACAAGCTTATCAGCACAGATATCGACCCTACGAAGAATGGAAATACTACAGCTTCACAGACACAGTTGAATACAAATTCGAAGATGGCTTCGATGTTTACTGGCACTACTCCAGCGACGGAGAATTTTTCCGAAATGATGGTGGGAAAGAATGGTCAGGCTGTTTCAGATGTAGTAAAGGACAGCTACAAGCTGGTTAGTGGAAAGTGGCCTACAGAATATGATGAAGTAGTTCTCGTTTTGGACTACACGAATATGCTTTCTCCTAGAAATCTATATCAGCTCGGTCTCATCAATCGTGAGAAATACGAAGATTTGATTTCAAAGGACAAAAAAGGTACTTCTGAGAAGATTATGAGCTACAAAGATGTCCTGAATCACGTATTCTACATCGTGCCAAATGCAGAGCAGTATCAGAAGAATTCAGATGGAACTTATAGTCTTCGCACTAATGATGCGATTTCTACTGAAGATATGGCAAAGAATGGTATCCCGGTAAAGATCGCTGGAATCATTCAGCCAAAGAAGGATGCGTCAAATGCGACTCTGTCGACTTGCATCTGCTACACATCAAAGCTCACAGACTATATCATAAAGAAAACTGATGAAACAGATATCGTCAAAGAGCAGGAGGCAAATCCTGATATCAATGTTCTCACAGGTATGAAGTTTGAGGCTTCTAATGATGAGGAAAAAGCTACTCTCGCTAAAGAGTACATCTCAAAGATGGGAATCAGCGAGAAGGCAAACTTCTATAGAGCTGCGATGAACAGTATGGCTCAGCAGACTGGCCAGGATGTCAGCATGTACCAGAATCTCGACGAGACGACGCTCGCAAACATGCTTACACAGTGGTTGAATTCGAATCCGGATAAAGATATGCTGATTTCTGTTTATAATCAGTACATCGGTGGTTCTACTTATGCGGACAATATGGATGCTTTCGGAAAGGTAAGCTATGATGCTCCTGAATCCATCAGCATCTACACAGATAGTTTTGAAGACAAGGACGCAGTTGCGGACTGCATCGAAGATTATAATAAGAAAGCATCAAAAGAGCAGAAGATTACATACACAGATTATGTTAAGCTGATGACTTCATCTCTGACATCTATCGTAAATGTAATCAGTTACGTTCTAATCGCTTTCGTAGCGGTTTCACTGGTTGTTTCCTGTATTATGATCGGAATCATCACACATATCTCTGTTCTCGAGAGAACAAAGGAAATCGGTATCCTGCGTGCGCTCGGTGCATCAAAGAGAAATGTATCACAGGTCTTCAATGCGGAAACTATCATCATAGGATTTGCTTCAGGAATCCTGGGAATCTTCATCTCATGGTTGCTGTGCTTCCCTATAAACTCCGTCATCTCAAAAGCTGTCGGAGATGGTGTAAATGTACATATCCCTGCTGATTCAGCGGTATTTTTGATCATCTTAAGCGTAATCATTACGGTTATCGGTGGTTTGATGCCAGCTAAGTCTGCAGCAAAGAAGGACCCAGTAGTGGCTCTTCGTACAGAGTAAAAAAATAACTCATGAGGGAGAGATGCCTAGAACAGATTCAGGCTATCTCGTACCTCATGAGTTTTTATATATCAGGATTTAATAAGCAAAAGAAGTTGTGTCTTCCAGAACGTCGATGACTTTTGAAAGGTCAGTGCATACTGCGAACAATTTTTTCCGAAGGGCCTCATCTGGCTCTGATAAATCAGGAACCATGATAGTTTTTAGACCTGCGCTCGTCGCTGAAGTGATTCCGTTTGGAGAATCTTCGATAGCGAGGCAGTCGTCGATGGAAAGTGGTTCGTCGCCGTTTGACACAAAGATTTCGGAAAGCTGTTCCACTGCATAGAGATAAGGATCAGGATATGGCTTTCCGTTTGCAACATTGTGTGCAGAAATCACTATATTGAAGTAATCGTAGAGTTTCGCAGCATTTAGTCTGGCGATGGCGTTGTTATAGCCTGTTGCGGTTACGACAGCGGCTTTGATGCGGTTCTCTTCGAGATAATTCATAAGTTCTTTGATGCCTGGTTTTACAGGTATTCCATCCTCGGCTAACCAGGCTTTTACGAGTTTGTTATAGCCTGCGTGGAAGGTCTCGTAGTCAAAGTTCTCGCCTAGTTTGTTTTTGTACATGATTTTGCAATCCCTGTGGTTCAGGCTTCGCTGGAATAGCGCATCTTCCCTGGTGAATAGGCGATATCCCATTTCATGCATAGTTTGAACGATGGCTTTGTTGTAGTATTTTTCTGTGTCGGTTAAAACGCCGTCCATATCGAATAGGATAGCTTTGATAGGATGTTTAGACATAATTTGTACCTCCTGATAGAATTATATCATATATTAATTCGGGTATTGTAAATACTAGCCCGTGATATACAATAGAAATACAGTTTGATTCTAAAGAAATACTTATTACATTAATAGAAAAGGTTAAATTATGAAGAAAGATAGGGATTTAAAACGGCTTATAATAACAGGATTCTTTGGCTTGGTTTTCGTGGTTTCTGCGATCGCCTTGATAGTTCAGGTCTACCTTAGAAACCATAATGAGAAGGCTTATGAGGATTTGCGTAAAGAGGCAAAGGTCGAGAAGGCTGATCCTAAAGTTAAAAAGAAGATTGATTTTAAGGCGTTGAAAGAGCAGAATGCTGATATTTATGCATGGATTAACATTCCAAATACCAGCATCGATTATCCTGTTTTGATGTCAAATCAGGAAGAAGATACAGATTATTATCTGCTTCATAACCTCGACCATTCAGATGGCAGACCTGGTTGTCTCTATGTTCAGAAGGAACAGTCCAAAGGCTTCGAAGACAACTTCTGTACTATCATCTACGGTCATAATATGTATAACAATGGAACGATGTTCTTCGATTTGACTAAATTCCAGGACGAGAATTTCTTTAATGAGAATGACACATTTACCATTGAAACAGAGCAGAAACGCTACACTTATAAGATTTATGCAGCTTCTGTTCATGATGATAATCACCTTCTGTATTTCTATAACATGCGACATGAAGATGGAAGAACACAGTTTATAAATGATATTTCTAGTGTTTCTGACCAGTATAGTCATGTCAGATCAGATATGAAGATTGATGTAAAGAAAGATACCCTCGTTACTTTGTCTACCTGTATGACTAGAGACAGTACTCATAGATATCTGGTAGTCGGAGTGTTACAGGATGTAAAGGATGTAGAATGATTAAACAAGTAACTCTTGGGGTGTTGGTACCATTTTTAGGGACTTCATTAGGTGCGGCTGTAGTTTTCTTTATGAAGAATGAAATGTCCGACAGGCTTAGAAAAGCGCTGACGGGATTTGCGGCCGGTGTCATGGTTGCAGCGTCTTTCTGGAGCTTGCTGGCTCCAGCGATTGAAAGCTCGAAGCATATGGGAAAGCTTGCTTTCCTGCCTGCAGCGGTAGGATTTCTAATCGGAATGCTGTTTATATTGGTGTTGGACTTAGTCACACCGCATATGCATCTCGATCATAGTGTTGAAGGACCAAAAAGCAAGTTAAAGCAAACTACTAAATTAATTCTGGCTGTAACTTTGCACAATATTCCAGAAGGCATGGCTGTTGGTGTCGTATATGCCGGATGGATGAGCGGACATGCATCTGTTTCACTAGCTGGAGCTATGGTTTTAGCTCTCGGTATAGCGATTCAGAATTTTCCTGAAGGTGCGGTTGTATCTACACCGTTACTGGCAGAAGGAATGCCAAAATGGAAGACATTTATGTACGGAGTGTTATCAGGTGTGGTAGAACCTATCGCTTCAGTCATAACTATCATTGCTTCTCAGGCGGTTATTCCGATACTTCCATATCTCCTCGCTTTTGCAGCTGGTGCGATGATGTATGTAGTTGTAGAAGAATTAATTCCGGAGATGTCTGAAGGCAAGCATTCAAATCTCGCGACTGTTGTTTTTTCACTCGGTTTCGTGTTTATGATGATATTAGATGTGGCACTGAGCTAGGAGGTTTGTGGCATTAATTGAAATTAATTTTGTATTTTTTTCAAAAAGATGTTGCGAAGTGCTGTTATGCAAAGTAAACTAGAAAACGTTACCTTAAATGTTCATTTAGGGCGATTTTTGAATTTGCAAGAATTGTGAATGTGAGGAGATTTAGAATGGGTATTGTTGTTGTTGGAGCAGTATTTGTTGATATCAAAGGATATCCTACTGCACAGTATATTCCTGGTGGAAGAAATGTAGGTCGTGTACTTCAGGTACATGGTGGTGTTAGCCGTAATGTAGTTGAGGATATCGCTAATGTTGAACTTAAGCCTACATATATCAGTGTAGTTGATAATACTAGCATTTCTGATGATGTAATTAACAAGCTCAATAGACATAAAGTAGATACACAGTACATTCGTCGTACTGAAGATGGTCTCGGAACATGGCTCGCAGTCTTTGATAATGACGGCGAAGTTGTGGCTTCTATATCAAAGAGACCTGATCTCGCAGCTATTGGCGAAATCTTTGAAGAGCACGGCGACGAAATCGTAAAGAATGCCGACAGTATTGTAGTCGAAATCGATATGGAAGCATCTATCTTGAAGAAGATTTTCAACCTTGCTGAGAAATATAATAAGCAGGTTTATGCCGTAGTTTCAAACATGACTATCGCTATGGAACGTAGAGATCTCCTGAAGAAAACAGGATGTATCGTATGTAACCAGGGCGAAGCGGGACTCCTCTTCTCAGAGGATTATTCAGATAAGGATGCTGAAGAGATGGCAGCTATTCTTGCAAAGAAGCTTGAGATGGCACACATTCCAAAGATGATTATCACTATGGGTGATAAAGGTGCTGTTTGGGCTGACGAAGATGGTAAGAGCGGAGTTTGCCCACCACAGCGCGTTGCAGTAGTTGATGTAACAGGATGTGGAGATGCTTTCTTTGCGGGAGCAGCTATTGGTCTTACATATGGTAAGTCTCTCGAGGATTCGTGTAAGATTGGAACTAGACTTGCTTCATCTGTAATCGCAACAAAGGAAAATGTTTGCCCAAGATTCCTACCAGAAGAGTTTTCTCTGGATGTATAAGATAGTGTATGAAAACGCCAAGCTTTGCTTGGCGTTTCAGACTGAAGACAAACGCCTTTCGTGATTTAGGTAATCATGAGAGGCGTTTCTTCGTATATATTTTATTTTCCCTTGTTTGGAAGCCCCCAAATGTAAAATATATGAGGATTTTACCTGCCTATACAGGTTGTAATC
>JAZNMP010000028.1:0-71937 GCA_045579705.1 Lachnospiraceae bacterium
TACTCTCCGGAAAAGAGTAGGTAATCCATATCGATTTTTTAATCTACGTTTTTCTTAGAAAACCGTAGGTCTATTAAAGTTACCCTTTTATCTGAATCTCATTTCAAAATACTTCTTGACTATTTACCAAATTGCTTTTCTGTGACTTCTAACTTCTAAACATTATATAAAATTATACTATTTTTTCCCCTCATAGTAAATTTATATAAGCGTATTTATCAAAAGCCTTTCTACTTCTATTAGAGTTTGTTAAAATACATATCGAAGATTAATCATATTAGAAAGGTTGAAACCTAATGAATAACAATAACAACTCTATACTTAGAGAAGACGATGTAGAAATCAGCCTTAAGGATTTACTGGCTTTTTGTTTTCTACATTGGAGAAGTGCTCTCGTAGTTTGCTTGCTGACAGGTGCTCTCTTAGGCGCTTACAAAGGGTTGAATGTTTACAAATCAGCTACACCAAATTCAAAGGCTGCCGAAACCAAAACACCGAATTCTACCGAACAGATTCTATCCGGATACGAAGCAAAGATTTCTTCTGCCGAAGAGTATCTCAAAGATTCCGAGTTTATGCATATCGATCCAGCAAATGAATCTAATTCTGAAGTAACTATGCTGCTTTCTTCTGAAACTGTAGATTCTGCATCTCTCGATACCTTGAAAAAAGCATATATCTCTCACCTTCAAAAGGGCTCTTACTTAAGAAAAGCTGCAAAGAAGTATAAACTTGATTCAAAATATATCGGTGAACTCGTCAACATCAAAGACTTCGACAGTACTCTCAACTCAGACGAAGAAGGCGGAAATATAAAACAGTTTATAACCAGTTTCAATACCGTTCCTTCAAACTCATTGTTGATCACAGTTATCGCTTCAAACACAAAAACTTCCGACGGAATTTTGGAACACATCATCAATGAAGCAAATGAGTTTAATAAAACTCTATGTCAGGAATACGGTTCACACACGATTACTTTTGTGTCCAAGAGTTCTACTGTAATCTTTGACAAGACCACTTCAACAGCACAGTCTCAGACATTGAAGAGCGTGCTCGAGGCCAAAGCGAACTACAAAGATTACGCTACCAAATTTCAGGACGAGTTAACTCAGAATGCAGTTCCTACTACAGATGTAAACGCGACCCATAAACTTGCTGCAAAAACAGGCATCAAATGGTTCTGTCTCGGAGCATTTGGTATCTTCCTCGCTTATGGCTTCATACTTTGCGTATTTTACATCACTTCTTCAAAGCCTATTACCAGAGAGCAGTTCTACTCCAGATACAGCTTCTTTAACCTTGGAAGTTTTACAGACGGCAGAAAGAAGCTTTATAAGAACAACTCTACATTTGACAAATGGCTTAGAAAGATTATGGGTCTAAACACTATCCTCGACCTTGATGAAGTATACGACCTAATCACAGCCAACTTAAACGTTTACCAGAAAGATAAAAAATCTTTCGTACTCGTTGGAGCCGTAAACGACAATATGAAATTTGAAATTGCCGAAGAGCTGTCCCAAAAGATGGATAACGTTAAATTCAGCGTTTGCCAGGATTTATTAAACGATCCTACTGCCAGACTTTCACTTTCTGAAGCAGACGCTATCATCTTTGTAGAAAAATACGGTTCATCCAACTACGAAGACATCGACCGCGAAATTGCTCTTGCTATTAAGAGCGGTAAAGAAATCGCAGGATGTATTAATTACTAATCAGCACAGATTAAATATTAAGAACCCAAAGCCTACGCTTCGGGTTCTTATTTTTTACATCTTTGTTCTATTCTCTATTTCAAGTTCAAACTCACGCGAAGACATTCGAAGAGCTCCCGAACCGAGTACCATCTTCTGTACCCATCCATCCGAAGTTACGACTATTACATTTTTTCCCTTCGCACACAGCTTATTAACTTCACGTTCTATATACTGATCAGCTTTTTCTTCATATCTAGTAAAAGCTATATTAATATTATTAAGCTTTGTCTTTGATCCCTGATATCCTTTCAATCTATATGCATCATAGACTATAGTAATCTCATACCCAGTGAAGCCCTGATAATTCGAAACCATATCTTCGAGTTTTCCTCTGGCTCCATCCAGATTAACCGCTGCCAGTTCTTTTAATTCACCCCAGCTGTTGATGACATTATAACCATCTATAAACATAAACCGGGTATGATCCACCTTCTTCTGTTTATCATACTTTGGATCAGATATTCCTGGTTTCTCAGCAGTTATAACCACAGGATCTTTATATCTCTTTATCTCACCATAAGTCCGTACAAAGATAGCTTCAAGCTCTTTATCTAAAGCATACATTCCACGATACTCATTCTCATCTCGCTTTGAAACAGTATAAGTATCTCGTGAACTTAGAGCTTCTACTCCATCTCGAGTCTCATCTTCGCCACCACCATGAACATAGATAGATTCATACGGATTACGCGGATCTACTCGATAGTCATAGTTTGCTTCTTCTATTATCTCTGACGCATTATGACAAATATCATATCCACCTGGCTCCACCGAAATCTGTCCGAGGCCACCAGTGTATGAACGAACTACTGCATCATAATCCGAGAATTCATTTACAGGAATCTTTCCATCTATCAGGGTATAATCCCCTTCGGTTTTCTGATTCAAAACCTTGCCGTACATCTTCTCAATATCAGTCATAGCTCGACCGGTTTTTTCCAGAGGAACCCTAAGCATAACATCATAGAAAGGCTCTATAATTGCGACTCCGTCTTCTGCCATGAGTTTAATCAGCGCATCACGTATTGCAATCAATGTCGCCTTATAGAAGTCTCCACCTTCGGTGTGCTTCTTATGAGATTTTCCGTCGATCAAGGTGAACTGGACATCCGTAAGCGGCTTGTCAGCCAGAATGCCATACAATCTGGAACGCACCTTTCTCTCAATCTGATGCTGATAGTTTATTTCTAGGATATCCGTAGAAAGCTCTGATTTAAAGGATACTCCGTTTCCTCGCTCTCCCGCCTGAACTCTTAGCTTAACATCCGCGAAATGTCTCAACGGCTCAAAATGGCCGTGTCCAACAGCCTCTCCCGTTACAGTTTCTTTATAGAGCACAGAACTCTTCTGGAACTCAGCCCTAATATCATATTTATCTTCAAGCTTTGCCTCTAACACTTCTCTTTGAATAGGTCCCATCAAACTGACTTTAATCTCATCAGTTTTCACCTCATAATCCACCTCTAAAGTAGGATCTTCTTCCTCGATTTCCTTTAGGGATGTGAGCAACGTATGTGAAGACACTCCATCTAAAGGAGCCACTTGATATGAAACAACCGGCTTAAGCACAGGAGCCATCTCATCCTCTTCGACGCCCAGTCCCATTCCTGGTTTCGTAGACGAAAAACCAGTAACGGCAGCTACCTCTCCTGCCTCCAACTCCTGTACAGTAGTGTATTTTTCACCGACATAATTACGGATTTCGTCAACTTTTTCTCCCGGAAGAACCTCATCTCTAACCTTCATGGAACCGCCAGTCACCTTTAGAAAAGTTATTCTCTTTCCCTTTGAGTCTCTGCCTATCTTGTATACTTTCGCTCCAAATTCTGCCTTTCTCGCTTTTGGCTGAATATATTCTTCAATCAGATTTAATAGCTCTTCCACGCCATTAAGTTCTCTAGCACTTCCAAACACAACCAACGAGGCTTTCAATTCCGATACCAGTGCTCCTATATCCTCCTTAGAAATCTCTCCTTCTTCCAGATATTTTTCGAGGAGCACCTCATCTAATGAGGCGGCATTTTCAATCCACTCTTTATCTCCAAGTATATCGAGCGGTTCTATAGCGAGGTTCTCTTTAATGTCTTCGAGTAATTCACTATGAGTTTTCTCTGTAATGTCCATCTTGTTCACAAAGAACAGAACCGGAACACCATGTTTTCTAAGCAGGTCCATCAAACTTCTGGTATGACTCTGTACTCCATCCGTACCACTGATAACCAGAATCGCGAGATCTAATACGCCCAGAGTTCTCTCAGTTTCACTAGAAAAATCCGTATGTCCCGGTGTATCCAGAATCGTAAGTTCCAAATCTTTGTATTCCACCTTTGCCAAGGAAGAGTAAATAGTTATGCCTCGTTTTTTCTCTATATCATCGAAGTCCATGCAGGTATCTTTACTATCTACACTGCCCAGAGTACGGATTGTATTACTCTTAAATAACAATGCCTCGGAAAGTGTAGTTTTTCCTGCATCTACATGTGCGAGAACTCCTGTTGTTAGTTTCTTCTTCACTCCACGTTTCTCCTAGCTCTATACACAAATTCATGCTGAATATAATAGCTGACAAAGAATAGCAATACGTCGACGATTGCCTTCCAAACAACCTCCAGACTTTCTCCAAGTATATAAGTCAGTAGAGTAGTCAAAATGGCAGATAACAGCATCTGCACTACCGCAAGGGACGCATATTTCATTAGCGCTTTTAGCTTGTTTTCCTCACTCTTAAAGACAAACACATAATTGATGAGGAAATTATAGGTCGCCGAAATGACTCTGGCTTCTACTGCGGCGATAAACACATAGGACACTCCGCTCAGATAACTTTTATTAATCCCACAGAAGAGTGCAAACAACCCCAAATCCAGCACACACGAAGAAAGCGAAGACACCAGAAACTTCAGGAACATATGCCCGAATATCTTGTAGATTCGAATCGAATCCTTTAGCGGATTAAAATGAGTCGTATGATTCTCCTTTGAATCATATACCGTCTCAATCTCAACTTCCTCTATCTCATAACGATCCTTTGTTTCAACCAGCATCTGTGTCTCGAATTCGAAACGATCCCCCTTCACTAGCATCAGCTCTCTAACAAACTGAGTCGGAATTCCCCTTAAGCCAGTCTGAGTATCACTGATTGTAAGTCCTGTAAAAAACTTAAACACTTTTACAGTTATCTTGTTTCCCATTCGACTCTTATTTGGAACACCCTCAGCATCAAAATCTCGAACCCCCAGCACCAGACTATTCTGATGCTCTCTAAGAGCATTCATAACCTTCTCTATGCAAGCCGGTGTATGCTGTCCATCCGAATCCGCTGTGACGACGCCCAACATGTCTGGATACTTCTCTAAGCAGTAGGAAAAAGCTGTCCTAAGTGCCTTTCCTTTTCCATAATTCATTTCATGTTCTATGACCGCTCCACCTAAAGGCTCTACAATCTCACGAGCCTTATCAAAGTGCATTCTGTATCTTTCATCGCTTCCATCATTTACTATAATAATCGGGCCCAGATTTTCCTTTGCGAGAACCTGTAACAGATCATCTAATCTGTCATCCGGTTCATATGATGGAATTATAATCGGAATTTCTCTACTCATAATTATCGCCTCTCTTTAAAGCAAATCATATACATTTTACCTTAAAGCAACTTTAAACTTAACAAAAAAAGATGTATTTTGAAGATTTTTCAAAATACATCCTTTGCATTATTTCTTTACACTATATCCAAACTTTCCGAGGATATCTCCCAGGTCGAAATACTGACCATGTGAATACACTACAGGATTTGCATCCTCAAGTCTGAATCGGTTCTTATCATCCATATATTTCGAAGAAACATGTACCGCTAATACCTCGGCCACAAACATCGTATGTGATCCAAGCTCTAGCACTTCCTTTACGCGACATTCTATGCCCACCGGAGATTCTGTAACCAAGGGTGCCTTTACCTCATCAGCCTTTAGTTTTGTAAGCCCAGTCTTTGCCCATTTATCTACGTCTCGACCAGAACATACTCCACAGTAATCCAGTGCTTTAGTCATCTCTTTAGACGCCAGGTTTACAGTGAATTCTCCTGTTTCCTGGATAAACTTATAGGAATATCTGCTAGGTCTCACAGAGATTGACAGCATAGGAGGATTCGTACAAACAGTTCCTGCCCATGCTACAGTGATCAAATTTGATTCTTTCTCACTATCACCTACACCGACGAGCACACAAGGAAGCGGATAAAGCATATTTCCAGCTTTCCACGTTATTTTTTCATCATTACTCGACTTTGGCATCGACTTCACATAGGAAACCTTATGTTTCTTTGTATTAACATTTTTACTCATATTATCTTGCTTTCATCTGTTTCTTTCTCAATATAAATACAATGAGAATTATAACCGCAATCATAACCGGCATGCAAATCATAGCAATCTTTGTCTCTGTAATATAACCTATTATACCCGTAAACAAAAATCCTAGTGCAGATACAGATGCTACGAGAATCGCATACGGAAGCTGAGTACTAACATGGTTCACATGCGGACATCCTGCTCCAGCACTGGACATAATAGTTGTATCAGAAATCGGTGAACAGTGATCACCACAGATTGATCCAGACAAAACTGCTGCGATAGCTATAGCGAGAATTTCCTGATTTCCAGTAAACACATCACACACGATTGGAATCAATACTGTAAATGTTCCCCAGCTTGAACCCGTAGCAAATGCCAGAAGCACACTCACGATAAACAGAATAAACGGCAGGAACATCTTTATCGCCGCTGCCTGGTTTGCAACCATATCATGGATAAAAACATTTGCTCCGAGCAGTGATGTCATAGATGACAAAGTCCAAGCAAGTATCAGGATGATAACCGCTCCACACA
Source organism: Lachnospiraceae bacterium (assembly GCA_045579705.1). GTDB lineage: Bacteria > Bacillota > Clostridia > Lachnospirales > Lachnospiraceae > Lachnocurva. Next base: position 6,644 of record JAZNMP010000028.1, read on the forward strand.
TATTCTTAAATCCTTCCGGAAGTCCATCCATGAACTCTGAGAAAGTAATAATATTTCTGATTCCGTAGAAACAGTAGATAAATATTATAGATAACAGAGAAGCCATAACCAAAGACTTCGCTGATTCACAACCGCTAAAAGCGGTAATAAAGTCGACGCCTTTAAAGAATCCGCCTGTATATAACATGAAGAATACTGCGGAAGATATTAGAAATACTATAGGGACTACGAGATCTAGAATATGTCCGTTTTTCCTCTTAACTTTTTCCGTTTCCTCAATCACATGATCCTTTGTAGTAAAAAGATCACCTCTTAAGGCATTTTCCTCATGCTTCCTCATCTCACCGAATTCGACATTCATAGTGATCATAGAGACCATAAATACCAATGTCAAAATCGCATAGAAGTTATAAGGAATCGTATGCAAGAATACGATAAATCCGTTTATATCAGAGTCCTGCGGGACTGAATTCGTAACAGCTGCTGCCCAGCTTGAAACAGGTGCGATAATACAGATTGGAGCAGCCGTAGCATCTATCAGATACGAAAGCTTAGCTCGAGAAATCTTGTATTCATCCGTTACCGGTTTCATAACAGAGCCAACTGTTAAACAGTTGAAATAATCATCTATAAATATCAATACACCCAAGAGCATAGTTGATAACTGTGCTCCAACTCGGGTTTTGATATGTTTTTTCGCAAAATCGCCAAAAGCTCTGGCTGCACCCGATTTATTAATCAGCGCAGTAACCCACGACAACATAACAACAAATACTAAGATGCTCGCATTTGTCGGTTTAGTAATAGTCGTAACCAAACCTCCTCGCTCACTATAAAGCAAGGTGTTATAGAACAATTCCAGGTTTCCTTCTGAGTAGAGCATTGCGCCTACACAGATTCCTGTAAACAATGAAGAATACACTTCCTTCGTAATGAGCGCCATTCCTATGGCGATTACTGGCGGCAATAGAGAAAATCCGCTTGCATAAAAATCAGATTTAAACCCGTTCTCTACTACTCCGTTTGTGTTTGCGGTACGAACAACTAACAACGCAAAAACGATCGCTATCACAAAGCTCAGCGCTATGATAACGATCTTTCGTCGCCCGCTAACCCCAATTTTAGAATTTTCCATACTAAAAATAAATCTCCTAACATTGTATAAATACACGTTCGTTTAGTTTATATCAAAAAAAGTTATTTGAAAAGAGCTTAAATTATCTAAACCTATAGATTAAAAAGTTTCAACTATACAAACAAGGCGATATGAAGCAACTACACTTCACACCGCCCTATTCATTAGAGTTTTAGTAATGATATAACTCAGTCGGTGTACAAGCTCCGACTGAGTTATACGCTCCGCGAGGATGCGCACGGATTCGGACAGGAATTTGTCTGCTGAAGCAGACCCGAATCCGGCGCGCAAGACTCGCGAGCGAGTCTTGACATATTATCTATCTAAGCTTCCAGATTTCCTCATTGTACTGCGCTATAGTTCTATCACTTGAGAAAAAACCTGCCTTTGAAATATTTATTAGTGCCTTCCTATTCCAAGTTTTCTTATCTTCGTAATCAGCAAAGACTTTTTCCTTTATTTCGATGTATTCTTTGAGATCCAGTAAAGTCATAAAGTAATCTTTAGAGATTAGTTCTTTATACAATCTCTCGAGATGTTCTTCTTTACCACCAGCCTTCATAATCTCATCCGATACGATGAAATCAACCAGGCGTTTAATCTCTGGTTTTTCATAATACTCCTTTGAAACATATCCTGCATCCTGGTAAAGCTTGATGACCTTGTCCTTCTTCTCACCAAAGATATAGATGTTATCCTCGCCAACCAGATCTCTGATTTCTACATTTGCACCATCCTCTGTACCGAGAGTAAGTGCACCATTCAACATAAACTTCATGTTAGATGTTCCTGAAGCTTCCTTTGAAGCCAGTGAAATCTGCTCGGAGATATCAGCTGCTGGAATAATTTTTCCTGCATAAGTTACGTTATAGTTTTCAGCCATAACGACTCTAAAATATGGAGCGACTTCCGGATCGTTCTTTGTAAGCTCGGACAAGCAAAGAATCAGATGAATAATATCTTTTGCAATCGTGTAAGCAGGAGCTGCCTTTGCACCAAAGATCATCGTAATAGGAGTCTTTGGCTTGTTTCCAGCCTTGATGTCGAGGTATTTATAGATAGCATACAAACAGTTCATCTGCTGCCTCTTGTACTCATGCAATCTCTTTACCTGAACATCATAAATAGAATCAGTATTAATAACTTCGCCCTGAGTCTTCTTCATATAATCAGCCAGCGCTTTCTTGTTCTCATGTTTGATGTTCTCGAGTGCATTCAAAACATCATCCGATTCGGCATACTTCATAAGGCCTTCAAGTTTCTCGGCATCTTTAATAAACTCATCGCCGATCAACTCCTTAATCTTTGCTGTCAAAAGCGGATTAGCATGTACCAGCCATCTTCTAAATGTGATTCCGTTAGTCTTGTTATTAAATTTCTCCGGATAAAGCTTATAGAAGTTTGCAAGCTCTGTATCCTCAAGAATCTGTGTATGTAGAGCCGCTACTCCATTTACAGAATATCCATAATGGATATCCATATGAGCCATATGTACTCTATCATTATCATCTATAATGCGAACTGACTTATCTTCGTATTTTTCTCTTACACGGTTATCCAACTCTCGGATGATAGGAAGCAGATGTGGCACTACCTCCTCGAGATAATCAATCGGCCATTTTTCCAAAGCCTCTGCCAAAATAGTGTGATTTGTATACGCACAGGTTCTGGAAACCACATCGATAGCTTCGTCCATCTTGAATCCTTCGATCTGAAGCAAACGAATCAACTCAGGGATTACCATAGATGGATGTGTATCATTGATTTGAATAGCGACATGCTTATCAAGTTCATGAAGATCAACCCCACGGTCCTTCATCTCTTTCAGGATTAGCTGAGCACCATTTGAAACCATGAAATACTGCTGATAAATACGAAGGAGCAGCCCTTCTCGATCACTGTCATCCGGATAAAGGAACAAAGTCAGATTCTTCTTAATATCCTTCTTATCAAAATCAATAGAATCTTCGCCAACGATTCCATCGTCTACGCTCTCTAAATCAAATAGATGAAGTTTATTAATAGTTCCAGACTTATAGCCAGGAATATCAATATCATACATTACAGATTTCACATCGCCGTTTCTAAAAGGTACTACGAAAGATACGCCCTCTCTTTTTTCAAGCCAGCTATCCTTCTCAATCCATGGATTCTTAACTTCCTGCTGAAGATTCTCTGAAAAAATCTGTCTAAATAATCCATAGTGGTAATTCAATCCAATTCCATCTCCAGGGAGATTTAATGTTGCTATAGAATCCAGAAAACAAGCTGCAAGTCTTCCCAATCCACCATTTCCGAGAGATGGCTCGAGCTCAATCTCTTCGATTTCTTCGAGATTCTTTCCATGTGCAAACAAAACCTCTTTCACATCATCGTAAAGTCCCAGATTAATCAGGTTGTTCGAAAGCAGTTTACCCATCAGAAACTCTGCTGAGATATAGTACAATTTCTTCTGACCGCTTACTGCATGATGGCGCTCTAATTCATCCTTTGTCATATTCATCAGTACATCAAACAGTTCGATATCTGTACTTTCGCTGATTCCATGTCCATACTTCTGTTTTAATAGGCCTTCTAATCTCTGTTCCATATTTTCCCCTTCGTCTATCTACGATACAACTTTGTTTCCTTAGCAATCCTCTCTGAGAGCATGCTATTCATCGCGCTTTCTCTCATACGCCAGATCCAGTTATTACCTAGCGTAGATGGAATATTAATACGTGCGCTATCATCCAATCTCAAATAATCCTGCAAAGGAATTACAGCCAAATCAGCCGGTGATGACAAGGCACTTCTTACTACACCATCTACTACGCTATTCAGGCTAAACCTGTTAGCGCTGACGTAATCTGAAACATAACGATAAGTCTCTTTATCTAATGTCTTTAACCAACCCTTTACTGTAGAGTTATCATGCGTTCCTGTATATACCACGCAATTATGCGGATACATAAATGGCAGAAAATCATTTATCTCTTCAGAGTCTCTATCATCAAAAGCGAATTCGACAATCTTCATATTCGCAAAGCCTGTATCTCTAACCAGCTTTCTGACAGAATCTGTAACAAAACCCAAATCCTCAGCTATGATATCTGTCTTCGTCTCTTCCAACACTGGTTTCAATGCTTCAAAGAGCTTCATTCCAGGGCCTTTTCTCCAAATGCCATTTACTGCATCCGGAGCATCGGCATCTATCGAATAGAATTCATCAAATCCTCTAAAATGATCGATTCTGATTACATCATACCACTCTGCACACTTTCTGATTCTTTTTTTCCACCAATCAAAATCTGTTTTCTCGTGGTAGTCCCATGCATAGATAGGATTTCCCCACAACTGACCTTTCACCGCAAACGCATCTGGTGGACATCCCGCTACATTTATAGCTGCGAGATCTTCATCGACCTCAAATAGCTCTTTTTCAGCCCATACATCCGAACTATCTCCAGAAACATAGATAGGAATATCTCCAATAATACGTATTCCTTTCGAATTTGCATAAGCTCTGAGCTTCTTCCACTGCTCATCGAACTTAAACTGAAGGAACTTAAAGAAACCGATAGTATCAGAAAGTTTCTCTCTGTATTCTTTCATAGCTTCACTCTTACGCTGTCTGATATCTTCGTCCCAAAAGATAAGACTCCGATCTCCAAAGCAACCCTTTACAGCCATGAACATACTATAATCATCAAGCCAATACTCATTTTCTCTTTCGAATGCAACATAAGATTTTGGCTTATTCTTCTTCCAATTATCATAGGCAAGCCTCAGAACCTTAAATCTTTTTTCATACAACTCGCCATAATGAATGAAATCCTCACTATTTCTTACAGCATATTTTTCGCAGTCTTCTTCAGCCAACAATCCTTCTTTAACCAAAGCCTCTAAATCTATAAAGTATGGATTTCCTGCAAAAGTTGAAAAGGACTGATATGGTGAATCTCCATAACTAGTCGGGCCTAATGGCAAAATCTGCCATAGACTTTGTTTAGAATCCGCTAAAAAGTCAACAAATTCATAAGCTTCTTTTGTAAAGCCGCCTATTCCGTATTTTCCTGGCAAACTAAAGATTGGCATCAGTATGCCAGCCATTCTCTTACTTCCCATTATCTATCCCTCTGTAAATCTAAACTGCTGTATTCTGGCCATTGGTATCGTTTCCAATAAAACCATCTGTAGAATATCATCCCTATTATTAGATTTCAATACCCAATTTATATTTTAGTAATTATTACTTAATTCAGGTAGTAAATTTTGTAGAAAATGTTCAGAGATTATTTTTAGAATAAAAAAAGATCAGACTGCATAAGCAATCTGACCTTTTCAGTATGCTGGTGGCGGGGATCGAACCCGCACGGTGTCGCCACCACAGGATTTTAAGTCCTGCGCGTCTGCCAGTTCCGCCACACCAGCACGTGATAAATATCAATCACACGAGTAGGTATTATATCATTATAAACATCATATTTCAAGCAAAACTCTACATTTCTCTCTTCCACTTAAAGACACAAGCTTCATCCTTTGCCAGATGAACTACAATATGTCCATCCTGTACATCTTTATGCTTCGGCATAATAGAATGGCCTCGATAATTCGTCATCATAACCAGCTTCATCTTCGTGTCATCCATAACTCCAGCCTTCCATACCGGAATCTTTTCTTCCTGATCACTTCCGCTGGTTCCAACCACTACCACGAAAACTTCATCTTTATAGATTCTCGCATAGCTTACGAGATTTTGATGACATTCCAGGAACATAAGCGACCCCAGTTTCAATGTATCGCTATTCTTATGTATCAATGTCATATCTCTATGGAAATCGAGGATTCTCCTGTCCTCTCTTCCCCATGGATAAGTACGTCGATTATCCGGATCTGTAAAACCGCATACACCAGCTTCATCTCCATAATACAAAGTAGGAGCGCCTGGCCAGGTCATAAGCATCACAACAGCCTGCTTTAAAACTGCAGGATTTACATCTTCCTCAGCAGCTCTACTTCCAAGCTCACTTACTCTTCCGACCTTGTGATTCGTTCTGGTCAAAAATCTGGAATGATCATGGTTTGAAAGCTGGTTCATAGAGCTATATATAGACGGAGCATTAAGCTCTGCCATCCTATATCTCATCGTATCTTCAAACTGTTTTCCATTTCCTAAGGCAGCCTGATGAAACTCGTCACTATGTTTTTCCATTCCCGTCAGGAAGAAAGTCACCGGCTCCATAAACGCATCATAGTTCATGATGGTATCCCATTCATCACCCTGTAACCAGGCTTTCGGGTCGCCATAATGCTCTGCAAAGATTACAGCATTCGGATTAGCACTTCTAACTTCTCTTCTGAAACGCTTCCAGAATTTATGGTTAAACTCTTCGCTATGTCCTAAATCAGCCGCTACATCAAGTCTCCAGCCATCAACATTATATGGAGGAGAGACCCATTTCTTTGCGACTTCCATAATCTTGTTCTGAAGCGCCTTCGAATTCTCGTAATTCAGCTTTGGCAGGGTGTCATATCCCCACCAGCCATCATAGCCACCGTTGTATGGCCAGGCCTTGTCATCATAGAAATGGAAAAAATTATGATAAGGGCTATCCTTATCTATATATGCGCCCTTCGAGAAGCCCTCTATTCCCTCATATATCCGTTCTCTGTCCAACCACTTATTAAACGAGCCGCAGTGATTAAAGACGCCGTCTATGATGATTTTAAAGCCTCTCTCATGCGCTTCACTAACGAAATCAGCAAAGAACTGATTAGACGCTTCTAAGTTTTCATTGTTACATACTCTGGTCTGATATTTAGATGCCTTTTTGTTATCAAATTCTCCCACAGGAAGGACTTCGCCTCCCTCGTTCTTAATCAGCGTCAAATGAGGATCTACGTATTCATAGTCCTGTGTATCATATTTATGATTAGAAGGCGATACGAACAAAGGGTTAAAGTAGATAACTTCAACTCCTATACTTTTCAAGTAATCAAACTTCTGGCGCACCCCTTCCAAATCTCCGCCATAGAAATTTCCTATATCGAGATTCTTCGGATCTTCACTCCAATCATCAATATAAGTTGCCAATTGTCCTACATATGAATATTCATTTGTAACTACATCGTTTGAGGGATCGCCATTGTAGAATCTATCTACCATGATTTGATATATGATAGCGCCATGCATCCATGTCGGAACATAGAAGCCCGGCACCAGAGAAAAATAGTATTCACTTCGCAGATTATCTGAAACACCCAACTTATCGTAGAACACTTCCTCATCTCCGCAGGTAATACTAAAACAGTATTCAAATTTTTCGTCTGTCAAATAAATAGTAGTCTTATAAAAAGTGAAATATCCCTCATCTTTAAATTTACGCATAGGAATATTGCCAGTCTTTGTCATAAGAACCGGTGTACAATCATCCTCTTTCGCCACACGAATCTGTATAGTTACAGAACCGTCCTCCTCCGGCATCCAAGGACTCACATATTCAGTTGTACAATCACTAAATATAGCGTCTCTATTCATCTTGTTCCCCTTTGTTTCGATAACCCTATTTTACAACTATAAGAAATCATTTAAAAGCACAAAAAAAGAACAGCCGACGATGGCTGTCCTTAGGAGAAGGTATTCTTACTATGGGGGTAGTAAAAATATATGTATTAGGGGTTTACAGTCATTATAATACCACCGGCCTATAAAAAAGTCTGCACAAACATCCATAAATTTCTACGGATTGTTTGTGCAGATTTACCATGACACTTATTTATCAAACAATGCTTCAAATTCTTCTCTTGTAATCTTCTCTTTTTCAAGAAGGAGATTAGCAGATGCATGAAGCACGTCCATATTATCCATTAAAAGCTTCTTTGCTTTCTCGTAGCAATCATCGATGATAGCCTTTACTTCCTGATCGATTTCTGTAGCTACAGCTTCACCATAAGGTCTCTGAGTAGCCAAATCCTTGCCCAGGAACACTTCATCATCATCACTACCATATGAAATCAGGCCCATCTTTTCAGACATACCATATCTCATAATCATATCTTTAGCTGTCTTTGTAGCAACCTTAATATCATTTGAAGCACCAGTAGTAATATCATCAAAGATCAATTCTTCAGCAATTCGTCCACCCAGCGTAACCTGAATATCCTGAAGCATCTCTCCCTTTGTGCTGAACATCTGGTCTCTATCTGGAAGAGGCATAGTATAACCAGCCGCTCCTACACCTGTAGGGATGATAGAAACTGTGTAAACAGGTCCTACATCCGGAAGGAGATGGAAAAGAATAGCATGTCCACTTTCATGGTATGCTGTAATCTTCTTCTCTTTCTCAGAGATAACACGGCTTCTCTTCTCAGAGCCGATGCCTGTCTTTACAAAGGCATCTTCGATATCTTTTCTACTGATAAAAGCTCTAGAATCTCTAGCTGCTTCAATCGCAGCTTCATTTAACAGATTCTCCAGATCTGCTCCTGTATAACCAGCTGTAGTTCTGGCAACCTTATTCAGATCGACATCATCTCCCAGAGGTTTGTTTGCAGCGTGCACTTTGAGAATTTCTTCTCTTTCTCCGATATCAGGTCTACGCACTGCAACCTTTCTATCAAAACGTCCAGGTCTCATAATCGCTGGATCCAGAATATCAACTCGGTTTGTCGCTGCCATCACGATGATGCCTTCATTCTCGCTGAAACCGTCCATCTCTACGAGCATCTGATTCAAAGTCTGCTCTCTTTCATCATGGCTTCCACCCAAACCAGCTCCACGCTTTCTGGCAACAGCATCGATCTCATCGATAAAGACTATACAAGGGGCATTCTTTTTTGCCTCAGCAAACAAATCTCTAACTCGGGATGCACCGACACCGACGAACATTTCTACGAAGTCCGAACCGGAAATACTAAAGAATGGAACTCCAGCTTCACCCGCGATTGCCTTTGCCAGCAAAGTCTTACCTGTACCAGGAGGGCCTACGAGTAACATACCCTTAGGGATTCTAGCACCAACTTTTGTAAATTTCTCAGGTTCCTTCAGGAATTCTACAACTTCCTGAAGTTCTTCTTTTTCCTCTTTAAGTCCAGCTACATCCTTAAAACGAATCGTCATCTGATCCGCATTAGTTTTCTGCGCTCTGCTTTTTCCGAAATCGGACATCCTACTGCCGCCGGACTGACCGCCCTGCATAGCCATATTCTGTCCATTTATAATAGCCATGAACAGGATAAACATCACAGCTACAACGATAATCATAGGCAGAAGTGTCTGCATCCAGCCGTCCTTTGGAACATCCTGAACTACATAGGAAATATCATGATCCTGGAAGAGTTTCTCGATTTTGTTAACATCCGGAGTAACAGCAATAATCTTTCCCTTATCACTCTTCCCTTTTAACTCGAATTCAACTGAACCAGTAGGCACCTGAGCATTCTGAATGATTTTAACATTCTTAAGAGTATCGTTCTTTACAGCGTGCTCTAATGTCTGATAATCACAATTTGATGTAGTTCTAGTCGTACTGAGCATCCACATCACGAATACTATCGCAACGATTAATAAATATACGCCTAACCCTCTTGACTTCTTCACCTCTGCCTCCTAACGATTATTAGTCCATTTCTACCACACCGATATATGGAAGGTTTCTGTATTTCTGGTCATAATCCAAACCATATCCAACTACAAATTCATCAGGAATAGTAAATCCTGTGTAATCTACGTTTACGTCAACTTCTCTTCTATCCGGTTTATCAAGCATAGTACAAAGCTTTACCGAATTAGCCTTTTTCTCAACGAAATACTCCTGAAGGAAATTCAAAGTATTTCCACTATCTATGATGTCTTCTACTACGAGCACATCTCTACCAGCCGGATCCATATCCAGTTCCTTTGTAACCTTTACATCACCAGAGGAAACAGTTCCTGCGCCGTAGCTAGATGTAGCCATGAAATCGATAACTACGTCTGTTGTAATTCTCTTTGCAAGTTCCATAGCAAAGACAGCTGCGCCCTTTAGTATACAAACTAAATATACAGTCTTTCCTGCATAATCTTTACTAATCTCTTCTCCGAGTTCTCTAATCCTTTTGTCCAAATCCTCTTCAGGAAGCATAACTCGAATCTTTTCACTCATTTTCTTTTCTCCTAGCACTAATTCTTAATAATTTTGTTGTCCCATCTGTGATCTTTGCCCCGAATCCCGTTCTGTAACCTACCACCCAGTATATTTCTTGGTTATTTGCTACTAACAAGGCAGTCGTACGTTCCCCAGCGGGTATTTTTTCATTTATAAAATATCGCCTAAGCAGCTGCGACTTATCATCGGCCAACTGTAGAAAGTCACCTTCCTGACGGTTTCTCAGGCACAGATTGGTTTCAATTTTATCATAATCAAACCATTTCGTATACTTAGATTCTTGAATTTCAGCTACGGTTTTTCTCTCAACCGCCTCGACCTCTATTTCATAATCTATAGTATCTATTGTAATCATTTCTCCCAGTTTTGGCTTGAAAAAAATATGATTTTCACATTTTACCGATGCCTCGCCGATTTCAGCATCCGGCACAATATAGAGTGCACCGTCTTTTTTCAAAGCTCTAATTCCGTTCGAGAGATTAATCGATTTAGAATCAGCGCCTCGTGTCAGAGCATCTATCGCCTTAATCTGTTTAGCAGACACATCTTTGCCCCTGGTTGTCGCGCGTCGCACTAGTTCGAGAATAACCTGTGTACGAAGCACATCATCTAGCTCAAGCAAACGAGAGCACATAATCTTGCCACCCTCGCACTCGTCAATTATAGCATTTGCACATTTAGAGATATAACGCTCTGCCTCATCTATAATTCTAGCGGAATGCAAGATATGATCATATGCCCGGGCGTTCATCCCCTTTAATTCCGGGAGAATCGTGTGTCGCATTCGATTCCTAAGAATTTCATCATCAAAATTCGTCTCATCCGTACGATAGTCCTGTCCCAGGCGCTTCAAATACTCCACCAAATCCCTCTTCTCCAGATTGAGCAACGGACGGATTACATCATCTCTCACCGGACGGAGCCCCGAGAGTCCTTTTAAACCAGTTCCTCTAATTAGCTGAAGGAGAAAAGTTTCCACGCTATCTTCCTTATGATGCGCCACCGCTATGTGAACCTTCCTGCCCGATGCCTCAATACGCTCTTTAACCTGCCTGAAAGCTCGGTATCTAAGTATACGCGCAGCCTCTTCCTCTGAAAGTCCAAACTCACTGGAATAAGCTGGAACATCGACATGACATACATCTATCGGAAGTCCTACGCTCTCCACGAGCTCAGATGTAAAAGCAGCATCTCCTATGCTGTCCTCGCCTCGAATACCATGTTCGACATGAACGACATGAAGCTCGATTTCAAGCTTCTCTCTAATAGCATATAACGCCCGGAACAAAGCGACAGAATCCGCTCCGCCCGACACTCCGATTAACACCACATCTCCGGGGTCTATAGGGATATTATGTTTTATAAACTCCAAAACCTGGATTTCTAATCTATCCATCTAAAACCTCTAAATAAAAGCAAGATAAAGTCAAAGCTCATTAGTTCAAGCTCCAACTTTATCTTTTTTCTTTAAATATTATCCAGTTACCTTTGATCATTCCGAGTTTCTCCTCGGCTGTAATCTCAATATATTCATCAGTCTTTGTGTACTGTTCGTATCTGATTAATTCTTCCTGTTCTTTGATGAGTCGGTCTTTCTTCTCTTCAAGCTCAGCCTCTTTCTGCTTGCTCGCAGTATAGCGGCTGTAAGTATGCCCCATCTGCACAGCAAACACAGTAATAATAAATAAAACGATTATAGCCACACTAATCTTCTGTGACGTATTGTTATTCTTCTTAACTCGTTTCTTCATTCTACAAATAGCGGAACATCTTCTCCGCATCTTCTTTCTTTACGATTTCAGGTGTGGCTACAACTTCAGCCTTTACAACCTTGTTACCAAATTCAATTTCTATTATATCACCAGCTTTAACATTTGCCGATGGTTTTGCCACTTTTCCATTGACCTGGATACGACCAGCCTGACAAGCCTCATTCGCTACAGTTCTTCTCTTTATTATACGTGATAATTTTAAAAATTTGTCTAATCGCATCGTTTTTCTCTTTCTGATAAAAAAGAGGCTTAAAAAACGACGTTTTTAAGCCTCTTCATAATTATTCATTCCGTTAAAGGATTATTTGTTTACGATATCCTTTAATGCTTTACCAGCCTTGAACTTAGGAGCCTTAGAAGCAGGGATTGTGATCTCCTGTTTTGTCTGTGGGTTTCTACCTGTTCTAGCTGCTCTCTCAACAACTTCGAAAGTACCGAAACCAACAAGCTGGATCTTCTCACCCTTTACGAGCTCTTCAGCTACAACATCTGTGAATGCCTTAAGTGCTGCTTCTGCATCCTTCTTTGAAAGTTCTGCCTTTGCAGCGATTGCTGAAACTAATTCTGTCTTATTCATTTTCTTTCCTCCTCTGGAAGTTAAGTCTACCCCGAAATACTCTAAATCCCAACTTTCGGGAACAATCTGTATTTACTTATAAAGGTTTTAAAATGCTTTGTCAAGAATATCGCCAAAAAATCCCTAAAACTACGCTTTTTTGACAGTATCTCACAAATTTAGCGCTCTATTTTTGGTAGTAATTATCCTTGATTTTTTCGTCAAAATTGGCTTTTAGTCAGTTTTTAACAAGCTTTGTAACGCATCCTGCATCGTCTGTAGATAGTCTGTACTATCCGCATTTCTAATATTTGACGAATTTTTCTGCGAAGTGCCTCCATAATTATCTCCAGAATTAGTAGATTTATTAATATTCTGGCTCGAATTAGATGATGACTCTTTTGCACTATTCGACGAATTCGATGAAGAATTCTCACTCTTCTGTGTGCTCTGCTCGTTTTTCTTCGAATTCTCATCGGACAAATCCAATGAAATATCTGCCTTCGGAGAGTTAACATACAGAGTCTTTTTCCAGGTATCGTAACCTTCCGCCTGAACCATCAGAACGTGCTTACCATACTTTGTCTTTACAACTTCATTTATAGGCACTTCTGCGCCATCCAGATAGATTTTTGCGCCTTCAACAGCCACATGGAAAGTTATATCGCAGCTCTTTGGACCCTCACCCTTGAGTTCATCCAAATCCACAACTGTTGTTTCACCACGTTTTACTTCGATGTCTTTCGTTCCACCATAGCCATCATTTGCGACAGTAAGCGGATATGTTCCTTCAGGCATCTCGATTTCCATGCCCTCTTCCGTAATCTCCGTAAACATCTGCTTCCCGATAGAAACCATACTGTTCTGGAACAATTCCGTATTCATAAGCTTAATAGTTCCATGGCCTGTAGTTATCGAAACACTTAGGATATCTTTGTCCTTTCCGACAACCCTCAGAACATCTTCTCTACCTATGTCTGTAGCCGAAGCGATTACATCGTTTGAAAAAACAGGCGTCTCCTCGTTGAAATGGTACTTTGTCTTGCCTATAGTCAGCATTCCCTTTTCCATATCCAATTCGTACTTCTTTACATCTTCCTGTTCCCACACTTCATCGGTCAATGTAACCTTGCTCAACGTCTTATCGCTCAACCTGTCACCGATAGTTACGACTCTGCCTGGATAGAACGAATTCCAGCTCGTAGAATCACCGAATCTGTTTTCAAACCTGGTAGCCAGCGAATAGGGATAACGAACCACTCTGTCATCACCCGTTATCGCCTGCAAAGTAATCGTCTCTTCCGCCATGTTCATCTCACGAATGAGATACAGGTTAGAAGACTTCTTTGCACTCACCTGCTTCTCCTGCGGCTCATAAGGAGCTTTCTTTCCAACGATTACATCATCCTGACTCTTACATCCGCCAAACAGACAGAGAACTAAGACAGCCATACACGCCAGGCTCATTCTCTTCCTTCGAAAAAAGCTTCCCTTCATTCGTTCTCCTCCCTCATTTCATCCAGGTATTCCTGGACCATTTCGATCAGGACAGTTCGGTCATTCAAAGACGGAATCTTCATGACTTCATCCAGCAAAAAGTTTAGAATCTGGCCCAACATCGGACCAGGTTTTACTCCCATAGAAATCAGATCTCGTCCATCTATCTTTAAATCTTTTACAGAAAGCGCATCATCTCTCTCGATGACGATCCTAAAGCATTTTTCAGTATCGCGAATAACGCTCAATTTTTCATCTCGCATATATTCACTCTGCGCAAGCACATCCGCCATCTGAAGAGTAATAAAGTCGTCTGCGTTCTCTCTTCCAATCTTTCGCAAGAGTCTGCGTGCAGCCCTCTCATTATTGCCCGGACGTGCATCATGGTATTGAACCATAGTTTTCACGTATTTAATAGTATTATTATCAAATTTGAGACGTCGCATAATATCCCCGGCAACCTCTACTCCGAGGACATTGTGCACCTTAAAATGATCCCTTCCAGTCTCATCTGTAGTCTTACTGAGAGGTTTTCCTATATCATGGAAAAAAGCTGCCAGCTTCAACCTGTTATTCCCTTCAGGAATACTCCTAACAACCTCAATAATATGTCTTCCTACATTATAACAATGGTGAGGCGTATTCTGCTCTGTATTTAAGCACTCGCCCCATTCTTTCATAAACACCTGAGACAACCCCAGCTCATAGTAATCCACGAGTCTTTCCGGACATTTAGAATAAATAGTCTTCACAAATTCCTCGCGTATTCTCTCCGCACTGACTTTAGCAAGTGTAGGAGCCAGCTCTTTAATCGCATTAACGGTGTTTTCTTCTATCTCAAAATCAAAACGGGCAGCAAAACGAACCGCCCTCATCATTCTAAGAGCGTCTTCACTAAAACGTTCTCTAGGATCGCCAACCGAACGGATTAGATGTCTTTCGAGATCGACTATACCTTCATATATATCAACCAAGCCTTCTCTATCGTTGTAAGCCATAGCATTTATAGTAAAGTCACGTCGTCTTAGATCCTCTCTCAGATCATCCGTAAAGCAAACCTCTTCCGGATGTCTTCCGTCGAGATATTCGCCATCGATTCTAAAAGTAGTAACTTCATAACCATTATGACCTATCATGATAGTCACTGTTCCATGCTGAATTCCAGTATCGATGGTCTTCTTAAACAGTCTCTTTACTTCCTCCGGTTTAGCCGAGGTCGTAATATCCCAATCCTTCGGTTTTTGCCCTAAAATAGAGTCACGGACACAGCCGCCTACAGCATAGGCAGCGTGTCCGTTCTCCTCTAATATCTCTATTATATTTTTTACATCTAAAGGCAACTCGATTTTCATTAATAAGCCTTACCCCAGAATACTAACTTCTTTGCAGTTTTTCCGCAGCATACACAAACCTTTGAAATTTCTTCCTGTTCGAAAGGGATGCAACGGCTAGTTGCTGTAGTATCTGCTTTAATCTTCTCTTCACAAGCTACATCGCCGCACCACATTGCACGAACGAATCCAGGCTTGTTCTCAATAGCATCCTTAAATTCATCATAATCATGAGCGTCAGTAATATGTGTCTCAAGATGCACTTTAGCACGAGCAAGCATATCGTCATGCATCTGATCCATAATCTCAGCAGCAACCTTGGTTACATCTTCGATAGCACATACTGTCTTCTCTCTAGTATCACGACGTACGATTACACAGTTACCGTTCTCGAGATCTCTAGGTCCGATTTCAACACGAAGAGGAATACCTCTGATTTCAGCCTCAGCGAACTTATATCCTGGGCTCTTATCTGTGTCATCCATCTTTGTTCTGATTCCAGCAGCTTTGAGAACATCTCTGATTTCCGCTGCTTTATCCAGGATTCCAGCCTTTTTCTGCTGAATAGGGATCACCATGACCTGAGTAGGTGCAATTCTAGGTGGAAGAACCAGTCCTGAATCATCACCATGAACCATGATAATCGCACCAATCAATCTAGTAGAAGCACCCCAAGATGTCTGATGAACATACTGAAGCTTATTATTCTTATCTGTGTACTGAATTCCAAAAGCCTTCGCAAATCCATCACCAAAGTTATGGCTAGTACCTGACTGAAGGGCTTTTCCATCGTGCATCAGTGCTTCGATTGTATATGTAGATTTTGCTCCAGCAAATTTTTCTTTATCTGTCTTCTGACCCTTTACCATAGGAATAGCCAGGTATTTCTCACAGAAATCAGCATATACATTAAGCATCTGAATAGTTCTGGCCTCAGCTTCTTCTGCTGTTGCATGCGCTGTATGGCCTTCCTGCCACAGGAATTCTGAAGAACGAAGGAAAGGACGTGTTGTCTTCTCCCAACGTACTACTGAACACCACTGATTATATACTTTAGGTAAGTCTCTATAAGAATTAATAATATTACTATAGAGATCACAGAATAGAGTCTCTGATGTAGGTCTAACACAAAGTCTCTCAGAAAGCTCATTCAATCCGCCCTGAGTAACCCAAGCTACTTCAGGCGCAAATCCTTCTACGTGATCCTTTTCCTTATCCAGAAGACTTTCGGGGATAAGCATCGGCATGTAGACATTCTCTACATCATTCTCCTTAAAAATTTGATCTAAATTTTTCTGGATATTCTCCCAAATTGCATATCCATTGGGTTTGAAGATCATGAAACCTTTCACTGATGAATATTCCATAAGCTCAGCTTTACGTACAACATCTGTATACCACTGCGCAAAATCTTCATCCATTGGTGTGATCTGCTCTACCAATTTCTTGTCTTCTGCCATTTTAACTATTACTCCTTTAATTACTTATTTTTTCTCTAAGAACAGAGAACTCCTGGAAGTCTTCTCCATGAGGATGTATTTTAAACTCCATCTCTTTTTTAGAAATAGGATGGAGAAACTTCACTTTATACGCACATAGTGCAAGTGTTCTTCCTGTATTTGTTCCACCATATTTTCTGTCACCTAGTATAGGCATATTTCTACCGGCTAGCTGACATCTAATCTGATGAAAACGTCCAGTAAACAGTTCTATATCAAGAAGCTTCATGTTGTCAAGTGTATCTGCCACTTCATAGGATAAAATCGCCTTTTTCGCTCTAGGATTATTCGAATCCACCACTTTAGCTTTAAAGTTTCTGGTATCCTTAATCAAATAATCTTCTAGTCGTTCCGAAGCCGGCACATTATCTCTGTCGATAACCGCATAATAGGACTTCTTAACAACGTGATCAACCAGTTCTCTGCTTAAGAGTTCTGCCGCTTTTTTTGTTTTAGCGCATAACATTATACCCTCAACCGGCTGGTCAAGTCTATTTATAATTCCTACATATGTACTTTCATTTCTTTCACTTCTTAAATTGCGCAAGAAACTAACCAGGTCAACTTCTAAGGAATTCCTGGTCTCAACCGCCATTCCGGCCGGTTTGTAAAGCACAAACAAGTCCTCATCCTCAAATATGATTTCAGGATTCATACGCACCTCTCTCACAAACCTCTCGATATGATATTGTTCTATGGATTAGATTTTGAATCTATAGCCAACACCCCAGATAGTTTCAATGTACTGAGGATTAGCTTTCTCAACTTCAATCTTCTCTCTAATCTTCTTAATATGTACAGTTACAGTCGCGATATCTCCGATAGATTCCATGTTCCAGATTTCTCTGAACAAATCCTCTTTAGAGAATACGTGATTAGGGTTCTCTGCAAGAAAATTCAACAACTCAAACTCTTTAGTTGTAAGCTGCTTCTCTTCACCGTTAACCCATACTCTACGAGCAGTCTTATCAATTCTAAGACCGCGAATATTAACGATCTCGTTATTGATGCTAGGAGCATTTGTAAGACGCTCAAATCTAGAAAGATGAGCTTTTACTCTAGCTACCAACTCGCTAGGTGAGAAAGGCTTTGTGATGTAATCATCTGCGCCCATTCCTAAACCTCTAATCTTGTCAATATCTTCCTTTTTTGCTGATACCAGCAAAATAGGATTATCCTTAATCTCACGAATTCTTTCGCAGATATCGAATCCATCTACGCCTGGGAGCATCAAATCGAGAATAAACATATCGAATTCTTCATTTAACGCAGTATTTAACCCATCCGTACCATTTGACTCAACCTTAACCTCGAACCCGCTTAATTCCAGATAATCTTTCTCCAGGTTTGCGATTGCTTCCTCGTCTTCGACTATCAAAATTCTTGACATTTTTCTCCTCCATTTTCTTCCTGAGCAAGAAATACATCGTTGTTCCTGCCCCCTCTGTGCTAGTTGCCCATATGCTTCCACCATGATCATCTACAATCTTCTTAACAATTGATAGTCCGATACCTGAGCCCCCGGTTGTAGAATTTCTGGATGAATCCGCTCTAAACAATCTATCAAAGATATGTGGTAGATCGTTTGGAGCTATTCCAATACCATTGTCTCTGAGTTCGACCTGAACCGAATCCCCTACATCCGAAACTCTCATTTCAATGCGTCCCGGATCAGCCTCGGTCTTTGGTCCCATATATTTAACACTGTTCGAAACAATGTTATGGATAACTCTCTCTAGCTGCTGCTTATCAGCTATGATTCGAACATCATCACTTAAATCTGATTCAAACTCAAACATAATCTTCTGATTCTTCAAATCCATTCCAATTTCATCTGCAGAATCATCAAAGAACTGTCTGGCCGGAATCATCGTAAAGTTATACGGAATTCTGTTCAAATCTATCTTTGTGTACAACGACAATTCGTTAATCAAAGCGTTCATATCATTTGATTTATGCACGATTGTCCTTAAATATGAATCTCGTTTTTCCGGATCGGAAGCCACGCCATCGAGAACGCCTTCCGCATATCCTTTAATCGCCGTAATCGGCGTTTTTAAATCATGAACTATATTACTAATAAACTGTTTCTGCTCTTCCTCGTTCTGCATCTTCTCATCAGCATTCGCGAGCAGACGTTTTCTCATTTCTTCAAAAGCTACATATAATTTAGCGATTTCATCGTCGCCTTCCGGCACAATCTCATCATTCAGATTGCCTTTTCTAATCTCATCAGTTGCTTTAACGAGAAGTTCGATTCTAGGAACTATCTTTCTATAATTCCATAGCACCATAACAACCACTGTCAACAACAGGATTATAAAGGAGGAAATGAAGAAATCTGCAAACATTTTTTCAACAACCAGCTTCAAAGTATCTGCTGATGTTACCACAAAAAATGTAGATTTCAATCCACTATGTGACACGAAATCCAGCTGCTTAATCGTGACCGCGCCACCGTTTTTGTTCAATACCGCTAGATTAACATCCGACGAATTAGATCCGTATTTCGGAAAAAATTTCTCATTGATATCTTCTTTTGCCTTCTCACAGCCATTAAAGACAATTTCATCATTAACTCTGTAAACGAGGTAAGAATAATTATCCTTTAACTCGGTGTCAATTTTTTGCACATCACGTAGTGAGAAATCCCTGTCTTTATACTCATCTATCCATGACTTTACATCACTCCCATTCTCTTCGCTATATCTAGTCAGTAATTGCTGGGAAGCCTGTACGACGTCATGTTCACCTCGGTTTAGGCTACCAACCCCTTGCCCAGTTACTTTATACATTCCGATAAAGCCGATAGCCGACAGTAAACAAGGCATTAGCATGATTACAAAGAAGGAAATCAATAACCTTGTCTTTAACTTCACCCTTTTCCCTCCCTAAAAAAATAAGATTGTGCAATAGCACAATCTTATTATAACACTTAATGATATTAATTTAGAATACTGAATATTTAGAATTATAAATTTTATAAATATTTCTTTAACTTTTCAACTTTATCCAGTGCTTCCCATGGAAGTGACAGATCATTTCTACCGAAATGTCCGTATGCAGCAGTTGGTCTGTAGATAGGACGACGTAAGTCGAGCATCTTAATGATTCCAGCTGGACGAAGATCGAAGTTCTCACGAACGATTTCTACAAGCTTCTCATCAGAAAGCTTTCCTGTCTCAAATGTATCTACATTGATAGATGTAGGCTCAGCAACGCCGATAGCGTATGAAAGCTGAATCTCACATTTGTCTGCAAGACCTGCAGCAACCAGGTTCTTTGCAACATAACGTGCAGCATAAGCAGCTGATCTATCAACCTTTGTGCAGTCTTTTCCAGAAAAAGCTCCGCCGCCATGACGTGCCATTCCACCGTAAGTATCTACGATAATCTTTCTTCCTGTAAGACCAGCATCTCCGTGAGGACCACCGATTACAAATCTACCTGTAGGATTAATAAAGAACTTAGTCTTATCGTCGATTAATTCCTGAGGAAGAATTGGGTCAAAGACATATTTTTTTATATCATTGTGAATCTGTTCCTGTGTAACATCTTCATCATGCTGAGTAGAAAGAACTACAGCCTCCAGTCTAGCTGGTTTTCCATCCTCATCATACTCTACAGATACCTGTGTCTTACCATCTGGACGAAGGTACTTAAGAGTACCATTTTTTCTAACATCTGCTAGCTGCTTTGAAAGCTTGTGTGCGAGATCAATAGGATATGGCATATAGTCATCTGTTTCGTTTGTAGCATAACCAAACATCATACCCTGATCGCCAGCACCTGTATCAAGGTCATCTTTCAGCGAACCTTCTCTAGCTTCAAGTGCCTTATCAACACCCTGCGCGATATCTGCAGACTGCTGATCGAGAGCAACCATTACCGCACAAGTATTTCCATCAAAACCCGTAGCAGCGTTATCATAGCCGATTTCATTTACTGTGTTTCTAACGATAGTTGGAATATCGAGAACTGCCTTTGTTGTAATCTCACCTGTAACGAGGATGAAACCTGTACAAGCTGTAGTTTCACAAGCAACACGGCTCATTGGATCCTGCGCCATACAAGCATCCAAAATTGCGTCACTTACAGCATCACAGACTTTGTCTGGATGTCCTTCAGTAACTGATTCTGATGTGAAAAGTCTTTTTTCCATCATTTACCTCCTAAAAATACAAAGAAAAAATCCACCTAAAAAGGCGGATCAGCATTAAAGATTAAGAATTCCCTTATTGTTCGATTACTCGCTTAAGGAAGGCACCTTCCGTCCAATGTCCGGAGGTTGTCGTGGTCTCACTGATCCTATTGTCTCCACCACTCTTAATAAGAGAAACTTTAAATATATATGGAATTTTCAATCTTTTTATCAGATACGTAATAGTAGCATACATTCATATACGCTGTTCGTCAAGGACAAAAGCAACATATCCACGTGATTTTATGCATATTTAATAAAAAAGACTATCTTCCCTTGTGGAAAATAGTCTCTTATATCATCTCTTAAAGCGTTCTCACTATTCTACGATTTGGTTCACGAGATAGATCTACCACTTCGCCATTCTCTTTTTCGATAATAGGCCGTGAAAGTTTGGACTGATTAATATACACAACTCGTCCACTCGTACCATCATCCAGCATAACCATAGTATTGTGATGCATCCCTGCCAGATGTGAGAGAAATGTAAGTAAATACCTTGTGTTATATTTTTCCAGGCCGATCTTCTCAAACTCCTCAATCACCTCAAATGAGCAAAGCGGTGCTCTCTGTGGTCTAGGAGAAGTCATCGCATCGTATACATCTATAAGCGCAATCATGCTAGCGAAATCATCGATTTCATCTCCAGTTAGATTTCTAGGATATCCTGATCCATCACTTCTCTCATGATGCTGCAAAGCTGCATTTCTAATAGACATACCGAAGCCAGCATTCTTAAGAATTCGATTTCCGATGATAGTGTGCTTCTTTATCTCATCGAATTCTTCCTGTGTAAGCTTGCCTTTTTTATTAAGCGCCTGAGCGCTCACTTCAGTCTTACCGATATCATGAAGTAACGCTGCATTCGTAAGTTCATTCAAAGTCTGATTATCAAGTTTCAACCATCTACCCAGGACGCACGCCTCAAGTGCCACATTCAAACAATGTGAGTAAATACTATCTTCTGAGAAGCGCACACATCTAATCATATTAAACAGTTCCAAAGCTGTTCTGTATTTAGAAATGCCCGCCGCATGCATAAGCAATGGTTCACTGCCAACTTTGAATTCGCCTCTTTTGATTCTTTCAAAGTTTCTCTTCAAATCCTCTAAGCAAAGTGCATAAGACAACTGAAATTCCCTAAATTCATCAGTCAGACTTATCTTTTGATTAAATGATACATGGTCTCTAGTAAAACTAGATTCTTTAACTTCTTTAGTATAGCTTTTTACCTTTTCTTTAACTTCAACTGCTGGCTTAGCAGCTTTTTTCTCATCAACTGTCTCTTCGATATCATCGATAACAACTGATTGAATATGGTAAAAAGTAAATCTCGCAATCAACTGATTTGACAGAGTTGTATTTGCATCAGCCAGAGTCTGTCCACTCTTTGTCTTAACAGGAGCCCCCGTGACCATACCTGCCTCGACATCTTTTAACAAAATCTCTTTCATAATTCCCCTTTATGCCCCTTAAGAAACCTTCAATATAAACTTCTGAATTTCTTTATCAGAAGATGTCTTCTCGATTGTTGCTCCGAGGCCTCTAAGCTTCTCGTGGAAACGCTCATAACCTCTCTGGATATAATGAATATCATCTACTATTGTAACGCCATCAGCTGCAAGACCAGCAATTACGAGCGCTGCACCAGCTCTCAAATCAGGAGACTGGACTCTAGCTCCTGTAAAATGATCCACACCTTTGATGATTGCAACATTTCCCTCAACCTGCATAGATGCTCCCATTCTAGTGAGCTCATCTACATACTTGAAACGGCTTTCAAAGATAGTCTCTGTAACTGTACTAACGCCATTTGCAAGTGCAAGCACTACAGCCATCTGTGGCTGCATATCTGTTGGGAATCCTGGATAAGGAAGTGTAGTTACAGATGTAGATGAGTAAGGCTTAGTTGCAATAACTCTAACTGCATCATCAAACTCGATAACCTTGCAACCTGTTTCCAAAAGCTTTGAAGTAGTAGCTTCCAAATGCTTTGGAATAACATTCTTAACCGTAACATCTCCACCAGTTGCAACACCTGCAAACAGGAATGTTCCAGCTTCAATCTGATCTGGAATTACAGAGTAATCTGTACCGTGGAGTTTTGAAACTCCGTTGATACGAATAGATTCTGTACCGGCACCACGGATATCCGCTCCCATACTGTTAAGGAAGTTGGCCACATCTACTACGTGTGGTTCACGCGCTGCATTGTCTATAACTGTCTTTCCTTCAGCCAAGACTGCAGCCATCAAAATATTGATTGTTGCACCTACTGAAACTTTATCCAAATAGATATGATTTCCAACTAATCTATCTGCTTTTGCAGAAATCAAGCCATAGCTGATATCTACTTCTGCACCGAGGGCCTTGAATCCCTTAATATGCAAATCGATAGGACGAGATCCTATATCACAACCACCTGGAAGTGCAACTTCTGCATTTCTGAATCTGCCGAGCATAGAGCCAAGCAAATAGTATGATGCACGAATCTTGTTCACATAATCGTAGTCTACGCTATAAGTATGAATGCCTGCACCGTTGATGATTACTGTATTCTTATCTTCTCTTTCAACTGTGGCTCCGATATCCTGAATTGCGCCCAAGAGGACATTTGTATCTCTAACATCTGGTACATTAGAAATTCTAACTGTATCCTCTGTCATAATAGCTGCTGCTAGAATAGCCAAAGCCGCATTCTTTGCTCCACCAATCTCAACCTCACCTTTGAGTGGTGTACCACCTTTAATAACGTACTGTTCCATGTTACTCCTTAAACCAAATTATTTAGTCTTTGAATCTGTAGAATTCAAAGATCCTTTAAATGTATCTATAAATCTGATTCTATTCCAAAGAACACCATTTAGCTTCCATGCAATCTTTGCTTGGAATTTAGCTACCTGATTCTGATAATAATCAGTTTTCTTCTTCTGAATCATATTTGCTTTTGCAGTTTCAGTGGCTTCTTTATCACTCAATGAATCCATATGAATCACGAAGAATCCCTGATCCTTTTCAATAACTTTTGAAGTCTCACCTTCTGCAAGTTTGTCTACGTCCTGAAGTACATCGTAAGGAATAGACTGACTTAGAGAGTCAGAGATAGAATTGCTCTTCTTTGCACTCTTCATCTCTTCCTTACCATATGTGAGTGTTCCGACATTCAGTTCTAACTCCTTCGCTGTAGCGCTAAAGTCTGCTGCCTGTGAAAGTTTTTCTGCCTGTTCCTTGAACTTCGCAGTATCTTCACTAGTTACAGCAACATTATTACCATTAGCATCTGTCTTTGAAATATTATTGAAAAAAACAACCGAAGCTTTCTTCTGGTTTGCCTCAGCATCTGTTACATTCGCCTTAGCTTTTTCTTCAATCTTATCTCTCACTTTGTCTGAGATGGCTTTATCGGAAAGATATTTGATTGTGTATTCTTCAGTTGCGCCAAGTTCCTTGATAGCCTTCTTTGAGTTGGCTTTCATAAACTTCTTTGCAGCCTTTTCAATCTTCTGTTTATCTTTCTTTGAAAGCTTAACATCATAATCAGAAGCATGTTTCACCAGAACATACTGCTCCTTCATATTTGAAAGGATAGTCTTTTTTACAGACTCTTCCATAGTAGTACCCATATTTGATGGATCTGACTGCCACATATCATCGCCCATGTAACCCTGATAAGTCACATCATAAAGCGCCTGTGTCAACCTTGCATTAAACTTACCATATCCATAAGTAACTTTATCTACGTCACCGTTGTCATTAATCTTTAACAAGGTAAGATTGTCTGTTGCAGCACAGCCTGTTAGCACTGGAGCCGTTAAACATAAGCACATTAATAGGCTTACTACTTTTCTTCTGTTCATGATGCCTCCCTATTTAACCTTCACATAATCCAAAATATTATAGCCTCTTTTTTCAGTTTATTCAACTACATCAATTGCCAATTCAATAATTGTTTCTGCCATCGACCTCATAATATCTAAAGTCTTCAGTTTCTTTATTCTCGAATCGCGCTTTGTATCTATAAAGAATTCCGCTCCTTCCGCCAGCGGCTGGAACGAAACATAAGGAGCCAATTTGTCCAGAATAGCCGGAATCTTTGTCACATCTATCTTTGCTTCCTTGTACATCTTTACTCGAACTCCATTATCACGCTCACGTATTTCTTCTATATAAGCTCTATGGCAAAGCGCTCTAAGGTATGAAACCTCGCACAAATTCTGTACAGAACGAGTCGGCTCTCCAAATCTATCCAATAGCTCATCTAACATTTCTTCTTTTTCTTCTTCCGTCGAAATATCAGCTATTCTCTTATAGATATTTAACTTCTCCGCCTCATCCGGAATATAACTCTGCGGAATAAACGAATCGAGATTAATCTCAACCACAGTATCGAAATCCACACTCTCTACCGCTTCTCCTTTTTCTACGAGAACGGCCTCATTCAACATCTTGCAATACAAATCATATCCAACTGAAGCCATGTGACCATGCTGTTCCTTGCCCAGCATATTTCCAGCTCCACGGATTTCGAGATCTCGCATCGCGATCTTGAATCCCGAACCGAGTTCAGTAAATTCTCGAATCGCAGACAGTCTTTTTTCCGCATCTTCCTTTAACATCTTATCTTTACGATACAGGAAAAAAGCATACGCCGTACGATTTCCTCTTCCAACACGGCCTCTAAGCTGATACAACTGAGAAAGTCCCATTCTGTCAGCATCATGTATGATAATCGTATTTACATTCGAAATATCTATTCCGGTTTCAATAATAGTAGTCGCTACAAGGATATCAATTTCATGGTTTATAAACTGATACATAATATCTTCTAATTCAGAAGTTTGCATCCTACCATGAGCATAAGCTACTGTCGCATCCGGCATCAACGCCTGAATATGGTCTGCCACCTCGGCGATAGTCTTGATCTGATTTATGACATAATAAACCTGGCCACCTCTCGCCATCTCACGCGCGATAGCTTCACGAATCAATTCATCATTATATTCAAAGACAAAAGTCTGAATCGGCTGTCTGTCCCTAGGCGGTTCGTCTAGTACTGACATATCTCTGATTCCAGTCAAACTCATATGAAGAGTTCTAGGAATAGGTGTCGCAGACATAGAAAGTACATCTACATTTTTCTTTAACTGCTTTATCTTTTCCTTATGTCCGACTCCGAATCGCTGTTCCTCATCTATAATCAGCAGTCCCAGGTCTTTAAAATGAACATCCTTCGAAAGCAGTCTATGTGTTCCGATAGCGATATCCGCCTCTCCTGTCTCCAGTTTCTTTACCGCCTTCTTCACTTCGCCCGGCGTTCTAAACCTGCTCAAGAGTACGACATTTACCGGAAAGTCCTTTAATCTCTGCACGAAATTATTATAGTGCTGTTCTGCGAGAATCGTAGTCGGCACGAGGTAAGCAACCTGTTTATTCTCCTGAACCGCCTTAAAAGCAGCTCGAATCGCAACTTCCGTTTTTCCAAAGCCTACGTCACCACAAATCAATCGGTCCATAATCTTCGGACTTTCCATATCGCGTTTTACATCTCTGATAGCTTCCAACTGACCATCTGTCTCTTCATACGGAAAAGCTTCTTCAAATTCCTTCTGCCACTCTGTATCTTCATCAAACACATAGCCGCTATCCTGCTGCCTCAAAGCATACAAATTCACGAGTTCTTTCGCGATAATTCCGACAGCAGTCTTTACTCTGGCTTTTGTCTTTGACCACTCGAGCGAACCTAGTGATGAAAGCTTAGGCTTCTTATCAGAGGCATTTCCATACTTCTGAATCGAAGAAAGCTGCGTAGCCAGAACATACAGATTACTTCCGCCAGAGTATTCCAGTTTCAGGTAATCCTTTAAGACACCATCCACCTCTATTTTTTCCATTCCTCGATATATTCCGAGGCCATGGTTCTCATGAACTACATAATCTCCCGACTTTAGATCTCTAAATCCGGAAATATGCTCACCTTCATAGCGAACCTTCTTCTTGCGCTTCTTCTTTTTAGCGCCAAAGATATCTCCCTCAGATATAAACACAAAATTACTATCACTAAACTCATATCCCTTTTGGATACGCCCAAAAGTGACCATAACCTCGCCCGGTTTTGGCTCATAATCTTCTCTGTCTGAGTAGAAAGCAGGTACTCCTATATCAAACAAATCCTTCGCAATTCGTTTTCCTGCCAAATGCGATGGTGAGACGATTACTATAGTAAACTTCTTTGCGCGGTATTTTTTTATATCCTCACACAGCATCTCAAAGCTTCCATTGAAACTTGACCCCTGCTGCATTCTAATATGAAATCTATCGGCTATCTTTAGCCATTTACCTGTTGAATCGAGCAGAGACATAACAACCCCGCCGAAACGGGTTAAAGCCTGCTTCAAAACCTTTTCATCGAGAAGCAGTTCCCTCTGTCTCGGCAAGATATATCCCGCTTCAAGTCTATGCATCATAGACTCTGCAAACTCAGCAGCCACCTGCTTTGCAGTTTCCTCTATATGTCTCGGTTCATCGATAAAGCAAACCGCATCTTCAGGCAGGTAGTCTAACAGACTTCCCGCCTCTCTCAGAAAGTACGGAAGATAAACCTCACCTTCCTGTCTGATCCATCCGCTCTCCATCTTCTCAATAGCCGCTTCTACGGTACTCTTTAGATGATAAGCTTCTTCCGTCTTCATCTCCTTGCGATATTTCGCATGGATTTCCTTCATCTCAGCTTTCATCGCTTCGATTCCACGGTCGATATCTTCTTCCTCCAGCACAAACTCGCATGCCGGATAGTATTTCACTGACTCAACCTGATCTGTCGACTTCTGATCCGAAGCATTAAAGCGCTTTATTAAATCGACCTCATCGCCCCAAAGCTCAATTCTAAACGGATCCGTATCTGTCAGCGAAAAAATATCCAAAATGCCTCCACGGATTGCATATTCTCCGGGCTGTTCTACCTGCGTAACACGTTCATATCCTTCCGCTGAAAGTTCTCTTGCAAAAGACTTCGTATCAATCTCATCGCCAACCTTTAATTCATGAATTCCCTTTGCCCACTCATCAGGTTTCTGCAAAACATTCAGCATGGAATCAATAGTTGCTATTACAACAAACGATTCACCTGAAACCATTCTAGCGAGAACATTTACACGTGGAATTGTAAGAGCATTTCCTCTGATATCAGACTGAAAGAAGAGCATATCTTTCCCTGGGAAGATGTACACATCATCCCTATAAAAAGACAGCTCTTCATATAATTCTTTCGCTTTCAAATCATCCGAAACGACAACGAGACTATGCTCACTTACCCCTGAGATACCATAGATAACCTGAGCTTTTCCAGAACTCGTCACTCCGGACAATTCAAAATACTCTCTATTATGTTTCTGCAATCTATCCTTTAGTTCATTGATATCCTGCAGTTCATCAAACGGTTTTAAAAATGCTTTCATCTTACATTCGCTCTAAAAAACATGATTATTAAATGCATTCATCGCACCATCCACATCACGTTTTATCAAATAATCCATCACTTCTGGTAATGAAGAAAGAGTGTTCTCCATCTTCTTTCTATCATCCTTTGGAAGCCTACCGAGTACATAACGAACCATATCATCTCCATCCTGGAATTTACCAACTCCAACGCGAAGTCTAACAAACTCATCTGTTCCGACATTTGCAATGATACTCTTTAGGCCATTATGCCCGCCCGCGCTTCCTTTTTTTCTGATACGAACTCTACCTGGCTCAATCATAACATCATCAGAGATTACTACCAAATCCTTCCTAGGATCTGCATGATAATAGTCCATCAGAGGTTTGATACACTCTCCGCTCAGATTCATAAAAGTCTGTGGCTTTACGAGGACTATTTTTTCCCCGTTTACATTTCCCTCACCAAACTTTCCTTTAAAATCTGTCTTCTTCACAGATATGCCGTAAGCCTTTGCTAAAGCATCAATAGCATCGAAGCCTGCATTGTGTCTGGTGTGTCTATATTTCAAAGTCGGATTTCCCAATCCAGCAACTATTAACATCTCTATCTCCTTAGATTAAACATTTAAAAAGAGAGTATGGATTACCACGCTCTCTTTTTTACATTCTAGCTATGCTATTATGAACCGCTTTAATCTATTTTGCAATACTACTCTCCAAGGATTTCTGTCTTGTATTTCTCCAAAATCTTGTCCTGAAGTAATGCTCTAGTTTCTGAACGAATAGGGTGAGCGATATCCTTGTACTCACCGTCTGTAGCCTTTCTACTCGGCATTGCAATAAAAAGGCCTTTCTCACCTTCGATAACCTTAATGTCGTGAACGACAAACTCATCATCAATCGTAATTGATGCAACCGCCTTCATCTTTCCCTCTTTTTCGATCTTACGCATTCTAATGTCTGTAATATTCAACATATTGCCCCCTTCTTTCTTTCTCTAGACGCTATATCGGTTGTTCTTTTCAGCAACAACTTTTATTTCTTCTTTGCCCACATAACTGGTGTTACTCAGTAAAGTCTCGTTTTTTTCAACGATGCAATTCTCAACATATACGTTGTCACCGATATATGCGCCATCAAGTATGATGGAGTTTTTGATCGTGCATCCATTACCTACAAATACACCTTTGAAAATAACAGAATTCTCGACCTTACTATTAATAATGCTACCACTGGTAACCAAGCTGTTCTTTACTTCGCTTCCAGCGTTGTACTTTGCAGGAGCTCGATCCTGCTCCTTTGAATAAATGTGCGGTTCATCCCTAAAATATTTACGAACATCCGGATTCAGGAAATCCATGTTTGTTTGGTAGTACGAATCAATCGATGCGATATTTCTCCAATATCCTTCCATCATATATCCGTACACCTTCTTCATTCCAAGATAACGAATCAGGATGTCTGTAACGAAATTATAACGGCCTTCTCTGTTGCTCTGTTCGAGGAGTTCTATCAAAACCCTGCGACGCATAATATAGATTCCTGTCGAAACGATATTTGAATGAGCCACCATCGGTTTCTCTTCAAACTCGACTATCTGATCGTCCTGGTCCATCTTAACCACGCCAAATCGACTTAAGTCTTCACCTTCAGCAGCTCTAGCGCATACTACAGTGATATTCGACTGTTTCTCAATGTGGTAATCCAGCAACTTTGTGAAATCAAGCTTATAAATAGAATCTCCACCCGAAATGATTACATAAGGTTCATGCCTCTTCTTAAGGAAATCGATATTCTGCCACATCGCATCAGCAGTTCCTCGATACCACCAGCTATTGTCCGCTGTAACTGTTGGTGTAAATAAGAAGAGACCTCCCTGTTTACGTCCAAAATTCCACCACTTCGAAGAGTTCAAATGTTCATTTAAAGAACGGGCATTATACTGACTTAACACGGCAACCGTCTGAATTCCCGAATTCGTCATATTGCTGAGCGCAAAGTCAATCGCTCTATAGCTTCCAGCCATCGGCATCGCCGCTATCGCGCGATTCTTTGTCAGCTCTCCCATTCTCGAACTGTTTCCACCTGCTAGTATGATTCCTAATGCTTTCATGCCAATTCACCTGCCTTAATAATGTAGTCACCGCTTTCAAGTTCTTTGTTCGGATAGTCTTCAGCTACCGTAACGCCCTTAATGGCAGTATTTTTTCCTATAGTTACATTATCAGGTATGACGGAATTAGATCCGACCGTAGCCAATCCAAAAGAATAAATCTTTGTACTGAGTTTACTCTCAGCCTCTTCTCCAACTCCAATCTTGACATTCTCACCTACCTCGCTTCGATCAGCGATGATAGCTTTTTCAACGTAAGCGCCTTTCTTAATATGCACCCGTCTCATCAATATCGAATCCTTTACAACGGCACCTTCATCTACAACCACTTCAGGGCCGAGTACGGAATTCTCTACAGAGCCATATATCTCGTCTCCTGCACCAATTATAGATTTCTGAACATGTGCATTCTCTCCTATATAATGTGGATCGATAGATTTCTGCTGTGTGTAAATCTTCCAGAACTCTTCGTACAGATTAAACTCCGGAATCAAATCCACAAGCTCCATATTTGCTTCCCAATAAGCTCCGAGAGTTCCTACATCTTTCCAATACCCATTAAATTCATAGGCAAATATCTGCATTCCTTTATCATGACAATAAGGAATTACATGTTTACCAAAATCACAATTCGACTGTTCTTTCAGCGCTGTGAGCGCCTGTTTCAAAACCGGCCAGCTAAAGATATAAATTCCCATAGATGCGAGATTACTCTTTGGATGCTCTGGCTTCTCTTCGAATTCAATTATGCGATTATTCTCGTCGGTAACAACCACTCCAAATCTACTCGCTTCCTCAATAGGAACCGGTAAAGCTGCGATAGTTATATCCGCGCCGTTTTGTTTATGGAAATCGAGCATAGCCTCATAATCCATCTTATATATATGATCTCCTGAGAGAATCAATACATATTCCGGATCATATTGTTCCATATACCTAATATTCTGATAAATGGCATTTGCTGTTCCACTGTACCAGTCAGCATTCTCATTTCCTTCATACGGCGGAAGTACAGTGACGCCTCCATTATTTCTATCTAAGTCCCAGGGAATTCCGATACCGATATGAGAATTTAGAACGAGCGGCTGATACTGTGTCAGCACACCTACGGTATCTATTCCAGAATTAATGCAATTACTTAGCGGAAAGTCGATAATACGATACTTACCTCCAAACGCAACCGCCGGTTTGGCTACATCCGAGGTCAGTACACCCAGTCTACTCCCCTGTCCACCTGCAAGCAGCATGGCAATCATTTCTTTTCTGCCCATTATTAAGTCCCCTTTTTAGTTTTCCCTTTACAAGTTGATAGTTTGCCATGAAAACATTCTCGTTTTCGTAATTACTTAATAGAATTTCGAATTTGTACATAAAGTATACCATAATGCGCGAAAATTAAACAACTTTGTTTGCATGTTTAGCGAAATTTTATGCAATTTTAATTATTTTAAACCACTTTTTTAGACTTTTTTATTGCAATGATATATATTTGGATCTCGCAATTGATTTTCTAAAAACAGAATGTATAATAGTTCTGTTAAAGATTTTTAAGATAAAATAAGAGGTCGTTATGTATACTATTAATTTTGAAAAAAAATTATCCGTACATTTTATCGGTATCGGTGGAATCAGCATGAGTGGACTTGCTGAGATATTATTAAAGAAGGGATTTTCTGTTTCAGGTTCTGATAGAAGCGAATCTGACCTTACAAATCACCTCGTTTCCCTCGGAGCAAAGATTAGCTATCCACAGCAGAAAGAAAACATAACAAACGACACAGACTTCTTTGTTTATACAGCAGCTATCCATCCTGATAATCCAGAATTCAAAGCTGCCTCAGAAACAGGCAAGCCTATGCTTACTAGAGCCGAACTCCTCGGCCAGATTATGGATCATTTCAAGCAGTCTATTGCCGTTGCAGGTACACACGGAAAAACAACAACTACATCTATGATCAGTCAGGTTCTCCTCGAGTGTGAGGCAGACCCAACGATTTCTGTAGGTGCTATTTTTTCAGCAATTAAATCAAACGTAAGATATGGTGAATCCGACATCTTCGTTACAGAAGCCTGCGAGTACACAGATAGTTTCCTTTCATTCTATCCCAAGTACAACATCATCTTAAATATTGACGCTGAACACTTGGATTACTTTAAGACTCTCGATAACGAGAGACTCTCATATCATAAGTTTGCTACTAACACAAAGGAAGACGGTGTTCTCTATATTAATGGAGCTATTCCAAACCTTGAAGAGATTACACATGATTTAAAATGTAAGATCACTACCTTCGGTTTAGATGATTCATTCGATTACCATGCAACTAACATTACATATGATGAGTTAGGACATGCTACATTCACCCCAGTAGCTTACGGCAAAGAACTTCCAGAGATTTCTCTTCACGTTCCTGGAAAGCATAATGTTTCAAACTCTCTTTCTGTTATTGCTACATTAATAGATATGAACATTCCATATGAAATGATTCAGCGTGGTTTGAAGGCTTTTACTGGTGCTGACCGTAGATTCCAGTACAAAGGCAGATTAAAGAACGGTGCTGTAGTTGTAGATGACTATGCTCATCACCCTACTGAAATCAAAGCGTCCCTCGATGCCGCTCTTCATACACCACACAACAGAATCATTGTAGCTTTCCAGCCACACACATACACTAGAACAAAAGCATTCCTTCAGGACTTCGCTGATGCTCTATCTATGGCTGATATTGTCGTTCTTGCAAAGATTTATGCTGCCAGAGAGCAAGATATCTATGGTGTAAGTTCTGCAGACATTCAGAAGCTCATTCAGGAAAAAGGCAAAGAATGTCACTACTTTGAAACATTTGAAGAAATTGAAAACTTTTTAGAAAAAAATTCTATGAACCAAGACCTGTTGATAACTATGGGCGCCGGAAACATTATAGAAGTCGGCGAAAGCCTAATCGGACGATAGTTATCCACATTATCAACAATTTACTGGGGATAACTTATCCCCAGTTTTTTTATGTCAAAAATGGCTATTTTGATAGGTTTTCAAAAAGTTATTAACATATCCACAAAGTCTCAAAACCCTTTGTTTACAAGGCTTTCGCGGCTATCTCCCCTTGAAGAAACAAGATAATATGTTATAATTTTTCTCGAGTATTTTTGGGAGGAAATTCTTTATGCCAGATGAGATTATTTTACATTCTTCATGTGTTAGCCAGGTCACATGTGTTAGTAACGACTTTATAGATATTTTTATGCCTGAATCAAGTGGAGAGTTTGTAAAAACATATCTCTATCTACTACGATCTTTAAGCTCAAACCAGATGAGCTTTTCTATAAAAAGAGCAGCTGATACACTTCATCATACAGAAGCTGATATCAGACGTGCACTTCAGTATTGGGAGGAGAAAGGACTAATCCGCCTAGAATATGACGCTTCTGGTGTCGTAGTCGGAATCTGCGTCCTTAACAAATCTGATTCCAAATCAAACATGACATGTATTACTACAGAAGAAACTGCAGAACCTGAAGTAAGCGAAGCTGAACCTTCGGCTCCAGAGGCCAAGGCTGTCCCAGAGAAGATTCTATTTGATGAATCTACACTGGAAGAAGTCGTTAATATGGCAGAGATGCTTAACGGCAAGCCACTATCAAGCCGCGATATGCAGTTCATTCTTTCTTGGAATAGTGACCTCGGTTTGTCACCTGACTTAATCGAGTACCTAATCGAGCTCTGCATGAACAACAACCACAATAGCTTCTATTACATGAACACTATCGCTATTAAGTGGAAAGAACAAGGCATCCTTACAGAGGAAGCTGCACGCGCAGCAAATAACGTTCACTCAAAGGCTTACTACGCTGTTGTAAAAGCCTTTGGTATCAGCCAAAGGAACTTGAATTCCAGAGAAGAAAAATATCTGGCACAGTGGACAAACGAGTATCATTTTTCCGATGATTTATTATCAGAAGCTTGCGAAAGAGCTTTGTCAAACACCGGAAAGATTAGTTTCGCGTATGCTGACAAGATTCTAAAAGACTGGCACCAGAACCAGATTAGAACTATCGGCGAAGTAAAACGTCGTGACTCTAACAGAAGCATGAACTCAAAGAAGCCTAGAGCTACTGCAACTAAAACTACTAACTTCCAGAGCTTCTCAGAACGCTCTACTAACACTGAAAACATTATCGAACTCGAAAGGAAGTTGCTACAATAATGGGAATCAGCAACGAACAGTATTCTGAAATAATGCGCGACTATGAACGCACACAAAGATATAACAGAGACTTGGACCTCGCCAACCGTGACGAGGTCTATAGTGCTATCCCTGAACTTTCCGAAATTGATAATGCTATTTCAGATATCAGCACATCTGCTGTTATTAAATCTTTAAACTCTACTTACGATATACACGAGGCCAATGATAGAATACAGAAGTTAATCCAGAAAAAAAAAGATTTGATCATTTCACATGGATTTCCAGCTGACTATCTCGAGCCTCATTTTTCATGCCCTGATTGCAAGGACACAGGTTATATCGACCGAGAACCTTGCCACTGTTTAAAACAGAAGATTATTGATATAACTTTTAATCAATTTTCACTTACTGAGCATATTGGGGCTTGCGATTTTAAGAATTTTTCATTAGATTATTATAGTGCGACTGTAATCGATCCAGGTTCTCAGAAATCAGAACTGGAACTTGCAAAGAACGCTTTTCGCACTTCAAAGAAATTTGTCAGCGATATGTTAAACGGTGACACGCCAAACTCCATCCTATTCTATGGAAATGTCGGCACTGGAAAAACTTTCCTATCAAATTGTATCGCTAAAGAACTACTTACAAACGGTCATTCCGTGATATACTTTAGCGCGACAAAACTTTTTGATACTTTACGTGAATCACGTTTTGCACGAGATAATGCAAAAGGCGATTATAATAAAATCTTCAACTCCGACGTACTAATCATCGATGACTTAGGCACTGAGAACTTAACTGATTTTAATCTGTCGCAGTTCTTCTATTGCTTAAATGAACGTTTACTCAAGAACAAGCCTATGATCATCTCAACTAATCTCAATGTGATAGAGCTGAAGGAACACTATTCTGAAAGAATATCTTCCAGAATCTATAGTAACTTTAATCTTTTGAAATTCTGCGGAGA
Organism: Lachnospiraceae bacterium; assembly: GCA_045579705.1. GTDB lineage: Bacteria > Bacillota > Clostridia > Lachnospirales > Lachnospiraceae > Lachnocurva. The sequence continues at coordinate 42,467 of JAZNMP010000028.1, forward strand.
CGACATTCGCCTACGCCAGAAGATAAACTCAACCAAGATTTAATTGTTTTAGGAGGAATCAAAAAAATGTCTAATGACAACGAACTGACAAGCTACAATCCTATAGCTCCACTCGGACTAGTTCCATTAAAAAGCTGTAGTGCGCTCGGTCAGAAAGCAAATGATTATCTACTCAGATGGAGAACAGAGCGTTCACTTGATAAGTCTGTAGATACTGCAAACTCATCTTACAAGGATCACTCATTCATCATCAAATCATCTGCTCCGCGCTTTGGATCAGGAGAAGGAAAAGGACTCATCGAACAGTCTATCAGAGGTATGGACCTCTACTTCATGGTTGATGTAATGAACTACTCACTTACATACAATCTCTGCGGACACGAGAACCACTATTCACCTGACGATCACTTTAACGATCTTAAGAGACTAATCGCTGCTACTAACGGAAAAGCAAAGCGTATCAACGTAATTCTTCCTTTCCTTTATGAAAGCAGACAGCATAGAAGAAGCGCCAGAGAATCCCTCGACTGTGCACTCGCACTTCAGGATTTGGAGTCAATGGGTGTAGACAACATCATCACATTTGATGCTCACGACCCTCGCGTACAGAACGCTATTCCACTTCACGGATTTGAATCTGTACCAGCTTCTTACCAGTTCATCAAATCAATTTGCAAGAACGTAGATGATCTTCAGATTGATAACGATCACCTTATGATCATCTCACCAGACGAAGGTGCTACAAAGAGAGCGGTTTATCTCGCATCTGTACTCGGTGTTGATATGGGTATGTTCTACAAGAGACGTGACTATTCAAGGATTGTAGACGGACGTAACCCAATCATCGCCCACGAATTCCTCGGCTCTTCAGTAGAAGGCAAGGACGTATTTATCGTAGATGATATGATTTCTTCTGGCGAATCTATGATTGATGTTGCTACTGAGCTTAAGAAAAGAAAGGCTAGACGTATCTTCGTAATCGCTACATTTGGACTCTTCACAAATGGACTTGCTTCATTTGATAAGGCTGTTGAAGATGGTGTAATCTACAAAGTAGTTACAACAAACCTGACATACCAGACTCCAGATCTTCTTTCTAGAGACTATTACATCAACTGCGACATGAGCAAATACATCGCATACATCATTGATACACTTAACCATGACGCATCTATGTCTAAGCTCCTCGATCCATATGATCGTATCGCTGCAGTTGTTCAGAACTACAAAGACAATCAGAAACTTTAATCAGTTTCTCCTTTCTAAAAAAACGGTTGTGAGATTTAAATCTCACAACCGTTTTTTATTAATCAATATTTACTTTAAATACGTTTCCATTCTCACTGGCTTTGAAACCAAATGCTGTCTGCATTACTGTCTCATAAACTCCAGTTGTTGGATTATAAATATTTACTCCCAATGTATCATATCCTACGATCAGATATTCTCCATCAGATGTTTCAGCATAGACCGGATGCCCCTCAGCAACAAAATACAGTACATTCTGAAGCTCTAAACCATTCAGTTTTACATATGTGCCTTTGCCGCTTTCCTCTTTAATCTCTTTCAAGTCATTTGCAGTAACCTCGAGATTACGAGTTCTATCTTTACGTGTAGAAGACCAAACGAGTTTGTTCTCAGAAATCACAGAACCATTGTACTCATCTGCGCTCTGAATCATACGCGTAATCTTATCACCTTCAGCCATAATATGGCCACCAACAACTACGTAATAATCTCCCTTCAAATCTGGAGTAGGAAGCTTGATAACATCTCCCAGCTCTCTCATTCGAATATTTGAAACTGCAATACTCTTCTTTGGAATATCAAGGTTTTCAGACATCGTGAGATTTGTAAGTCGTCCCTTTGTTTCATTTACGCTATATGTAATAGACGCACCGCTGTTATCAGCTACAAAAGTATTCTTAATAACATCTTCTCCACTAGTCTTGTAAACGCCATCCTCCAGATTTGATTTCTTCAGATATAGTGTAGAATCTCGCTCTGTAACTTCCGTAACCACATATCCATTCTGCGGATATTTCTTCTCAATCTTTAGCTTGCCCTGAGTAACATCTGCTATATCAATCTCATGCATAGGATAAACTTCATTACCTTCTTCATCGATTCCAGATGTGCCATCCTGAACACGTCCAAATATGAAATCCTGGCCTATATAAAGCAAAGGAACTATTTTTTCGCCATCACCAGCTTTGAAGTCAAAGCTTTTTCCATTCTCCAAATCCACTGTATGAACTACTGAAGAAGGCTCGTCCTTATCAGTCCATGAAATGAATCGACCATTTGAAGACTCTTTATACTGAGACGCCTGCAATCCGGAAAGCTTCTTCTCGATGTTCTTTCCTGACGCTGAAATTTCAAACAGCGAACCATTTGACATGACATTGTAGCTTCCGGTTCTACTACGATACATCGTATCTGAGTATTCGATCTTCAAGAACTCAAAAGGCATATCCGATCTGGAAAATACCTGCTCCGTAGTAGTATCAGTTGAACTATCATATTTGAAAAATGAAATTCCGGATCTGCCTTCATGTGTTCCAGAATTCATATAACCATAAACAGCAAAATCGAGAGAACCGCCCTCTCCTATCGACAGGATTCTAATATCGTGCTGCCAATAATCAGATCTCGAGTCTTTCTGGCCATTTCCAAAATCAAATACTTTTACAATCTTTCCAGTAGTCTGGTTATACTCGAACAATCGACCATTGTTTACGAAAGCAACGATTCGTCCTGTACGATTAGACGCATATGAAGTATCATCTGACACGATTCCAAGGCTTATACCATCATCCTTCAATCTCGCGCCAGTTCCCTTAAATACTTCTTCTGTGAATCTCTGATAGTCCAGCAAATACAGCTTGTCAGCATTTTTTACCTTCATATATTCTCTTACATTGTAAGAATGAGTTTCATCAGAAACGGTATATCTATATGTAATTTCTGCAGTGTTGTTGTAGTAGGAATTTACATTTAAAACCGGAGTACCTACCAGCTTAATCTTCATATTCTTCCACGTAACCTGAGGAAGTGATGAATGAATATTTACTGTTGCAAGTGAATCCGTATACTTGTCTTCCTGTGGTTCCATCATCGAAAGTGAGGTCTGATCCTTTGACAAAATCGCCTTCTGAATACTTTCCGCATAATCCACGCACTCTTTAAACTTTGTCAAATCCGCTTCATATATCTTTGTGTAAAAATAAAGTGGTCGATCTTCTACTTCCATAGAAAGCTTTATCATATAATAATGATCTTTTTTCACCGCATCTTTGATATCGACCAGAATATCTTTTCCATCGTTTGAAGTCTTTGCTTCGCCCTTCTTATATACTTTCTTTCCCGCTTCATCACAGAGCTCGTAACGTATATCCTTTATATCATTTCCATATTTTTCCAGATTGAATTTAACTTCATTACCAGAAACCGGAATCAGATTAGAATTTACGATTCCTGTGTCCATCTTGTCACGGTAACCGTGCATCTCATTGATTCGTACGCCATTTACAGTAGCGGACAGAATCGGAAGGGTTCCCTTTGCGTTAATCTCTTTACCGACTTTTCCATGAAAATTCAAAGTAATCGAGAAGAACACCAACGCTCCTACAAAGATACTACCAAATGTAATCACATTCTTCTTTATTCGTTCTGATTTTGTATTATCTCTAAATTTAAGTGCCATATTTCTACTCTTCTTACAGTATTATCCAATAATTTGCCACCAGGATCAGTATTACAGCGATCCATTTCTTTGCATTCATTTTTTCATTTAACAATGCCATCGAAAGAATCACAGCAACAGGAAGTGCCAGTTTGGAAATTGATAACGCTATCGTTCCATCTCCATTTTGGCTTGCCAGTTTCGTCATAACATTCCCGAGTACCAGAATCACTCCTGATATTGCGAGGAAAAATGCGTTAAATACCGTTATACGCTTTAAAGACTTGCCTTCCTTCTTTATCAAAAAGATTGCCCAAACTAATACTGCCGTTATAACCTGAGCAAACATATCCACTCTAGAATTATTCAGCTTTGCTGGAAGATATACATGATAGATACTGATTCCTGAAATCGCGATTGCGGCCAGAATCATAAATAGAACCCATTTTTTATCAGTACTCTCTGACCAAACGATTAAACCAACCGCAACAAGAATGATCGCAATATGCACTATTTCCTCGTTTTCAAGGATTCTCTTTGAATAGATAGCGCCAAAGATTGTACTCACGACATCCATAAGCTGCAGCCCGATTATAGTCTGAATCACTGTCGCTTTATTCAAGGTGTTCAGGAAAAAATAAAGCGCCAGACACATTAATGCCCCCAGTCCCAAAATCCACAGATAGTCTATAGGTTCAAGGTTTAAATCAAATCTAAACCCTGTATTCATTTTTTCTATTATAAAGGTCATCACCAAATATGCTGTAGCAAAGATTGCAGCCGAAACTCTTATGTTAGATTTCTGCAAGCCCATCTTTAACAATCCAGGTGTAAGTGCGATAAACAAAGTGCCTATCAACACCATCCATATCCAGTTAATCTGTAGTAAAAACATCAAATCCACTTCCTTTGCCTATTTGCACTTCAATATTTCTCGTGCTATAATTTCGGTTTGTATTATAACTTATTGGGTTCTAATAGGCAATTTGACCGAGGTAATTTAATGAATTCAAAGAAAAACTTAAAACAGAAAATCGGGTTGATTTTTACACCCTTTATTAAATTAAAAAATAAAATTTCATCGGCTATAGAAGCTCATAACCAAAAACCGCCGACAAAGTTCGGATTGTTTATGAACAAATTCTCCGAAGTCTTTGAAAAATACGCAGTTTTTACTCATATAGCAGTCGGCCTGATTATGGTATTCGTACTCGAATGGATGTCCCGACATTCCTTCGTACAGGCTTGTCTCTTCGTCAAAGATCATACCATAGCTTACATATACAACTCCTTTATAGTATATGTAGGTTTCTCACTGGTATTTATCGTAAAGAGACGCCGATTCGTAAGATTAGTCGTAGGTGGTGTATTCATCGTCTTAGGATTGATAAATTGCATCCTCTTGTTAAACCGAGTTTCACCTTTTGGTTTTACAGATTTTTACATGGTAACCGATCTGCTCACTATGCAGGGAAGTAACTATTTCTCAACATTTGAGGAAATACTGGTATTCGTCGGAAGTATCATCTTTATCGCAATTCTGATATTCGTGTTTATTCACGGAAAGAAATATGAAGATACAAAACCATTCTTCCTACGATTGCTATTCGTAATCATAATATTTGTTTCTCTTCCCCTCTCAACTATCGGGCTTAGAAAAACGAATAAACTGGCTTCATATTTTGGTAATCTATCTGAAGGTTACAGAAACTACGGATACCTATACGGTTTCGGTACTTCCATCTTCAGCCGCGGAATGTCGAAGCCACTTAACTACAGCGAAAACACAGTCTCAAGTATCGTAAAGCAGGACACTGCATCAGTCGGAAAGACTACTCTTTCTGAAAGCGACCAGCCAAACGTAGTTGTCGTACTACTCGAATCCTTCTTCGATCCTTATGACTGCAAGTTCCTCTCCTTCTCCGAGGACCCTACACCTTTCTTCCATTCATTGCAGAAGAAATACTCAACAGGTCACTTTATTTCACCTGTAGTAGGAGCCGGAACATGTAATCCGGAGTTCGAAGTACTGACCAGTATGTCTGTTAACTTCTTCGGACCTGGAGAATATCCACAGAAGACGGTTATGAAAAAAATCGACTCCTGCGAAAGCTCCGCCGATACATTAAAGAAGCTAGGATACAAATCTCACGTAGTACACAACAACGGCGCGAACTTCTACAGCAGAAAGAACGCCTTCTCTCTGATGGGATTTGATACCTTTACAGCAAAGGAAAACCTGGATATCACCGACTATACACCTTTGGGTTCATGGCCTACAGACGATATCCTGATTGATTCAACAAAAGATAGTATGGATACTTCCAAAGGTCCTGACTTCGTTTATACGATTACAGTAAGTACTCACGGAAACTATCCTACATATAAAGTATTAGACAATCCTGCAATCAAAGTTAAAGCCGAGGGTAAATCTGAAAGTGAACAGTATGCTTGGGAATACTACATTAATCAGATTCACGCTATGGATCAATGGATGGAAAACTATGTAAAGAGTTTTGAAGAACGCGGCGAGAAAACACTTCTCCTGATGTTTGGTGATCATCTTCCTTCACTGAATCTGTTAGACAGTGATATGAAGACCGGTTCTATCTTTAAGACTAACTATGTAACATGGAACAACTTTGGAATGGAGAAGAAGGACAAAGACCTTACAGCCTACCAGTTGCTTCCAGAATACTTCAACCGCCTCGGAATACACGGCGGAACGATGCTCGACTACAACCAGCGTATGCTAAAGGAAGGCGAAAGCTACAATTCCTTGAAATACCAGAGCGGACTACAAACGCTCCAGTACGACCTGTTATACGGAAAGCATTACGCATATAACCAGAAGGAAATGTATCCAGCAACACATATCCTAATGGGCGTGCATGACATAAAAATAAACAAAGCATACACCTTTGATAAGAAAGTTCACCTCTATGGAGACAACTTTACAAAGTGGAGTTATGTATATGTTAATGGAAAGAAAGTTTCAACTCATTATGAAAGCGGACAGGTATTAACCTTTAACGCTGAAGATATTAAAGATGGCGATACTATTGAGGTATGCCACGTTGGTTCAGGAGAGGATGTGCTCCGTAAGTCCAATAAAATAGTCTATAACGACCCTGAGATGGTTCGACAGAGAAGTATCGAAGAGAATAACGAAGAGGTCAAATTAGACCAGCCAGACGACTCTGAGCCAAATCAGAGTACTGTAGAGAACTAATAAAAAAGTGACTGTCACACTAATTAGTGCGACAGTCACTTTTTTTACTCATTTATCTTTTGTTCTTTGCAACATATTCCAGTTTACTATGTCTGCTGTAAAGCAATACTGAAACACCTGCTAAGAAGATAGCCAATACTAAGAAGTATCTAGCATCTATAGGGCCTGCTGTCTTTGGTGTGACATCTTTAGTATGTCCACCGTTTCCGCCGCCTTTAACGCCTGAGCCTGTACCGCTATTATTTCCCGTACCACGGCTTACAGTGCCTGATTCATTGTTTCTATACCAAGCAGTAAGTGTCAGATTAGACTGAACTGTATCACTATCGAAGTTCCAAACAGCTTCACCATTGTACCATCCTAAGAATGTATATCCATCTCTAGATGGTGTACCAGGATTAGTAACCTTTTCTCCTGCTGCAACTGTCTGTTCTTTGTATTTAGGTTTTCCACCGTTTACATCAAAAGCAACAACAAATTTACCTTCTTCTACCGGGTTCTTTACCCATGTAGCTGTAAAAGTAACATCCGCATTAATAGGATCGTCTACACCTACTGTTGAAATACTGCTAGTCCATCCTGCAAAAGTATATCCTTCTTTAACTGGTGTAGGTACTGGAGAAACATCACCAGCTACTACACTGAAACTAGCAACTGCATCGCTGCCGTTAATAGTTCCACCGTTAGGATCAAACTTTACTGTATAAGTAGAAGTATTATCATCTCCGAGAACAACAAATTCGATATCGTTATTCAAGCAGAAGTTCTGCGCTGTAGAGCCCTGATGTCCATAAACTGTAACACCGTCGCCCCAGTTAGCCTGATCACCTATGCTAACATCATCTGAAAGAATAGTTAGTTTCTTTATCGCTGAACGGTTAAATGCGTTCTCGCCGATACTTTTTACTGAAGAAGGAACTGTAAACTCTGTCATAGTAGAACGCTCGAGAGCATTTGCTCCGATACTGGATGTTCCATCTTTAATCTTATGACTAGTGATTCCAATCGGAACCATCTTAAGAGTTCCTGACTTAGTATATAACGCACCATTTACTGATTCAAATGTAGAATTAGATGCATCTACATTAATCGCTGACAAATTCTGATTATCACTGAACGCGTTATTTGCTATCGTTGAAACATTTGCCGGAATCGTAATAGATGTAAGCTCTGTATTTGCAAAAGCAAGCGCTCCAATAGTATTTACATTAGACGGAATAGAAATAGTTGTGATTCCTGTCTCCTGAAATGCACTAGTCGGAATCTCAGTAATAGCATTTGAAAGAGTAACCTGTGTCAGAGACTGAGAATTTGCGAAAGCGCCACCCTCAATCTTGGTAACTGAATCTCCCATATTTACTCTTGCAGTATTCTTCATATTACTGAAAGCATTTCTACCGATAACAGTAACCTCACTCGGTATTTCAACTGTATACGGGCCCGTGCCTGTCATCTTTGATTCGTCGTACTTTGTAAGCACTCCATTTGAAATACTAAATGCCTCGTTATCTGCAGCGCTACTATGCTTGAATACCACGATCCAAAGCAAGAGTAAGATTGAGGCTGCAACTAACAACCATCCTATTTTCGTTCCTTTTTTTATCATCGAATTATCTCCTAGATTTAAAAAGCTATAAATCCTTTTGATTTGCCGGAGTCCATTCCTCGCAGTCTACTATATATAGTAAATTATACAACAAACACTAATATAAAACCACTATTTACGCTTTTTCTCTGCGAAAAATTAAAGATTTAATTAGTTTTTGCCTTATCGACTCTCTTTGCAACGATAAACAACCGTCCGTCTGTCATATACTTATTACAAGTAGAAAGAGTCAACAACTGATCATACTCCTTCATATCAACTGTAGTTCCGTACACATTTCTACTCTGAACATCATTATAGAATTCATCCCATTCCGACTTAGTCTTTGCCTGGATGAAATTATAGTAACGATACTGATCCTCGTCCTGATAAGCTACATTTGAAAGGCAAACAGCCACTATCTCGTACTGTCTTTTTTCATATAATGTATCAAAGGATATAGTCTTATGATCTCTAAAAAAAGATTCATCCAGATAATTCTTCAGGCTGCCAAACATCATTCCACTACTCATGTTATGTCCATAGATAATCGTATTCGTAGTAGGATTTACAATATCAGAACGGTAATCCATAAAAATACTACCATTCTTATCATCGGCTTTTTCAAAGGAATGATTTAGATAGTATTCATTATCTTTGTCCTTACACAGAACCGGATAATCGATAGAAGTACCATCTATCTTTATCCATCCAACGAGATCTTTATTCTTCGAATAGGCCTCATTGTATTCTGGTAGAATTACGAGTGGCTTACCATCAGTGCCTTTCTTTCCAGAAACCACATTTTTCTCGCTCTTTACTGAAGCACTAGGAGCATTCTTCATCTCTGCAACCTGCTGAATACGTCTAGTCTCAATGATATCTTTAATTTCTGAATACGCAAAAATAGAAAAAGAAGCGATAGCCAGAGCCAATACCCCTATAGCAAGGTATTTCTGCTTTCTAGAAGCGCCTTCAGCCTCTTCAACCACTTTCTTGTCCTCAAGCAAGTCGACAGATTTATCCGCAACAACATCAGCGATATAGTCAAAGAATTTCTCTCCGATAGGGCTCTTAAACTCTATTCTGCCATCTCTAATCATATTGTAGAGACGTACTGCTGCCTCAGGATCAGAAATGTCTATATTTTTCTTGATGATTTCAATACGTTTGATATCTTCCTCGGCGTTTCTGTATTCATAATATGTTTTGAATGTATAACCGCCCACACGATATTCACGAACCTTTTCGTCATCAGCCTCCGTACGGCCCGTTTTCTGCTCTATTGCGCGCGCAATATCAGTACTGACAATATCTGCAAAGTCAGCATCTTTTTCCTCAAAGGATGAAATAATATCCTTTTCAAATTTTTCCATAGATTCTTTTTCACTCATAGAATTTATTTTAAACTAATGGGATTTACCTTGCAATTAAAAAAGCGGAAGCCATGCGTTCTTACGTCGCATGACCACCGCCTTTTTTGTTTTATCATTATGGAGCTTTTGCTTCCACAATTTGTGAATATGAACTATACTCTACTGTTCCATTTGCTTCTTTCTTATAAGATCTCAGTCTATAGTAATAAACCTTGCCTGATGTAACCTGTGTATCTGTATAACTTGCGTAAGCAATTGGAACTACTGCAGCAAGTGAATATGTTCCGTTTATAGTACTGCTTCTATAAACCTCATATCCATCGATATCTACAGCATTTGGATTCCAGGTAATAGTAACCTTACCGTGCTGTGTCTCATCTTTTGTGACATTTGAAGGTGAAAGAATCTTCGTTCTCTGTTCTAATGTTCTAGGTGTTCCATAGTAGTAATTTCCATCGTCACGATTATATACGTATGGTTTTACTTCCAGGATGTACTTGGTTCCGCCTTCCAAATCTGTAAATGTGTAATTTGTTGAAGAAGTTGTAAATGAAACCTTGTCATCCGTTCCCTTCTTTGTAGCGCTTACAACATAACCATTTACATCGTTTGAAGCATTCCATTCCAGATAAATCTGGTGATTTGAAACGCTTGTCACCTTCATAGCATGAGCTCTATCAGGCTCAATAGATACAGCCTCTGGATTCTCTCTAGCCAGGAAGTTAACTTCTGAGCCTTCGAAATCGCCCTTCCCTCTGATTAAGAGATAGTAATCTCCACACTCAACAGGTTCAACCGGATTACCATCCTTATCCAGAACCGTTATAGTGTAGTCTTTGCCTTCTTCCAGGCAATTGCTTCCCTTATAGATAGCTACAGTAAACTTCTGCTCATCTCCATTGTATACATATGACTTCTTCATGTTGATATCCGAAGCATTAATCATAGGATTTGTGATATTAAAGTTTACTTCGAGGCTTCTAGTCTGATCATCCGTCTTAAAAAGAGGGATCTCAGCTTTATAATTGCCTTTATCTACCAAATCTGTAGTAGCGATATCGCCACCCGCTGTTACTCGATAATACTTAATATTATCTTTGTCATAGCTGATTTCTGAGCCATCCGGCTGTGTAACTACGAAATTTGGTTTAATCTGTGATCCAGTGTATTCATAGTTAGGGAAGTTCTCGTTTGTAGGATCATTTACCTTCAAAGCAGAAAGGTCGCTCGTAATATCGTATTCCTTTGTCGCTACCTTTGAGAGGTATAATGCCATACTTCCATCCGTACTAGGCACGATTGTGAGACTTCCTGAAGTCTGATAGTTATTATCAGATGATTCAGTAACTATATAATCACTTGGATCTAGTGTTACTCCACCAACTTTGACCGACTTGATTTTTTCAGCGCCAGCTGGTGTAGGTACTATTCCGTAGCCTAAGTAATAGTATTTATCAGCTTTAAGTGTAACCTTTGCATTTTCAAGTGATGCGTAGATTACGAATTCTTTCTCAAGCTCTCCTGCGTAGTTTCCTTTACCAGTAAGCTTAACGGTAGCTGTTCCTATAGTCTCATTGTTTTCATAAGAAATAGTGTAATCTCTACCTTCTACCAAGCCTAAAGTATTCGAACCATCATGTACTAATACTTCTGGTCTGATTGGTTTCTCATGTGTCCAATCATAAGGATATCTATCTGCATTTACATCTTTAACAGCATTTGGAGCATCTCTAAGTTCGAGGTTTAGTCCTTCGAGAGATTTGCCCTTAATATAGAACTTCTGATTCAATGTATCTGTACCTGTGTCATAGTCGCCCTTCATAGTGATTGCAACCATTGCAGGATTGTCTGATGCAGAAACATTTGTGTTGTTCTTATATCCGTTGCCGTTCTCGTATTCGCCCTTCTTATAGAGTTCCCAATTTGTTACATCGATAGGATTATCCTTATCAATATCCAAATCGTAAATCTCGATTTCAGAAGTTGCAGGTTCGCCATTGTAAACTGTCTCGTACTCTCCATCAACTGATTCAAAATCTTTCAGAACTATCTTTATAGCCTTTGAATCCTTACTTACGGTCTTTGCTTTAATATGGTAATCAAATTTCAGCTCACCATAGAAAGCTCCTGTACCGATCAGAGTAACTGTCTTCGTTCCAGCGTGGATGACATCTTCCTCTTTGTAATGAACATCATCCTTTCCAGTGTCTACAACCTTTCCAACTGTGTAGTCCACATTCTTCTCGAGTGTAGAATTCTTATACTTAACAGAGTAGTTAAAATCATTTACATCATGAACTTTTCCGTTATAAGTAAAGTTTGGATCATTGTAATCTACTGTAGCTTTCGCTCCGAGATCACTTCCAATATTAAACGTTACATTTCTAGTACCTGTATAGTTACCCTTACCTGTAAGAATAACCGTAGGTGCATTCTCACCATCTTTTGATGCTGAAACAGTATTATTTGCATAAGATACGTCATAATCTGTTCCAGTCACCATATCGATAGGATCTAACGTATTTCCAGCGTCGTTCTTTCCTCTAGTGTTATAAACTGCAGTAATATCAGCCGGAGCCACTTCATTACCGGTATAATCATACGAATCCTTTGAAAGTGATGCATCGATTTCTGGATCCGCAATATTCTTCGGAACTATAGATACCGTCTTAGTAATCTGTCCTGTAAAATGGCTACCTTCTTTTGCAGTAATGACAAACGTATAGGAACCTACATTTGCGCTTAGACCAGCCGCATCAATCGGAGCGACTGTATATTCTGTCCCCTGGGTCAGAGTAGAATATACTTCATTACCATCTGTATCCTTATATCCTAGGTCTACCTTTAATACAACATCCTTCGTGCTGATTTTAGCTCCGTCGTAGATTTTTTCATCTTCGATGGTTACAGCGCCATTCTGACTTATATCTCGATCCAACAGCTGAATATTTCTTCTATATTCATCCTTAAAGTTGCCTTTACCCTTAATCGATATAGTCTCTTTTGCATCTGCACTTACCGCAAATACCTCAACCGAGTAATCCTTATCGAGAACTAAATCATAATTTCCGTATTTAATCGTAATCTGAGGTAGTACCTTAATTCCAATTCCTGAATAATAAGCATCCGCAATCAAAATATCACAATCATTTAAAGAAATCTGATTAATAGAGAACTTCTCCGTTACAGAACCACTATACTGTCCGATTCCTTTAATTGTAACAGTTCCGACATTTGTTCCCGCATTTACGTTATCACCATAAGTTAATGTGTAATCAACACCTTCAGTCAAAACTTTTGCTGTTGATCCGTATTTAACAGTAACCATAGGTGTCAACTGTGCACCAGTAAAGTCATGATCATACGCTCCTTCTGCCGCACCATCTAACGAAATGTCTGTATTTGCATTTGTAAGCACTTTTCCAGTCAGGTTGTAGCTCACTTTTTTCTCATTATATGAACGCCCGCTTATAGGCTTCAACTCAACGCCAACATTTCCTATAGCCGTGTCGTTTGTATATACAACATCAAAATCTACGCCGCTCTTCAATGTTACAGTCTGTCCATCAGCTAGCGTTAGCACAGCCTTAACATATGACGGATGGTTTGCAGCAGCATCTGAAGTGATTTCTTTTGAATAATCATCACTATTAACCCAAGGTCCATTAGCAGAATCAGCAAACTGAACGATTACATTCTTTAGGTTATATGCCACATGATAGAACTGATTTGAAGTCTGACCTACGAAATCATTCTTACCAAACAGGTAATAATCATACTTTGAAACCGCTGTCGTTGTCTGTGAATCCTGAACATCAGCATCCAGATATCTGATTTCAAAATCAGTTCCAGCTCTAAGTTCCTGACCATAATATGTAACTGTCAGGTTTGGCTTAATATTTGTTCCATTAAATGAATAAATATTGCCATTTGATTCCTGAGCATCTTTCACTACTGCATCAGCGAGATTTCCCTTCATCTTGTTAGCAATCTTTCTGGAGCCGATAAAGTAGAAATCATCATTTACTGTCTCAGCATTTCCCTTAACAGTAACCTCACCTGTTCCGATGCCCTTCCACTCTGCTGCCGTTACAGTGTAATTCGTAGCAGGTACTGTCTGCTCAACATTATTTGAATCCTTGTATTTAACAGCTACAGTTCCTAAAACCGCATTCAGATTCTCTGGTGAATACGTTCCAGTGATATTATCAGGAGTTACTGTAAAAATATTGTCCTTCGAAATATCACCTACTACCTTAAACTTACGAGTAAGGATTCCCGTGTACTTATTCTTTCCAGTAAATACAACTGTATAAAGGCCGATTTCCTTTGGAGCAACCTCTGTAAGAGAAGAAAAATCTGTTACAGTTGTCTGATCGCCTTTATAAATAGCAACATCATATCCAGCATCAGGAGTTAATGTAATCTTTCCTTCCTTTATCGTAAAGCCTGTAGATATATTACTTCCTGTATAGTAATACATATCTGAGCCTTCGATAGAATAACCACTATTATTAAACTCTCTAGCTGTTACCTTAAATTCAATAGTTTTTGTTCCATAGTAGTTTCCCACTACCGGATTAACTTGATTATCTCCAGTACCACTATAAGTAATCTTATAATAACCCGGAGCCATTACATTTGACTCAGCCACGTCAGTTTCAGTTCCACCCTTTACCTGTGTATATTTAATTGATGAAACCGTATAGTCTGTGCCTGATTTAAGCGCAGCACCATATTCTCTCAAAGCAAACTTTGAAATATCTATAGGATTTCCTGTAAAGCCAGTATAGAAAATGCCATTATCATCCCTAGCAGTAAACTGGTCAAAACCAGAAACTGTAGCATTCTGTAAATCTGTCTGTGATACAGCATATCCCGGCTCAACTGTATCTGCATAGTTACCATTACCTGTAATACTAACCTTAGCAGTTCTATTTGTAGGCAATCCATTTACATCGATATTGACCGGACTAACCGATACATCTGAAGCAGACAAAACGATTGGATCATTATTCTTTCCTAGAGCATAATATTCGAGCTTCGGGTTAGGAGTAAGTGGATCATATCCTCCTACTTGCCCCTGATGTGCATAGAAATATGTGAAAGGAGCCGAATAATCAAGTCTGGAATCCTTTGTATTTCCATCAGATAAAGCTACTATACCCTGATCGCCACAAAAATATGAGCTAGCATCAGTAAGTTTATTCTTCTCAATTACGGCATTTGTACTACCGTTTACTGCCACAAAACTCAGTCTGCGAATCGTGTACTTGAATGTTGTGCTTCCATAGTAAGATTCACTGCCAGATTTCGCATTCACTGTAACCGTGATAGTCTCGCCGGCATTATAATTATCTGAATCGTAACTAAGCTCGTAGTCTGTACCTTCTTTGAGGACCTTTGTCTCAGTTCCAACCAGCATCGTGATATATGCCTTAGGACGATTATTTCCGATATATGGAATTCCGAATGCTCCGGAACTTAACAACGAATAACCGATGCTCGTATCGCCAGGATTCTTAAGAGCGATATCAGCGTTAGACATCGCCTTACCTCTCTCGTATTCCATCACATCAGTTTCGCCCGTGTAGTTACCGATACCTACCACCTTCATGTGGTGGATACCTGCAGCACTGGACCACTCAGAAACCTCTTTGCCATCTGCATCAACAGGCTGTACTTTGTAGTCCTTATCAACTTTAAGCGTAGTAGCCAGTCCTGAAGTTTTGTCTACAACTTCAAATACCGGTTTCGCAGTATCAGTTGTCTCAAATCCCTTTTGCGTAATCGAAATATCTTTGTCTACGATGTTTCTAGGCTTAATCTTGTAAGAAATCATCGCCATAGAACCAGCATAGCTTCCAACACCGAAGACATTTATTACCGCATTATCACTAGCATTTCTATTTACCACAGAAACTGTATAATCAGTTCCTCTTGAAAGTGTATTTCCTGTTCCGTTATCTACGATTACGATTTCAGGTAGAGCAGCTGAAGCATATGTATATGTATCCTCATAATCAGATGTAAATCTTACTGTTCCACCTGAAAGTGAGCTTTCATCTACAGATGCAGCCTTTCCAGCAACTGTAACTGAAAGATTATCAAACTTTCTCTTTGTGACACTAAACTTAACATTTAATGTTCCTTCGAGATTCTTTGCGCCTACAATCTTTAGGTTCGCACCATTGTTTGAGACCTTTACATTATTTGAAGCAGTTACTGTTGCATTGTCTTTCAACTTTGAGTCAGTTGAATCAAATACTTTTTCACCATTATTGTAAATAACTACATCCGGAACTATAGGATTTCCTGTATATGCGTATTCAGTCTGATATCTAACCACAACTCCAGTATTTACATCAGAAGCTGGATTTACATTTGCTGATGCGATGCTCAGTTTCAAAATATCAAATGTAGTTTTAAGAGTTCCGGTATAGTTTCCTTTTCCGGCAATTGTCACTTTTGCCTGACCAGCATTTTTGTTATCGCTGTATTTAACTGTATAATCAACATCTTTAACCAGGTCATCACCTGCAGAAGTTGCCTTAACAGAGATTGCGCCATCATCTGGAACGATTTCTTTACCGTTGTTGTAAATATATGTTCCAGAAACTGAAGCTGTACCATCTGAGAGATCCAATGGATTAATCTTGTAAGTTACTGTAACTTCTTTGCCGGCGTAATCTCCCAAACCTTTGATATGCGCCGTAGCTGTACCTGCATCCGTGTTGTTATCATAAACAGTCAATTCGTAATCTGTATCTTTAACCAGATTTTCACCGTTCAATAATACTGTTGGATTAATCGTCTTTGCAGTTCCATCATATTTAACGCTGTAATCCGTACTGATAGAACTACTATTTCCGTCAGCACTTACATTAGCTGCCGGAACAGTATATAGTTTACCATTTAAGTTTATAGAAAGCTGCCTTACGAAATCAGGAATAATATAGTATGAAAAAACGAGCTTTCCTGAATAATTTCCCTTTCCTACGATTTCAAGCTTCGCAGAAGGAGAATCTAAATCAATATCTGCGTTATTTTTATATGTAACTGTGTAATCGTCTCCTGCAGCCAAAGTTGTTTTACCGCCGCCAGCTGCTCTCTGAAGTTTAAGCGCCAAATCACTAAATGTAATCTCACGACCTGTATATACATACTTTTTATTGAGAACATACTTACCAGTTGTAGCGCTTGTTGCTGTTACATCTCCGATACCATCAATAGTCAACTGAGAAAAAGCTGTTCCAGCGCTATACTTTGCATCATATCCATTCTTGAATGTAGCTGTCAGATTTTCTTTATCAATTACAAATTCAGTTGTAAGTGTTCCCGCGTATTTATTTCCACGACCTGTCAATGTAACTGTCGCAGTTCCCGCTTTTGTATTATTGGAATACTTAACGTCGATATCTGAAAAAACATTCGCAGGACTCGCATCACTTTTTTCAATAAGTACACCTGCTTTATTATACAGAGAAACAACAGGCTCCAAGGCTTCACCTGTATACTTCTGAGTTGTCTCTACTCTAGCTTCAAATACTGATGAAAGCTGAACTGCATTTCCTGCACTGTAACTGCTAGTTACAGTTCCAGCATCTACTGTTCCCTTATAATTATTAATACCTGTTACAGTTACGGTATATGTAACTTCGTCATTTCCATATACCGGATTAGAACATACAGCATTAAAGTCTGTTCCCTGCTTCAGAGTTCTTCCACCCACAACGAGGTCATTAATAGTAACTGTTCCATCTGCTGTAACTACCTTAGTAGCTGCATTTACTTCATCTGAAGTAATCTCTGTCGCTGAGATTGTAAACGGAAGTGTAGTTTCAAAACCAGCATAATTACCTGTTCCTCGAACAGTTACTGAACCTGTACCTACATTTGTGTTATTGGAAAAAGTTGTTGTATATCCATTCTCTGCACCTTCAGTCAAGGCACTGTCTGCAACAACTTCCAATCCCAAATCAGTTCCTGAAATAGCTGTTCCCTTATAATCCACTGTTGAATTTGCAAGAGAAGCACTAACTATATAAATCGTAATCTTATTGGATTTAACAGTATTATATGTAGCTTCTATTTCAACTTTTCCAGCGGCATTACCGGTAACTACACCATCCGAGCTAACTGTTGCACCACTTCCAGACTTTGAATAATTCAAAGTTCTCTTTCTTCCTTCAGCCTGTTCATTAAGCTCAGTTGACAAATCTATAGTTTCACCAACCGCTATAGTAGTCTTTGGAGCAGAAAGAGTTATGGACGTAACATCACTAGGAAGGGAAGGCGCGTTATCCGCCAATACTGTCATAGCAACACCACTAATCGGAGTGTTATTTATATATCCGCCAGCCTTAAAGTTGTCTGCAGGATTTGGAGCATCCTGATCTGTAACAGCCAAAGCCGAGCTGGACATGTTAACTATTTCCACAGCAAAATATTCCCCATAGCCAACTTCATATTGCTTTGGGAATGTAACTGTTGCTTTACCGCCGCTAATCTCTGCTGTTGCATCTCCACTATCTGATGCGACCGCAGTTGCAGTATCTGCTGTATATAAATTTCCTTCTTCACGAGGCTCTGTGTTGAAATAAATATTGTAATGAATCGCAAATGATGTTTCTGTCATCGCGCTTTCCTCTACGTTAAATTCAACACCTCTAACGACCATCTTGCCGTTATTTGGCGCAGTGCTAGCAAATACCTGCTGCATAGTCGCTCCATGTACGACAGACTTTACTTCTCCTGCCGCAAAAACTCCTGGATTGATGCCTGTAGTCGCTAGTATCGTAGTAACCGCAAGTAACAGCGCCAATCCTCTTTTAAACCAACTTCTCTTAATTGAATCACCCATACCGTGGTACCCCTTCCTGTAAAGTTATACGGTATCAAAAACACACTAGTGTATTAATATTTTTGCTTTTGGATTCACGTAAAAAATCACAGAATCCGCCTATTCAAACAATTTATCGGCAGAATTCTGTGATTAATTAAGATTACAAATATAACTTTTTACTAAAGAACTTAGGCATTCTCAAGCTTTCCAGTATAGAGCTGGTAATACTTTCCTTTATCTTTAAGCAGTTCTTCGTGATTGCCTCGTTCGATAATGCGTCCATGCTCTAAAACCATGATACAATCTGAGTTCTTGATAGTAGATAATCTGTGGGCAATAACAAAAGTAGTTCTGCCGTGCATCAATTTATCCATACCTTCCTGAACCAATTTCTCAGTTCTAGTATCAATCGAACTAGTAGCTTCATCTAGAATCAAAACAGGTGGATTTGCGATAGCTGCTCTCGCAATTGAAAGTAGCTGTCTCTGGCCCATTGATAGATTCTGTCCATCGCCTTCAAGTATAGTATCATAGCCATCTGGAAGTCTTCTTATAAATCCATCTGCATTTGCAAGCTTCGCAGCTTGTACGACTTCCTCGTCTGTTGCATCTAGTTTACCATATCTGATGTTATCCGCAACAGTTCCAGTAAACAAATGAGTATCCTGTAGTACGATTCCGAGCGAACGTCTCAAATCGTCCTTTTTAATCTTATTAATATTGATTCCATCATATCGAATTTTACCATCTGCCATATCATAGAATCTATTAATTAAGTTTGTAATAGTTGTTTTTCCTGCACCAGTAGGTCCTACAAAAGCAATCTTCTGTCCCGGTGTAGCAAAAAGCTTAATATTATGAAGTACCAGCTTGTCTTCTGAGTATCCAAAGTCAACATCATCAAATACTACATCGCCTTCCAGCTTTGTATATGTAGTAGTCTGAGTTGATTCATGATAATGTTTCCAAGCCCACATATTTGTGCGCTCTTCTGTTTCGACTATTTTTCCGTTTTCAAGCTTTGCATTAACTAGCGTTACATATCCTTCGTCTAACTCAGGTTCCTGATCCAGGAGAGCGTATACTCTCTTCGCACCAGCCATAGCCATTACGATAAAGTTAAGCTGCTGACTGACCTGATTAATCGGCATATTAAACGATTTATTGAATGTAAGGAATGAAGCAAGTTTACCAAGTGTAAATCCGCCTACATTTCCCAATGCTAACGCACCGCCAACCATGGCAACCAATACATAACTTACATTTCCAATCTGCGCATTTGCAGGCATCAGAATATTAGCATACTTATTTGCATTGTTTGCACTGTTAAAAAGCTCGTCATTTAATTTATCAAATTCACGAATCGCTTCCTCTTCATGGTTAAATACTTTTACAACCTTCTGACCATGAATCATCTCTTCGATATTACCATTTACAATACCGATATCTTTCTGCTGCAATCCAAAATACTTACCTGACTGAGCAGCTATCTTTCCAGTAACAAATAGCATTACACCAACCATTGCCAATGTCAGAATTGTTAATGGTACATTTAATATAATCATAGACACCAGAACACTGACGAGTGTTACAGATGAATTAATCATCTGAGGAAAACTCTGTGCGATAACCTGACGAAGTGTATCTACGTCATTTGTATATACACTCATTACATCTCCGATTGCGTTCTGGTCGAAGTATCTAATAGGAAGTCGCTCCATTTTTTCAAAGAGCTGATTTCTAATATTCTTCATAAATGACTGAGTAACAACAGCCATAATCATAGTATAGAGATAAGAAGCGAGAATTCCGCAGCCATAGAAGATAGCTACTCTCGTAATTGCTTTTAACAGTGGTCCAAAATCTGTACTATGATTTTTTACCATCGGTACTATGTATGAATCAATCAGAGTCTGCATAAACATAGTACCCTGAACATTCGCAAGTACACTGATAAAGATACAAATTACAACAAAGATAAGCTGGAGAGGATATGTAGTGAACAATCCACCAAACAATCTACCTAAAGTCTTGCTTTCCGCTTTAATATCCTTTGCAGAAAGTTTCTTACGATTAACATTTCTAGGCATTAGTCTTCATCTCCTTTCTCATCAAAATCACCATAACCACCTTCGGTCTGGGCTTTATAAATATCCTGATAAATCTGATTATTTTTAAGGAGATTTTCCGGAGTATCAAAACCGTTTACTGTTCCATCATCTAAGATGAGGATTCTGTCGGCATCCATTACAGATGTGACACGCTGAGAGATAATAATCTTCGTCGTATCTGGAATATCTTCTCTAAACGCCTTTCTGATCTTTGCATCAGTAGCCGTATCAACAGCAGAAGTTGAGTCGTCGAGGATCAAAATCTTTGGCTTCTTAAGCAAAGCTCGAGCTATACAAAGTCGCTGTCTCTGTCCACCGGATACATTTGTACCGCCCTGATCGATATAGGTATCATATCCATCCGGGAATCTTTCGATAAATTCATCTGCACAAGCAGACTCACACGCCTTCTTAATCTCTGCTTCAGTAGCATCAGCTTTACCCCATCTCAAGTTATCAGCAATAGTTCCTGAAAAAAGAACGTTCTGCTGAAGAACTACCGAAACCTCATCACGAAGAGCCTTTAAATCATATTCCTTAACATTTTTATTTCCAACTCGTACTTCACCTTCTGTAGCATCGTACAATCTAGAAATCAAGCTTACAAATGTACTCTTTGCGCTACCAGTTCCACCCATAACTCCAATCGTTTCACCTGACTTGATAGCTAGTGAAATATCTTTGAGAACCGACTCTTTTGCATCTTTATTATATCCAAAATTAACATTTTTAAATTCAATTGAACCATCTTCTATTTCATATACAGGCTGTTCTGGATTCTTAATATCAGGAACTTCTAGCAAAACCTCTGTAACTCTTCGAAGCGGCGCAGATGACATCATAATCATTACAAATACAAATGAAAGCATCATCAAGCTCATCAGAATATTTAAGCAATATGTCAACAAGCTCATAAGCTGACCAGTCATAAGTTCGCCTCCGACGATCAGCTTAGCACCACGCCAACTGATTAGCAGAATAGAACCGTAAACCATAAGCATCATTACAGGCATCATCGCAGCCATCATTGACTCGACCTGTACACCTATCTTAAAGATATCCTGAGAAGTCTTCTTAAACTTCTGCTCTTCATGATCTTCTCGAACATAAGCTTTTACAACGCGAATACCATTTATATTTTCCTGTACTGTATTATTCAACTTATCGTATTTCTTAAACATTCTGTCAAAGAACTTTCTAGCAACTCCTGCTAGCAATACGACGAAAACTGCCAAAATTAAAACAGCAATTAAGTAAACAGATGCAAGTTTTGGACTAATTGTAAATGATAATACCATTGCGATAAGCATACTCATAGGTGCTCTAACGCCCATACGCAATATCATCTGATATGCGTTCTGAATATTAGTTACATCTGTCGTCATACGAGTTACCAAACTAGCTGTTGAGAACTTATCTATATTTCCGAATGAATAAGTATTAACTTTCCTAAACATCGCAGCACGTAGATTTCGCGCTAATCCTGTGGAAGCAAGGGCACCATATTTACCGCCCATAATACCTGCAAATAATCCGACAAAAGCAACGACGATCATGCCGGCTCCTACCAGAATGATATGCTTCATATCGCCTTTGTTTACACCATCATCGATAATAGAAGCCATAAGCAACGGAATGACCATTTCCATAGCTACTTCCAGAAGCATAAACGCAGGTGTCAAAAAAGAAGCCACTTTAAATTCTTTAACTTGGCCTAAGATTGTCTTAAGAATAGGAAGATTCTTTTTCGTCTTTCTTTCCATGTCTTCACTCCTTTCTACTTGTAACCTAACTATTTTAAATATATTGCACACAATTTATCAACAACATTTTGGTGAATTTTTTGTGAACATAAGAAAGGGCGCCTAATGGCGCCCTTGTCTCGTATCGATGCGACAGGATTCGAACCTGCGGCCTCTGCGTCCCGAACGCAGCGCTCTACCAAACTGAGCCACGCATCGAAATTTGTAAATACGCTTTACACAAGCGTATTTACTTTATCAGAACATCCTCGAGTTTTCAAGGGTTATTCTGTGATGGTATGAAATCTAAAGGCGTTAAATTCTTATGTATTTCTGTCATATATTTATTCCAAATACGAAGCGGAATAGAATCACCTCGTATACTATCCAAACCTTTAGGCTGATCATATCCTACCCAAACACTAGTCGTATAATATCTCGTATATCCTACAAACCACCCATCTTTATGATCATTTGTAGTTCCGGTTTTGCCAGCGCTAGGCATGTTAGGAACCGCTCCTCCCTTTGCAGTTCCTTCTGTCAAAACTCCCTGAAGTATATTTGTCATATTTCTGGCAGCATCTGTCTCATAGATTTTCACCTCTTCCTGCTTAGCCTGATAGAGAACTTTTCCTTCTGAATCCGTAATCTTCAAGACACAAGTCGGCTCTCTCATATTGCCATCATTTTCAAGTGTCGCATAACCTTTCGCCATATCGAGCGGCGATACACCATTTGTAAATCCACCGATAGATGCTGCTGGGACCTCGTCCTTTGATGTTACTTTTTCGAAATTCATATTATATAAGTAGCCCATCAAAACTCGTGGTGTAAACTCTTCAAAGATTTTCCAGGCCACAGTATTTCTAGACTGTTCTACAGCCTGTCTTAAAGTAATCTTTCCTAAATATGCTTTATCTGCATTTTCAGGTCCATCAGGTATTTCTTCATCTATCACTTCGCTATCTGCAGTATAACCTCTTTCCAAAGCAGGTGTATATACTAGCAGCGGTTTTATAGAACTTCCTGGCTGTCTGTAGCTCTGAAAAGCTCTATTTAAAGTATAGCCCGCTACATCCTGGCTTCTGCCGCCTACGATTGCCTTTACCATCCCCGTCGTATTATCAATACAAACAGCGGCACCCTGTAACTGATAGATTCCTTCGGCATTTTTTTCCTGACTAACAGATAGTTCTTCATCCAGATTTGTTTGTAGCTGATTCTGTAAATCCGTATCAAAAGAAGTATAAATCCTATAGCCGCCTATATATAGTTTCTTATTACATTCATTGTATTTCTCTTTGTAAGAAGCTTTATAACGCTGGGCTTCGTCTTCAGAACTAAATGTATTTTTAACTTTAAAGCCTTCCACTTCCATCAACGCTTTAGTGGCACAAACTCTCAAATATGTTTCTAAATAGTTGTTGTAAACTATAGAAGCTTCCTTTATTTTAATCTCTTCGTTCTTTGCCTTAATATACTCAGCTTCTTTAATCACCCCATCCGTATACATATTCTTCAAAACACGATTTCGTCTAGAAATCGTATTTTCCAAAAACAGTCTCGGATTATAACTTTCCGGTCTATTGGGAATCGAAACCAGGAAAGCTGTCTGCGATAAAGTCAAATCTTCTACTCCACATCCAAAATATCCCATTGAAGCAGCTTCTATTCCATAGTATCCGTTTGCAAAATAGATATTATTTAAGTAAAACTCCAATAATTGTTCTTTGGAATACTTTTTCTCTAATTCGACCGCGATATAGATTTCTTCAATCTTTCTCTCCCAAGTTTTATCTTGGTTTAAGAAAACATTTCTTGCAAGCTGCTGAGTAATTGTAGACGCTCCCTGCGTAATTGATCGATTACGAACCATCGCCCAAACCGCTCTAATAATCGCCTTGTAATCTACTCCTTTATGCTTGTAAAACTTTTTATCCTCTATGCTAACTATTGAGAGCTTAACATTTTCTGGGATTTCGTCATACGGAAGATAATAAGTATCCTTATCACCTTTCATTACAGAAAGAGTTTTACCATTTACATCATAAGCGATGCTAGTCTGGTTTTTCTTAAAAGTTTCTTCATCCGAATCAGCAACTAACCGAATCGCCTCATTGTGTAATTTTGAAATCTTCTTAGCATATCCGCCCGCATAATAATAAGCCAATCCTCCAAGCACCAGGAGAATTAGCAGAATCTGCAGCTTTATAAACATCCATAAAAATCTATGTTTTTTTCGTTTTCGATTATTTCTCATCTTTGTCATCTTCATCACCTTTAGTCTATGTTATAATGGCATAAATTGACAAATTTATAAAGCAGAAAGGGGAAATTATGGAAAAAAATTTATGGGGCAAAACTCCAAACGGAGAGCAAGTCTTTCGCTACTCTATAACAAACAAACTCGGCATGCATGCCACTGTAATGAACTACGGGGCAAATTTACTAGAATTATTTGTTCCATCACGTGACAATTCCTTTGAGGACGTAGTTTTAGGATTTAAGGATTTAGATTCCTATTTCGAAAACCTTCCTTATTTTGGAGCATCTGTAGTTCCCTTTGCAAACCGAATCAAGAACGCATCTTTTTCCTTAAATGGAGAAACTTACCATGTAGATGCAAACGAAGGTACAAATTCACTCCATGGTGGGTCAAAAATTCCACCATTTCAGAAGCGAATCTGGGAGGTTTCTAGCCAAACCGAAGACAGCATTACCTTTCACATTAAATCTGAAGATCTCGAATTCGGTTTTCCAGGTAATCTAAAAGTAGATTTAACTTACACGATAAACGATGACAACATGCTTCTCATCGAATATCATGCCGTTTCAGACAAAGATACTGTATTTAATCCTACTAATCACAGTTATTTTAACCTTAGCGGATTTAATGCAGGATCCAGAAAACTTCTCGAATCATCACTCTGGGTTGATGCAGATTATTTCACACCTACAGACGCAAACTCTGTTCCAACAGGCGAGTTAGCTGAAGTCAAAGGAACTCCTATGGATTTCCGTGAACCACAGGCTCTGATCAAAAATGTTGATAACTTCGATTTCGAGCCTATCAAATTTGGAAAAGGATATGATCACAACTTCGTTATTAATAATTGGAATCATACCTTTAAGAAAGTCGCATCTCTGTACGATCCTAGTTCCTTCAAGACTATGGAAGTCTTTACAGATATGCCAGGAATTCAGGTTTACACAGGAAACTATATAGAGCCTTCCCCTATCGGAAAAAATAACACAACATTCCATCCTAGAGATGGTATCGCTCTAGAAACCCAGTTTTTCCCAAACGCTGTAAACATTCCGTCTTTCCCACAGCCTCTTTTAAAGAAAGACGAAGAATTCATTTCAAAAACCGGTTACAGATTTTCTGTATTAGATTTTTAATTCTACATTTAACAAAAAGGTCATCTCTCGAAGAGATGACCTTTTTATTACTTTTCTTTTGCTTCTTTAATTACAGTATTTAAATCAACTAAGATAATATTTTTAATCGCAGATGCCACCGTGAGAGCATGCTCGCTAAAACCTGCAGCCGAAAATACCATATAGAAATTATCGCCCATTCTGCGTACTTTCTTTGTAAGTTCAATAAGCTCTTTCAGTTCCTGAATTTCAACCTGCTTCTTTGAATAATAGCACTTGCAGAAGACACTGGCGTCTTCGTTATCATTTTTTCCTAAACCAACGATATCAAAGCCTACAGTAGTATGTTCTTCATCATTATTCTCCCACCAATTTCCAACTTCATCAAGAACAAATGGAAGACTGCCCGCTTTAGATTTCTCCATTAAATACTCTTTACATACCTCTGTGAAGACTTCACACTCAAACGCTTCCATCGCATTCTCATCGATATCCGGAAGTTCATCTGTCATTTCATAAAAAGGAAGTGCAGGTACAATAAACTTATACCAGAAAATATCTGCTGTGTTACACAAAGAGTAGCGAGTCTTTCTCCGATTATTCTTCTCAGTAATCGGAGTCTCTTTCTTAACCAAAGAAAGTTTCATCAAACTCTTCAGATATGGAACAACTATATCCTTAGGTTTATTAACTATAGCGGATATCTCGTTTACTCTCTGTACTCCATCCGCCAAAACCTGCATCATTCTGTTATAGTATGCCGGCTCTCTCAGATCCTTTTTCATCGTCTCCTCAGGATTCGAATCTGTAGCCTTATCTAAATAAAGTTTTTTCACGGCTTCCTGGCGACTCAGAGGTTCATCGCCCAACTTGTCTACCAATACAGGCAGGCCTCCCGTGATACCATACATAAAAATATTATCGGACTCTTCTTCTACATTAAAATATTTTACAGCTTCTAGGAATGAAAGCTTCTCAAACGAAATTAATGTAGGATTTAACTTCATCCAAGGTGTCACTCTATCCAGGCAGAATTTATGCATATTGAGCATAGAATCGCCCGCGAGAATGACTTTTACATTTGTTCCCGTAAAAAGCAGTTTACAGCTTTCTGCAAACTCTTTATTAAACGAAGAATCCGCCTTTGCAAAATCAGGATAATTATCAATAACTAGCAAAAAAGGTCGCTTGTCTCCTTCGTCTGCCTTTACCTTTATCTTCTCCATGAGGACGGTAATATTCGCATAATCCGCCTCAGTGTATTCCCCATCTACAAATATAGATGAACACAAAAGTTTCAATTCCATGACATCTGTAGTCGGATATGCTCTAAAATATACTCCCTGATACTCTTTAACCAGATTCTTCAGGAATACACTTTTCCCCATTCCCAAACGACCTGTACAAATACAAACATTAGTTGAGAGGTCATTCAAGAACTCTACTATTCTGTTTTTCTCGTATGATCTAGCTTTCATAATCCATCCCTTAATTTAATCTTTTTAAAACGTATGTATAAGATTATAATACAAGAAAAAGGAGAAAAAAATGCCTGGATTTAAATCTCATTCAATTTTTGCAAAAATCATCCTAAGTGGGATGCAAAAATCAACTCTAAAAGATAAAATCATGCTCCATGAAACTTGCTTTCAAATGGGTAATCAAGGGGCTGATTTTCTCTTTTACTATCTCCCTGCGCATATTATCGGCAGAAATAACCCTGGTGACATACTTCATACTACCAAAGTATCCAAGATGTTCGAAACCATGCTGAAATACAGAACGCTTTATCGAAATGATGATTTAAACATAATCGACTCATATATTGCAGGCTTCTTCGGTCACTACATTCTCGATTCAAAAATGCATCCCTATATTTACTATAGGACTAATCACTTAAAGCATATTGGCGAAATTACATATGATTTCGGAATTCACAGCTTTCTGGAAACCGATATTGATCAGGCTCTAATATCTCATTTTCTGCATATTTCACCATTGGAATACAAGCCTTGGAAAAAAATCGCCATGACGCTACACGAAAGACATATAATTTCAAGCCTTATGTACCACTGCATAAAGGTACTATATCCAAAACTCTACATAAATAAACACTCTATAAGCCGCGCAATGTTCATGATGGCTCTAGAGCAAAGACTTATGTATGATCGAACTGCTCGTAAGAAAACTTTCCTAAGAAAAATAGATCAGCTTTCCGTTCATCATGCCTTTATATCTCCTCTAGTCCCTTTCGTTGGAAAAACCTATTATAAGGATCCACTAAATCTACAGAAAAAAACCTGGACGAATCCATGGCTGAATTCTAACAAATCCGATAAATCAGTATTAGAAATAATTGAGGAATCATCCATAAAATACAACACCATCCTAGAAGCTTATAACAGCCTCATAATCGGAATTGATACCTCAAGCGGTAAATTGCTCAAAGAACTTGAGAACAGGTCCTATTTGACCGGATTAGAGCTTTAAATTAAATAAAGATATAAAAAAAGAGATTCCAAAATTGGAATCTCTTTTTGAAATGCCCAGTTCCGGAATCGAACCAGAGACACGAGGATTTTCAGTCCTCTGCTCTACCAACTGAGCTAACTGGGCATTTAATAGCGGGGACAGGATTTGAACCTGCGACCTCCGGGTTATGAGCCCGACGAGCTTCCGGACTGCTCTACCCCGCGTCATTATGTCCTTTACTCTTGTAAAGGAAGTGGGTGGTGGTGGATTCGAACCACCGAAGCATAAAGCAGCAGATTTACAGTCTGTCCCCTTTGGCCACTCGGGAAACCACCCATATTAAATTCTCTTTATACAAAAGAAGAAAGCCGATGATCGGACTCGAACCGATAACCTGCTGATTACAAATCAGCTGCTCTGCCAATTGAGCCACATCGGCTTATATAACTTTCGTTATATAAGTGGAAGATACAGGGCTCGAACCTGTGACCCTCTGCTTGTAAGGCAGATGCTCTCCCAACTGAGCTAATCTTCCATATTAAACGACCCGAGCGGGACTCGAACCCGCGACCTCCGCCGTGACAGGGCGGCGTTCTAACCAGCTGAACCACCGGGCCAAGCACAATGGATATTATACCATAGGTTTGACAAAAAAGAAAGTACTTTTTTTACATACCTTCAAAACTTCATACAGAACTATCCAAGTACTATGCTTAAGGAAGTTCGATTCACTTTCGTTCATCGAACGACCAAACGACTAAGTTCATACTTCGTTTCACTCGTATTCACTAAGTCTTTTTGGTCAAGCCCTCGACCTATTAGTAACAGTCAGCTCCATGTATTACTACACTTCCACCTCTGCCCTATCTACCTTGTAGTCTTCAAGGGGTCTTACTTCCCGAAGGAAGGGATATCTCATCTTGAGGGGGGCTTCACGCTTAGATGCCTTCAGCGTTTATCCCGTCCGAACTTGGCTACTCTGCCATGCCGTTGGTCGACAACAGATACACCAGTGGTTCGTCCATCCCGGTCCTCTCGTACT
>JAZNMP010000029.1:0-42660 GCA_045579705.1 Lachnospiraceae bacterium
TAACAGAAATAATATCGCAGTTATACTGGATTCAGCGGTACGAAATATGAAAGATGCTGAGAGGAATTACGAAGGAGATAAGCAATATCTAAAATTTGGCGTAATGATTGATGAGCATCATAGAGTTACGTATCATGCTAATTATGATGGCTGTGAGAATAAAGATGGAATTAGCGCAAATAGCGCTGAAGAGCTGCTTAGGATGTTAGAAGAATAAGGTGATATTGGATGATTAAGCCAGTTGATGAAAATGTAACACTAAAGTCGATATCAAATTTCAGTGATTTGGGTTCAAATCTAGCTGATAAAAATAAGTCGGGCGAGAAAACTGGATTCGATAGTAAAGCTGTTGATGTAGATATATCGAAAGAAGGCTTGCTGAAGAGCGAGAAAGCATTCAAGAAGAAAGGAGAGTTATCTCGAAGAGAATCTTGGGAAGATAATAATCATGCTCGTGATTATGTAAATCTAGAAAAAGATTGGCTTGAACTAATGCGATTAGATAATCCCGAGGCATATAAAAAGATGCAAGATATAAATCTTGAGATTGGTAGGAGAGGAAAAAATGATCCAGATTTTTGGACTTCTAAAGAGTATTATGATTTAGAAATGGAACAAGCTGGAGTTACTTTTGATTGGGTTGAATCATGTAAAGTAAATGGAATGTGGCAGAATCCATTACTATATCATCATGCAGTGAGAAATACCTTAGAATCTCTATATTCAGATGGAAATCATGATTTGCGAATCAATTTCGGAAAGAATGATATTAAAAATGAAGGTATTAGAGGAAGCATATGGTTTTATAATGCTAAGTTTAATGTCCTCTTAGATCCGTCTGTGTTTAACTTATTGGCTTCTCCGACAGATGAAGCTAACAGAAATAATATCGCAGTTATACTGGATTCAGCCGTACGAAATATGAAAGATGCTGAGAAGAATTACGAAGGAGATAAGCAATACCTAAAATTTGGCGTAATGATTGATGAGCATCATAGAGTTACGTATCATGCAAATTATGATGGCTGTGAGAATAAAGAAGGAATTAGAGCAAATAGCGCTGAAGAGCTGCTTAGGATGTTAGAAGAATAAGGTGATATTGGATGATAAAATAAAGGGTCTGGCAAAAGCCAGACCCTTTATTGGACTCCAAAGCAAAGTAGGGTTTCCCGAAGTTTTTGAGGGTCAGTTAGTAGGGTCTGATGAATTTAGAACAATAATAATAGGATACTCTTGCGGCGATAGCCGCACTAGCTTTTTGTCACTTTGGTATAGGGAAATACTTAGAAATTTGAAAATAACCTATATCAGATAGTAAATTAAGGTTCTCGCAGCTCCAGTAGCGAGCTTGCGAGCGTTTAATTCTAGAGATTTTTGTATATTAAAAGCGCCTGGCCGGTGAAACATCGTTTTTGTTTCGTTTCTAGAAACAAAAACAATGTTTCAAACCGCTGACAGGCGCTATTTATTGCAAACTTATAAATTACAACGCTCGCATCAAGCCTTGTTTAACCTTAAAGCATTCAAGCAAACCGTAACTGATGAAATACTCATCGCCAGCGCTCCAATTACAGGTTTCATTTCAAATCCTAGATGAAAGAGTGCCTGGTATACTCCCATCGCAAGCGGGATGCAGATTATATTGTAGAAGAAAGCCCAGAACAAATTCTCTTTGATATTTCTAAGTGTAGCCCGACTAAGCATTATAGCGTAGTAGACATTTTTGATGTTTGGTCTCTCGAGCACGATATCACCCGAATCAATAGCAATATCTGAACCATTTCCCATAGCGATACCTATGTTCGCGGATGTCAAAGCGGGTGCATCGTTGATGCCATCGCCGACCATAGCGACTGGTCCGTCAGCTTTTAATTTCTCGATAACATCTGACTTCTCGTTAGGTAGCACATTTGAAATAACATTATTTATGCCGAGTCGTGATGCAATATGTTTCGCTGTTCGCTCGTTGTCGCCGGAAAGCATAACTACGTTTAAACCTGCTTTTTTCAAATTAGAAATCGTCTCGATACTCTCAGGACGAATCTCGTCGGAGACAGCGATGATGCCGAGAGCTTTTTCTCCTTTTGAAAAAAGAAGTGGAGTCTGACCAGCGCTTGCATATTCTTCTGCCTTATCCAACAATTCTTTAGGAAGTATGAGTGATTCCTTGTTCATGAATGCTAGGCTTCCACCTAAAACTATTTCTCCATTAATCTCTGCAGTCAGGCCGAAACCTGGCTTGATCTCAAAGCTCGTTGTGTCAATAGCTTTGAATCCTTTAGACTCACAATACTTTGTAATTGCAGTTCCCAGTGGATGTTCACTCTTGATCTCAAGTGAGTAAGCGATTTGAAGCAACTCATCATCCCCGGTTTCATAAGGATAAATGTCTGTAACTTCTGGGATTCCGCGGGTCAAAGTTCCGGTTTTGTCGAAAACGATAGTTTTAACTTTTCCTGCAGATTCGAGGCTTTCTGCGGTTTTGAATAGAATTCCGCGTTTAGCAGCATTTCCATTTCCGACCATGATAGCAACTGGAGTGGCGAGCCCTAATGCGCAAGGGCATGAGATTACCAGAACTGAAACCGCTCTCTGGAAAGCGAGTGAGAAATCGACTCCGACCAGCATCCAGCCTACAAAAGTCAGGATTGAAATCAGGATGACAGCAGGAACAAATACTCCAGCGATCCGATCGGCGATTCGTGCAATCGGAGCTTTCTGCGAAGATGCCGTGCTAACCATCTCGATAATCTTTGAAATGGTTGTGTCAGCCCCGACGCGACTTACTTCCACTTTGATGAAACCATAAGTGTTCACCGTGGCAGCGTTTACTTCATCGCCTGTTTTTTTCGAAACAGGGAGGCTTTCTCCGGTCAGAGAAGATTCGTTTATGCTGGTTTCGCCTTCGATGATTAGACCGTCAACTGGGACTTTTTCGCCAGGCCGGATGATTACGATGTCGCCGATTACGATTTCGGAAACTGGAATCGTGATTTCGGTTTCGCCGCGTAGCACCTGCGCACTCTTTGGTGAAAGTTCGAGGAGGCCTCGTAGCGCATCGGTTGTTCGACCTTTTGAGTAGGCCTCAAGCGTCTTTCCAATCGTGATCAGTGTCGGAATCATCGCCGCTGATTCGAAGTAGATGTGTTTCATGAAAAAAGCATGTGCGGCATCAATTCTGCCTTCATAAACCATATTTATGATTACGAAGAGAGAAACGAGGCTGTACAGAAAGGCCGCAGTAGATCCCAGTGCGACGAGGGTATCCATGTTTGTCATGCGATTTAATATCCCGCGGAAGCCGTTTATGAAGAATGAACGATTTATCGCGAGAACGATTAGAGTCAGAAGCATTTGGATGATACTCAGACTAATCGGATTCTCTATGCTAGATGGAACAGGGAAGTGCAGCATCATGTGACCCATGGAAAAATACATGAGAACGAGAAGTACGATAACTGACTTGATTAGTCGCTTGAAAAGTTTTGGTGTTTCGGTGCCGATGAGTGAATCTGGTTCATCGGAATTCGCATTCGACACAGCGTCGTTCTTTGGCTCTTTGGCCCTCTTTGCTCCATAACCGGCTTTTTTTACAGCTTTGATAATCTCTTTATCTGATACGTCGCCTTCGACAGTCATAGAGTTTGTAAGCAAGCTTACATTTACATTTTTAACACCAGGAACGTTCTGTACGGCCTTCTCGACATGGAGCTGGCAGGCGGAACAGGACATTCCGGTGACGTTGAATTTCTGCATATTTCTCTCCAATCTATTTCATAAGTTTCTGGAGAACGTGCGTAAGCTCGTCGATAGTTTCGAGATTTCCCTCCTGAATATCGTGAGTTACGCAGCCTTTGAGGTGGTTCCCCATTAAAATCTTGTTAAATGAGTTCAGCGCGCTGGTTGCCGCGGAAACCTGAATTAGGATATCAGGGCAGTAAGCGTCTTCTTCGACCATTCGTTGCAGACCTCGGATCTGGCCCTCGATTTTTTTCAAACGAGTGAGCATGGCTTTCTTTGTTGCCTCGTCGCGCTCTGTTGTTTCATGAACACAGCAGTGTTCGCATTTTTTATCTGACATAATGTCCTCCTGAAAGTGTTCCGTATGGGTTGTTTTTGAAAAAGATATACCCTGTAGGGGTATATGCCTATCTGCATAATATACCCCCAGGGGGTAAAAGTCAAACTTTATTTGTAAGTTTTTAATTGAGATTAAAGTTTCCGAATAATGTGGAGAAATACGCATAAACTAATTGATAGTGAGGTCCTCTGGTGCTAAAATAAATCTTGTTTTGATTGGAGGAAATATGAAGCTAATGAGAAATGCGGGTGATTTTTTTAAATCATCTAAGACCAAACTGGCCGCATCTCTAGCTGACTGGTCACTTAAGAAGACTATTATCGTCTCCGTAACTAGTGCCGTCGTGCTGGCAGGTGGGGTTGCAGGTGGCGTAATCGCTTATAGAAACGCGAATCAACCAGCTGCAGAACAGCCCAAGGTGGCTGTAAAGAAGATCGTAAAGAACAAAAAAGGTCAGGTTGAAATACCGACTTATGCTTCTTGCGCTCTTTCTGGAGATTCTATTGAGAAGGATCTGACACTCTACATCACAAAGAGCACAGGATCTGACGAAAAGGTGACGGGTACATCTTTCAAGGTGAAGCTTGTTAAAAAAGATGATGCAGAGAAGATTAAAAACAAAGACTATGCTATCAATTTGGACAAGGCTTATCTGGCAAAAGCCGAAGAACTCGGTGTTTCTGACAAACTTGGAACAGAGGAAGCTTTGAATGAAGTGAAGAAAGCTGTTAAGGAACAGCTTGGAGTTCAGGAAGAATCCAAGTCAGAAGAGGCTAAGTCCGAAGATGCAAAGGCTGACGAGAAAAAAGCTGATGATAAGAAATCAGATGATAAGAAGTCAGATGATAAGAATGCGGATTTGGAAATCAGCGCTGTAACAAAGAAGCCTGTTACAGTAAAGGAAGCTTTAATTCTCGAAAAGCAGGCGGATATCGCGGACTTTGCAAACACACTTGCAGAAAGCAAGGGTGAGACTTATACAGATGAAGATAGCGACGGAATGATTCACATCGACAAGATTGATTCAGGCGATTATCAGGCATGTATGATTCCTGAAAAAGAATTCGATGCAGACCAGTATTCTGTAAAAGTCACTGTTAAGGATAAGCTTGAGTATAAGCCTGTTAGTGATATTAGAAAAAAAGTAAAGAAGAACGTAGCTGATACACAGCATCACAATATTCAGCGTGAAGCTCCACTTAATAATACGGTTGAATTTGTAAATTCTCGTAAAGAAGATAAATACGAGAATAAGTCAATCGGTGGATATACTGCTTCAGTTTCAAATGAGAAGATTCAGCTTGCTGTTTCAGGTGGTTCTACTTCGGGACGTAGATTTGGTTTAAGGCTATTTAGTGTGAAGCATCTTTTTTCAAAGAAAAAGCTTGCTGCATCAACTAGTTATGTGACTTTCAATCCGATCAGATGGGCTACAGAACCATCAAACCCGGCGGATTTGAGCGAAAACAAGACAGTTTCAGGACCATCAGTAGTGGTTCCTGCTTCTGTAAAGATTTATGCGACAAACTACGCAGCTGGAAATACTGCTGAGTTCGATGCTAGCGCAAATGATTGCGAAATCACCTCAGTAAGCTCCCAGACAGCGGGAGTGACTGCGACCTATGGTGGCGGAAGAATTAGAGCTTCTGCAAATTCAGGAACAACATCATCTGATATTGAAGCAACCATCGTAATTCACACAAACAAGGGCGACGCGACATATAACAAAATCAGTGTTGGTGGTTCAGGCAATCATGTGAAAAAAGGAAACGAAGCAGTTTACACTAATCCATCTCACGACAAAGAAATGACTGTTGGCGAGTTCAATGGAAATGGATATGTAAAAGATGGACTTAAGTATTACGGTTTCCAGACAATCAATGGAGCTACATATTATTTTGATAAGAACGGTAATAAGGTAACTGGTCCACAGGTTATCAATGGCGCGAAGTACAACTTTGGAAGCGATGGAGTGCTGTTGGTTAGTGGAACAGGTATCGATGTAAGTAAGTGGCAGGGAAATATCAACTGGTCTCAGGCTAGAACTGCTATTTCTTTTGCGATTATCAGATGTGGATATAGAGGATCAGGCGGTGGACTTGGTATCGATCCTTATTACGCTAGAAATATGCAGCAGGCAAAAGCTAATGGAGTAAGAGTAGGAATATACTTCTATTCAAAAGCGACAAATGAAGCTCAGGCAGTAGAAGAAGCTTCTTTGGCTGTACAGCTTGCAAATGAGCAGGGCGGATGTTCACTCCCTATCTATTTTGATATAGAAGATGCTAGTCAGGCAGGACTTTCAAA
The DNA here is from genome assembly GCA_045579705.1 of Lachnospiraceae bacterium. Lineage (GTDB taxonomy): Bacteria > Bacillota > Clostridia > Lachnospirales > Lachnospiraceae > Lachnocurva. The sequence goes on from JAZNMP010000029.1 coordinate 6,389, forward strand.
TGCTGAGAGAACAGCTATTTGTCATGCTTTCTGCAGAACAGTTCAGGCATCAGGTTATAGAGCTGGTGTTTATTCAAGTATGAATTGGTGGTTGAACAAACTTAATAATAATGAACTTACACAGTACTCAGTATGGATAGCAAGATATAACACAACTCTTTCTGGTGGTAGATATATTTACAACGGAAAATGTGATATCTGGCAGTATAGTAGTGATGGTACTATTCCAGGTATTAATGGAAGAGTAGATATGAATCAGTCTTACTTCTAGGAAGTGTTGTTGCGCAAAGTTATATGTGTTTGCTTAGGTGATTATATTCATCAAAGAAAGCAGCCTGTTGAGGACGTAAGCCTTCGGTGGCTTCGCCATCCTTGACAGGTTGCTTTTTTGACGAAAAGTTGTTATCAAGCAAACATAATAGGGAGCTCTTGCGGCACAGCCGCACTTGAAATGAGGTAAGGTGTGAAATCAGGAAAAGCTCCAGTTTCACACCATCATTTCAAGATTTTATTTGGTGTGAAAAGTACGAAATAGTTAATCTCACACCAGTGATTTTTTTGAGGTGTGGTGTGAAATTGAGGAAATGCATGGATTCACACCATTACTTCAAGCTCATTGGTGGTGTGAGATTAACGGAAGTAGTAGTTTCACACTAGTGCCTAAAATTGAGGTTGGTGTGTAATTCAGGAAAAGTAGAGATTTACACTAATTCTTTTGACTTGCTTTTTGCTTTAGGTGTTAATCGAGTGTTCGCTTTGCTCACAGAGTGGGATTGGTGCGAGAGCGCAGGATATTGATATATGTTTGCTTGGCTGATTATATTCATCAAAGAAAGCAGCCTGTCAAGGACGTAGCCTCCGGTGGCTTTGCCATCCTTGACAGGCCGCTTCGTTGATGAAAAGTTGTTATCAAGCAAACATAATAGGATACCCCTGCGGAGCTAACAAACTTGATTTAGGTACTTTAGTATAGTGAAATGCATAGAAATTTGGAAATTACCTATAAATCCATTAAATTAAGGTTCTCGCAGCTCCAGTAGCGAGCTTGCGAGCGTTTAATTTTGAATTGATTGCATAGAAATAGCGCCGAGCCGGTGAAACATCGTTTTTGTTTCGCTTCTAGAAACAAAAACAATGTTTCAAACCGCTGACAGGCGCTATTTATTGCAAACTTATAAATTACAACGCTCACATCAAGCTTTCCCTTTATGCTATAATATCCCTATCTAGATAAAGGGAGATTTTTGTAATGAATGAAAGACTTAAAGGCTTCGATGGGTTAAGGGCCTTTTTGATAATATCTATAGTAATGTATCATCTGTTGCCTGAGGTTTTCCCAGGTGGATTTATAGGTGTAAATGGTTTCTTTCTCATAATGGGATTCCTGATGGAATACGGAATGAAAGAGAAACGCTTTGCGCTTGGCGCCAGACAGAAGGCATTAGAGAATGAGTCTGCAAAGACTCCAATATCCCCGATATCATATTATATTAAGAAAATCAGACGACTTTATCCTGCACTTATCGTGACTTTGACGTTAGGTTTGATAGTGCTCCTAATCTTCGTCCATAACTATCGAAATGAAACATTCCAGGAAATTATCAGTGCTCTCGGTGGAATGAACAATTATTACCAGATCAATACGAATGCTTCCTATTTCACACGAATGTTGAATTCATCACCTTTTACGCATCTTTGGTATATAGGATTGACTATTCAGTTTTATTTTGCATGGCCGATTTATTCAAGCATTATTGAAAAAAGAAACTTAAAGCACGTTATGGATGCCGAACTACTGTTGATTCTGGCATCCGCAGTTGAAATGGCTGTTTTGTATTCGCCAAAAAAAGATCCGTCTCGAATCTACTACGGATTTGATACGAGAGTATTTGCTTTGCTTCTCGGAATCCTACTTTGCCAGATCTATTTTCTAATCTTGAAATCAGAGAACGAAAGGCTGAGAGAGCTCAAAGTAAACTTAGGTGTCAGAAATTTTAGGAAAACCGCTTCGGCGCTTATTGTTACTGCGCTTTCATGTGCATGTCTGATTAAATTGATATTCACATTGGAAGGCGGCATGAAAGAGACATATCGAGGCGGAATGCAGCTTTCGACCTTACTGTACGGTTTGATTCTGATTTCGATTTTGTTCGATCAGAAGGGCATCGCGCGTTGGTGGGACTTCCTTCCGCTCAGGTTAATTGGAAAGTATTCTTATGAAATCTATCTCGTGATGTATCCTTGTATATGGTTTTCTGAGAAATTATTACATGGAACTCGCGGGAAAAAATACCTCATAATCACGCTTGCCTCTATGGCGATTGCTACCGCAATCGTACATGTGGTATCGACGAAGATTATGGCTAAGCATAGAGATTTAAATATCCTGGTAAACGAGGATACCCCGAATCTACGCAGGGTTGTATGCAGGTCTTTAGTGCCTACATTGCTACTAGCATCAGTGCTGATCGTATCAAGTGCACAGACATTGTATGCGAAGTCGCTCGGTGGTACAGATGATATGAAAGAAATGCAGGCTCTCATGGAGGAAAATGCGGCTATCCTAAAGGAACAGCAGAAGGGAACTGCGAAGCTCCAGAAGAGTTTGGCAAATGTAAATGTACATGTAGAACTTCAGACAGAGATAGTCGAGAAGAATGCGGGAATTCGTGCAGAACAGCGTGCGCAGGAAGAAGCTGAGAAACAGGCAGCACTCGAAAGAGCAAAGAACGCGCAGACTGAGATTCAGAAGGCGCAGGCAGAACTTCCGGATGCGGGTTCATCTAGCGTGAGCGGAGTGAGTGCACTCGGTGATTCGGTAATGCTCGGTGCTGCACAGGAGATGATGGGACGTATGCCTGGAATCTATGTGGATGCAAAGGTTGGACGTCAGGTTTCTCAGGGCGCTGGAGTTATAAATGGAATGAGAAACAGCGGCTTACTCGGGTCAGTTGTAATCGTTCATCTCGGTACGAATGGAGCAGGAAGTGTGTCGAGCTATTTGAATGTAATTGACTCAATAGGTCCGGACTCAACGATCTACTGGCTTACTGCACATGGTGTCAGCTGGGGCGGACAGGTCAATGCAAATATTTATGAAGCTGCATCACAGAGATCAAATGTGCATGTTCTCGATTGGGACGGCTACGCTAGTGGACATGGAGAGTGGTTCTTTAGCGATGGAATCCATCTGAATGGCGAGGGAAGAGCAGCTTATGCAAATTTTGTGAAATCATCGATTGGCATGTAGAGGAATCTAAATGACAAAGCAGGAAAAGATTAGAATAACTATAACGATATTAATAGTCTTTGGATGTATTCTGGCGCTCATCGGCTACTCAAAATACAGACAGAACGAGCGGATGAAGCAGGAAGCGATAAAGGAATGCGAGAAGCTTTCGAAGGAAATCAGCAAGCAGACTTTTTCCCAGAAGGCAGATAAGTATTCAGAGGTTGGGAAAAAAGACAGAACCAGCCGTCTGGTGCTAAATGATGCGGTCTATACGAGACTAATGAACTTTGAAGCTGAGACTTTGACGGATACCTTGCTAAATGGGCTCGGTTTAAAGGCTGAAGAGATGACTGATGCAGAGAAACAGGCTTATATCAATATGGAGACAAATCTGAAAGAACGTATTTGTCGAGGCTATCGGGTAGACAGAGAATCTGTTAAAGTTGAAGAAGATGAAGTGAAAGTACAGGTAGTCTATCGAGGTATCGGTCCGATTAACGGAATCGATGTTATCGGAACTGTTGATGAAGCAAACTCAGAACTCGAGGGTTATGTGTCTACAAACAATGATGCACTCATGGATTCTATCGATGCAAATGGCAAAGATGCTATGAGAGCAAGCTTGAGAGAACACGAAATAACGCTGATATTTAACGATTTAAATACAAAGATTGAAAAAATGTCACAGAAAGACTTTAAAGTTGTGTATACTCTAAAGAGAGATAAAAACAAAGGGAAAAGTTTTTGGTATTTTAAGGGAATGAATATTAAGTAATAACTAATCTGTTTTGACTTGCCGATATATATTGGAGGAGGAAAAATATGCTTAACGGAAAAACTATTTTGATCACAGGAGGAACAGGCTCTTTTGGAAATCATTTCGTGGAGACTGTTCTAAAAAACTATAAACCGAAGAAGATCATCATCTACTCTAGAGATGAGTTTAAACAGTTCAACATGTCAAATCGCTTTAAAGAGTATAAAGATGTCCTTCGTTTCTTTATCGGAGATGTCAGAGATGAGGACAGACTTAGAATGGCTATGAATGGCGTCGACTATGTTATTCATGCTGCAGCTCTAAAGCAGGTTCCTGCTTGCGAATATAATCCAAACGAAGCTATAAAGACAAATGTAAACGGTGCGATGAATGTCATCAACGCATCTTTGGATGCCGGTGTCGAAAAAGTTGTTGCACTTTCAACAGATAAAGCTGTAAATCCTATTAACCTCTATGGAGGCACAAAGCTGGTTTCAGATAAACTTTTTACAGCAGCGAATGCATATTCAGGTGGAAAAAAGACCAGGTTCTCTGTAGTTCGCTACGGAAATGTTGCAGGCAGCCGTGGATCTGTAATTCCATTCTTCCAGCAGCTTATCGACAAGGGTGAGACAGAACTACCTATAACTGATTTTGAGATGACACGTTTCTGGATCAGCCTCGATCAGGGCGTTGAGCTCGTTATCAAAGCACTCGCTGAATCCAGAGGTGGTGAGACTTTTATTTCAAAGATTCCTTCATTCAAGATTACAGATCTCGCGAAAGCTATGAAGGAAGACTGTGAATTAAAGGAAGTCGGAATCCGCGAAGGCGAGAAGCTTCATGAGATTATGATTACAGCTGAAGATTCTATGAGAACCTATGAGTATGATGAGCATTACATCATCTATCCACATTATGACTGGTGGGATAGCGAAGATATCATTCCTGGCGGCAAGCTGGTAGAGAGAGGATTCGCTTATTCCTCAGGAACAAACAAACACTTTCTTACAGTGGCAGAACTTAGAGAAAAATTGAAGACTGATCTCGACAGATACTAAGGGGAGAGTGAAATGGCTAAATCAGACTTGGCTTTATATGGTGGAAAACCAGTTAGAAATCAGAAATTATATTATGGACATCAGTGGATCGACGAAGCTGACATTGAGGCGGTTGAAGAAGTCCTGAGAGGAGATTATCTCACTTGCGGACCTACGATAGAACGACTTGAGGAGAAGCTTTGTCAGGTTACTAATGCCAGGCATGCGGTGGCTTGTTCCAATGGAACGGCCGCTTTGCATATTGCGATGATGGCAGCAGGAGTGGGAGAAGGTGACGAAGTTATTACTACTCCGCTGACTTTTGCGGCGTCTGCAAACTGTGCGCTGTACTGTGGTGCAACTCCAGTGTTTGCTGATGTTAAAGCTGAGACTTACAACATAGATCCAGCGTCTATTCGAAAAAAAATAACCCCGAGAACTAAGGCTATTGTCGCAGTAGATTTCACTGGACAGGCAGTTGAAAATAGAGAAATCCGTGAAATTTGTGATGAGTATGGACTTATCTTTATCGAAGATAGTGCACATGCTATCGGAACTAAATACGATGGCAAAACTATCGGCTCGCTGGCAGATATGACCTGTTTCAGTTTCCATCCGGTAAAGACGGTTACTTCCGGCGAGGGTGGAGCTGTTACTACAAATGATGATAAATACTTTGAGAAACTTAAGTTATACAGAACTCATGGAATTACTCATGATGAAGCTTTGATGGAAGAAGCTCCGGAAGGCCCTTGGTATTATGAGATGATAGATGTGGGATATAACTATCGTCTGACTGATATTCAGGCGGCTCTCCTCATCAGTCAGTTGGATAAATTAGAGCAGTTCTCCAACAGGAGAAAGGCAATCGTAAATCGTTATAATGAAGTTTTTTCAGGAATGGAAGGGCTGATCGTACAACAGGAGATTCCAGAGTCGGATACGACGAGACATCTGTATATCATCCAGTTGGATCCGGAGAAACTCAGTTGTACGAGACGTGAGTTCTTTGATGCGATGGCAGCGGAGAATGTCCAGTGTCAGGTACATTATGTACCGGTTTACTGGTTCCCGGTTTATAAACGATTGGGACATGAGGTTGGCGAATGTCCGAACGCAGAGCGAATTTATCGTAACTGCATGAGTATTCCGCTGTATCCTGCGATGTCTGATGACGATGTGGAAGATGTAATTAAGGCTGTCCAGAAATGTGTACAGGCTTATTTGAATTGATAAAAACTTACAAATATTAATTGGGTGAAAGTATGAAAGATTATGTAGAAATCGATGGAGTTCAGATTGGAGCAGGTCATCCAACCTATATCATCGCTGAGATGTCAGCGAACCATCTTCAGGATTTAGAAAGAGCGAAGGCTATCATCCGTACAGCAAAGGAAATCGGAGCGGACGCGGTGAAGCTACAGTCTTATCGCCCGGATACGATTACGCTCGAATCGAAGCAACCTGAGTTTATGGCGGTTAAAGGAAGTCTCTGGGAAGGACGTAGTCTCTATGATCTCTATCAGGAGGCTTATATGCCTTGGGAATGGCATGAGGATTTGTTTAAATATGCAAAGGAAGTGGGAATAACTATCTTCTCTTCGCCGTTTGACTGGACGGCAGTGGATTTGCTTCACAGCCTCGATGCTCCCGCATACAAGATTGCGTCTTATGAGATTGTGGATGTCGGCCTCATCGACAGATGTGCCCGAACCGGAAAGCCTATCATTATTTCTACAGGAATCGCGGATGAAGATGATATCTCGCTGGCACTTGAGACTTGTCACAAAGCGGGAAATGACGATGTCGTCCTGCTCAAATGCGTCTCCGAGTATCCTTCGAATCTCGAGAACATAAACTTGCGCACTATTCCTTTATTGAGAGAAAGGTTTGGAACTGTTGTCGGACTTTCTGATCATTCGATGGGGTCAGAAGTGGATGTGGCAGCAGTTGCTCTCGGCGCGACAGTAATAGAGAAGCACCTCACCCTATCTCGCGCAGATGGCGGAGCAGACTCAGGCTTCTCGATGGAGCCTGCAGAATTCGAAAAGATGATTCGTGATATTCGAAATGTAGAGAAGGCACTCGGCGAGGCTACACTCGAGCCTAATGAGCGCATGAAGGCAAACAAAGTTCATGCGAGATCGCTTTATGTTGTTTCTGATATAAAGGCGGGAGAAACTTTTACATATGAGAATGTGAGGTCAGTTCGACCTGGAAATGGTCTTCACACGAAGTATTTAGAGGAAATCATAGGAAAAAAAGCTACTCGAGACTTAGCTTATGCCACACCTCTTTCATGGGACTGTGTGGGAAAATAGGGGAGAAAAGATATGGTTTACATACGTGTAGATGCAAATTCTGAAATCGGCTCAGGACATTTGATGAGAACTATTGCAATAGCGAAAGAGATGGAAAAGCGCGGCGAGATGGTTATCTTCGTCTGTGCAGACAATACTCCGCGTGAGTATTTGGAATCTCAGGGACTCTATATGATCAATCTCATGGGCGATTGGAAAGACATGACGATTGAGTCCTCAAAGATGCTGCTGATAGTAGCGGATGAACCGAAGGAACCGGTTCTGTTGATAGATACTTACTCAGTAAGTAAGACGTATGTAAACATCATGTCTATGTTCTCAAAGGTTTGTTATCTCGGAAGCAAGAAGGAAAATCTAGGAAATCTTTCACTGCTCGTAAACTATAGCACTGATATCGATGAAGCTTTTTACGAAGAAAATTATCCTAACGTAAAGAAGCTCCTCGGGGCTGAGTACAGTATTCTTCGTTCGGAGTTTATAGGTTTTGAGAGAAATCCGAAAGCGTACGAACCTAGAGTTTTGATTACAACAGGAAATACAGATAATCTCGGGATGGAGCTTTCGATACTGGACCGTATGTGCGATGATGGCCTGGTTATGCTTCCAGGTGACGATGACGCCGAAGTTCAGTTTGAAGTCGTAGTAGGAAGCATGTCCAAAGACCGGGATGAAATATTTGAAAAATATGGAGACTGCCCGAACGTAAATCTTCACGAAAATGTGGAGAAGATGGCAGAACTTATGAAGAAATGTCCTATAGCGATTACAGCCGGTGGCACTACGATGAATGAACTTGCGGCGATGGAGACTGCGATGATATGCTTTGCAATCGCCGAAGACCAGCCCAAAGAATGCAAGGCCTTTGCTCGCGATGACGCTGTTCTCTATGTCGGAAATGCGATAGAAGACAAAGAAAGCGTAGTTAGAGATGTCGCCCTTGGTCTGTGTAGTTTGCTCATGGATGAAAAAACGAGAACGGAAATCGCAACTAATGCCAGAAGACTAATCGATGGTGAAGGTGTTACAAAGATTTGCGATGCAATAGAGGAGTTACTTTAATTTGAAGATAGTTAGGATTACTGAAGACAATGGTGATTTGATCAAACTCTATGCACGAGGCAGAGAGAATGTGCTGCTTCGATACTATGAACCGGAGTTGGGTCTCTTTATAGCGGAAAGCCCGAAGGTTATCGAGAGAGCTTTAGAGAGTGGATATGAGATTCAGTCTATGCTTATGACCGATGAACAGTATAACCTGGAGACGATGGATGGTGAGATACTGAAGAGAATCTTCCTACGCATAGACAGTATGGAAGATTTACCGGTATATATCGCTACTGAGGAACAGGTTAAAGCGATTACTGATTTTTCTATAACGCGTGGTGCTATGGCTATTTTTAGAAGACGTGAGCACAGATCTCTAAAGGAAGTTCTAGAGGGAGCACGTAGAGTTGCGGTTTTAGATGGAGTTACAAATCCTACAAATGTCGGAGCTATCTTTAGATCGGCAGCAGCTCTTCATATAGATGCCTTACTTTTGACTCCGAGTTGTTCAGATCCTCTGTATCGTAGAGCGATTCGAGTAAGTATGGGAAATGTATTCCTGATTCCATGGACTTTTACGGAGTCCAGTGAGAACTATGTTAGAGATTTGAAAGAATTGGGATTCTATGTAGGAGCTTTGGCTTTGGATGAGGATTCTATTTCTATCGAAGATCCGGTTCTGAAGAGAAAAGATAAACTGGCTTTGGTACTGGGAAATGAAGGTCACGGATTGCCACAGTCTACGATCAAAGAATGTGACTATACTGTGATGATTCCGATGACGGAAGGAGTAGATTCTCTAAATGTAGCAGCGGCCAGTGCAGTTGCTTTTTGGGAAATTACGCGAGATTAGCTTGGTTGATGAAATCCGGGGAATGTGTTATATTTTAACTTAGGATTAAATCGTAAATTTATGATAATTAGCGAGGAAGATTAAGATGGCAGATAAGAATTTTACTATAAGAGAAGGCGTAGAAGTTACAGAAACTGTAATCGCATCAATAGCAGGACTTGCTGCATTAGAGTGTGAAGGAATTAGTGCTTTAAACGGTGGCATTACTGCAAATACACTGCCTAGAGCAGGCGCTAGCAAAGTGGCTAGAGCTATCAGAGTTTTGACAAACGATGATGCATCTATTTCTATTCAGATGATCGTATCTGTTAAATACGGATATTCTATTCTCAATGTGACAGAGCATGTACAGGAGAAGGTAAAGACTTCTGTAGAAAACATGACAGATATCACAGTAAAGAGCGTAGATGTAAAGGTATCATCTGTAGATACAAAGAATATGAACGCTTAATCTATTTAGTAACACTAATCTGTAGAAATTACAGGAGAAATTGAACCATGACAAGACACGAGATCCGCGAGGAGATTATGAAAGGCCTGTTCCAGGCGAACTTCTATGAGAAGGGAGAGATGGACGAACAGTTCTCAAACTATTTTGAAGACGCAGGTCCTTTCTCAGACGAAGATACTGCTTATATTGACGACAAGACTAAAGATATTCTGGATCATATCGATGAGATTGATGCAGAAATTGATAGAATTTCTGAAGGTTGGAAGACTTCTAGAATGGCAAAGGTTGACCTTACTATTCTCAGAATCGCTGTTTATGAAATCAGATACGAAGGACTTCCTACTGGTGTAGCTATTAACGAAGCTGTCGAGCTTGCAAAGGACTTCGGGTCAGACACATCAGCATCTTTCGTAAATGGTATTCTTGCAAAGATAGCAAAGGAAGCATAATTTGAGAGACCCTATTACTGTTTCACAAATAAACAGATATATTAAAGGGCTTATTGATGAAGATACCTTATTGAATCGAGTAGCGGTAAAAGGCGAGATCTCGAATCTGACATATCACGGCTCCGGACATATATACTTCACCCTTAAGGACCAAAACAGCCAGCTGGGTGGAGTTATGTTCAAGTCGAAAGTCGCTACCGGGCTTAAATTCCGAATGAAGGATGGCGACAAGGTCGTAATCACTGGCAGCATCCAAGTCTACGAAGCCAGCGGCCGCTATCAAATCTATGCCGATAAAATCGAAGCGGATGGAGTAGGTGATCTATATCAAAAGTTCCTTGCTCTAAAGAACGAATTAGAGGAAATGGGCATGTTTGATGAACTCTATAAGAAGCCCATTCCCCATTATGTGAAAAAAATAGGAATCGTTACAGCGCCGACAGGTGCTGCTGTTAGAGATATCATTCATATCTCAAAACGAAGAAATCCTTATATCAGTTTAGTACTGTATCCGGCTCTCGTGCAGGGAGAGGGTGCAGCTTCTTCTATAGTTAGAGGTATTAAGACTCTGGATGAGATGAATCTGGATGTTCTCATCGTAGGACGAGGTGGAGGTTCGATTGAGGATCTCTGGGCATTTAATGAGAGAGAAGTAGCGGATGCTATATTCTCTTCTAATACGCCTATCATTTCAGCAGTAGGTCACGAGACAGATTTCACTATAGCTGATTTCGTTGCAGATTTAAGAGCTTCGACTCCGAGTGCAGCGGCTGAAATGGCTGTCTCTCTACATTCAGACCTCGAAGACAGATGGAAGATGGATTTTGAGAAGCTCTGTAATCTGATGAATCTCTCTATTCAGAATATGAGGACGAAGGCGACTCTCTTTGAAAAAAGAATGGAAGGCAAGTCCCCAGAACGCAGATTGATGGAATACAGAGAGAAAGCAAAATCTTTTTCCGAAAGGCTCAACTTTGGGATGAAGAATCACCTGAATCGAAAGAGAGCGCTCCTGCCTCGTAGAGAGGATTTGGAACATCTGATGACGATGAAGCTTGAGGCTTCAAAACGTCGTCTGATTAGTGATTCGGGGCGGTTGGACGCCGCTTCTCCGATGAAGAAACTTCGAAGTGGATATGGTTATCCTGAGACGATGGACGGAAAGCATATTATGAAGGCTTCAGAGTTTAGGGTCGGTGAAGATTTCAAGATGATGATGGAAGATGGAATGGTAGTAGCTAAAACTAGTGAAATAGTTTTAAAGAAGGAAGATTAAATGGCTGATAATAAAGATATGACATTGGAAGAATCCTTTGAAAAGCTGGAAGAAATCATCTCAAAGATGGAAGAGAGCGATACTTCGCTCGATAGCTCTTTTAAGCTTTTCATGGAGGGAACAGCTCTCTTAAAGGAATGTAATGACAAAATCGACAGGGTTGAAAAAGCTGTCCTTAAAGTCACAGAAGATGGTACATTAGAAGAATTTGACGAGATTTAGAATTAAGGGGTGTAACATGGATATCCAGAAAGAACTGCAATACAAAGCAAATGATGTAGATAGAATCATCGTTAAATACTTGCCTGCAGAAGAAGGCTATCAGAAGACTATCATGGAAGCTATGAACTATAGCGTGATGGCTGGCGGAAAGAGATTGCGTCCTATCCTGATGGAGGAGACATACAAACTTTTTGGAGGCCATTCTGATGCGCTTCATCCATTTATGGCGGCTATCGAGATGATTCATACTTATTCTCTCGTGCACGACGATCTGCCAGCTATGGATGATGATCTGTTGCGTCGTGGAAATCCAACTACACATGCGAAGTTTGGCGAAGCTATGGGAATCCTCGCTGGAGACGGACTTCTGAACTATGCTTTCGAGACTGCCCTAAAGGCTTTTGATGTCGAAGAGGACAGTTCTAGAGTTATCCGTTCATTAAAAGTTCTCGCTGACAAAGCTGGAATCTATGGTATGATCGGTGGTCAGGTTGTCGATGTCGAAGAGGATAAACAGAATGGTATCTCACATAATCGACTGAACTTCCTATATGAGAAAAAAACAGCCTGCCTCATCGAAGCTGCTATGATGATCGGAGCTATCCTCGCTGGAGCAGATGATGAGAAGGTTAAAGAGGTCGAAGAAATCGGCCACAATATCGGTATAGCATTCCAGATTGAAGATGATATCCTCGACGTAGAGGGTGATCCGGAACTTATGGGAAAGAATGCCGGTTCTGATGAGAAAAATAACAAAGTTACTTACGTAGCTTTTGAAGGATATGAGAAATCAAAAGAAGATGTATGGAGATTAACTGGAGAAGCAGTAGGTATACTTCAGGGAATGCCATATCAGAACAAATTCTTGACAGCGTTACTTTACTATCTGACAGCTAGAAATTCATAAATTAAGTAGACTTATAGATAGTTCTTCGAGCGCTAGAGGAAGAAAACATGGTACTAGATAAAATAAATGCGCCTAACGATATCAGAAAATTGTCAAAGGAAGAACTTAACAGACTTCCTAAGGAAATCAGACGTTTTCTAATCGAGCATCTATCTGTCACTGGTGGACATCTCGCATCTAATCTGGGATGTGTAGAGCTTACTATGGCTCTCCATATGGTGATGGATTTTCCAAAAGATAAATTAATATGGGACGTAAGTCATCAGAGTTATACTCACAAGATTCTCACGGGAAGAAAGGACGGCTTCGATAATCTCCGTCAGTACGGCGGAATGTCAGGCTTTACTAATCCTGGTGAGAGTGATTGTGATGTGATGACTTGTGGTCATGCATCTACTTCTCTGTCAGCAGGTTTAGGCCTCGCCTATGCCAGACAGATTAAAGGTGAAGATTACAAGGTCGTATCTGTCATCGGAGATGGTTCTCTGACAGGTGGTTTAGCTCTCGAGGGCTTAAATAATGCTGCCCTTCTGAAATCTAATTTCACGATTATTCTCAATGATAACAACATGTCCATTTCACCAAACGTAGGCGGTATGAGTACGCAGTTGGCAAATTTGAGAACGTCTCGTGGTTATAACGATTTGAAAGATGATATTACTCAGTCTTTGGAAAAAATCCCTGTTTATGGTGACAAGATTGTAGCGCATATTCGTCGTACGAAGAACGGTATGAAGCAGCTGGTAATTCCAGGAATGCTTTTTGAGCAGATCGGTATTATGTATCTGGGACCTGTAGATGGACATGATGTCGATGCGATGGTAAATGTGATACGCCGTGCTTTGAAATTTAAAGGACCTGTTATGGTTCATGTGGTAACAAAGAAGGGAAAAGGTTACGCTCCGGCGGAGAACCATCCTTCCAGATTCCACGGTACTTCTCCTTATGATTTAGAAACAGGTATTCCAAAGAAGAGGACTAAACCTGGTTACACGGATATTTTTTCCACTGTAATGAAGAAAATGGGTGCCAGGGATAGAAAAGTCGTAGCGATAACAGCTGCGATGGAAGGCGGTACTGGACTTCGAAGGTTCCATATAGCGTATCCAGACAGATTCGTCGATGTAGGAATCGCGGAGGAACATGCAGTTACCTTTGCTGCCGGACTCGCGACTCAGGGGTTGAAACCTGTGTTTGCGGTGTACTCGACATTCCTGCAGAGAGCTTATGATGAAATCATGCATGATGTCTGCCTGCAGAATTTGCCGGTGGTGTTTGCTATCGACAGAGCCGGATTAGTCGGACAGGATGGTGTGACACATCAGGGCATCTTTGATATTTCATTCCTGTCTACTATGCCGAATATGACGATTATGGCGCCAAAGAATAAATGGGAACTTTCCGATATGGTGAAGTTTGCCTTGAATATGAATTCTCCAGTCGCTATCCGTTATCCAAAGGGTAACGCATATGATGGGCTCGAAGAGTTCAGAGCACCAGTGAAACTCGGTAGATCTGAAGAAATCTATGAAGGCGATGAAGTTCTCCTCTATGCCTTTGGCTCTATGGTAAAGACTGCTGAGCGCGTGAGAGAGATTCTTCTCGAGCGAGGTATAAATGCAACTCTAACTAATGCGAGATTTGCTGCTCCGCTCGATAGACATTATCTTCTCGATGCAAAGAAATATAAGCTTATCGTAACTATGGAAGAGAATGTTTTAAGTGGTGGTTTTGGTGAGCATGTGACAGAATTTATGTATCAGTCGAATTATGAGGGTGATCTCATAAATGTCGCGCTTCCGAACGAATTCATTCCACATGGAAGTCGTGATGAACTGTTGAAGGTACTCGGAATGGACGCTGTTTCTGTATCTGACAGGATAGTTCGTAAATATAAACAGATTACACACAAAGAAATTTAGGAATTATAGATGAGTAAAGAAAGATTAGATGTACTCCTGGTTGAGAGAGGACTTTTTACATCCCGTGAAAAAGCAAAGATTGCTATCATGGAAGGAAACGTATTTGTAAACGGTCAGCGCGAAGACAAGGCTGGTACGAAATTTGATAGCGAAGTAGAAATCGAATACAAAGGCAAAGAAATGCCATATGTAAGTCGTGGCGGATTCAAGCTCGAGAGAGCTATGCAGACTTTTCCGATTACTTTGGATGGAAAGGTTTGTATGGACATCGGAGCTTCTACAGGTGGATTTACGGATTGCATGCTTCAGAACGGAGCTAGCAAGGTATTCTCTGTAGATGTAGGATATGGACAGTTCGCCTGGAAACTTCGTACAGATCCTAGGGTAGTCTGCATGGAAAAAACGAATATCCGTTATGTGACACCAGAGGATATCGGAGAACCTATCGAATTCGCTTCCTGTGATGTATCCTTTATCTCTCTTACAAAGATTCTCGTTCCTGTTAGAGAACTTCTAAGTGATAACGCTGAGATGGTTTGTCTCATTAAACCTCAGTTTGAAGCGGGACGTGAGAAGGTCGGAAAAAATGGTGTGGTTCGTGAAGCTTCCGTACAGAAGGAAGTAATCCGAAACATCGTAGATTTCGTTAAGGCAAATGGATACGAGGCTTTGGGTCTGGATAACTCCCCTATAAAGGGACCAGAAGGAAACATCGAATTCTTGATTCATATTAGAAAAAGTGACAATGTATCTATGGAGGAGCCATTTAGCATCGATGAGGTTGTAAATCAAGCTCATGATGCTTTGGATAAATAGGATGAAGAAGTTTTTGGTTTACGCAAGGTCAAATGTGGATAGAAATCTACTAGACCAGATTGAGACAGAAATAAAGCGAAGTGGTGGCACGTGCCAGCTTGCTTTAGTGAATGATTCAGAGGACGATGTCGAAGAAATAGCAGATGGGGCAGAAGCTGTTATTTCTGTCGGCGGTGATGGAACATTGGTTAGTGCGGCAAAGGCTGCAAAGAGTCTAAAGATTCCTATCGTGGGAATTAATCTCGGACACATGGGATATCTCTGCGATCTCGATATGGAAAGCATGAAACCAGGTATCGCAGCTTTAATCCGTGACGATTTCGAAGTTGAAGAGAGAATGATGCTCTCTGGATATCTCGGTGGAGATAAGAGACTTCGTAGTGCTCTGAATGATGTCGTCGTCTCAAAAGGTCCAGGTCTAAATGTCATCAGCCTTTCGGTATATATCGATGGCAAATTCCTCTACACTTATAACTGTGATGGAATCATACTTTCCACGCCGACAGGTTCAACGGGTTACAATCTGTCTGCAAACGGGCCTATCGTAGATCCGACTACACAGGTTATCCTGCTGAATCCTATAAATCCACATACTTTGAACTCACGTCCTATTGTGCTCGACAAAGATGTGGAAGTTACTTTGGTTTTGAATACTAGACATGATTTTGAGAAGGAAGAGGCCTATGTCTCTTTCGATGGGGAGAAGAGAGTTCTCCTGAACAAAGGCGATGAACTTCTGGTTCATCGTTCGACACATACTACAAAGATGATTAGATTTTCAAAGCTGAATTTCCTCGAGAGAATCAGTGAGAAATTCAGAGAAGACTAATAGAAAAGGGGCAAAGTGTTACTAAGTTTACGTATCAAAAACTATGCGCTGATCGAAAGTGAAGAAATAGAATTCGGTAGTGGACTCAACATCCTGACGGGTGAAACTGGTGCCGGAAAGTCTATAATTCTGGGAGCGCTCGCACTCGCACTTGGAGAAAAAGCGAATAAGGAATCTCTCAGAAATGAGGCAGACGAAGCGCTCGTCGAAGCTATTTTTTCCATAGATAGTGATGAAATGAGGGAGAAGCTTGCAGAGTTGGATGTTGAGACTTATGACGATCAGGTCATCCTCACTCGTAAGATTTCAGCGACTCGTGCAAAGGCGATGATAAATGGCGAAAGCGTGCCATCGCAGAAACTTCATATGGTGGGTTCGCTGCTTCTGAATATCTTCGGTCAGCATGAACACCAGACTCTCCTTAAGAAGGAGAAGCATATGGAAATCATCGACAGTTTCGGTGGTACAGAACTGGCTACTTTAAAGGAAAAAGTTGGAGAGTGTTTCGAACGCTACATGAAACTTCATCAGGAATATGACTCCATGCTTTCAGAGAATACAAATCGTGAGAAGGATTTACTGTATCTCAATCACGAGGTTGAGGAGATTTCAAACGCCAACCTGAAGGAAGGCGAAGACGAGGAAATCGAGAACGAATACCGCAGGATGAAGAACAGCCAGAAGATTATGGAGGCTGTCGGTGAGGCTTATTCAAGAACTTCGGATGACGGGGCTTCGGCCTTGCTCGGAAGTGCACTTTCAAGCCTGCAGAAAGCTTTAGAGTATGATGAATCACTGACTGATGCGTATTCAGTGCTTTCTGATGCAGATGGACTGCTAAATGATTTTAATCGTCTGATGAGTGATTATATCTCGGATGCTTCATTTGATGGAGCTTATTTCCAGGAAATTGAGAGCCGTCTGGATCTCATCAATAATCTAAAGGCGAAATATGGTCCAACTATTGAGGCTATATTGGAGGCTTTGGAAGAGAAACAGAAGGAAATCGAGAAGATTGAAAACTTCGATGGATATCTGGAGAAGCTTAAGTCGGATTTGGCGGAGGCTGAGAAGGAATATCTGGCGGCAGCAGAGAATCTTACAAAGATGCGTGAGATTTCCCGTGATAATCTGCTCGAGATGGTGAGATTTAATCTTAGGGATTTGAACTTTACAAATACTGAAGTGGAGATGCCTTTTGAAAGATCTGAAACCTTTAGAAAAAATGGTTTAGATACAGGGGAACTTTTGGTATCATTAAATGCAGGTGAACCACTTCGTCCACTGCGTGAAGTGGCTTCGGGTGGTGAGCTGAGTCGTATCAGTCTGGCGATAAAGACATGTGTCGCTTCAAAGGAAGAAACTGAGACGATGATATTTGATGAAGTAGATACCGGAATCAGTGGTCGTACAGCTCAGAAGGTCGCTGAGAAGATGGTGATGTTGTCTCGTACAGCACAGATTATCTGTATCACACATCTTCCACAGATTGCTTGTATGGCAGATTCACACTTTGTGGTAGAGAAGGAAGTAATCGACGGTTCGACGATTTCCTTTATAAAGAAACTCTACAACAATGATATGGTTGAAGAACTTTCCAGAATGCTTTCTGGTGATGTCGTTACAGAGACTACTCGAGACAATGCCAGAGAGATGATAGAGAACGCTGAACATATAAAGGCGTCTATTTAGTAGTTAGTTAAGCTAGATTTATTCAGGGGGCATAGGATTATGGCAATTCAGAGTACAAAGAAGGTGAAGAAAGAGCAGGTTGATGCAGCACAGAAAGTGAATGCAGCTCTTTCAATGAATCGTGATCTACAGGATGCGATTTCAGTATTTACAGCTGATAGAAACGAAGATACATGGAGAGACTGCATGACACAGTTGCTTCGTGTCGTTCATGAAGATGGAATGCTTCTCGCTCCGATTTCTGTAGATGGGGAGGTATCTGACGGGGAGATTCTATTTAGACTTCTCGAGTCAGAAGATGGAAATCAGTTATTCCCATTGTTTACAAATACTGATGAAGCCATCCGAAAGAACCCACAGAATACAGCAGCTCTTCCAGCCAGAAAACTCTTACAGGAGTTTATGAAGATGGAAGATGTTAAACAAATCTGGATTAACCCATGGGGTGATCCTTTCATGGTAAGGAAAGATCAGGTGCAGTCTATTCTCGATACAGATGCACAGATTTATATGGATCGTAGAGGAATCTACTTTGAAACAGGAAATATTCTCGATATTGATTGTGACTGTATCGTAAATTCTGCAGATCCTATGTTCAATGATGGCGGTGGAGTAGATCATGTTATCTATGAAGCTGCAGGTGATGAACTTCTCGACAGACTTGATGAGATGGAACCACTTCGTCTCGGACATGCTATCATGACACCAGGTTACGATCTGGCTCATAAAGCTATCATCCATACATGTGGACCTGTTTATGAGGAAGAAAAACCTGATATTAAATCTCTGTCTCAGTGTTATCTGAGCTCACTCGAACTTGCAAAGAAGGCAAATATTCATAGTATAGTCTTCCCTGCAATCTGTACTGGTTCTTCAGGTTTTCCAAAGGATCTCGCTGCAAAAGTGGCGGTTTCAAACGTTTCGTATTGGATGGATCAGAACAAAGATTATGGAATTGCTGTAATTCTCATATCTCATGATGATGAGATGTATAAAGCTTACGAAAACTTTGTGAATCAGGCAAAGGAAGAAGAAAGTAAGTAGAAATTGAAATACCCTCTTTACTGGCAGATTCAGTAAAGAGGGTATTTTTTGCAAAAAAATAAAGCTCCAAATCGGACTCGAACCGACGACCCCTTCATTACGAGTGAAGTGCTCTACCAACTGAGCTATTGAAGCTTATTACACAGCTTTATTATTATAATAAATTTTAATATTTGATGCAATTGTTGAAAGCAAATTAAAAAATATATTTTTTTTTAATGATTATAGCGAAAATTTTTTGATAAGATGATTTTGTAGACACTAATTTAAAAGGGGGCTTAGATGAGACTAAAGAAGGGCTTATTAGTAATTCTTTCTTTGATTCTGCTTATCGCTATGCTGCCATTTAATACGAAGGCGTACGCTGCAAAGAAAGAGAAAAAAGAGAAGAGAGAAATAAATGTCGGAGGCGGTTATGCTGTTTCCGGACAAATTAATAATGTTGGATATAGCGCGGAGATGTTTGATGCCACGAATGGGCTTCCGGCATCTGAGGCGAATTATGTTTTGGCGGATTCTAATGGCTACATCTGGGTCGGCTGTTATAGTGGAATTATGCGTTTTGATGGTGTGAATTTTACTAGAATAGACGATGTAGAGGGCATGACCAGTGGAAGAGGTCTCTTTGAAGACAGTAAGAAGAGACTATGGGTTGGAACTAATGATAATGGTGTCGTTATGCTCTATGATGCAAAGACGCATCATTATACCACGAAGAATGGGTTGAATTCCTCTTCGATTAGAACTTTTGCAGAGGATTCTAATGGTAATATCTATGTCGGATCGACAGCGGGAGTCTGTTATTTCGATTCTAAATTAAAGATACATTCTATCAAGGATAAGAGAATAAACGGAGAAAGAGTTCTGCGTCTGGTGTCTGATGTTGATGGAATGGTTTATGGTTATACAAAATCCGGGAATATTTTTTCCATTAGAGACGGTAATATCGCGTCTTTTTATACCAGCGAACAGCTTGGAATGGAAAAAATAACAAATCTACTTGCAGATTCCAAATCAGCGGGAAAACTATATATTGGAACAGAATCCAACCATATTTATTATGGTATATTTGGTGATGATGTTACCAGATTAAAGAGCTATGATATAAATCCTCTGGAGAAGACAAAATGGCTGGAATACTCCTGTGACAGGCTTTGGGTTGCTTCCGAAAATGAAGTTGGTTATGTGGATTCAAAGGGTGTTTTTACGCATGTAAAGGATCTACCGATGAGTAACTCGATTGAAATGATGACGACAGATTATCAGGGTAATCTGTGGTTTGCATCCAGTCGAGAAGGCGTTATGAAAGTTACAGCGAATAATTTTGAGGATTTGTCTTCTAAGGCAGGAATGCCGTCAGAGGTTGTGAATACGACTGCGGTAATCGGAGACCAGCTGTACTATGGAACGGACAGAGGACTTCGTATTCTGGATTTGAATACCAGGAGACGTGTTGAGAATGATCTGACTAAATTACTGTTTGCTTCAAAGATTCGTTGTATAAAGATGGATACTCAGGGCAGAATTTGGATTTCTACTTTTGATAACGATTTTGGATTGCTGTGTGTAAATACTGACGGTACGACTACGAAGTATACTACGGCAGAGGGAATGCCTAGTAATGAAGTCAGAAGTACTGCTATAAATGATGATGGAACTGTATTTGCGGCTACTAACAGCGGACTTGCTATCATCAAAGATGGTCAGGTTACTAAGGTGTTCGGGGCAGAAGATGGTGTTAAGAATACTGTTTTTTTGGATGTTGCCATAGTTAGTAGTGGCGAAATTTATGTCGCTACAGATGGCGACGGAATCTATGTGCTTAATGGGGAAAAAGTGCGAAAGATCAGCACTGCGGATGGACTTACCAGTGATGTAGTTGTAAAAGTAAAGAAAGATAATAAACTGGATATCACTTGGATAGTTACATCTAATTCGATTATGTATGAACGGAATGGAAAGCTTAAGACAGTAACTTCTTTTCCCTATAATAATAACTACGATCTGTATTTCGACAATAACGGAAATAACTGGGTCCTTTCCTCAAATGGTGTTTATTGTGTTAATAAACAGGATATGGTAGAGGACAAGGTGTCGGATTATAGACTGTATACGATTAAAAATGGCTTGACGAGTACGCCTATCGTGAATGATTTCAGTGAGGTGGATGACGAAGGTAATCTCTATATAGCAGGAATGTCAGGTGTATGTAAGGTGAACATAGACCATTATTTTGATGTGGGTTCACATGTAAAGACTGGAATCAGTTCTGTGACTATAGACGACAAGGTTATCATTCCGAATGCCAAAGGAGTATATACTATCCCGGCGGGCAGGGGGCGTATTCAGATATGTCCGTCAGTTCTCGATTATACGATGACTAATCCGCTAGTGAAGGTATATCTGGAAGCGAGTGATGATGAGGGGTATACGGTTCTGAGAAGCAAGATGACTGCGTTGGAATTCACAGGGCTTCGCTATGGAACCTATACTTTGCATATTCAGATGCTTAATCCATCAAATAGAGAAGTGCTTCAGGATGATACCTATACTATAAAAAAGCAGGCGAAATTCTATGAACTGTTTATCGTCAAAGCCTGTTTCGTTATGTTGCTGGTATTACTGGCTGGATTTGCAGTATGGAAATTCCTGAATATGACTGTTATAACGAGACAGTACGATGAAATTGAACAGGCTAAAGATGAGGCGGAGAGAGCTAATGCGGCTAAATCGAGATTCCTGGCAAATATGTCTCATGAGATTCGTACACCTATTAATACGATTATGGGTATGAATGAAATTATACTTCGAGAGGATTCTACAGGAGTTCCAAAGATGTATTTCATGTCTATCGTAAATGCAGCTTTGGATATAAAGAATGCGTCTGAATCTCTGCTAAGCCTCATAAACGAGATTCTGGATATGTCAAAGATTGAATCCGGGAAGATGCATCTCGTGGAAAAAGAATACGAGACGGCTAATTTGCTTCGCTCAGTTATCAGTATGATAAAGGTTCGAAGTGAAGAGAAGAAGCTGGAATTTGGCATTGATATAGATGAGAAACTCCCGATTGCTCTCTATGGAGATGATGGCAAGGTTAAACAGATAGTTTTAAATCTGCTTACAAATGCGCTTAAATATACAGAAAAGGGTGGATTTGTCCTGAGGATAAAAGTGGAGAATATAGATGATGATTATTGTGACTTAAGAATTTCGGTAAAAGATACTGGTATAGGTGTAAAGACAGAAGATCTGGACAAACTTTTTACTGCTTATGAGAGACTGGATGAGGAGAGAAACAGTGCTATTCAGGGAACAGGATTGGGACTCGATATCTCCAGACGATTCTCCGAATTGCTTAATGGCCGGCTCTGGTGTGAAAGTGAATATGGAAAGGGCTCAGAATTTATACTGACTTTAAGGCAGAGGATAATAGATGCTACTCCTATCGGTAAATTCAGTATGGTAGATGAGAATATGAGAACTGGACCATACGTGCCTCAGTTTATCGCGCCGGAAGCGAGAGCTCTCGTTGTAGATGATAATTCGATGAATCTGACAGTAATTACAGGTTTGCTAAAACCTACTCAGGTTCAGGTTGATACAGTAAAGAGTGGACAGGAGGCACTCGATAAACTGGAAGAGAGAGAATACGATATCATCCTGCTCGATCATATGATGCCTGAGATGGATGGAATCGAGACGATGGCTCATATCAAAGAAAGAGGAATTACGACTCCGACTTTTGCGCTTACTGCGAATGCAGTTTCTGATGCGAAGGAATTCTATATTTCAAAAGGTTTTACCGGATATCTGGCAAAGCCTATAAATACTATCGTCTTAGAAAAAGAACTGATGAAGTATTTGGGTGACAAGGTTGAGGAGAAGCCGGCTGAGAGGCAGGAATCCGAGGAGAAGGATTATTTTTCCGAAAAAGACGCATGGATCGATGAAGTCGAAGGAATTACGGTATTAGATGGTATAGAGAATTCTGGTGGACGCTCTTTGTTCGTAGGTAGTTTAAAGATGTTCTACGATACGATAGATGAGAATATAGAGGTGCTGGAAAGTGCTTATCAGCAGGCTGACTGGAATCTGTTGACTATAAAAGTGCATGCGTTTAAGACGAGTGCAAGAATCATCGGTGCAAACGAGCTGTCAGATCTGGCGCGTAGGATGGAAGATGCCGGTAAAGCTGGAAATGCGCTCTTTATTAAGGCAAATTATAGAGATCTTATAGAGATGTACCGCGATTTTAAAAACAAACTTAAGAAGCTCGATGAAATAGAAGCGGATCAAACAGAAGCGGATCAAACAGAGAAAAAGGAAGTTTCTGATGATGTAATCTGTGATGCGCTGGATGCGATTCGAGAGCTAGTGGAGCAGATGGACTACGATGCGATAGAGATGATTCTCGATGAAGTGCGTGGATATGAGATGTCCGAGGATAGAAAGAAGTTAGTAGAGGATTTGACAAAGAGTCTGAAACAGTATGATTGGGATACTATGGAAGAGCTTTTAATGACAAAATAGAAAAATATTGCTATAATATTAAACGCGTCAAATTTCAATGAGAAAGGAAATATTATGGCAGAGAATAATTCAACTAACAGTATTTCTATTAAAGATAAATTTAAGAAGGTTGTTGAGAAGCTATGTGAGAACGAACATATCAAAGCTTTCATTTCAAACAAGTCACTTATGCTTCTCACAGCTTTCGTAATTGCTACTCTGGTAATCATCTGTGTAAATACTTTTGCACTTTCTGTTCCAGTTGTAGCTGTATGTTCTATCGTAATCCTGGAAATCGTGCTACTGAAGCTGTTAGATGGTTCACCTATCTATCTGCACGCAGCAGTATTTGTATTTCAGCTTGCAATGGGAATTGCCTTCCATAAAGTAGTATTTATGCTCTTAAATGCATTGCTTTACATAGCTGGAATCATGCTCTTCGTACTCTCTAGAAATACAAAGAGAGCATAGGATTAAATTTGGGTTTCAATTTATGAATAGAATTAATTACCAGAAAGAATTGGAACATAGAATCTCAGAATTTCAAAGAAATGAAAGCACACCTGACTTACTAATTCATAGTTGTTGTGCACCATGTAGCAGTTATGTGCTGGAATACTTGTCAGAGTATTTCCACATAACTGATTTTTATTATAACCCGAATATTCAGTCCAAAGAGGAGTATGAACGTAGGGTTTTGGAACTTCAGAGATTGATACAGGAGATGCCATTAAAGAATCCTGTTAAATTTGTGGAAGGAAATTATGAGCCGAAGCGATATACGGAAGCTGTCAGAGGATTGGAAAGAGAACCTGAGGGCGGAAAGCGTTGCGAGGTTTGTTTTAGACTTCGATTAGAAGAAGCCTGTAGAGTTGCTGCGGAACTGGGAATCGAGTATGTTACGACTACGTTGACTATCAGCCCGATGAAGGATCCAGTGCTTCTTAATACTATAGGCACAGAAGTAGCTAAAAAATACGGGGTTAAATTTCTGCCTTCTGAATTTAGAAAGAAGGGCGGATATCTGCGCTCTATATAGCTTTCGAAAGAATATGATCTCTATAGGCAGGATTATTGTGGCTGTGTTTATTCAAAGCTTGAGATGGAACAGCGACGTAAATCTAAAGAGGAAACAAAATAGAATAATTTATAAACTTTTTTAATTTAGATTTAATTAATTAACACATGCTGTAAAATTTTGATATTATATATCTGTGAGATTGTGTTATATAAAGGAGGAGCATTATGGTAGTAAGAACTGCCGAATTAAAAAAACTAGAACAGATTGCATCTACTGAGGGAGAGCATCTGGTTCTCCTCTACGGTACGATATATTCTGGAGCAAAGGCATTGCTGCGTCAGTTTGTAAGAGACAAGGAATGCTTCTATGTTGCTATGAGGGATACTTCTAAGGAAGAGCAGAAGCGCATGTTCATACGTGACGTGGTAAAGACTTTTCCTGGCTCGGAAGTGCCTGTTACATATACTGACTGTTTTAAGAGAATGCAGAAATCTGGTGGTAGACTGATTATCGCTATCGATGATTTTCAGAATGCACTTAAGGCAGATGATGGGTTCTGGGAAGAACTTTCTGCTGCAAAAGCAAATGGAGTGTTCTCTTCAAATGTTATGATAGTTCTGATGATAAATGAATTATCGCACCTGTTTAAAGAGGGAGATGAATATCTTCCTGATAAAAAACATGTAATTGAGGAAAGGATATGCCTTACTAGTGTTCCTTTCCTGGATATCGTTCGCGCATTCCCGGAGTATTCTGTAAAGGAAGCTGTTGAAACTTTTGGTATCGTGGGTGGAAACCACGATCTCATCGATAAATGGAGCAGAAAGAGAAGCGTAAAGGAGAATGTCATTTACACGATGCTTACTCCAAGCGGTTCTATGTATGATGCTGCAAAGGCACTTCTGTCTTCAGAACTTAGAGAGCTGTCTGTATACCAGACATTATTGCTTTCTATCGCTCGTGGAAATGAGAAGTTAAATGATCTCTTTAAGGACACGGGATTCTCTCGTGCAAAGATTATCGTTTATTTAAAGAATCTAGAAGCTTTTGATGTTGTGGAAAAAGTAGTTTCCTTTGACACAGGCGGATGGGAAAATGCAAAGAAGGGTGTTTATCGCATAAAGAACCCTTATATTAATTTCTATTATAAGTTTATCTATCCAAATCTCTCTGATTTAGAGATGATGGAACCTGAGAAGTTCTATAACACATATATAGAACCAGGTTTGGATGAATATTTGAGATGGACTTTTATTAAAGTTTGTGATGAATACATCTCTATTCTGAATATGATGGGAAAGACTCCTATCGAGATTTCCAGAACTGGAATCTGGATCGGAAAGGAAGGCACTATTGATGTCATCGGACAGGATAGTGTTAGAAATAATATTGTCGCAAAGACGAATTATGACAAAGCCGAATTCCCATATAGCGACTATGAAAAGCTGGTTGATAGTATGAACAAAGCAAAGATTACAGCAAAGGCTATCTACCTGTTCTCAGCGACGGAATTTGACAGTCGTCTTAAAGACCTGGCAAAACGTGACAATTCTATAGTATTGGTTGATATGAAAGAGCTTTAATGAAGAAATTGTTTATAGCGGAGAAACCTAGTGTGGCTCGTGAATTTGCAAAAGTTTTCTCCGAGAAGATGTCGAATCATGACGGCTATATAGAAAGTGACAGTTTGATATTTACTTGGTGTGTGGGACATCTGGTCACTATGAGTTATCCGGAAGTATACGACGAGAAATACCGAAAATGGCGATTAGAAACATTGCCCTTTATACCAAAGAATTATAAATACGAAATCATCAAATCAGCGAAGAAGCAGTACGACATAGTTTCTTCGCTGTTGAATCGTGAAGATGTAGATACGATCTACGTTTGCACCGACTCGGGACGAGAAGGAGAGTATATCTACCGACTGGTTCGTCAGGAAGCAAACGTCACAGGAAAGGTGGAAAAAAGAGTTTGGATTGATTCTCAGACGAAGGAAGAAATCGAACGAGGAATCCGTGAAGCCAAACTCGAATCAGAATACGACAAGATTTCTGATGCGGCGTATCTGAGAGCAAAGGAAGATTACCTCATGGGGATTAATTTTTCCCGTTTGCTATCTATTCGTTTCGGAAGAGTTATGGCGAATTTCCTGAACAAAGATTACTGTTCTATAGCTGTTGGTCGAGTTATGACCTGTGTGCTTGGAATGGTAGTCAGACGTGAGCGTGAGATTCGTGACTTTACAAAGACACCGTTCTATCGTGTTCTAGGTACTGTCGAGATAAATGGTGAGACGAAGGCTACACTCGAAGGTGAGTGGAAGGCAAAGGAAGGTTCGAAGTACTTTAATTCACCGCTTCTCTATAAGGAGAACGGATTCAAGGAACGCCCTTCTGCAGAGACTCTGATTCGTGAGATCGCAGAGGAAGAAGTCGAGATTCCAGAAGAAGGAGCGAAGGTGGCTCTCGAAGGAATCGTAGATTCCGTTTCAAAGAAAAAAGAGAAGAAGAATCCGCCTCTGCTGTATAATCTGGCGGAAATCCAGAACGATTGCTCCAGATTCTTTAAGATTTCTCCTGATGAGACTTTGGCCATCATTCAGGAACTCTATGAGAAGAAACTGGTGACTTATCCTAGAACTGATGCGAGAGTTCTCTCCAGCGCAGTTGCAAAGGAGATTGATAAGAATATCAAAGGTCTAACTCAGATTCCAGGCATGAAGCCTTATGCTGAATACATCCTGAATCAGGGGCTGTATAAAGGAATCGAGAAGACTAAATATACAGATGATAAGAAGATTACGGACCACTACGCTTTGATCCCAACAGGACAGGGTATTTCTGCGCTTAGAGGTTTGAATGCTAGAGCTTTGAATGTGTACGAAATCATAGTGCGTAGATTCTTAGCAATCTTTTTCCCGGCAGCGGAATATACAAAGGTTGCTGCTGTTGTAAAGAAAGATATTGAAAGTTTCTTCTTTAATGGTAAGTTCCTGAAGGAACCAGGATTCCTGGCGGTTATGAACT
Source organism: Lachnospiraceae bacterium (assembly GCA_045579705.1). Taxonomy (GTDB): domain Bacteria; phylum Bacillota; class Clostridia; order Lachnospirales; family Lachnospiraceae; genus Lachnocurva. Next base: position 33,806 of record JAZNMP010000029.1, read on the forward strand.
ATTCTTTTTCTAAGAAGAAAGAAGAAAAATCCGAGGAAGATGGAAACGAGAACGAGGAAGATGAGGTAAGTCAGGCTGAACTTTATGAAGCGATAAAGACGCTTAAGAAGGGAAGCAAGGTTACTTTTTCCAACTTAAAGATTAAAGAGGGCGAGACCAGTCCTCCGAAGAGATACAATTCTGGTTCGTTGATTCTGGCAATGGAAAATGCCGGTCAGCTTATCGAAGATGAGGAACTTCGTGAGACGATAAAGAGCCAGGGTATCGGAACGAGTGCGACTAGAGCGGAAATTCTAAAGAAGCTCGTGAAGAAAGAATATCTGAATCTGAACAAGAAGACTCAGATTTTGACACCGACGCTGGAAGGTGAGATGATTTATGATATCGTAAATTACTCCCTAAGCTCACTGTTGAATCCAGAGCTTACAGCCAGCTGGGAAAAAGGTCTCTCGGGAGTCGAGAGCGGAACGGTAACTTCTGATGAATATATGGTGAAGCTCGAAGAGTTTATAAAGATTAGAGCGGATAGGATCAAGAATATCCCAATCCATAGAGGCTTCAACCAGATGTTTGAGAAGGCGGCCGTAAATTATAAGAAATAACGCAGGAGATATAGATACAAATGGTTAATGCTGAAATTAAAAATATGTACACTTTGGAAGAGACTATTGCAAAGGAGCTGTTCGAAGGAAAGACTTATCCTTGGGAAGTGCTTCCTGAGATTTCTGATTTTATTAAAAAACTCGGTCCTACACTTCCAAAGGACAAATTCGACCAGATAGGAGAGGATATCTGGGTTGCAAAGAGTGCTACTGTATTTGACAGCGCTTACCTGCACGGACCACTTATCATTGATGAGAATTCTGAAATCCGTCAGTGTGCTTTCATCAGAGGAAATGCTATCGTAGGTAAAGACTGTGTAGTTGGAAACTCCACAGAGCTTAAGAATGTGGTACTTTTCAATCATGTACAGGTTCCACATTATAACTATGTAGGTGATTCAGTACTCGGTTTCTATTCACATATGGGAGCTGGTTCTATCACATCAAATGTTAAATCTGATAAGACTCTCGTAGTTGTCAAAGACAGAGAAAACGGTGAAGAAATCGAAACCGGTTTAAAGAAATTCGGAGCTATGCTCGGTGATCATGTTGAGGTTGGATGTAACAGCGTATTGAATCCTGGTACGGTGGTTTGCAAGAATTCAAATGTATATCCACTTTCTCCTGTTAGAGGAGTGGTTCCTCCTAACAGCATCTTTAAGGCTCCAGGAAATGTAGTCACAAAGAGATAGAAGAAACTTGAGTTTTAGTTTCTATCATTTTTTGTAAAAAATTACTGAATTTTTTTTCAAAGTTAAGTGGGATTTTTATAAAGAGAAATGGTGCTTTCTCTTTACAATCCGCTTGCTTTGTGAGAAAATAAACAATGTGTGTATTAAGAGATCTTTTATGAAAGGAGTTCCTATGATTTACACAACAGAAGTACAGCATATGTGCCCTGTAGCTAAAGGTGCTAAACACGAACCAGCACCTATCCCAGAAGAGGGAAAGTGGGTACACGCAAAGAAGATAGAAGATATTTCAGGTTTTACTCACGGAGTAGGCTGGTGTGCACCACAGCAGGGTGCCTGCAAGCTTACACTTAATGTAAAGAACGGTGTTATCGAAGAAGCACTGATCGAAACAATCGGATGTTCAGGTATGACTCATTCAGCGGCTATGGCAGCTGAGATTCTTCAGGGAAAGACAATCCTCGAAGCACTCAACACAGACTTGGTTTGTGATGCCATCAACACAGCTATGAGAGAGCTCTTCCTTCAGATCGTTTACGGACGTACACAGTCTGCATTCTCAGATGACGGACTTTCAGTTGGTGCTGGCCTTGAAGACCTTGGTAAAGGACTTCGTTCACAGGTTGGTACTATGTACGGTACAAAAGAGAAGGGTGTTAGATACCTTGAAATGACAGAAGGTTATGTAACAGACCTCGCTCTCGATGAGAACGATACAGTTATCGGATACAAGTATGTTTCTCTTGGTAAGATGACAGACTTCATCAAGAAGGGTGATGATCCTAACACAGCTTGGGAAAAAGCAAAGGGTCAGTACGGCCGTATCGACGATGCAGTTAAGTTCATCGATCCTCGTAAAGAGTAATAGAAGGGAGATATACAATGGCTTTATTTGAAAATTATGAAGCAAGAATTGATCAGATCAATGCTACTTTAAATAAATACGGTATCAAAGATATCGAAGAAGCTAAGAAGATCACAGAAGATGCTGGCCTTGATGTATATCACATGGTAGAAGGCATCCAGGGTATCTGCTTTGAGAACGCTAAGTGGGCTTACACTGTAGGTGCTGCTATCGCTATCAAGAAGGACGCTAGACGTGCTGCTGACGCTGCTGCAGCTATCGGTGAAGGCCTTCAGTCATTCTGTATCCCAGGTTCAGTTGCTGATCACCGTAAGGTAGGTCTCGGACATGGTAACCTCGGAAAGATGCTTCTTGAAGAAGAGACAGAGTGCTTCGCATTCCTCGCTGGTCACGAGTCATTCGCTGCTGCTGAGGGTGCTATCGGTATCGCTAATAACGCTAACAAGGTTCGTAAGAACCCACTTAGAGTTATCCTTAACGGTCTCGGTAAAGATGCTGCTCAGATCATTTCACGTATCAACGGATTCACATTCGTTGAGACACAGTACGATTACAAGGCTGCAAAGCTTAACATCGTTTCAAAGACACCTTACTCAAAGGGCGCTCGTGCACTCGTAAACTGCTACGGTGCTGACGATGTTCAGGAAGGTGTAGCAATCATGTGGGAAGAGAACGTAGGTGTATCAATCACTGGTAACTCTACAAACCCTACTAGATTCCAGCACCCAGTTGCAGGTACATATAAGAAAGAACGTATCGAAGCTGGTAAGCCATACTTCTCAGTAGCTTCAGGTGGTGGTACAGGACGTACACTTCACCCAGATAATATGGCTGCTGGTCCTGCTTCTTATGGTATGACAGATACTATGGGACGTATGCATTCAGATGCTCAGTTCGCTGGTTCTTCATCAGTTCCTGCTCACGTAGAAATGATGAGTCTCATCGGAATGGGTAACAACCCAATGGTTGGTGCTACTGTAGCTGTAGCTGTTTCAGTTGAAGAAGCTGCTAAGGCTGGTAAGTTCTAATCTATTTATAATCAGAAATTTTTATGCATGCGATAGTTGAACTAGTTTTGACTATCGCATGTTTTTTTATTAAGGGATGCGTAAGTATGAACGAAAAAAGTATAGATTTAGTTATATTTAAAAGTGGTAAAATCGCGGAGGAATCGGTAAAGTGGTTCTTCTCGTTTTTGAATATAGGTCTTTTGGCGGTCCATTCTTTTCTTCAGTTTTTGTACTGGAATTATCAAGTGAAAGAGATGTTTGTAATAAACATCTTTAGTTTGCTTTTGTATGTACTGTTCTATTTCGCGATTAAGAAGAAAAAGTACAAACTATACGTTATGATGGTCTATTTAGAAGTTTTGGTCCATTCGTCCATAGCAACCACGGTTATCGGTTGGCCGGCTGGCTTTCAGTTATGGCTTATAGCTCTGACTTGTGCCTATTTCTTTCAGACTTTGGTGTATGAAGGAATGTTTAGCCCGGAAAAATTATCCTGGATTCTAACAGCGATAAATATATTAGTCTTCTTTGGTTTACTTCTGGATAGCAGATTTGGAACACTTCCATTTGTTAGAAATATATATTCTGGTGAAGATTATTTCGTCTTTCATTTCTTTAACTGCATAGTAACGTTCTTCGTTGTAATTCTTTTTTCATCAATGTTTGTAAAAGGTATCGTGACAAAGAATAACGAGTTGAACAAGGAAGCGGTGGTTGATAAGGTAACAGGCCTCTTTAACAGACTGGGATTGATCCGTTTCGTTGAGAATAGCGGTCTTAAAGAAATCGACGACTTTACAGTTGCTATCATGGATATCGATAATTTTAAATCCATAAATGATACTTATGGACATGCAGCTGGTGATGCAGCCCTTAGATTCGTAGGTGCGAAACTTAAGGATATGATTAGCAATCATACTTTGGCCTGTCGTTGGGGCGGCGATGAGTTTCTCTTTATAGAACTAGGAGAAAATCATTCTGAAACGTTGTATAATACTTTACAGAAGTTGAGAGAAGAAATCTCTAATAGTACAATAGTGGTAGGAGAAACTATGTTTAGTATCAAAGTATCAGCTGGAATTGCTGCATTTGAGGAAGGCGATACTATGGATAAGGTCTTCTACAAAGCTGACAAAGCATTGTACGAATCAAAGGCATCCGGAAAGGACAGGGTTACAAAGGAGGGCTAGTTATGAGGATTATTACTATCAATCGTGAATTCGGTAGTGGTGGTAGAGAAGTGGGAAAACGTCTGGCAGAGAGATTAGGCTTTGCTTATTATGACAAAGAAATCATCGATGCAATCGCTGAGAAGAGTAAACTCGACAAGGGGTTTATAGATAAGACTATCGAAGAAGGTGCTTGGAAGAATTATCCTATTACTTTCAATCATACTTTTGCATATATGCCACTTATCGAGACGCCAGGAACTACGCTGATCACATGGCAGAGCGAGGTTCTGCACGAAATCGCTGAGAAGGGTGACTGCGTTATCGTAGGGCGTGCTGCGGATGCGATACTTGATGAATACCATCCATTCAAGGTATTTATCTTTGCCGATATGGATTCAAAGGTAAAGAGATGTCAGGAGAGAGCCGAAGAAGGCGAAAACATGTCTGATAAAGAGATGATTCGCTACATTAAGAAGATTGATAAATCCAGAGCTTCAAATCATGATTTGTTTGCTCCATATAAATGGGGTTCCAGAGAGGGATTTGACCTTTGTATAAATACATCAAATGTTGAAATAAAGACGATCGTGCCAGCTATCGGAGAGTATGCAAAGGCATGGTTTGAGAATTTCTAGCAGAGTCAATCGGGTGGTTGTTTTTTTGCGCGCGAGTCGAAAAAATGCTTGATTTTTGAGCCTGGTTGGGTTATATTTATTCCTGCGTGTGAAACGCGAATAAATATGCGGATATGGCGGAATTGGCAGACGCGCCAGATTTAGGTTCTGGTGGGCAACCCCCGTGCAGGTTCAACTCCTGTTATCCGCACGATTTCGGGAGCGAGTTTAGGATGATCCTAACTCGCTTCCTTTTGTATATGAAAGTTTGAATAGCGCGGTGCTTATAGAGCGCTTATGGAGATGAAATGAGATACGTATATCCTGATTACTATAAGAAGTTTAAGTGTGTCGGAGGAGAGTGCATAGATACTTGCTGTGCAGGCTGGCAGGTTGATGTCGACGACAACAGTGCGTGCATGTATAAAGCGATGCCGATGCCGATAGGAAAGAAGCTTCGTGAGCGACTTCGTGGCAACGATGGCGGTTATTATTTTGAGCTTGCACCGAAAAAAAGATGCCCTTTCTTAAACGATTCCAATCTATGTGACATCATCCTCGCGCTTGGAGAAGGGGGACTTTGTGTGACTTGTACGGAGTATCCTAGATTCTATGCGGATACACCGATTTATGAGCAGGTTGATCTCACGCTTTCATGTCCAGAAGCTGCAGAGATTTTTTTCAGTACAGAGGAGCCTATTAGATATATTACAGAGGATATCGATGATGAGGACAGAGAAGACGATGGAATCTTTGGCGAGGATCCTTTTGGGGATGAAGATGCAGAAATGGATGAACAGGCTTTTGAGGAAGAAATCGAGAATTCTGACATGGATAAAGAGAAGGAAGCTTTGCTCCTTTCAGTTCTCGAGATGAGAGACAGGGACATCGCTATCATGCAGGAGAGAAATGTGGACTTGCTGGAAAGATGGAAGCAGGCCTTGCATTTCACCGTGACCGAAGATGATGACGAGAACATCCTTCGAAATATCGCGACGATGGAGGTTGTAAATCCGCTTTGGACGGAATTTATGGATTCTATAAATGAGAATTTGGAAGAGGTTCAGCGTCGGGTTCACCAGATGCTTGAGGATCGGGATGATTTCCTGACAAATTCGCTGGAGAGATTTTCTACTTATCTGCTCTTTAGATATCTGATAGATATCTACTATCATGATAACAGTGAGAGAACTTATCGCTTCATCGGCAGGGATTTGAGAATCCTGCTATTGCTTCTGGCTGAGAGTACTTTGGGGACTGAAGGAAAGATTGCGATTTCTAGGCAGACCATGGTCGAGAGAGCTAGAATTTTTTCCAGACAAATAGAGCATTCTGACACAAATGTGGAAATTCTGCTTCGATAAGCGTATAATACTAATCGTTTACGAAAAAAGTTTAAATAGAAGGTTATAGGTATGAAGAAGTATTCAGACTTTATATTGGCGCTAGTTGTACTGATCGCTGCGATCCTCTTTGCTGTAATCGTGCTGGTTACCAGCTTTAAGCGTAATGGAGGTTCGCTGTTTCCTGTCGAGAAAGCCCAGACGACTGAAACGAATGCTACAAAGAGCGGCAAGAATGCATATACAGCTGATGATGAAACAGTAGGAACTATCTTTATCGGAGATAGTCGTTTTGTAGGAATGGACAAAGCTGTCGACATCGAATCACACGAGAGAGAGTTCTGTGTGGCAAAGGTCGGACAGGGTTATTACTGGTTCAAGAATACTGCATTGAAACAGATTGAGAAGATTAGAAAAGAGAATACAGCTCTTACAAAGTGGAGATATGTCGTATGTCTCGGTGTAAATGATTTGGGAAACAGCAAGAATTACATCGAAGAGTACGAGGAGCTTACAGGCAAAGATGATTCTATTCAGTTGGTACTGGTATCTGTAAACCCGGTAAAGAATTATCCTAGCATCACAAATTCTCAGATTAAGAAGTTCAATATCAAGCTTTCAGATGCTGGATATGATTATATCGATACTTTCTCTGTTCTTCAGAAGAAAGGCTTTAATTCAACAGATGGTTTGCATTACGATGATGAGACTTATGAAACGATCTATGATTTGATTGAAAAAGGTTTGTTAGATTTGGAATAGTAATTAGGACCGGAAAGTTAGGAGGAAGATTATGAAACGTTCAGATGCAGAAATGAGACGCGAGAGAATGTTTGAACAGGTTGATGGTTCAGAAATCATTTCGGAGCAGCTTTACAACCTGGTGATTGGGCTTACAGTTTGCTCAGGATTCATCATCAATTTCTTTGTGATGAGATTCTTTGCAGAGCCACTGTCAGAGATGGGATATCTCACATCAATCCTGTTGTACTTTGGTTTTTCATTTGGTGGTATGTTTATTGCGTACAGATCAAATAGCGCAGCGGTAAGCTATGGCGGTTTCGTCCTCCTCGCTATTGGATTTAGTATTATCCTAAATGGTGTGGTTTACTATTATGCACCACAGACTGTAATTTCAGCTATCTATGTAACTCTGGGAGCGACAATTCTAATGATGGTTATCTCAACTATCATTCCTAAGTTTTTCGCAGGACTTGGAAAAGTTTTGTTCATCTCACTCCTCGTAGTTATCATAGTTGAGGTAGTTATGATGTTTGCAGGAATCATTGAGCCTACAGCTATCGACTTTTTTGTAGCATTGCTCTTCTGTGGCTACATCGGCTTCGATTGGTCTAGAGCACAGAGTTATCCTAAGACTATGAATAATGCAATCGATTCTTCAGTAGATATTTACGTAGATATCGTAAACTTGTTCCTTAGAGTGCTTAGCATCCTCGGAAAGAGAAATTAATCATTAAATTAGTAAAGCGCCTGGCTGATGCCGGGCGTTTTTTTTAGTAGTTTGCAGCGTTCTCGTTGATATAATCACAGATCGCCTGCAGACCTTTGTTTGTAAAAGGTTCTTTGTGTTCGATTTTTTCTTCCTTCGTAGTTTCGAAGTTTAGAGGTCCTTTCCATGAAGTGATGACGAGTTCCTCTTCAACTCTTTCGATTTTGAAGCGCATATTGTGGTCGCTCCCGAAATAAGGGCTTTTTTTATAAAACTCTAAAGAGAGTAAATCGTCTAGATTTGTCATAAATACTCCTTTGATAATTGCTGATTTTGATTTATTATATCAGATATAGAATTAGTTGATGAAAAAAACTAGAAGGAGTTTATTTATGCCTCAGAGTAATCCGAAATCAGGTGAGATTTATCGCCATTTTAAGAATAAAATGTATCAGATAATCGGGATAGTAAAACACAGCGAAACCAGAGAGAAGATGGTATGCTACCAGGCACTTTATGGTGATTATGGTATGTACGTGCGTCCATACGATATGTTTATAAGTGAAGTGGACCATGCGAAATATCCTGAAGTGACTCAGAAATATAGATTTGAGCTTGTAGGAAATGCTGGTGAGGGAGTGGCTGCTGAGTCGGTTCATTCACCGAACGCAGAGATGCTTCATGCATCAGATACAGAGGAGAAGTTTGATATTCCTACTATATTAAACAAATTCCTGGACACTGATGATTTGGAAGAAAAATATCAGCTTGTGAAGATGATTTCTGAAGATGATATCACAGAGTTCCTCGTTGATAGTATGGCTGTTTCTCTGGATATCATCATTCCAGAAGGCAAGCTTATCGATAGATTTGATGAGCTGAAGTCCGCACTAAAGACGAAGGCGAAGTATGAAGCAGATGGAATAGGTAATAGACTTAGAAGATAAGCAAGTGTTCGCTTCGCTCACAGAGTGGGATTGGTGCGAGAGCGCAGGATATTGATATATGTTTGCTTGGCTGATTATATTCATCAAAGAAAGCAGCCTGTTAAGGACGTAAGCCTCAAGTGGCTACGCTATCCTTGACAGGCTGCTTTTTGATGAAAAG
>JAZNMP010000030.1:0-7410 GCA_045579705.1 Lachnospiraceae bacterium
CTCTTAGATCCGTCTGTGTTTAACTTATTGGCTTCTCCGACAGATGAAGCTAACAGAAATAATATCGCAGTTATACTGGATTCAGCGGTACGAAATATGAAAGATGCTGAGAGGAATTACGAAGGAGATAAGCAATATCTAAAATTTGGCGTAATGATTGATGAGCATCATAAAGTTACGTATTATGCTAATTATGATGGCTGTGAGAATAAAGAAGGAATTAGTGCAAATAGCGCTGATGAGCTGCTTAAGATGTTAGAAGAATAAGGTGATATTGAATATCCAAAAAATAAGACGAGTACCGATGGGACTTGATTCTCGCCAGACGCTTCGCGCTGGCTAGGTCGGTTCGAAAAAAATAAGATCCACAGGACCTTATTTTTTACTCACCCCGCACGATATTGTGCATTATCTTAGAAAGGGTTCAAGACACAGCTACGTATAATAAAAGAAGCAGATAGCTTAGCTATCTGCTCTTTTATTATGCAGGAGATGGGACTTGAACCCACACGATATTGCTATCACTAGCACCTGAAGCTAGCGCGTCTGCCATTCCGCCACTCCTGCGCACTTAGAATATCTTATACTTTTTTGCTTAGAAAATCAAGCCTAGAATAACAATATGCATGGAAATATTGTTGAACTAGATTCATGGTGAGGAAGTGGAAGGTGAATTCACTTCTCGACAAAATATCCAAAAACGAGGCTTCATTTTTGTGAATGATTTTGGCGAGTTTTGATTGATTATGAATGAAAAACCATATTATAATGTGGTTAGTGAATGAAGTTGACCGATTCTAATCGGTCGAATATGTATTAGGAGGAAACGACGTGCTAACAGAGGACAGACTTGCAATGATTTGTGAATTTGTGGATCGCTTGGGGAGCGCTACTTTATCACAGATTATGGAACATACAGGTGCGTCAGAATCAACTGTTCGTAGGGACTTGGGGACTTTGGACGAAGCTGGTAAACTTTCTAGAGTTCGTGGTGGAGCTATTTCAAATAAGCCAACTACGAAGGATGAGAAGATAACCAGACGTCGTACAAAGAACGCATCGAATAAGATGGAAATTGCTGAGTATGCAGCAGGCCTGATAACGGATGATGATTTTGTGTATTTGGATTCTGGTACAACAACAGAGCTCATGATAGACAAAATCGAAGCTAAGGGAGCGGTATTCGTTACAAACTCAATTACAAATCTGATTTCATTGACTAAACGTGGATTTAAAGTGTTCATCCTGGGTGGTGAATATAAAGAATCTACTGACGCTGTCGTCGGTGAAGAAGCTATTAGAAATGTACTTAAGTACAATTTTACAAAAGGCTTCTTTGGTACAAATGGAATCACAAAGAAGAACGGGTTTACAACTCCAGAGATGAAAGAAGCTTTGATGAAGAGAGCCGCTATGGAGAATACGAAAGACGTATATATTCTGGCTGACTCAAATAAATTCGGTTTAATTTCCGCAGTGAAATTTGCTGATTTTGATAAAGCTCATATCATTACAAATCATCTCGGAGATGATAACTATTCCACATACACGAATATTACGGAGGTATGAGAATGATTTACACAGTAACCCTAAATCCTTCTATCGATTACATCGCTGATGTCGAGAACTTCGAAGTAGGTGAAGTAAATCGTACCTGTAAGGAAATCATGTATCCGGGCGGAAAGGGAATCAATGTTTCTATCGTTTTGAAACATCTCGGTTTCGAAAACACTGCTCTCGGATTTACCGCTGGATTTACAGGAATGGAGATCAAGAGAATGCTCGAGACTGAAGGAATCAATACTGATTTCATCGAAGTTAAAGAAGGCATTTCTCGAATTAATCTTAAGCTTCGTTCTAACGGCGAAACTGAGATAAATGGTATGGGACCTCATGTATCAAAAGAGAATATTGAGGAACTTTTTTCAAAAATCGATACTCTCAAAGAAGGCGATGTACTCGTCCTCGCAGGTTCAATTCCATCTACAATGCCTGAAACTATGTATTCAGACATCATGAAGAGATTAGCAGAGAAGAAGGTTCTAATCGCTGTAGATGCAACAAAGGATCTTCTTATGAATACTCTCGAATATCATCCATTTGTAATCAAGCCAAATCACAAGGAGCTTGGAGAAATCTTTGGTGTAAAACTTGAAACTCCAGAAGAAATTCTTCCATATGCAAAGAAGCTCCAGGAGAAAGGCGCGAGAAACGTAATCGTTTCTATGGGAAAAAATGGCGCTATGATGGTTGATGAAAATGGAGAATGGCGTTACAACGGTACCTTTGATAGAAAGGTTATAAATACTGTTGGTGCAGGAGATTCTTTTGTGGCTGGGTTCACTGCTGGATATCTTGCAACAAAGAACTATGAGAAGGCGTTCTTTACAGGACTCTGCTCAGGTTCGGCTTCTTCTTACTCAGAAGAACTCGCAAAGAAAGAAGAAGTTAAAGCATTGCTCCAGGAATTAGGAAGAGACTACGAATTCTAGGAGCGGAAGGTTTGATTCGGGTTTAATGAAGGGAGAAAGTAAGCATGAAAACCAGAGACTTACTTCAGGTTCAGTCTATTGAACTGAACGGACACGCTTCATCAAAAGAAGATGCCATCAACAAGATGGTTGAACTTATGGTGAAACAGGGGAATGTTAAGGATGCAGAAACATATAAAAAAGGTGTTTTTGCACGAGAAGCAGAAGGAACGACAGGCGTAGGTGACGGCATTGCTATTCCTCATTGCAAGTCAGATGCAGTAACAAAACCAGGACTTGCAGCTATGGTACTTCCTGACGGGGTTGATTTCGACGCAATGGATGGAAACAAAGTAGATTTGATCTTCCTCATTGCAGCACCAAACACAGAAGACAATGTTCATCTTGAAGTACTTAGTAGATTATCTACACTACTGATGAGACCAGATTTTGTATCAGAACTTAGAGCTGCAAAGACTCCAGAAGACTTCCTGAACGTAATCGACGAAGCTGAAGGTGGAGAGACAACTAAAAAAGTATCTGCAGACGGATACGAAGTGCTCGCTGTTACAGCTTGTCCTACTGGAATCGCTCATACTTATATGGCTGCTGAAGCACTTGAGCAGGCAGGTCATAAGAATGGTATTTCTATCAAGGTAGAAACTAGAGGTTCTGGCGGTGCAAAGAATGTCCTTACAGATGCGGATATTAAGAACGCTAAAGCTGTTATCGTAGCAGCTGACACAAAGGTACCTATGGACAGATTTGATGGCAAGAAGCTCATTCAGGTTCAGGTTGCAGATGGTATCCACAAGGCTGACGAGCTTGTAAAGAAAGCACACAATGGTGATGCTCCAATTTACAAAGCAACAGGCGCAGACACAGAAGTTAAGACAGAAAAAGGTGGTGCAGGACACCAGATTTACACACACCTTATGAGTGGTGTATCTCACATGCTTCCATTCGTGGTTGGTGGTGGTATCCTCGTAGCACTTGCATTCCTGGTTGATACACTCGCTGGACTCGGCGGATCAGCTGGTGGTGCATTCGGTACAGCAACTCCTCTTGCAGCTTTCCTTAAGTATGTAGGTGGATCTGCAATGGGACTTATGGTTCCTGTACTTGCTGGTTATATCGCATATTCAATCGCTGATAGACCAGGTCTTGCTGTTGGTTTCACAGGCGGTATGATCGCTGCAAACGGAAACCAGGCACTTGAAGCATTCGCAAAGCAGTGGGCTGACTTCGGCACAGACAAGGGTGCATTCAGCCAGTTTATTCAGAACTTCGCATTTGCTGGCAAAGATGTAAACACAATTTCAGGATTCCTCGGAGGAATCGCTATCGGTTTCATCGCTGGTTACACAGTTCTGTGGTTAAAGAAGGTTACAGAAGGTCTTCCAGAAGCTATGAACGGAATTAGACCTATCCTCATTTACCCACTTTGCGGTATCTTTATCACTGGAGTACTTATGTGCTTCATCTTCAACCCAATTATTGGTTTGATTAACACAGCACTTTCAAGTGGACTTACATCTATCTATGAAAGTGGAGCAATCTGGCTACTTGGTCTTCTCCTCGGTGCTATGATGGCTATCGACATGGGAGGCCCAATCAACAAAGCCGCTTATGTATTCGGTTCAGGTATGCTCGTACAGGCAGCTTCAGATCCATCACTTGAAAAAGTTGCATTTATCTCAATGGCAGCTGTTATGGCTGGTGGTATGGTTCCTCCTCTTGGAATCGCTCTTGCTTGTAAAGTATTCCCTAAGAAGTTTACAAAGGCTGAGAGATCATCATGGTTATCAAATGTTATCATGGGTGCATCATTCATCACAGAAGGTGCTATTCCATTCGCAGCTGCTGACCCAGTACATGTAATTCCTGCAACAATGGCAGGTGCTGGTGTTGCTGGACTTTTATCAGCACTCTTTGGATGTACACTTAGAGCACCTCACGGTGGAGTATTCGTGTTCGCTACAGTTGGTAACCCACTTATGTACATCGTAGCTTGGCTCGCAGGTTCTTTAGTAACAATGTTCCTTCTTGGAGTATTGAAGAAAGACGTCGAGTAATTTATAATTAGTTCGGCATCTTTAATAAATTAATAGGTAATAATACTATTGACGAACAAAGGAGAATGAAATGAAAGAATTTACTTACACACTTACTGATCCACAGGGTATGCATGCTAGACCAGCTGGTCTATTCGTAAAGCAGGCAGCTGCTTTCCCTTGCGATGTTTCTATCGAAAAGGATGGTAAGAAAGTTAATGCAAAGGGTATCCTTGGTGTAATGAGCCTTGGTGCTAAACAGGGACATGACTTGCATATCGTTGTTGAAGGAGATCAGGAAGAGGAGTGTGCAGCAGCGCTTGAAGCATTCCTCAAGGAAAATCTTTAATCATTCTAAATGCCGAAGATTTTATTAAAGAAAAAAGCCGAAGTGGAAAATTTCCATTTCGGCTTTTTTATGTGTAATTAGTGTTTTAGTAATTATAATTCGTCAGTGTTTTTTACTTTGAAAAAATATGGTTTATAAGTTACTGTGCCTTTACGAGTTCTTTAGCTGTATTTACTTCGAGCTCTTTAAGTGTAGGATAGTAATCATCGCTAGCTGTCATACCAACCAAGATGAAGTTGTAACCTTCGATGATAACTGTCTTAAGTGACTCGCCATATGTTCCTTCGAATACTGTATAGTCATCGTTCTTGTCAGTTCTTTCGATGTTGTATTCTGTATTGAAAGACTTCATAGAGATTTCTATGATATCGTGGTTTGCTGCAATAAGCTGGATGCTTGAACCGTTGCTGGTGTTTACACCAATAGTGTACTTCTTTGCACCAGCTGACATCATAGTTTCATAAACAGATTTGAAATTCTCGTTTGTGCTAGGATCCATAGCTGTAAGTCCGCCAGCAGTGATTGTATTGTTAAATACATCTGTGTATTTAAGAGCAAGCTCATCTGGAAGTGAAGCTTTTGTAGTAGACTTCTTTGCTGTAGATTTCTTTGTTGTAGTTGTTTTTACGCTATTGTCTTTTGTAGAATCAGAGCCAGAAGCTAAGCTGAAGCAGATGATTCCAACGATGAGTGCAGCGATAACTGCTACGATGATGATGATTACCTTTGAGTTGTTGTTTTTCTTTGGTGCAACAGGTGTATCAAAACCACCGTTTGGATTAGTGTAATTTGAATTATCCATTAAAATCCTCCTAAATAAAAAACACTATTGTATATTATACAGAACAATCTAGATTGTGTAAATAAAAACGAAGTTCATTGGAGTGGAAAGGCAAGATTTTCAGGCTTTTTACGAAGTGTTACGAAAACATGTTCCGATTGAAAAAGCTGTCTATATATTGTAAAATAATTACGTAATATTTTGCGAGTAGCCCAAGATATTGACTTGAAGATTTTCCCGACACTATGGGTTGAACAGGAAGTTCGATACTCTGAATGGAATCGAGTGTGTTATATATGGGAGGATCGTACTTTGGATAGAGAAATTAGTAAGGAGTCTCTAGACGAGGAACTCAGGGAGATTGATAAGAAGTTAAAGGAACTTGAACTCAAGGAAAGACTTTTTACCATGAAATGGGGCGTGCTTGAGGACGAGGTTAGGAAGCTCGCGAGAGAGAGGCAGGAATTTAAAACCTGGAAAGAGCAGGAGGAGAAGCGCCTTTCGGATATGGCTTCAGAATATGATAGGATTGCAGGTGGCGATGGAACTGAGGTGGTTCAGACCGCTTGGTTCTTCTGCGGAATTCATAATGATGAGTCTTCATTAAAGAAGCGTTATAAAGACCTGCTAAAGATTTACCATCCAGATAACCCGGATGGTGATAATGATATGGTTCAAGAGATTAATCGTGAGTATGACAAGCTTTACGAAAGAATATGTGGATAAAGTAAATGGATTAGCTGAAGGGCTAATCCATTTTTTTTATGAGTATAGGATTACTTTGTCGTAGCTAGGGGAGAGTTTAATTTATTGTTCGAGCTTAATGTATGGTTCATTTTTGCTTCGATTTGAGTAGATCGCTTTTAAGTTATCTAGGATTTCTTTTTTCGAGTATCTGTTTTCATCGTGTGAAAGGATGGCATATTCAAAAGGCTCGTTCTTTAGGAACTCGATTTCATCATGCAGGAGGCTTACATTGTAGCCTTTGGCGCTGCAATAGTAGGAATCTCCGAGAAAGAGCCATTTGTTGTCTACGGTTATGGCGAGGGAACCTTTGGCGTGTGAGCTAGGTATAGCGGAAATTCGGATGTTGGCGCCGTCTTCAATAGTGATAGAGTTCAGGATTTCGGTGCCACGTTTGCAGTAATCTTTTGTGTATTTTCCGACGTATAGATTGGTGTCAGGTATATCTATTCTGGACAAATTTCCAATATGATCAGCATGAAAATGCGTGATGATTATAATCTTATTTTTTACCTCTTCGATTTTTTTGTAGGCTTCATCGTTTGAACCGGTGTCTATGATATAGTTGTTCTTTGCACCTCGGATGACATAAACGTCCGCTGAAAGTGGCTCGTTAGAAGAAGGAAGGTATTCGATGTTGTCTGTAATCTTTAGCATATTTACTCCGTTCTGAGGATATGTCGTGGTATTGTTCTATTATATGCACTTGGAAATGGAATATGTCAAGGGATGGGGTATGGGGTGGTAAGTGGGATATGTGAGAGGCGCTTGACTTGCTATGGTGGCATGCCTGGACTACGGAAAATAGAAGGTTTGAGCTGGGTTTTCCGTAGTTCGCGGAGCTGACTTGCCTTTGTAGGTGCGTTTGGAATACGGAAAATATGAAGATTGTGTTGTTGTTTCCGTAGTTGGTGAGAAAAGCAAGAAATAGTTAATCTCACACCAGTGACTTTTTTGAGGCGTGGTGTGAAATTGAGGATTTGTTTGGATTCACACCATTACTTCAAGCTC
>JAZNMP010000031.1:0-21005 GCA_045579705.1 Lachnospiraceae bacterium
CCGTAGTAGGTAAGAAAAGCAAGTGTTCGCTTCGCTCACAGAGTGGGATTGGTGTGAGAACGCAGGATATTGATATATGTTTGCTTGGCTGATTATATTCATCAAAGAAAGCAGCCTGTTAAGGACGTAAGCCTCAAGTGGCTTCGCTATCCTTGACAGGCTGCTTTTTGATGAAAAGCTGTTATCAAGCAAACATATTAGGATACCCCTGCGGCGCAGCCGCACATGATTAATTTAAGTTGGCTCTAGGAAATGTGGGGCGCGAGAAGTCATGTGAATGAGTTGAAATAAGGGATTTCACATGATTTGGGTTTGTTGGAAATCTATGACCTACGGAAGATCGACGATTAGTGCAGGAAATTTCGTATGTGGGGTCCCAGTAGCGAGCTTGCGAGCGTTTAATTCTATAGATTTATGTATATTTATAGCGCCGAGCCGGTGAAACATCGTTTTTGCTTCGTTTCTAGAAACAAAAACAATGTTTCAAACCGCTGATCGGCGCTAATACAGGCAAAATTATAAAATACAGCGCTTGCACCAAGCTTCCGCTGATTGGCGCTAATAAAAGCATAATTATGGATTACAACGCTTACTTCAAGAATAAATCATCTGATTATTATGATACTTCCCTTCCATAGTCACGTCCTCACCAAACCACTTTGGTGGGATAAATGCATTTGCAACTTCTTCGGATGGGAATTCTACCTCTGCGAGTTTAAGAGGTGTTCCATCGGGACCCGGAATATTGTCAAACACATCAAGCTCGATAATTAGACCGCGGAGCTCATCTAGTCCGACATATTCGGGATGCTTGGCAAGGCGGGCTAGACCTGCTTCCTCACACGTCATGAAATCAGCGAGTGGTTTGATGTAGCGGGTCTTCTTGATGAGCTTGCCGTCTACTTTTTTGGCAAGGTGATTATATGACTCCTCGTCCAGAGGAACTGTGATTTCCTCGTGAGCCATGAGTCCAGCGGATTTGTAGACGAAGTTGTAGTCGTCCTCGCTGTGGCGGATGCGAAGTACAGGTTTTTGGCAGATGTAGCCTTGTTCGATGTATCGACTTTTCCATGTGGAAAGGTCTTCTGGAAGAGTGTCGATTAGGTATTTTCTCTCGATTTCCATATTTGTCCTCCATTTTATGCATTATATGTAGATTTTGTTATTTTTTTTCCTAAAAATATGTTAATATCTATATTGTATGCGTAATCACTCGCAATAACAAGCGAATGAAGGGAGTTAGATAATGATTAAAGTAGTTGTTTGTGCCGCAGACGGTTCAGAAGAAGTTGAGACACTTACAGTCGTTGATTTATTGAGAAGAGCTGGGATTGAAGTGGATTTGATATCTGCTCAGAACCGTGGGAAATTTAAGAGCTCTCATCAGATTGAAATCATTACTGATAAAAATATTCGTGACGTGGATTTTAAAGAGTACGATGGTGTGGTAATTCCTGGCGGATTGAAGGGGGTAGAGAATCTCGGAAACAATGTTCCTGTTATTAATGCTCTTCAGGATGCAAACGAGGCGGGAAAAGTTGTGGCTGCAATTTGCGCTGGCCCAACAGTACTCGGCAAAGCTGGAATTCTGCATGGTGTTAAATCTACTGTTTATCCTGGAATGGATAGGGAACTTAACGGTGCAACTTATATCGATGAGCCAGTTGTAACTGATGGCAACATCATCACAGGACGTAGCATGGCGGCATCAATTGAGTTTGCATTGGCTATTATCACAAAGCTTATTGACGCTGAGAGCGCTGCAAAGGTTGCTGAGGCAATCGTCTGCGAGAGGTAGTTTTTTTCGCGAAAAAAATAGTGAATAAATCATAGTTTGCCACTATTGACAGTCTATGATATAATTTTTTAATGCCTGTTTCAGTGAAAACTTTACAGGAACTTATGACTTTTAAGGAGGATATTTAAAGAAAATGAGCGTAAAGGTTGAGAATTTAGAGCATAACATGGCGAAACTTACAGTTACAGTTGATGCTGACAGATTTGACAAGGCATGCGACAAGGCATACCAGCGTCAGAAGAAGTCTATCTCTGTTCCTGGTTTCCGTAAAGGAAAGGTACCTAGAGCACTCATCGAAAAGATGTATGGAGCAAATGTATTCTTTGAGGAGGCTGCTGACATTCTTCTCAACGAAGCTTATCCAGAAGCTTATGATGAGAGTGGTCTTGATATCGTTTCTCAGCCACAGATCGACATCGTTCAGATCGAGAAAGGCAAAGAGTTCATCTTCACAGCTGAAGTTGCCCTTAAGCCAGAAGTTAAGCTTGGTAAATACAAAGGTGTTACAGTAACTAAGGTTGATACAAAGGTTACTAAGACAGAAATCGAAAACGAAGTTAAGCGTCAGAGAGAACAGAACGCTAGAACAAAGACTGTAAAGAGAGCTATCAAAGATGGCGATACAGCTGATATCAACTTCGAAGGCTTCACAGATGGTGTTGCATTTGAAGGTGGAAAGGGTGAGAACTACAAGCTTGTAATCGGTTCACATTCTTTCATCGATACATTTGAAGAGCAGCTTATCGGAAAGAAAGCTGGCGAAGATGTAGAAGTAAATGTTACATTCCCAGAGCAGTACCAGGCTCCTGAACTTGCAGGTAAGCCAGCACTCTTCAAGGTTCACATCAACGAAGTACTTGGTAAAGAACTTCCTAAGCTTGATGATGACTTTGTACAGGATGTTTCTGAGTTCGATACAGTTGACGAGTTCAAGGCTGGTATCGAGAAGAAGCTTGTAGAAGCTAAAGAAGCTCAGGCTAAGAGAACAAAAGAAGATGAAGCTATCGCAAAGATTATCGCTGATTCTGAAATGGACGTTCCAGAAGCTATGATCGAGACTCAGGTTAACCGCATGATTTCTGACATGGATCAGAACATGAGAGGACAGGGCCTCACAATCCAGCAGTACCTTCAGTTCACAGGTTCTACAATGGATCAGCTTAAAGAGCAGTTCAAGCCTGATGCACTTAAGAGAATTCAGTCTACACTAGTTCTTGAGACAATCGCTAAGGAAGAGAAATTCGAAGTATCAGACGCTGATATCGATGCTGAAATCGAGAAGATCGCTAAGCAGTACGGTATGAAGGTTGAGGATCTCAAGAAGAATATCACAGAAGATGATAAGAAGAGCATCGCTGCTGATATCAAAGTAGAGAAGGCTGTAGACCTCGTTATGGAGAACATCAAAGAGAGAGCAAAGGCAAAGAAGGCTGCTGCTTCATCTGATGAGAAGAAAACAACAAAGAAGACTACTACAGCAAAGAAGACAACTACAACAAAGAAGACAACGGCTAAGAAGACTACTACAACAAAGAAGTCAACAACTACAAAGAAAGCTGCTGCTAAGAAGTCTGACGAAGAATAATTCGTTAATAGATCTAAAGGCCGCCATTATCTAATGGCGGCTTTTGGTATATAGCCGGGGTTTAGAAACGGAGGAGAAAATATGGCAACAATACCTTATGTCATCGAACAGAATAGTAGAGGCGAGAGATCTTATGATCTATACAGCCGTTTGCTTAAAGACAGAATCATCTTCTTAGGTGAAGAGGTAAATGAACAGACAGCACAGATCGTTATCGCAGAGCTTTTGTTCCTCGAGTCTCAGGATCCTAACAAAGATATTCATCTTTATATTAATTCCCCTGGTGGAATGGTAACTGCTGGTTTAGGTATCTACGATACTATGCAGTACATCAAGTGCGACGTATCTACAATCTGTGTAGGTCTTGCCGCTTCTATGGGATCATTCCTGCTCGCTGGTGGTACAAAAGGAAAGAGATTCGCTCTTCCTAACTCAGAAATCATGATTCACCAGCCTTCAGGTGGAGCTAGAGGTCAGGCAACTGAAATCGAAATAGCTGCAAAGAACATCTTGAAGACAAAAGAAAGATTGAACAAAATCCTCGCTGAGAACACAGGAAAGTCAATCGATCAGATTGCTATCGACACAGATCGTGATAACTTCATGTCTGCTGAAGAGGCACTTGAATATGGTCTAATCGATGCGATTATTACAAATCGTAGCGATGCTGAGAAAAAGGATGAGAAATAATTATGGCACAGCAGGTTCATTGCTCTTTCTGTGGAAAACCAGAGAATAGAACAAAGAAGATGATCGCCGGACCAAATGGCGTATATATCTGTGATGAATGTATTGAGATTTGCTCAGATATCATCGCTGAAGAATTCGGTGAGGAAGAATTTGATACTGTTTCTTCCGACGAAGAATTCCACGTTAACTTGAAGAAACCAAAGGAGTTAAAGGAATTCCTCGATAAATATGTAATAGGACAGGATGAGGCGAAAAAAGTTCTCTCTGTCGCAGTTTACAATCACTACAAGAGAATCCAGCAGAAGAATGAAGTGGATGTAGAACTCCAGAAATCAAATGTACTATTGCTCGGACCAACTGGTTCTGGAAAAACCTTACTCGCTCAGACGCTCGCTAGAGAGCTTGGAGTTCCTTTTGCTATAGCAGATGCAACTACTCTTACAGAAGCTGGTTATGTAGGTGAAGACGTAGAGAATATCCTTCTCAAATTGATTCAGGCTGCTGATTATGATGTGAAAAAAGCAGAGGTCGGAATCGTATATATCGATGAGATTGACAAGATCACAAAGAAATCTGAGAACGTGTCTATCACACGTGATGTTTCTGGTGAAGGTGTACAGCAGGCACTTCTAAAAATCTTAGAAGGAACTGTAGCTTCTGTTCCACCACAGGGTGGACGTAAGCATCCTCAGCAGGAACTTATTCAGATCGACACTACAAATATTCTGTTTATTTGTGGTGGAGCTTTTGAAGGTCTCGATAAAATCATCGAAGAGAGAACATCTGAAGCAACTATGGGATTTGGTGCTGATGTTAAATCTCACACAGAGAAACCTATCGGAGATTTGCTTCGTAACGTTCTCCCACAGGATTTCATCAAATTTGGATTGATTCCTGAGTTTATTGGTCGAGTTCCTATCAATGTAGCACTTGATCAGCTTACGGAGGACGATATGGTTCGTATCTTAGTAGAGCCAAAGAATTCTCTCGTAAAGCAGTACCAGGCTCTCTTCAAGCTTGACGATGTAGAACTCAAATTCGAAGAAGATGCACTTAGAGAAATTGCAAAGAAGTCTATCGAGAGAAAGACTGGTGCGCGAGGACTTCGTGCAATCATGGAAAATATCATGATGGATTGGATGTATTCTGTTCCATCTGAGTCTGCGGTAAACGAAATCGTAGTAACAAAGGATATCGTAGATGCAAACCTCGTATTAGAGGACAAGAAGATAAAAGCCGTTTCTTCAAAGAAGGAGAAAAAGGCTAAAGATAAGAAAAGCGCATAATAGATTCTAATAGTAGAATCAGTTTAAGTAAGGTGGTTTTGGATGGTAATTCATTCAGCTGAACTTGAAACCGTATGTGGAATTACTTCTAAGCTTCCGGAAAATCATTTTCCGGAAGTTGCTTTTTGCGGAAGATCAAACGTCGGTAAATCAAGTCTAATTAATACATTATTGAATAGAAAAAAACTGGCTCGAACTTCACAACAGCCAGGAAAGACACAGACCCTTAATTTCTATCTTTTAAATAAGCAGTTATACCTTGTAGATTTGCCAGGATATGGCTACGCAAAGATTTCAAAGGAGATGAGAGAGGCATGGGGTGTCATGATCCAGAACTATCTGACTGGATCTGAGATGCTACGTTATGTGTTCCAGCTCGTAGATATTCGTCACAATCCTACAAAGGATGACAAGTCTATGTATGAGTGGCTTACTTTTCTAGGCTTCGAACCGATCATCATCGCTACGAAATCTGACAAGATTAAACCTGCTCAGATAGCAGCTCATGTCGATGCCATCAAAAAAGGCCTCGGGGCAGAACGTGATACTCTCGTAGTTCCATTTTCCTCAGCTAACAAGCAGGGCTTAGATACAGTACTTGATCTACTTGACCAGGTGCTGGAGAATGAAGAATAATATATAGGTGAAGATAAGTCTGCTATAAGTTGTGGATACGGTGAATCATAATGGAAAGAAAGATTAAATGTATAACCCTATGTGTTATTCTCATAATTGGAATAATTTCAATACTTTTTTTATTTAATTCAAAGAGACGAGAGATAGAGAATTTCGTGAAATCCAATAGGGAATACATGGAAGGCGAGATCAAGAAGAATAATATTGATAAGTTGAGTCAAAAGTATCCTGATTTGAGTATTGAGACGTATGAGGATGTGGATAATTTGAACGTAGTTGAATTTGCGTATAGTTCAAAAGGTATTATTCCTGCATCAAAGTATTATGGGTTTTACTATTCGAAGGATGATACACCACATGTGTTTCAAGGCAGTGCTTTAAAACTAGTTAAAGAAAAAGATGGTTGGAAATGGACAGATGGTTCTGATAATGGCGGATTCACTTCGAGAATATCAAAGAACTGGTTTTATTATGAGGCGTGGTTTTAGGAAACATTTGCGGCGATAGCCGCACATGCTTTTTGTCACTTTGGTATAGGGAAAAAGCTTGATATAGAGGAATTCCCTAAACTATGCGGAGCTGACTTTTGGTGGAGTGAAAAGCAAGAAATAGTTAATCTCACACCAGTGGTTTCTTTGAGGCGTGGTGTGAAATCTAGGAAAATCAGAGATTCACACTAATTCTTTTGACTTGCTTTGATAGAAAGTGAAGACTACGGAAGATTATCGATTTAGATGAAAATCTCCGTAGTCTTTTATTGTTTCTAGTTATTTACTTTCAGTCTTTAGTTATTTGCTTCCAATTCCTCGTCATCAGGTAGTTCAACTGAGTTCGGGAACTTGATTCGTACTTTTATAATACGGCGTTTTGCTGTCTTTGCTACAGAGAGGATGACGCCGGTGCCGGTTACATAGGTTTCTCCGGTCTTTGGGAAGTGATCGAAGAGACCAGTCAGATAGCCGCCGAGGGTATCGTAGTCTTCGGACTCGAAACCGAGTGGAAGCAGGTCGTTTAGGTCTTCGAGGTTCGCAGAACCGAGAACTACAAATTCGGTATCATTGATACGGATGATATCGTCTTCTTCGTTTACATCATATTCATCGCGGATTTCTCCGACTAATTCTTCGAGCAGGTCTTCGAGAGTGACGAGGCCGGCTACGTCTCCATATTCATCTAGAATAATCGCCATAGAGATAGAATTTGAACGCATCTCTGTAAACAAGTCAGCAGTGTTCTTCTGCTCGTATGTATAGAATGGCTCACGCATATATTTCCTTACGGAAAAAGAATTTGGATCCTTTATTTCAATCAAATCCTTCATATTCAGAATTCCGATGACATTGTCTTTGCCACCTTCGTATACAGGAATACGTGTCTTTCGTTCGCGCTGGTAGAATTTGACAATCTTGTCATAGGACCAGTTTACATCTACAGCAGAGATATCAATTCTAGGAACCATAATCTCACTTACCATCGATTCTGAGAAATCGAAGATATTATGGATAAAAGTTCGCTCGTTTAATTCGATAGTTCCTTTTTCTTCAGAGTAATCGACGAGTGTTCGTATTTCATCGTTTGTTAGAGCGTCTCCGGATTCTTCGTTTTTAACCCCGCGCAGACGCAGGATAAATATAGAAATCGAATTTACGATGAAGATTACCGGAGTTAATATGTACATGAGGCTCCAGATGAAGCGCGCATCACGTCTCGAAATATCGTTTGAACGCAGTGTTGCTGCATTCTTTGGAGTGATTTCACCGAAGATCAGAATCAGGAATGTCAGAATTCCTGTAGCGATTCCAGCTCCGAAGCTTCCGAAACATTTGATAGCCATACTAGTCGCGAGAGAAGAAGCGGATAGGTTTACGATGTTGTTTCCTATCAGGATAGCGGAAAGCATCTTGCTCTTCTGATCAGTGATGCGTAGCACTAAAGCGGCGCGTTTGTCACCTGCGTTCGCGAGAGTTTTCATTTTTATACGGCTTACAGTTGTAAGCGCAGTTTCTGCGGATGAAAAGTAACTTGATAAATATAGTAAGACTAATAGTATTAGGCCTTGTATGAGATAATCCATGTTTTTTCCTTTTTAAATAAAGATATTAATAGTATTAGGAATATATTATGTTAGAAATTAAAAACTGTCAAATTCTCTCTTGTGCCAAACGGCGTTGGATGATAGAATTATTGAAGTTTGAGATTATCTAGAGGTAAATCATGAAGAGACAGAAGATTGCACTCGTGCTGCTTATGTCCATGCTCCTCGCTGGATGCAAGGCTGGCGGAAAGCAGGCACAGGAAGATTTGTTTGAAAAAGGAATAAATCAGGTTTCTAAAGCTGATTACAAATCAGCTGTTAAGACTTTTGATGAAGCTTTGAAAGACGCTACTTCTGTTTCTAATCGCGAATTAGACATATCTACTTATAAGGCTGCGGCACAGTATCTGTCTGGTGATACCAAAGGTGCTGTGAAGACAGCTTCTAATCTAATTACTTATGACTCAAAGAATCCGGATTATTATTATTTACGTGGTTCTTTCTATGTTGACTCTTCAGCTTATGACAAAGCTTATAGCGATTTCGCTAAAGCATTAAAACTGAATAGTAATGATTACAAGATGTGCTTCGCTATCTATGAGAATTTGAAAGCACATGGAGTGACAGAGAAGAGTGAAGGTTATCTCGACAAGGTTATCGCCCTCGATTCTACAAAGGGTGAAATCCTCAATGCAAAGGGTGAAGCTTTCCTCTATAAAGGCGATACAAAGAATGCGCTCGAGAGTTATGAGAAGGCAATCAGAGCGGGTTATAACTATGGTTATCTCGGCAAAGCTAAATGTTATGCGTTAGATAACGATAAGGATAACGCTTCAAAGGAAATCCTGAGATTTGAAAGCAAAGAGAAGGATTCCCCAGAGAAGTATAACAAAGCCGCTGAAAGTCTGATGCAGTTAGGCAATTACAAAGACGCATTAGATTCGGTAAAAAAAGGCCTCGCACTTTCAAAAGACTCTAACGCTTCCGATTTGGAGAAAAATCAAATAATCTGTCTCGAATATCTCGGACAGTTTGATAAGGCAAAGTCAAAAGCAAAGGTTTATGTAAAAAATCATCCAGGCGACACAGCTATGCTACGCGAATGGAAGATTTTGAAGACGAGGTGATTAAATGCTACTACTAACGAACGGCCGCCTTATTAATCCGGCGGATCAGACTGATGGACTTTACGATATCCTAATCACAGATGGAATCATCGAGGAAGTAGTTCCTAGTGGAACGAAAGATTTCGATGATGTTATTTCTAGTGGTTCAGGTGATGTGATCGATTTAGCGGGGGTGATCGTATTCCCGGGATTCATCGATTTACATGTGCATTTTAGAGACCCTGGTCTGACTGAGAAGGAAAATATCGAGACGGGAGTTAGAGCAGCAGCGCATGGAGGTTTTACTACTGTATGCGCTATGCCAAATACTAAACCTGTTTGCGATAATGCAGAAACTGTTCGTTATGTATCTGATAAAGCAGTGAAGTGCCACAGTACTGAGGTGCTTCAAATCGGTAGCATTACTAAAGAGATGAAAGGCGAAGTCCTTTCAGATATAGATGATATGAAGGAAGCTGGAATACCAGCTTTATCTGAAGATGGCAAGAGTGTTATGAATTCGGCTCTTGCTCGAAAAGCATTTCTAAAGGCATGTGAGATAGGACTTCCTATTTTTTCACATTGCGAAGACATCGACCTGGTCGAGGGCGGTGTTATGAACCTGGGAACTAAATCTAGAGAATTCAATCTCCCGGGAATATCCAATTCTGTTGAAAATATAATCGTAGCGAGAAATATCTTCCTCGCACAGGAAACAGGTGCAAATCTACATCTGTGTCACTGTTCTACGAAAGAATGTTATACGATGGTGAAACTCGCAAAGGAGCATGGTATTCATGTGACTGCGGAAGTTACGCCACATCATTTCGTCCTGACTGAGGACGATGTAAATCCCAACGATTCAAACTTTAAGATGAACCCGCCGCTGCGTACAGCTGAGGATAGAAAGTGGTTGATAAGAGGCCTGAGTGAAGGTGTCTTTGACTGTATATCTACAGATCATGCGCCGCATACCGCCTCGGAAAAAGCCAGAGGCTTCAAAGAGGCTCCTTTTGGTATAGTCGGCCTAGAAACCGCGGCGAGTCTTACATATACATATTTGGTACAGGCTGGACACTTAAGCCTAATGCAGATGGCAGAGAGAATGTCCTATAAACCCGCGCAAATCCTCGGAAGGGATGTAGGAGACATATCTGTCGGAAAGAAAGCTGACATCACAGTCTTTGATCCAGAGGCAAGCGTGGTGATCGATTCGGAGAATTTTTTCTCAAAAGGAAAGAATCAGCCGTTTGAAGGCAGACGAGTGAATGGCCAGGTACAGATGACTATAAAGAATGGCGAGATTATTTATAGAGAGGGAGGAAAGAGATGATACAGAAATTATGTGACAAAATCGATGAGAAGAAGAGCCCGATAGTGGTCGGTTTAGATCCGGCGCTTAAGTTCATTCCTAAGCATATCCTCACAAAGAGTTTTGCGGAATATGGGGAGACTCTCGAAGGAGCAGCGGATGCATTCTTTAGGTTTAATAAGGAAATCATAGACGAGATACACGACCTCGTTCCAGCGATAAAGCCACAGATTGCGATGTATGAGCAGTTTGGAATCTCCGGTCTCGTAGCTTTTAAGCGTACTGTCGAGTATGCGCATGAGAAAGGCCTGCTCGTAATCGGCGATATCAAGCGTGGAGATATTGGAAATACAGCGCTTTCCTATGCTGAAGCGCACATCGGTGCGGTGACTGTGGGAAATGAGACTTATGAGCCTTTTGGTGAGGATTTCGCGACGGTGAATCCTTATCTCGGTGTGGATGGTGTGAAGCCATTTGTCGATGTCTGCAAGGAATGCGACAAGGGAATCTTCGTCCTAGTAAAGACATCCAACAAATCCAGTGGCGAGTTCCAGGACAGACTTATCGATGGAAAGCCTCTATATGAGCACGTTGCAAAAAAAGTTTGTGAATGGGGAAAGGATGCCATGGACGGCGAATATAGCGAAGTCGGCGCAGTAGTAGGTGCTACTTATCCTGAGGTAGGACGCGCGCTTCGAAGCGTTATGCCGAAGTCTTTCATCCTCGTTCCGGGTTATGGAGCACAGGGTGCGACTGGGGATGATCTCGTGCCATTCTTCAATCAGGATGGAAAGGGAGCCATCATTAATTCATCACGCGGAATCATCGCAGCTTACCAGAAGGAAGGCTACGAGAAGTTTGGGGAAGAGCATTTTGCGGAGGCTTCACGTCAGGCTGTGCTCGACATGAACAAAGATATCTTTGATTCTCTGGATAGAGGATTGAATTAGATAAATATAAACCAAGAAATATTTAGGGAGAATTATGTCAAAACAGATTAGTATTGCGAAGATCATTTCAAATGAGAAGCTGACAGAGGACGTTTATTCGATGGTGCTAGAATCGGATATCGCAGAGTCAGCAAAGCCGGGACAGTTCGTAGCGTTGTACAGTAATGACGCTTCGAGACTCCTGCCTAGACCGATTAGTATCTGTGATTATGAAGAGCGGAAACTTCGCCTCGTATATAGAGTGGTCGGCGCGGGAACTGATGAATTTTCAAAGATGGAAGCAGGCAGTGAAATCCGCGTTATGGGACCACTTGGAAATGGCTATCCAATCGAGGTTGCACTGGATGTTCTAGAGGATGATAAGGCAGATGAAGTTATCACTTTAGTCGGCGGCGGAGTAGGAGTACCACCGCTTTTGGCGTTGGCAAAGACTTTTTTCTCCAAAGGAATCGCAAAGGAGAGAATTCAGGTTGTGCTAGGATATAGAAATTCCTCCGATGTATTTTTGCAGGAGGATTTCGAGAAGTATGCCACCGTTCATGTGGCGACAGATGATGGATCGCTCGGTTTTCACGGAAATACAGTGGACTGCTTAAAGGCACTCGGGCTGACGAGCAAAGTGATCTATTCCTGTGGTCCGAAGGTGATGCTACATTTCTTGAAGCTCTATGCAGAGGAAGCAGGCTCAAAACTATATGTATCGATTGAGGAAAAAATGGCGTGCGGAATCGGGGCTTGCCTCGCTTGTGTATGTAAGTCTAAAGATGTTGATAAACACTCAAATGTAAAGAACAAACGAGTATGCAAGGACGGACCGGTCTTTGATGCAGAGGAGGTGGAGCTATGATGGATATGTCGATAGACGCATTCGGACTTCACTTTAAGAATCCGATTATGACCTGTTCGGGAACTTTTGCATCGGGACTCGAGTATAGTGAATTTGTGGATTTGAACAGACTCGGAGCGGTAGTGACAAAGGGAGTATCACACGAACCTTGGAGTGGAAATCCAACTCCTCGTATCTGTGAGACTGCATCAGGGATGTTAAATGCGGTGGGCCTTCAGAATCCGGGAACTGAGCTCTTTATAAAGAGAGATTTGGAAGAGCTGAAACACTATGACACTAACATCATCGTAAATGTCTGTGGGCACAGTATGGAAGAGTACCTTTCTGCAGTAGAGGATTTAAACGATACGGATGCTGATCTGTTTGAGATAAATATCTCATGCCCAAATGTTACAAAGGGCGGCTTAAGTTTCGGAACTGATGTGCAGGGAGTCTATGAGATCACAAAGGAAATCAAACGTATCTCAAAGAAGCCTATAGTTATGAAGCTCACACCGAATGTTACTGATATCAAAGCTATTGCAAAGGCAGCAGAGGAAGGCGGAGCTGATGGAATCTCACTGATAAATACCATCACAGGTATGAAGATAGATGTAGAGAAACAAACTTTTGCACTGGCGAACAGAACTGGCGGTCTATCAGGTCCTGCTATTCATCCGGTCGCTGTACGTATGGTTTATGAATGTGCTAACAGCGTAAACATTCCTATCATAGGAATGGGCGGTTGTATGAACTATAAGGATGCAATCGAGATGATGCTTGCAGGAGCTTCACTTGTAGCTATAGGAACAGCGAACTTTGCAAATCCACAGGCAACGATAGATGTAATAGACGGAATCGAAGATTATATGAAGAGGCACGAGATCTCAAACCTAAGAGATATAGTCGGTGCGGTTAGATAGGCAGACAAAGGCGTTTGGGAGATTTTTTTAGAGAAAGAGGAATATTATGAAAAAATACCAGGAAGAATTTGTTGATTTCATGCTGGATTCAAAGGTGCTAAAGTTCGGGGACTTCGTGACAAAGAGCGGTAGACAGACACCTTTCTTTATAAATTGTGGGTTGTATAAAACCGGCGAGCAGTTAAAGAAACTCGGCGAGTACTATGCCAGAGCTATTCACGACGAGTTTGGTGAGGATATCGATATCCTGTTTGGACCTGCTTACAAGGGAATTCCGCTCGCTGTTTCTACTTGTATGGCGCTCTACGAGATGTACGGAATGAATGTTTCCTACTGTGCAAACCGTAAGGAAATCAAAGATCACGGCGAGGGTGGTATCCTCCTCGGATCACCGATAAACGATGGGGATAAGGTCGTAATCATCGAAGATGTAACTACAGCGGGAACTTCTATCCGAGAGACTATGCCTATCCTTCAGGCGCAGGCTGACTGCAAGGTGCTCGGCCTCGTAGTTTCTGTAGATCGAATGGAGAGAGGTACAGGAAAGCTGAATGCTCTCGATGAAATCGCTGAGACTTATGGTTTTAAGACAACTTCTATCGTAAAAATGAAAGAAGTAGTGGAGAGACTTGTAAAAGTGCCTTATAATGGAAAGGTGCTGATCGATTCTGAATTAGAAAGTAGGATTTCAGCTTATTATGATCAGTACGGGGCTGAAGTCTAAGAGATTAGAATGAGTTTAAAGAAAAAGAGAAGATATAGAGAGAAGAAACCAAAGGATTTAAATTCTATACTTGCGGCGATTCCAGCCACAGTTTCTTTTGCGTTCTTTCTGTTGGTTTTGTTTCAGAGTGTGCGGGGAGACGGCCATGTAGGAAAGCTCCTGCCGGCTATCGGAATGCTCTTTCTACTGTCATCTATAGTTGAGTTCTACTATGGAGTTAAGGAATTGAAGAAAGACGAATACAGCACTTGGAGCAGACGTATTGGAGTAATACTTCCGGTTATTTCTTTCTTGCTTTGGGGAAGCATGTTTGTAATCGGTTTGGTAATGTAGGAGGTTATGAGGATTATGTCAAAGAACGTCGACGAGAGAAATTACGTGAATGACGAAGACTACATGGATCTACTCGAAGAGAGAATGGAGCTCATCAGCGAGCGAATCGGTCTCATCTATGAGTCCACAAATGTAGACAATGAATACAACCGTTTCTTCCATGAAATGGCTGGTTTCTTTAAGGATATTTTTACACTGATCGGTGAGAGAAAGTCAGGTCGCCTTTCAAATGAAGCTGCAAAGCAGTGGCATGACAAACTCTATCATCCACTGTTCAAGGAGAACTACGAAAGCAGTTTCCTGAATCCAAAATACGCAGTAGAAAAACTTGATAAAGAGGGAACTCTCCTTTCTGCTATTTACGCTGACTGCATCGGCATCATCCCTTATGTTTATGCGGGTGAAATCGAGCAGGCTGTCGTTTTTGCGGAATTCTTTGTGTGCTTGCACGAAATTTTTGCGGTAAGCAGAGGCGATGCTTCCATCGAATTTGCTATCGAAGAGATGAAGGCAAGCTATCATGATTACACTGATATTTTTACAAAGAACAGCATCCTCGATATCCTCGTAGGAAATCCTTACACTATGGATGTTCTCATGAACTCTGACCTTTCAGACACTGGATATCTGTATCAGTATGGTCTCATGGTTGGAACAAACGAAATCGCTGCGCACGACTTCCTCGAGAAGCTTAGTGATGAGGAAATTACTAGCATGGCCGAAACTTATGTAAACGGCTATATCAGAGGATTCGAAATCACAGGTCGTGATATTACGAAAAAAGAAACTGTTGGAATCCATTATTGCCTCGGATTCGAGCGACTTATGCGTCGATCTGTAGAGGTGTTTAAGGAGCACAACTTAAAAGCGGTCTCTGCGTTTGTTCCGCAGTTTAGCTTTGCTAGACGTGGCGCAAACAGAAACGTATTTACAACTGGTTCAAACAGACAGTTCTTCTATGATCACCGCGAAGACAAAGCTTTTTACTATGACAAAGCTTTTGCGGAGAGAGTAAAGGAAGTTACAAAGGATACTTTTGAGAAGTATAGAGAAGAGGCTGCGCTGTATTCAGGTCCGGCTTTGGTAGAAATCTTTGGCGATGAGAAGTTTGATCCTGTGGATAAAAAGGAAGTTAAGCTTCTAAACGATGAGCAGAGAAAGCTTCTCGTAGAGTACACAGCTACAAACAGCCAGATTATGGAAGAGTACATCCCAGAGGATGAGACGAGCTTCACTATCATTTCATATCCTGTGGCTTCTATCAGCGACAAATTCGAGGAAATCTTCCACGAGACTGTAAAGCTGAACACACTTGATAATGACAAATACATCCGCATCCAGGATAAGCTTATCGATGCTTTGGATTCCGGAGAGCAGGTACATATAACAGGTAGAGGTGATAATGAAACTGATATCAAAGTTTCGCTTCATCATCTGAGTGACCCTGCAAAGCAGACTAACTTTGAGAACTGCGTAGGAGATGTAAACATACCGGTCGGAGAAGTGTTCACATCACCTGTTCTTAAGGGAACAAATGGTTTGCTTCATGTAAACCGTGTATTCCTCTCAGGTTTCGAGTACAGAGATCTGCGTCTTAAGTTCAAGGATGGAATGATCGAGTCTATCACTTGTAAGAACTTTGAGGATGAGGAATCAAACAAACGTTATTTAGATGAGCATATTCTGCATCATCATGACACTCTTCCTATGGGAGAGTTCGCCATCGGTACAAACACAGTAGCGTATGTGATGGCACGAAAATATAATATTGAAGACAAGATGGATATCCTAATTGCTGAAAAAACAGGTCCTCACTTTGCTGTGGGTGATACATGCTATTCACATGCGGAAGACATACCTATGTTTAATCCAAACCATAAGGAAGTAATCGCTCGTGAGAACGAGGTGTCTGCTCTGAGAAAGACAGATATGAGAAAGGCATATTTCCAGTGCCATACAGATATTACTATCCCTTATGGAGAACTCGGTAGTATCGACGTAGTGAAAGAGGATGGTTCTCTTCTCACTATTATCAAGGAGGGACGCTTCGTGCTTCCAGGTACAGAAGAGTTAAATGAACCATTAGACAACGAATAATTATCTATACATGCATTTACTTATGACAGGAGGATTTAGAGCAATGAAGAAACAGGTTGGCATCATCATGGGAAGCGATTCAGATATGGAGATCATGGCACAGGCTGCTAAGGTTCTCGATGATTTTGGTATTTCCTATGATATGGATATTATCTCAGCACATCGCGAGCCGATGGAATTAGTAAAGTACGGTGAGCAGGCCAAAGAGCGTGACTATCAGGTCATCATCGCTGGCGCTGGAAAGGCAGCAGCCCTTCCTGGAATGTGTGCAGCTCTATTTTCTCTACCAGTCATAGGAATTCCTATGAAGACCTCCGATTTAGGCGGGGTCGATTCTCTATATTCAATAGTTCAGATGCCTAGCGGTATCCCGGTAGCTACAGTAGCTATAAATGGAGGAAAGAACGCTGGTATTCTGGCGGCAAAGATTCTCGCAGTTGGTGACAGTGACCTTAGAACAAAAGTCACAGATTACCAGAATAATCTTAAGAACGAGACTATCCAGAAGAATGACAAGCTTCATGAAATCGGTTGGAGCGAATACTTAAAACAGAAATAATCTGATACTAATGTGCTGATTAATCACAGCATGTTTAATTTGCGTGCTGTTTTTAATAAACCCCAAGAAATATTTAATGTGTAAAGGAGTAATGTGATGGATTATAAAAGTTCTGGCGTAGATATTGAGGCAGGCTACAGATCAGTAGAACTTATGAAAGAGCATGTGAGAAAGACGATGCGTCCTGAAGTGCTAGGAGGACTCGGCGGCTTCTCGGGAGCTTTTTCCATGGCAGGTTTCAAAGATATGGAGAAACCAACCCTGCTTTCCGGTACCGATGGCGTAGGAACTAAGCTAAAGATAGCTTTCCTGATGGATAAACACGATACAGTAGGTATCGACTGTGTAGCAATGTGCGTAAATGACGTTGCATGTGCTGGCGGCGAGCCACTTTTTTTCCTGGACTATATAGCCTGCGGAAAAAATATTCCTGAGAAGATAGCTGCCATAGTAAGCGGAGTCGCTAAAGGTTGTGAGATGAGCGGATCAGCTCTGATCGGTGGTGAGACTGCTGAAATGCCAGGTTTCTATTCAGTGGATGAGTACGATTTGGCTGGTTTTTCCGTAGGAGTATGTGATGAGAAGAATATCATCACTGGAAGAGAAATCGAAGCCGGTGATGTCCTCATCGGAATGGCATCATCAGGAGTACATTCAAACGGTTTCTCACTGGTTAGAAAAGTGTTTGAAATGTCAAAGGAAAGTCTCGATACTTACTATGATGAACTGGGTGAGACTTTGGGCGAGGCTTTGATTCGTCCTACAAAGATATATGTAAAGGCTATGAAGTCCATCAAAGATGCAGGCGTCAGAGTTCATGGATGTAGCCACATCACAGGAGGCGGCTTCTATGAGAATGTGCCTAGAATGCTTCATGATGGAGTAAAGGCTGTGATTGAAAAAGATTCTTATCCAGTGCTTCCTATCTTTAAGCTGCTTCAGGCAAAGGGTGGAATCGAGGACCATATGATGTATAACACATACAACATGGGAATCGGAATGGTGCTTTCAGTAGCTTCAGAAGATGTAGATGCGACTTTGGCTGCAATCGAGGCAGCAGGCGAGAAGCCTTATGTAATCGGACATGTGGAAGCTGGAGATAAAGGCGTAGAGCTGGTTTAACAAAGGGAGTTTTATGATAGATATAGTAGTTATGGTTTCGGGGGGAGGAACAAACCTCGAAGCCATACTTCAAAAGATTGAGAGTGGCTATATTGATAATGCTAGGGTCAAGATGGTCATTTCTAACAATAAAAATGCTTATGCCTTAGAGCGTGCCAGAAATCATGGAATCGATGCGAAGTGCATTTCGCCACGAGATTATGAAAGTCGCGAGGAGTTTAATCGTAGTCTGGTGGAAGAACTTACTGAGATAAATCCTGATCTAATCGTGCTAGCGGGATTTCTCGTAGTGATTCCAGAGGAGATGACAGAGCGCTTTAAGAACAGGATTATTAATATACATCCATCACTGATTCCTGCTTTCTGCGGCAAGGGATATTATGGTTTAAAGGTACATGAAGGAGCCCTGTCTCGAGGCGTAAAGATAACCGGTGCTACGGTTCATTTCGTCGATTCAGGAACAGATACTGGACCTATTATATTGCAGAAGGCAGTAAGTGTAGCGGATGATGATACACCAGAGACTCTTCAGAAGCGGGTTATGGTTGAGGCCGAGTGGGAGATTCTACCTGAGGCAATCAAGCTATTCAGTGAAGGTAGAATCAAAGTTCATGAGGGCTTGGTAAAGATAGATTAAAACCGGGAAATATTTAGGAGAAATGATGAAAGTTTTAGTAATTGGTAGTGGCGGAAGAGAACATGCGATTTGCTATGCGATTTCAAAGAGTCCTCGTGTAGACAAAATCTACTGTGCGCCGGGAAATGCTGGAATCGCTGAGTTTGCAGAATGTGTTCCTATCGGGGCTATGGAATTCGACAAACTAATTGAGTTTGCGTTAGAGAAGGAAATCGACCTGACTGTAGTAGGAATGGATGATCCTCTTGCAGGAGGAATCGTAGATGAATTTGAGAAACACAACCTTCGAGTATTTGGACCTAGAAAGAATGCGGCAATCCTCGAAGCCTCAAAAGCTTTTTCCAAGGATTTGATGAAGAAATATGATATTCCTACAGCTGCGTACGAGACTTTTGATAATCCGGAAGCTGCATGCGAATATTTAAAGACTGCAAAGATGCCTATCGTGCTAAAGGCATCGGGTCTCGCTCTCGGAAAAGGGGTGCTGATTTGCAATACCTTGGAGGAGGCGCTGGATGGCGTGCATGAGCTCATGGAGGACAAGAAGTTTGGAGATGCCGGAAATACTATAGTCATCGAAGAATTTATGAATGGTCGTGAGGTTTCTGTACTATCTTTCGTCGATGGAAACACAATTCGTATCATGAGTTCTGCGCAGGACCACAAGCGTGCAAAGGACAACGATGAAGGTTTGAATACTGGAGGCATGGGAAATTTCTCGCCAAGTCCTTTTTACACAGATGAGGTGGATAGATTCTGCCAGGAACATATCTATCAGAGAACTGTGGATGCGATGAAGGCAGAAGGTAGAGAGTTTAAGGGAGTAATCTTTTTTGGGCTGATGCTTACTGAAGATGGACCAAAGGTTCTCGAGTACAATGCCCGCTTCGGCGATCCGGAGGCGCAGGTTGTCCTTCCTCGTATGAAGAATGATATCGTGGATGTATTTGAGGCTTGTATAGATGGTACACTTTCTGATATTGAGCTGGAATTCTGTGATGATGCGTGCGTTTGCGTAATTCTCGCATCTGACGGCTATCCGCTCGCTTATGAGAAGGGATTTGAGATTAAAGGCTTGGAGAAGTTCGTGGGTAAGGATGATTACATTTGCTTCCATTCTGGAACTCGCTTTGATGAAGCAGGTCATATTCTGACAAATGGTGGCCGTGTTCTGGGAATCACTGCTCTCGGCCGCGACGTCCGCGAGGCTCGTGAGAAAGCCTATGAAGCAACTGAGTGGGTAGAGTTTGAGAACAAGTATATGAGACATGATATCGCTGCTAGTGTGTTGTAGTCTGTTTTTAGTGTAATTTCCGTAGTCTGCGTAGCTGACTTGCTTTGTTGGCGCGCCTAGACTACGGAAAATTTGAAGATTGTGTTGTCATTTCCGTAGTTGGTGAGAAAAGCAAGTGTTCGCTTCGCTCACAGAGTGGACTTTGCTCCCGATGGTTTTAGGCAAGATTCTAGGTTGTGTGCATGCGCACAAAATGAGATATATGTTTGCTTGGCTGATTATAATCATCAAAGAAAGCAGCCTGTCAAGGACGTAAGCCTTCGGTGGCTTCGCCATCCTTGACAGGCTGCTTTTTTGATGAAAAGGTGCTATCAAGCAAACATAATAGGGGTCTCCAAAGTTAAGTAGGGTTCCCCGAAGTTTTGGAGGGGCAGTTAGTAGCGACTGTCTAACCCTACGGAAGAGTGAGACTCCACTAAACTTTGGATATCCTATAAAGAGGGGTGCCTATTTGCTTTTTTAAACAGGTGGCATCCATTTTATAATTTATGTAAGATCATAAGAAAATATAGATATTGTAAATGCAATTTGACAGGTATATACTAAAGATAGTAGTTCGCTTGTCAATCTACTGAAATGAAGAGGTCAGTAGCTGAACGATTTAAACAATGGGGTAAATAAGAGGAGGAATAAAGTGATGAACAAAAAATTCAGGTGCTTAGGAAAGAAATTAGGACTATTATTAATCGGATGCATGGTTATGATATGCAGTTTGATTCCAAGCAAAGTTACGGTTCATGCTGAAGAAAGTGACTTAAGACTTTTTGAGAAATCAGAATCTTTGAGCAAAGCAAATTCATACCACATGTATTCTGCTTTACTATATACTGGCGATTATTTACAGGCTAAACTGGTTTGTCCGCAGGATAAAGATGCTGATTTTGATTTGTTGTTATGTGATGAAAAGATGAATATTGTAAAGACGTCATCATATGGAACCTACATGCATAACAACAAAACTGAAGATGAAAATTTGGGATATAAATCGGATAAGAAGCAGCAGATGTATATTGTAGTTTACTGTTCAAGTATAGGTCAGAATGCGGGTAAGTATACTCTTACGTATAGCATGACGAAGAATGGTGATGAAAA
>JAZNMP010000032.1:0-104423 GCA_045579705.1 Lachnospiraceae bacterium
TGGAGATGCTGTTCTTGCTTTGGGAATAAATGCTGCATTTAACTTTGGATTACCGAAGGTATTTGATAAAGTAAAGAACACCAAAGCTGGCCAGTGGGTTGAGAAGAATATCTCAAAAGGCGTAAATGCTGTAAAAGATAAAGCTGGAAGTGTGTTCTCTGCAGTAAAAGATAAGGCCGGAAACGCAGCGTCTGCTGTTAAAGACAAAGTAGCAGGTGCCTTGAGTTCATTTAACAAGGACCAAAGCAAACTTCCGATGGAATATAACTTGCAGTTCTTTGCGGAGAGGAATCCTGGTAATAGTAAACCACCTATTCCTT
The DNA here is from genome assembly GCA_045579705.1 of Lachnospiraceae bacterium. GTDB lineage: Bacteria > Bacillota > Clostridia > Lachnospirales > Lachnospiraceae > Lachnocurva. The sequence continues at coordinate 321 of JAZNMP010000032.1, forward strand.
TGAATTTGCAGTATTTTGCAAGTGAGGGTGGAAGAAAGACTGGGACATATAAAGAGTTAAGGGAGGCTGGATATAAAGATGCGCATCATATTATTCAAGATGCTGCTGTAAAAGATATTGAAGGTTATAATAAGGGAAGTGCTCCTGCTATTCAATTGGAAGGACCATCAAATCAGGTAGGAAAAGAGCATTATATTGCAACAACAGTTCAACGTCAAGGCGGCGGTGGAACATATGGTCAAGAACGAGGTATAGCATATGAAGCTTTGAGAAAAGCGGGATTTTCTAAAGAAGAATCAAAAGCATATGTTAGATATGCAGATAATTATTTTATGGGAGAGTTAGGGTTAACTTTTGATTCGCCGACCAGAATTCCAGGAAATAGAAAGGGGCATTGAAATGAATAATATTGAAACTTTGTTATATGAACGTACGATATCAATAGTTAATTGTATTGCTATGAATAATTATGAATTATTAGAAAAAAAAGGATGTTTAAAAAGGTTTTCAAAAAATGATATAAAGTTTGCTTTAAGTGAATATGGGGGCACAATATCTTTTGTGGAGAAAGAAGACTACAATGGTCGGTTTGACTGCTACAAGTGTCCTAATGATATTTATGAAACCGAATTCGATTTGATAATTAATGAATCATTAAGTGACTTAACGTTGATTTGCGAGTTTAAAGTTGTAAACGATATGATATTATCCGAAGTGCTTACTGATATTCATGTATTGTAGAAAAGGCTATTATTGAAATACGTTCTGTCAAGACCAGCTATGGAAAGTCAAGTGGATATGTAGCAAAACTATTAGATTGTCGTCCTGAATTAACTGGCACAAATCGTGATAAACTTCTTGCAACTGTTCAAGATAACAAATTAGCAACCTATATTAATGAAGTTTATAGAACCAGAGCTTTTATAGGTGATAGTGGAACTGCAGATGCGCTAATATCTATGCGATAGGATTATTTAATAGAGGAGAAAAAGTGACAATAGACGATTTTTTAGAGAAAATGATAATTTTTTTCCCTAAAATTAGGGAAGGACTAGCAGAACATATATCTGAATATGAAGAACGTTTGGATACAATTATTGTGGAAGAAATAATTATGCCTGAAGTTATAGAGCTTTTAAAAAAGAATTCAGATGAAGAGAAACTTAAAGAAATATTTGATTATTTTGAGGGTGTTTGTATTCATTCAGATGATTATTTGAGTAATGTTTTTTCAATAACTGCATTAGAAATACTAGGAAATGAAAAATCTATATTAGAAACCGCAAAAAAATATATGGGGCCTGTTACGATAAAACTTCAAAGAGAAGCTGATCTTGCAATTGGAAGGAAAGTATAGTTTCTACAGTACCTGCGGCATAGTCAAGTAAATGGAAAAGCTTTTTAACAGTCTTTATCGCAGAAAGAACTCACTATAAGAGAGCTTATAAGACCAAATCTCTTCTAAGGATAAAAGGTTAATGTTACGAAGAAGACCTTTATCCCGGGACGTAAGAAGTATGAAGAATATCAGAACCTTGACATAAAGAATTACGTTAATGACGTAATTCGAAAGAATACACTTTTGGTAAGAAGTATTCTTATAACTATGATCCGTATGGAAATCTTCTAAAAGATGATGGCAGTGCTATCGGAGCTCTCCATGATAAGAAGAAATCTGGTGCATTTAGAAATTCATTTACTTATAACGGTGAGCAGATAGACTATAGTACAAACCTTCAGTACTTAAGAAACAGATATCTGGATACTGAAACAGGAACTTTCCTGACTGAGGATACCTATAGAGGGTCACTCACCAACTTAAAGAGCCATAACAGATATAGTTATGCTGAGAATAATCCTGTTAACAAGATAGATCCAAGCGGACATAAGGCAAAGAGTATCTCAGCAAAGAAAGCTAGATCGCTAGTCAAAGCTTCTAGTAATGCTGCTAAACGAATAGCTGGAGTATCTACTTCAAATAGAGCAGGTAATCATAAAGCTTCTAGAGCAAAGAGTAGTCACAGTACGCATAAGGCGAAAACGGCATCTTCAAAGAGCAGTGGTCATAAAGCGAAGAAATCCAGTGGAGGAGGCTTAGTTAACTCATTCCTCGGATTCTGTAGCAAGAGACTAAATCAAGCTAAGAAGGCTATCAAAAAGACTTATAAGAAAGTTTGTACGACTGCTAATAGAATAAAGAAGAATGTCAAAGAAACTGTAAAGACATATGCGAAGAAGGCAGTTTCAGTAGTAAAGAGTGCCGGTAAAGCGTTTGTAAAATTTAAGCAGGAGCATCCAATCCTAACAGGAGCTTTAATAATAGGTGCTGCTGGAGTTCTAACGATAGCGACTGGTGGATTAGGAACAGGCGTTCTTGCAACAGCTATATCTGGTGCTTGTACCGGAGCTTTTGCAGGAAGTGTGATTGGCGCTGGAGCGGGAGCAACCATTGGTTTTGTGGATGGCCTAATTAGTGGAAAGGGCTTAAAAGGTGCTTTAAACGAAGCTGCGCAGGGATTTGGCACAGGCGCATTCAGTGGAGCTATAAGTGGAGCTGTATCTGGAGGTTTAGGTGCTGGGATAGGTAAACTAGGTGTTTCAGAACCGGTGAAAAAAGGCTTGACGTGGCTTATAAATACCAGTGGTGATACAGCTGGAGAATTATATGATAGACACTTTAATGGTGAGAAAATCACAGGCAAAGATATAGTTCTGGCATTTGGTATTAATGCTGTATTTAATGATGCTGGTACCAAGGTGATAGATAAAGTAAAGAACTCTAAAGCTGGCCAGGCTGTAAGTGGAAAGATATCAAATGTTAAAGATGTCATAAAAGGTAAGGTCGGTGGAGCATTATCTGCTGTAAAAGATTGGGCTGGAAGTGCAGCAAAAGAAGGAAGTAGTCTTACTAATGCTGGGGAGAAAGCAGTAACAGGTAATTGTGGAATTAATCGATATGAAAGGGCAGGTTATCAATCAGACGGTAGAAGTAATAATCTGTTCGGGCGTGATAGACAGACAAGAAATACAGTACAGTATACCGAATGGAGAAGAAGTATAAGGAAAAATAATATACAGGTTGATTATCTTGGTAAATATCCAATTGGTCAACCATCTGTCCCGAATATTCCCCATGTACATTTGGAGTTTTTGAATCCAAGAAAAAATGGAAATGGATTTGATGTTATAAAAAATGTTCATGTCCCTTTAGTAGATTAGGAGGTGTGATTGTGGTTGAATTAATTAAAGATGGTAAAGATTCATTTCTATTAAAAATTTCAAGTGAGGATGCAGCTTTTTTTATATGAGTATCTTGATAATCTGAACCAAAATAGTATTTCTATTTTGTTCAATGGAAAAAAATTGACTTTAAGATTATTATAGATGAAATGGAATATGATTTAATAATAAATAATAAGTCGATAGTACTATATATGGACTCTGAAGAAATACAGTTTTTTAAATGTCGATTAAATGATGTGAAAGATGGGAATAGTTTTTATCCGTCAGAAGTCTGTGAAAGAAAATATAAGAATAAAAATGTCAGTATATGTTGTATTATAGAATGATAGATTTGTATTCGGAGCGCTGAGTATTGCAGCATAGACGAGTAAATGTACACGTATTTTCTTGAGATTAAAGTTGAAAATAAGGAAAAACTAGAATGAGAAAATATATTACTAAGAATCGAATTTACTTTTTGCTAATCATAATTGTAAATGTATTAGCTTCAGAAATAACTCATATAGCTCTAGATAGAAAGATGGATACAGGGTTATTCGTAGGATCTGTTCTAATACTAGCGGGATTTATAGGTTTAATATACTTCATTCGAATTACCATATTTAAGGATGATTCTGAATGGCTGAAACATATTTTTCTGTTGGTTTTGACTTTCGTAATTATAAAGGTGGCTGGAAGCTTTTTGATATCTGCTGTTATATTTGCATTAATAAGTTTGGCTTAATAGATGTAAACACTACGAAGATTATTATTGAGAAAACGAGCTTCATATTCCATATGATTGTTAATGTGGTATTTCTGGCGTGGCTTATTGTAAGAATAGATTATGAGAAGGTTTCAGAGTAGAGATAATTGAATAAAAGCACATAATAAAACGCCAAGATAATCATATCATAGTGATAATCTTGGCGTGAAAAAATCAAAGATACTGATTATTCATTATCGTTATCATTATCATCTTTTCTAGAGATTCTGATAAAGATACCGAATACCCAAATTAGTGTAGGGACCAGAATAGTCAGAGCGATAGATGCTTTTAAGAAAGGCATAGTCTTTCCGTCATCAAACAAAGCCGCAAATAGTGTCAATATATACATGAAAGCCAGTAGAAAGACTCCTATTAGAGCTGCAATTCTTTTAATTCTATTCATTATTTTTTCCTCCGAAATAGAATTATACCGAATTTCTGGAAGTATGTATATTCAATAAGTGAATATTTTGAAAAAAAGTATACATTATGGGCGTTTAATGTTATCATAAATTTCGTATTTTTAATGAATAGGAGATAGACTATGAGTTTATTAGCAGATTGGCGTGCAAGCATCGAGAACTTCGATGGTGACGCAAACGCATACCAGAAATTCTGGGACGATTATTTTATGAAGGAGAGGGATGTTTACGCAGAACTTCTTAAGAATCCTAACGAAGAAGTAAAGGGTTCAGTTAAAGAGCTTGCTGCTAAATTTAATCTTTCTATTTACGAAATGACAGGATTCCTCGATGGAATCAATGATTCTCTCGTAAAGGCAAATCCTATTGAAGAGATGGATGAGGATACAGTAGTTTCTCTTAATTTCGACAACGAGAAATTGTTCAGAAATATGGTAGAAGCTGATGCTCCTTGGCTCTATGAACTTCCTGAGTGGGATGCAATCTATTCAAAGGAAGAGCAGAAGGATTTGGTCCGTGCTCAGAAGGATTCTCACACTATCAGAAAGCCAAAGAAGATTGGTAGAAATGATCCATGTCCTTGCGGTTCTGGAAAGAAATATAAGCAGTGCTGCGGTAGAAAAGGCGCTTAATATAAAAAGTAAACCTCAAGCTTACATTTGCCTTATGGCGATAAAGCTTGAGGTTTTTATATTATTTGATACAAATCTGTTCTAAATCTGAATAGAAGTCAGGATAAGAGATATTTACACATTCGCTGTTTCTTATAATGGATTCACCATCAGCAAAGAGGCTGGCAATTGAGAATGCCATAGCGATTCTGTGATCTTTGGCAGTATCGATAATTGATGCTGAAAGCGAGTGTTTTCCATGTCCGTTTATTTCGAAACCATCATCAAATTCTGTAATATCGGCTCCCATGTTTTTTAGATTATTTACAATAAGCTTAATCCTGTCGCTTTCTTTGTGGCGAAGCTCCTTTGCGTGTCGAACTGTGGTCTTTCCGGTTGCATAGGCTCCCAGAATTGCGATAATAGGAAGTTCATCTATTAGGGTGGGGATTTCTTCCTCGGTTATAGTGGTTCCGGTTAAATCGCTTGAAGAAATCGTGATATCAGCTATCGGTTCCATATTGATTTCTGATTCATTTTCGAGTTTGATGTCGCCATTCATTCGTTTAAGTACACGCAGTATTCCATCTCTGGTTTCATTTATGTTGACCTTTGGAAGCATGATACTTCCTGAGTCAGATATAGCTGCTGCCGCCATCATATATGAAGCTGAAGAAATATCAGCAGGAACTGTTAAATCGCGGGCGTCTAAATGATCACATGGAAATACAGTCACTGTGTTACCGGAAGTCAGTATTAAAGCGCCTAAGTATTCGAGCATCCTTTCGCTATGATCTCGAGATTTGTGAGGCTCTGTGATAGTGACTTTTGAATTTGAGTAAAGGCCTGCAAACATAAGGCAGGATTTGACCTGTGCAGATGCGATGTAGATACGAATATCGCCTCCGATTAGTTTACCCTTTGAGATGATGAGCGGAGCTCTGTCGTCATCATTTAATGAACCTATATTTGCACCGAGTTCTGTCAGAGGAACGGTGATTCTGGCCATCGGTCTTCGATTAAGCGATTCGTCGCCAAAGAGTTCGGTATTGAAATCGAAGCCGGACAGGATTCCACTTAACAGGCGGATAGTAGTTCCGCTGTTTCCTACATTTATCTTTGTGAGGGCATCCGTGCCGAGTTTAGCTGATGGTTTTAAACCCTTCATACCTACGCCGTGTATGAGTAGTCTATCGGAATATACTTCGATATCTACGCCGAGAGCCTTCATGGCATTTATAGTCGATATAGTGTCTTCTGCAATCAAGGGATTATAGACAGTAACATCTCCGTCTGCTATAGAACCGAGCATGATAGCTCGATGTGTGATAGATTTGTCGCTTGGAATATTAAGAGTTCCGGCAACAGAACGTATTGAACTAATTTTTTTCTCCATAATCCATCCTCTTCTATATTATCAATCGTTCTATATGAATCAATTTATATAAATTCTATCAGATTCAATCCTTAAAAAACACGTAATTTGATTTTGTCAGAAAAAAGATAAAAGCCTTAGATGAAATTCACAAAATTAGTTGTAAATAGATTGAATAATTATTAAAATTATACATATAATCTGAAACAATGAAGGGAGGACGTTTACATGAAAGTATTTACAACTGACAAGATTAGGAATGTTGTGCTGCTTGGGCACAGTGGTGCCGGAAAAACGAGTTTGATCGAATCCATGGCCTACCTGGCTGGAATGACAAAGAAACCCGGCACCATTGATGGCGGAAATACGATTAGCGATTTTGACAAACTAGAAATTAGTAACAAGTTTTCTATTAATGCATCTTTAGTACCTATAGTTTGGGATGATACGAAGATTAACTTCCTTGACACACCGGGGTATTTTGATTTTGTCGGCGAAGTTGAAGAAGCCGTATCAGCAGCGGATAGTGCGATTATCGTTGTTTCAGGAAAGAACGGAATAGAGGTTGGAACGAAGAAAGCCTGGGAGCTTTGTGATAAATTCAACCTGCCTAGAATGGTATTTGTAACAGGTATGGATATCGACGATGCTTCTTATCGTGAAATTGTTGAAGAATTGCAGTCTCTCTATGGAAAGAAGATTGCTCCATTTCATTTCCCTATTCGTGAAAATGGAGAGTTTACAGGCTATGTAAATGTAATCCAGCAGACGGGAAAGAAATGGAATCCTGATGGAACTGTTTCTCATGTTGATGTTCCAGATTATTCTCAGGAATATCTGGACAAATATAGAGAAACTCTTATGGAGTCCGTTGCAGAGACTTCAGAAGAGTTTATGGACAGATATTTTAACGGCGAGGAGTTCTCTGAGAACGAAATTCGTCAGGCACTTCGTGCGAATGTATCGACGAATGATATCGTTCCGGTAATGATGGGCTCAAATATATCTAACCGTGGTATGTATACCATGATGGTTGATATTATAAAGTATCTGCCTAGTCCTTTGGACAGAACTATTACAGGAATCAATGCAAATACGAATGAGGTTTATGAGGCAAACTATGATTTCTCAAAACCGAAGAGTGCGTATTGCTTTAAGACTATAGTGGATCCTTTCGTTGGAAAGTATTCTTTGATAAAGGTAAACTCTGGTGTATTAAAGACAGATGATTTGCTTTATAACAAACATAAAGATAGTGAGGAAAAAATAGGTAAGTTATATGTGCTTACCGGCAACAGCGCAGAAGAAGTCCCAGAACTTCACGCAGGAGATATAGGTGCACTTTCGAAGTTGTCTAAGGTTGCTACTACTGATTCGCTTTCGACGAAAGCAAATCCTATTCTCTATATTAGAACTCCGATTTCTACACCTTATACCTATATGGCTTATAAGGCAAAGAACAAAGGAGACGAGGATAAGATTTCACAGGCGATGGCCAAGCTTGCAGCAGAAGACCTAACTATCCGTTTTGTAAATGACAGTGAGAATTCACAGTCTCTAATCTATGGAATCGGTGACAGACATATCGAAATGGTAGTTTCTAAGCTGAAAGAAAAATACAAAGTTGAGATTGAACTTAAGGAGCCGAAGGTTGCTTTTAAGGAAACTATCAGAGGTAACTCAGATGTAGAGTATAAATATAAGAAACAGACAGGTGGTCATGGACAGTATGGTCATGTAAAGATGCGTTTTTCACCATCCGGAAATATGGATGAGGCGTTCGAGTTTACTGAATCTGTAGTAGGTGGAGCCGTTCCAAAGAATTTCTTCCCGGCTGTAGAAAAAGGCTTGGCAGAGGCGGTACTGGCTGGTCCTCTGGCTTCATATCCTGTTGTGGGTGTTAAATGTGAGCTTTATGACGGCTCATATCATCCGGTAGATTCGTCAGAAATGGCGTTTAAGGTTGCTGCTAGAGGTGCTTTCAAAGAGGGCATTATGAAAGCAAATCCTATCTTGCTTGAACCTATAGTTTCTCTGAAAGTTGTAGTACCTGATTCTTATACAGGTGATGTAATGGGAGACTTGAACAAACGAAGAGGAAGAGTTTTAGGCATGAATCCTGTAGAAGGTGGAAAAACAGAGATAGAAGCTGAAGTTCCTATGGCTGAGCTTTATGGCTATGATACAACTCTTCGTTCTATGACCAGCGGATATGGTGTGTTCTCTTATGAACTTGCCAGATATGAGCAGGTTCCTCACGATATTCAGGAAAGAGAAGTTGCGAAGAGAAAAGCTGAAGCAGAAGAAGACTAGATTTAGACTGAACTGTTAGATTAAACTCGAGGACCGGATTTTATCTGGTTCTCGAGTTTTTATTTTATTAAGAAATATTGCAAAGTGCCTTGTTAAATATTATAATTTTAAACTAGTTTGAAATTTAGTTAAGGTGGAATAACTATGAAACATAATTTTAAAGCAATTGAGAAAAAGTGGCAGGCAGCTTGGGCGAAAGATGATATTTTTGCTGCAAGCGATTTATCTGATAAGCCAAAATTCTATGGCCTAGTTGAATTCCCATATCCATCAGGTGCCGGAATGCACGTTGGTCATATCAAAGCTTATTCATCTATTGAAGTTCTTGCCAGAAAACGTCGTATGCAGGGTTACAATGTTTTGTTCCCTATAGGATTCGATGCTTTTGGACTTCCAACAGAGAATTACGCTATAAAGACAAACAAACATCCTAGAGTTATCACAGATGAAAACATTAAGAGATTTACTACTCAGCTTAAGAGTGTAGGTTTTTCATTTGATTATAATCGTACAATTGATACTACTCAGGAGGATTATTACAAGTGGACACAGTGGATCTTCCTCAAGATGTTCGAGAAAGGTCTTGTATTCAGAGATAAAACACTTGTTAACTATTGCCCTCACTGTAAAGTGGTTCTTTCCAACGAGGATTCACAGGGCGGTAAGTGTGATATTTGTCATAGTGATGTTATCCAGAAGGAAAAAGACGTTTGGTATCTTAGAATTACCGAATACGCTGACAAACTTCTTTCAGGTTTGGATGATGTTGATTTCCCTGAGAATATTAAACAGCAGCAGATTAACTGGATCGGTAAGTCAAAGGGTGCTTTCGTAAACTTTGCTCTTTCTGGTATTGATGAGAAGCTGAGAGTATATACAACTAGACCAGATACACTATTCGGTGTAACTTTCATGGTTATTGCACCTGAGCATCCATATCTCGATAAATATGCTTCACAGATTTCTAACATGGATGAAATTCTTGCATACAGAGAAGAATGCCAGAAGAAGTCTGAGTTTGAGAGAACACAGCTCGTATCTAAGGATAAAACTGGTGTTAAGGTAGAAGGCTTTAATGCGATAAACCCTATTACTGGAAAGGAAATTCCTGTATATATATCAGATTATGTAATGATGGGATACGGTACAGGTGCAATCATGGCTGTTCCAGCTCATGATCAGAGAGATTACGATTTTGCAAAGAAATTTGGCGTAGAAATCATTCCTGTAATCGAAGGCGGAGATATTTCTAAGGAAGCTTATTCAGGCGATGGAAATATGATAAACTCTGACTTCTTGAATGGTTATACAAATAAAAAGGATTCTATCAATCGTATGATTGAAGAACTTGAAAAGCGCGGAGTAGGAGAAGCTGGTGTTCAGTTCAAGATGAAAGACTGGGCATTTAATAGACAGCGCTATTGGGGTGAACCTATTCCTATCGTTCACTGCCCAACATGTGGCGATGTAGCTGTTCCTTTCGAAGAACTTCCGCTTAGACTTCCTAAGCTTGAAAACTTCGAGCCTGGTACAGATGGTGAATCACCACTTGCAAAGATTGATTCATTCGTTAACTGCAAATGTCCAAAATGTGGTGGCGATGCAAAGAGAGAAACAGATACTATGCCTCAGTGGGCTGGTTCTTCATGGTATTTCCTCCGTTACATCGATCCTCACAATGATGATGAACTTGCAGCAAAAGATAAATTAAACTACTGGATGCCTGTCGACTGGTACAACGGTGGAATGGAGCATGTTACTAGACATTTGATCTATTCTAGATTCTGGCATCATTTCCTTTATGATATCGGTGTAGTTAATACTCCTGAACCATATAAGAAACGTTCAGCACAGGGTATGATCCTCGGTGAAGATGGACAGAAGATGTCTAAGTCTAGAGGAAACGTAATTGATCCTTTGGATATCGTAGAGGTATACGGAGCAGATACTCTTCGTACTTATGTACTCTTTATGGGTGAGTACGGCGCAGCAGCTCCATGGTCAGATGCATCAGTACGTGGATGTAAGAGATTCCTGGAGAGATTTGCAGGACTTACTGATATCGTTTCAGATGAAGCTGACAGCGACAAGATTGTTACAGAAATTCATAAGTGTATAAAGAAGGTTTCTGAAGATATCGAAACTATGAAGTTCAATACAGCAATCGCTGCTATGATGGGACTCCTCAATGATATTATTTCAGAAGGACATATCACTAGAGATAACCTCGTTATCCTGGTTAAACTTCTTTCTCCATTTGCTCCACACCTTGCAGAAGAGATGTACAAAGAACTCGGTGGCGAGGGATATGTTTCACTTGCAGAGTGGCCTGAGTATGATTCAGACAAGGTTGTAGATGCAAATATCGAAATCGCAGTTCAGGTAAATGGTAAGCTTAAGGCTACTATCGTAATTCCAAATGGCTGTGAGAAAGAAGAAGCACTTAGACTTGCTCATGAGAATGAAGCAGTATGTAAAGCTGTCGATGGAAAAAATCTGATAAAGGAAATCTATGTTCCAGGCAAGATTGTTAATTTGGTAGCAAAATAATATTTATTTTTTCGTCGTTTCCTAATATAATAATGTTAGGAAACGACGTCTATTTTTAGGGGTATAAATATGGGCAAAGTATTAGTCTTGGAAACAAATTCTCAGGATATGAAATTCCTGATGACTTTACCAAAGTATTGTGAATTTGAATTTGATTTTACTTCTGATCCATCCTATGCGATTACTGAGATTCAGTTAGGCGAGGTGGATATATTCGTATGTCCTTATGAAATGGAAATCTTCAAAGCGGAAGATATTCTGATGACGGCTAATATGATACCGTCCAGACCCTTATGTATATTGACATCTGATGGGTCGAATATTCCCGGTTTGCTTTCCTGTGTAAATAACTATTCGGTATTTAAATTGGTTGTAAAACCATTCGAAAATATTCTCGATTTAAAAGAATACATTAAAGATGCGTATACGAAGAGATCTAAGTACGGACTTCAGTCGGATGATTTGATTCTCGGTCTAATCGGTGATTCAAAAGAAAGAGCATTTTGGGAACACCATGACCGAATTCTCGATTTCAGGCTACTTAAGATTATATCTGGTGCTTATAGTGGTCTTCGTTTTCACGATAAATTGAGACTGGATGAGACTACGGAAGAAGGCAAGAATATGTTTGCAGTAACACAGTTCATAAAGGACTCTGCAGATGAGCTTTTTAAATATACTGTAGGATCAGGAGAAAGCTTTGATAAAGTTATTTCTCTGATTAATGAGAAATCTACGCGTTCCAGATCTAATTATTTTGGCGTTCGTTGCTCTAAAGAGGTCTATGAAAACATGGTCGATAGAGCAGATGTTTTGTTTGTGCTGGTTATGCTCCATACTTTTTTCAAGCATAGTTATGACATGTATACATGTGAATGTGACATAACATGCGATAAGGGTTATTTTTTCATAAAGATAAAAGCAACCAGATTAGAAGGCAGAAGCAAAGAATACGAGTTATTCAAGAGCGAAGCGAGTTTTATACTTTCAAAGATAACTGATAAGTATACGTTGAATGATGGAGCTGATAGTGCAAATATTGCATGTATTATAAAGATATAAAGGGATGTCTATGAGAAAAATATCTATGAAAAATCCAATCGTCGAAATGGATGGCGATGAGATGACTCGTATACTATGGAAGTTTATTAAGGATGAACTCCTGCTTCCGTATGTAAATTTGAAAACAGAGTATTACGATTTAGGACTGAAACATAGAGACAAGACTTCAGATGAAGTTACTATAGAAGCTGCAAGAGCGACTTTGAAACACAAGGTCGCTGTTAAATGCGCAACCATAACTCCAAATCGAGACAGGGTTTCAGAATACGGGCTTAAAAATATGTATAAGAGTCCAAATGGTACTATCAGAGCTATTCTCGACGGAACAGTATTTCGTGAACCGATAGTGGTTAAGGGAATCGAGCCGGTAGTCAGAAACTGGACAAAACCGATTACTATAGCTCGTCATGCCTATGGTGATGTGTACAAGGATTCTGAAATTAGAATTCCAAATAGCGGAACGGTTTCTATGACATACACTTCAGATGAGACGGATGATGTCGAGTCTGTTAAGGTCTTTCATTTTGATGGAACGGGTGTCGTCCTGGGTATGTATAATACTGACGAGTCTATCAGAAAATTTGCAAAAAGTTGTTTTGAATACGCTATTGCAAAGAAACAGGATCTTTGGTTTTCGACCAAAGACACTATTTCAAAGACATATGATCATAGGTTTAAAGATATTTTTAATGAAGAGTATGAATTAAATTATAAAGTAGCCTTTGAAAAAGCTGGAATATTTTATTTCTATACTTTAATAGATGATGCTGTTGCTCGTGTTATGAAATCTCAGGGAGGTTTCATCTGGGCACTTAAAAATTATGACGGAGATGTTCTCTCTGATATGGTTTCCAGTGCTTTTGGAAGTCTCGCGATGATGACATCAGTTTTGGTTTCACCTAATGGATGCTTTGAATATGAGGCAGCGCATGGAACTGTTCAGAAACATTATTATAGACATCTTAAGGGAGAACAAACTTCTACAAATTCTGTTGCTACGATCTATGCCTGGACAGGCGCTTTGAAGAAGAGAGCTGAATTAGATGGTAATGACAGATTAGCAGCTTTTTCGAATCTGCTGGAAGAAGTTACTAAACAAACTATAGAAGAAGGCGAAATGACTGGTGATTTGGCGCGAATAACGTCAAATCCTAAGCCAATCGTTTTGAATAGCGAAGAATTCATCCTGGCTATCAAACGAAGACTGGATGATAGAATTGAGGAAATTTAAATGTATTTATCCGTTTCCAATCTTAGTAAATCCTTTGGAGACAGAGTTTTATTTGAGGGGCTTTCTTTTTCCCTCGACAAAAATGACAGAATGGCTATCTGTGGCCCGAACGGATGTGGTAAGTCCACATTGCTAAAGATTATCATGGGCGAAGAGAATTATGACAGTGGCTCGATAAATCTTCAGAATGATGTTTCTATAGGCTATTTGGCTCAGTATCAGGATATAAAACAGGGTTCAGATATTTTGTCGGTGGTTCTATCTGCAAAGAATGATCTGATTGCGGCAGAATCTAAACTTCGTGAAATGGAAGAGAAGATGAATACTCTTTCGGGCGAAGATTTAAAGAATCATTTGAATGCTTATCATAAAGAAATGGAAGCGTTTGAGAATGCTGGCGGTTATGTCTTTAGAAGCCAGGCCGTAGGCGTTTTAAAGGGATTAGGCTTCTCTGAGGACGATTTTGCCCTTAAATATGATTCTCTGTCAGGAGGACAGAAGACTCGCGTATCTCTGGGAAGATTACTACTTAAGAATCCAGATATTTTGATTCTTGATGAGCCGACTAACCATCTCGATATTTCATCTGTTGAATGGTTGGAAAATTTCCTTTCAAATTATGAAGGGACTTTGATATTGGTTTCTCATGATAGATATTTCCTGGATCATATAGTTACTTCTATACTGGATATTTCCGGAATGGATACTAGAGTTTATACTGGAAATTACACAGAATTTGTTGAGAAGAAACGTATCATTGTAAGTTCTGAGATTAAAGCTTTTGAGAAACAGCAGGATAAAATCGCTCACGAGGAAGAAGTAATCAAAACACTTCAGAGATTTAATCGTGAGAAGTCTATAAAGAGAGCTGAAAGCAGAAAAAAAGTCCTCGACAAGATGGAGATGCTTCAGCGACCAGAGGATGTCAAAGACCCGATGCGGTTACAGTTCGTTTCTAATGTTAGAAGCGGAAATGACGTTCTCGAAGTTAGAGATTTAAGCAAGTCCTATGATGGAAATCTGCTTTTTTCAAATCTTTCCTTCTTGCTAACGAGACAGGAAAGACTTGCGATTCTGGGTGATAATGGAACAGGAAAGACTACTTTACTGAAGATTATAAATGGTCTGGTTAAACCGGATACAGGAATGGTAAAGATAGGCTCAAATGTTACTATAGGTTACTATGATCAGGCACAGCAGAATCTCGAAGATGGCAATACTATCTTTACTGAGCTTCGAAATGCTTACCCTGAGTACAATGATACCAGAATCAGAAATACCTTGGCTGCCTTTGGATTTAAAGGTGATGAAGTGGACAAACGTATACACGAGCTTAGCGGTGGCGAAAGAGGTCGAGTTGCTCTTGCTAAACTTACCTTATCAGATGTAAACCTTTTGATCCTGGATGAGCCTACAAACCATCTGGACATCAGAGCCAAGGAAATATTAGAAGATGCACTTTCTGAATACGAAGGCACTTTGCTATTCGTATCTCATGATAGATATTTTGTAAATCGTATTTGCGATAGAATCATCGAAATAAACCAGCATGAGTGTAAGTCTTATCTGGGGAACTATGATGAGTATCTTGCGAAAAAGAAAGAAAGTGAAGTTGTAGTAACTACCGAAAGTGTTGGAGGGGCCAATGCTGATTCAAAGGTAGACTATGGCTTACAGAAACAGGAGAAGGCGAGAAAACAGAAGATTCAACGACAGATAGATAAAGCGGAAGAGAGAATCTCTGAGCTTGAAGAAATCATCGAGAGAATCGATACTGAAATGGCTGATCCACAAAATGCCGTAAATTCGGCAAAGCTGAATGAACTTTCTGCTTCAAAGACAAAGGCAGAAGAAGAAGTCACAGCACTCTATGATGAGTGGGAAAAACTTCAGGAAGAATTAAATGATTAAACTAGATTCATTGACATAATTTTTAAAAAAAATTATTATATTCTAGTAATAGAAAGGCTAAAAATATGGAAAAACCAATTTCACCAGCAGTAATTAGAAGAATGCCTAGATACTATAGATATCTCGGCGAATTAATGAATCAAGGAGTAGAAAGAATTTCATCAAAATCTCTTTCTGAGAAGATGCATGTAACTGCTTCACAGATTCGTCAGGACTTAAATAATTTTGGCGGCTTTGGTCAGCAGGGATATGGTTATAATGTAAAGTATCTTCACGAAGAAATCGGAAAGATTCTAGGCCTTGATAAAGAACACTCTATCATCGTTATCGGTGTAGGTAACCTTGGACAGGCTGTAGCTAATTACAGAAACTTCAAGGGACTTGGCTTTAACATGGTTGGCTTCTTTGATATTAATCCAAACCTTAAAGGAAAGAAGATCGGTGGAGTTCCTATCATGATGATGAACGAACTCGAAGACTTCTGTAAGTCAAATAAGGTTGATATTTGTGCGCTTACACTTCCAAAGGATGTAGCTGGCCCTACAGCTGAAAAAGTTATCTCTTTGGGAATTAAAGCTATTTGGAATTTTGCACTAGTAGATTTGGAAGCTCCAGAAGGTGTTATCGTTGAGAACGTACATCTTTCTGATAGTTTGATGCAGCTTTCATATAAAGTATCTAAATTAGACTAATTATGAATGAAGAGAATTTTCATAAAGCGATAAATCAATCTAAAATTCCAGTATTGGTGCTAGATAATAAATGGCACCGTCTTTTTGCTGTCCATGGAAAGCCTGATTCTGTATCAGACTTAGAGAATGAAATCAAAGAATTGCTTTCTCACCAGGGACAGCTTAATAATGATTTGAAATCTCTAAAGAAAATCAAGAATCAATTGATGGAAAACATAGTATCGAATATGGATTCAGAGGAATCTGAAGCAGATACAAACAAAGAGATGGATAAGAATAAGCGTCTCATCGAAGAGACAAATGAGAAGATGGAACAAATAGAAGATGAACTTCTGGATATCCCTAGAGAGATAGACTCAAAGAATAGAGAGCTTATGTTCTTAACTATGGGATATTGCTATACCCATCTTCGTACAAATAAAAAAGAAGCCGTTGAAATCGACGAGTGGATTAAAGACATCAGAGTTAAACTTAAAAAGAATATCATACGTAAACAGAACCGAGTGATAAACAACAAAGAAATGTATGCTTATATGCACGATATCTTTGGAAAAGATGTTTTGGATTTGTTTGATGTTAGATATGAGGATTTTGAAGAGGGTAAATCATGAAGAGAGTCCTTACTGGTCAGAGAATGAGAGATATTGATAGGGCTGCAATAGAAGATTTTAAAATGCCTGTTGAAGTGCTGATTGAACGTGCAGCTTTACAGGTGTTTTCTTTTATTCAAGAGAATTACTCTAAAGACACAAAGATTGCTATCGTAGCCGGTTCAGGAAGCAATGGAGCTGATGGATATGCTCTATATCGTATTATGAAACTTCTGAAATACGATGCTACTATCTATCAAATCTGTAATGACAATGAATTATCGCCGAATGCTCAGAGACAGAAGCGTATACTATCGAATTATGGACTTTCAGTGTCGACTGAATTCCGCGGATTTGATAGTTTTGATTTGATCGTAGATGCAATCTTCGGAACTGGTTTAAACCGAGAAGTTTCAGGTGTCGTAGCTGACTGGATAAATGCGATTAATAAGGCAAATATTGAGGTTGTAGCTATCGACATTCCTAGTGGTATTTCGTCTGAAGATGGAAAAATCATGGGATGTGCTGTCAAAGCTACTCATACCGTTACTTTTGCGTATGCGAAATGCGGACAGTTTCTATATCCAGGTCGTGAATATGTCGGTACTCTCAAAGTTTGTGATGTAGGAATCTATGAAGACTCTTCAAAGAGCGGATATTACAGACTGGAACGAAGCGATGTAAAACTGCTTCCTGACAGAATAGACGACTCCTATAAAGGTACTTACGGTAAGGTGTTATGTATAGCATCTAGCAAAGGAATGGCGGGCGCAGGAATTTTTTCAGCGTTAGCTGCTCTTCGTACCGGTGTAGGCCTGATAAAAATCTATGCTCCGGAAGTGAATAGAGAAATTCTTCAATCAGAGATCCCTGAAGCTATAGTTTCTACTTACGACAGCTTTGATGAGGAAGAGCTGATTGATGAGATTAAATGGGCTGATTCTATCATACTGGGACCAGGAATATCGAATGATAAGCTTGGCGAAAAAATAGTGGATTGCGTCCTTAGAAATGCCGCCATACCTGTAGTTATCGATGCGACGGCACTTACGATTCTTTCAAAGAATCCGGACAGACTTAAGCTGCCTCATTCCGAACTGGTTTTAACACCGCATTTCGGAGAGATGGCAAATCTGATGGGAGTATCAGTTCCTTATATTCATGAAAATGCATTGAGATGCGCAGAGGAATTCTCTAGAAATTACAATGTTACCTGCGTATTAAAAGGTGCGACGACTATCATTTCTGTTCCTTATGGAAATACTTATTTTTCAACTTTGGGTAACAACGGAATGGCAACAGCTGGAAGCGGAGATGTGCTTGCGGGCATCATTGGTGGCGCTTTGGGCTATACGAGAGAAATAACAGATGCTATTATCGCGTCTGTTGTAATACATTCAGAAGCGGGTAGATACGCAAGCGAAGAGAAAGGCGTCTATGCTATGACGGCTCGCGATATTCTCGATTCTATCCATAAAGCTCTGATGTAAATATAGATATAAAGAAGGTAAGAAAATGGATTTAAACAGAGTTTGCGCCTGTGTGAATCTCGACAATATGATGTTCAACCTGAAAGCTATGAAGGATAACATCCCTGCAGATTCAGAGATTATGGCCGTATTAAAGACAAACGGGTATGGAACAGGTGCAGTAGCACTCGCAAAGGAATTGGAAAAAGTAGATTACGTACATGGCTATTGCCTCGCAACAGCGGATGAAGCCATGGAACTTAGAAAGAATAATATTCAAAAACCTATACTGATCTTAGGTTATACATTTGCTGATTCATATGAGGATATGGCAAAAAATGGTATTAGACCTACTATTTTTTCGCTAGAAGCTGCTAGAGAATTCGATGAAGCCTGCCGTAAAGCAAATGTGGTAGGGCCTATCCATATTGCTATCGATACGGGTATGAGTCGAATTGGTTTCCAGGTTACAGAAGCAGATGCTGATGTAGTGAAGGAAATCTCAAAACTTAAGAATATTAAGATTGAAGGTATCTTTACTCATTTTGCCAGATGTGATGAGAAAGATAAATCTAATGCTAATCATCAGCAGGATTTGTTTGAGAAGATGTTGGGATTCCTGCAGGATAGAGGTGTAGAGTATACTTATTCTCACAGTGCGAATAGTGCAGCTATTCTCGAATTTGACAGAGCTCATGCGAAGCTTGTCAGAGCAGGAGTTACTCTATATGGAATGTGGCCATCAGATGAAATCGATACTAGCTTTCCACTTAAATCTATTATGGAAATTAAATCACATGTGGTTCATGTCAAAGATTTACAGCCAGGTAGAGCGATTAGCTACGGTGGAACTTATGTGGTAGAAAAGCCTATGAGAGTTGCAACTATTCCTGTTGGATATGGTGATGGATATCCTAGATCTCTTTCAAATAAAGGATATGTTTTGATTCACGGAGCAAAAGCTCCTATTTTAGGAAGAGTTTGCATGGATCAGTTTATGGTTGATGTAACGGATATTCCAGATGTAGCTGTTTTAGATGAAGTCACTCTCATCGGTAGAGATGGTGATTTGGAAATCACTTTTGAAGAGCTTGGAGAGCTGTCAAATCGTTTTAATTACGAACTGGCATGTGGTCTTGGAAACAGAAGAATTCCACATATTTATTATAAAGATGGTGCTAAAGTAGACGAGATGATTTGTCTATAAAGAGAGGAAAAATCTATCTTGAAGAATTTCAATGATTTGTTTAAGCCAAAGAGTAATAAATCTATCGAAGAAATTACAGAAGAAGAAATCTTATGTTTGATAAAAAATGCAAAGGACATAGGAGCTCTTCGTAACAGTCAGGCTCTGATGGTACAGAATGTTTTCGAGCTTGATGACAAAACGGTTAAAGATATCATGGTGCATAGATCTGATTTATGCGCTATAGATGGAAATGCGCTTTTTTCAGAAGTGGTTGATACTTTTATCGAGGGTAGTTTCTCGCGATATCCGGTTTATATCGGATCTATCGATAATATTATTGGAATTGTACATATCAAAGATATTTTGTATTATGCAAAACAGAATGATTCGAATAATAAAAAAATTAGAGACTTAACCGGGCTGATTAGACCAGCAGAGTCTGTGCCGGAGACTCACGGAGTATATACTCTTTTTACAACTATGAAACTGGACAAGACGCATATGGCTATAGTTGTCGATGAATATGGTCAGACTAGTGGAATAGTTACCATGGAGAATATTCTGGAAGAAATCGTAGGAAATATTCAGGACGAGCATGACCACGAAGAGTCACTGGTTATTACGATTAAACCGGGATTTTACCGCATGGAAGGAAAGACGCCGGTTGATGATGTCGAAGAGACTCTCGGTATTAAGGTGCAGTTCCCAGATATTGAGACTTTAAATGGTTATATCATCAATCTGATAGGTGAGATCCCCAAAGAAGGCGCTAATTTTAAGGTTGTAGACCAGGGATACGAGTTTCATGTACTAAATGTAAAGAACAGAGTAGTCCAGGCGGTTAGAATCAAACTTCTTAATCGTTGATACTGATATAAAAAAATGCTAAAATTTTATAGTTAAAGAAAGACAGAAAGGATATTGTTACAATGTCAGGACATTCAAAATTTTCAAATATTAAGCATAAGAAAGAGAAGAACGACGCTGCAAAGGGAAAGATTTTTACTATCATTGGTAGAGAAATCGCAGTTGCAGTTAAAGAAGGCGGTCCAGATCCAGCAAATAACAGCAAACTTCGTGATGTAATCGCAAAGGCAAAGGCTGCAAACATGCCTAACGATACTATCGACAGAGGTATTAAGAAGGCTGCTGGTGATGCTAACTCAGTAAACTATGAGCAGAACACTTATGAAGGTTATGGCCCAGCTGGTACAGCTATCATCGTTCAGACTCTTACAGATAATAAGAACAGAACAGCTGCAAATGTTCGTTCAGCATTTACAAAGGGTAAAGGAAACATCGGTACTCAGGGTTGCGTATCTTTCATGTTCGATGAGAAGGGTCAGATCCTCGTTTCAAAAGAAGACTGCGAAATGGAAGCTGATGATCTCATGATGATCGCTCTAGATGCTGGCGCAGAAGATTTCTCAGAATCTGAGGAAGGATTTGAAATTCTTACAACACCTGCTGATTTCTCTGCAGTTAGAGAAGCTCTTGAGAACGAAGGTATCAAAATGGCAGAGGCTGAAGTTTCTATGATCCCACAGAACTATGTATCTGTTACAGATGAAGAAGATGTAAAGAACTTACGCCGTATTCTCGATCTTCTCGATGAAGATGATGATGTGCAGAATGTATATCACAACTGGGAAGAAGACGACGAGTAATTATATTAAAGGGATAGGGTTAAATAGTTTAAGGAGGCTAAAGGGTGAAAAAGATTTTGTTTGCTTCAAGTGAGTGTGTTCCTTTCGTAAAGACAGGTGGACTTGCTGATGTAGTTGGTGCACTGCCAAAGGAATTCAATCCTGAAGTTTGGGATGTACGTGTTGTACTTCCAAACTATACCTGTATACCTCCTCAGTTTAGGGACAAATTTGAATACGTATGTGATTTTCAGATGGATATGGGTCCACTTATCGGTAGAGAATACGTAGGCGTTATGAAATATGTCTATTCTGGAATCACATATTATTTCATAGATAACTTACATTATTTCGAGTGTTTTTATCCATATTCTGAGACGAAATGGGATATGGAGAAATTCACTTTCTTTGACAAGGCTGTTCTTTCGATGTTACCTATCATCGGTTTTCAGCCAGAATTAATTCATTGCCATGATTGGCAGACTGGCCTCATTCCGGTTTATTTAAAAAATGAATTCCAGGGAAATCCATTCTTCTGGGGTATGAAGACGATTATGACTATTCATAATCTTAAGTTCCAGGGAATTTGGGACGTAGAGACTCTTCAAGGATTCTCAGGTCTTCCTATGGATTTGTTTACACCTGATAAACTAGAATTTCAGAAGGCTGGAAATATGTTAAAAGGTGGTTTGGTCTATGCTGATTATATCACTACAGTATCCAGGTCTTATGCTTATGAGATTCAGAATGAATACTATGGTGAAGGTCTAGACGGATTACTTAGAGCTAGACATTTTGATATGCAGGGTATCTTAAACGGTATTGATAATTCACTTTATGATCCTGCAGTCGATGCTAGTTTGTATAAGAATTACGATGTATCAAATTTCCGTCGTTTAAAGAAAGAAAACAAAGAGAAACTGCAAAGAGAATTAGGTCTCGATGTAGATAAGAAGAAATACATGATCGGTTTGATTTCCAGACTTACAGACCAGAAGGGAATCGACTTAATTGATTATTGTATTGAAGGAATTGCAGATGAATTTACTCAGCTGGTTATCATCGGTACCGGCGATAGTAAATATGAAAATATGTTTAGACATTTTGCGTGGAAATATCCGGGCAGAATTTCAGCAAATATTTGTTATTCAGAGGATTTGGCACATAAGCTATATGCAGCAGCAGATGCTTTTTTGATGCCATCTAGATTTGAACCTTGCGGACTTACTCAGTTGATTTCGTTTAGATATGGAACTGTTCCTATCGTTCGTGAAACTGGTGGTCTTAGAGATACGATCATTCCTTATAACGAATATGAACATACTGGAGATGGCTTCTCGTTTATGAATTATAACGGAGATGAGCTTTTAAATACCGTAAATTATTCCAAACACATTTTTTTTGATAAAAAAGCTGAATGGAACAAGATGGTAGAAAGAGGTATGAAGAAAGATTATTCATGGACTCATCAGAAGGCATCTTATGAAGAATTGTATCATTATTTAATAGGCTAAAGGGATTAATGGCAAATACTACAAACAGAAAAAGTACAACAAAGAGAAGTATCTCTACTTCTAAATCAAAGTCAACTAATACCAAAAGCAACACATCCAAGTCAGCTATGGCAAAGAAAGCTGAAATGCGTGCTAACATCATTGGAATCGGTGTTGTTGCTTTTGCTGTACTTATTTTTATTGGAAATATAGGATTTGGCGGGATTATCGGAAATCAGCTATCAAAGATCCTGTTTGGATTGTTTGGTCTTATTAATTATATTTTTCCAATCTTATTAGTTGGACTCACAATCTATTATTTTGTATACAGAAATAAAGAGGACATCCGTAGTAGGATAGTCCTTTTTGTCGTGCTTTACTGGATTCTTTCTGACCTGGTAGAACTCGTTATAAACGGTTCGAACCAGATTGGACCTACTGGAGCTTTTTTAGCAGGCTATGATAATCAGGCTGGAGGCGGTTTCTTCGGTGGATTGCTTAGTGATTTTCTGGTATCAATAGTAGGTATCGTTCCTGCATATATCTTTAGTATTTTACTGTTATTAGGTATCGGTTTCTATCTCAGTGATGCAGCCCCTATCGAGTATTTAAAACAGTATTTTAAAGAGCGAGCTGCATTAAAGGAAGAACGCGAGAAGCGAAGAGCTGAGTATGAAGCTAGTCGTGAGAACATCGAGCATCAGAGAAAACAGAAAGAGAAGTCACTTTCTGTTAAATCAGAAGCTCCTAAGCGTGCCAGCCGTGCAAATTCAAACATTCGACCTGGCAGACCTACAAAGGCAAAGGATGAGAAGGAAGAAGTTGAAATAGATACTTCTCTACCTAGAAGAGAAAGAACAGTTACAGGTATGTCTTTCAATACTGAGATTGCACCTGTTTTTTCCAATAATACTGTGAAGTCTGATGACATGAACGAGATTAATGCTTCGAATATGGAGCAGTTTATCTCATCAAATGAGAGCGACGACGATTTCATTTCTAAGCTCGATACAGAAGACGAAGTAAAAGTAAATACTACGACATTGAAACATGAGGTTTATAGCAATTTCTCTGAACCTGCTGAGAAATACTCTAAACCAAGCTGGGAAGATTTATGGACAGGTGAGGAAGATGTTGTACACGAGACAACTGCAGCTGTTGAGCCAGTTGTTTCTACTACAGTTGTAACATCACCAGAAGTTACACAGCCTGTTGTTAAAGAATCTGTTTTTGATCCAGAGGAAACTTTTACAGACAGTTTTAAAGATGGTCATTCCAGCGAGTATGATCTCTATTCTGATAGAAAAAATAAACCTGTAGCTCATGCGCCTGCTACATCAAATGCAGCGCCTGTCGAAAAGCCTCGTGTTGTCGAGAAACCGCAGGTTGTTGAGAGACCACAGGCTGAATTACAGCCACAGGTTGAAGAGAAACCTAGAGAATATGTATTCCCACCAACAGACATTTTGACGAAGAACAAAAACAGTTTGTCTGGAAATACAGATCTGACATTGAAGAAGACAGCCGATAAGCTTGAGATGATTCTTAAGAATTTCGGTGTAAATGTTAAAGTTACTGATTATAGCAGAGGACCTAGTGTCACTAGATACGAGCTTCTTCCTGAAATGGGAACGAAGGTTTCAAAGATTGTAAATCTGACTGATGATATTAAGATGAATCTGGCTGCTACAGATATTCGTATCGAAGCGCCTATTCCTGGAAAGAATGCTATCGGTATCGAAGTTCCAAACACTGAGAAGACTATGGTTGGATTTAGAGAGCTCGTAGAGTCACCTACATTCAAACAGTCTCCTTCGAAGATTGCGTTTGCTTTGGGATTGGATCTCGCTGGAAATGTAATCATTTCTGATATAGCAAAGATGCCTCACTTGTTGATAGCAGGTGCTACAGGTTCTGGTAAATCAGTTTGTATCAATACGATCATTATGAGTATCCTCTACAAAGCAAATCCAAAGGATGTTAAGTTCATTATGATTGATCCTAAGGTAGTAGAGCTTTCAGTATATAATGGAATTCCGCATCTGATGATTCCTGTTGTAACAGATCCTAAGAAGGCCGCTGGAGCACTTCAGTGGGCTGTAAATGAAATGATGGACCGTTACAAGAAATTTGCGGACGCTCATGTGCGTGATATGAAAGGCTACAACGACAAGATAGTAGATGGCAAGATGGAAATCATCAATAATGGTGAGAAACTTACTATCAATGTAAAGAAGATGCCTCAAATCGTAGTAGTAGTCGACGAGTTGGCGGACCTTATGATGGTTGCTTCTAAAGAAGTTGAAGAGTCTATCTGTAGATTAGCTCAGTTGGCCCGAGCAGCCGGCATTCATCTGATTATTGCTACTCAGAGACCTTCTGTTAATGTTATTACAGGTTTGATTAAAGCGAATATGCCTTCACGTATTGCATTTGCAGTTACGTCAGGTGTAGATTCTAGAACTATCTTAGATATGGTTGGAGCTGAGAGACTTCTCGGTAAAGGTGATATGTTGTATTATCCTCAGGGAATTCCAAAACCTCTCAGAGTTCAGGGTGCCTTTGTAACTGATAAGGATGTTATGAAAGTTACATCTTTTATCAGAGAAAATAATAAACCAGACGGAAATACTGTCGAAGAGAATCAGCGAATTATGGAAGCGGTCGAAAGTGCTTCTTCCTCTAGTGATTACACCTCAATCGATAGTAGCGACGGCGGTTTAAACAATGATAGAGACGAGTATTTCGCAGATGCGGCTAGGCTTCTGATTGAAAAAGACAAAGGCTCTATCGGTATGTTACAGAGGAACTTCAAAATAGGATTTAACCGTGCTGCCAGAATCATCGACCAGTTGGAAGAGTTCGGCGTAGTTGGTCCTGAAGTAGGAACTAAACCAAGAAAGATACTCGTAAACTTAGAGGAATTTGAATCTATGCTTACAAATGAGGGAGGAGCTAGGTAATGAAGACAGACATTGAGATTGCTCGTGAAAATGAGATGGAACCTATTGTGGATGTGGCATCCAAATTGAATGTTGATCCTGATGACATAGAAATGTATGGAAAATATAAGGCTAAATTTTCCGAGAAATTTCTGTCTTCTTTGGATTCTAGAGAGAAGGGAAAACTCGTACTGGTAACTGCTGTTAATCCAACTCCAGCTGGAGAGGGAAAGACTACAACCAGTATCGGTTTATCAGATGCTTTGTGTAAACTTGGCAAGAAATCTGTTCTTGCTCTTAGAGAACCTTCACTAGGACCTTGTTTTGGAATGAAGGGTGGAGCTGCCGGTGGCGGTTATGCGCAGGCTGTTCCTATGGATGAATTAAATCTTCACTTTACTGGAGATTTTCATGCCATCACTTCAGCAAATAACTTACTGGCTGCTATGTTAGATAATTCTATTCAGCAGGGAAATGTACTCGGGATAGATCCACGTCGTGTAGTTTGGAAGAGATGCGAAGATATGAATGATCGTGTCCTTCGTAATATCGTCGTTGGTCTCGGAGCAAAAGCTGATGGTATGGTCAGAGAAGATCATTTTATCATTACAGTGGCTTCTGAGATTATGGCTATCTTATGTCTTGCAACTGATATCAATGATTTAAAGAGAAGACTATCCAGAATTATCGTAGCTTATAATTTTGAGGGTAAACCTGTTACTGCTGCAGATTTAAATGCTGTAGGAGCTATGGCTGCCTTATTAAAGGATGCTCTTAAACCAAATTTGATTCAGACTCTGGAAGGTAACCCAGCTATATTCCATGGTGGACCTTTTGCAAATATTGCTCACGGATGTAACTCTGTCAGAGCTACTAAAGCTGCACTGGCTTTAGGTGATATCTGTGTTACAGAAGCTGGATTCGGCGCTGATCTGGGAGCCGAGAAATTCCTGGATATTAAATGCAGAAAAGCAGATTTAAAGCCAGACTGTGTAGTATTAGTAGCAACAGTTCGTTCTATTAAGTATAACGGCGGAGTAGACAAAGCTGATTTAAATGCAGAAAATCTAGATGCCTTAAAGAAAGGTATCGTAAATCTAGAGAAACATATCGAAAATATTCATAAGTTCGACGTACCAGTTGTAGTTACGCTGAATAGATTTGTTTCTGATACAGATGCAGAGATAAAATTCGTGGAAGATTTTTGTCGTGAGAGAAATTGTGATTTTGCTCTTAGTGAAGTTTGGGAGCACGGTGGTGAAGGTGGAATCGAGCTTGCAAAGGCAGTTCTAAATACGCTTGAAACAAAGGAATCACATTATCATCCGCTTTATGATCTGTCTCTCTCAATAGAGGACAAGATTAAGTCAATTGCTACTGAAATATATGGAGCAGCTGATGTATCATATTCACCAGCAGCTCTTAGAGAATTAAAGAATATAAGTGAAATGGGCTTCAATGATGTTCCTATCTGCGTAGCAAAGACGCAGTATTCTCTTTCAGATGATCCAAAGAAGCTGGGTAAACCAGAAGGATTTACTTTGAATATCAGAGAAGCATATATTTCTGCAGGTGCAGGATTCATCGTCGTTATCACAGGAAATATTATGACTATGCCAGGTCTGCCTAAGAGACCAGCTGCAGTAGATATCGATGTAGATAATGACGGTAACATAATCGGATTATTTTAAGAAATTTGGAGATATTATGGCGACTATTATCGATGGAAAAAAAGTTTCAAAAGCTATCAAAGATGAAGTTAGAGAAGAAGTACTTTCTCTTAAAGAGAATGGAAATGAAATCACTCTGGCTGTAGTTATAGTTGGAAATGATAACGCTTCACATGTCTACGTCAGAAACAAGCGTAGAGCGTGCGAGTATACTGGAATTCGTTCTCTCGAATACGATCTTCCAGAAGATACTACGGAGGAAGAATTACTCAGTCTAATCGACCGTCTTAATGCTGATGATCAGGTAAATGGCATTCTGGTTCAGATGCCTCTTCCAAAATCTATCGATTCTAAGAAGGTTATCGAACGCATCAATCCTTTAAAAGATGTCGATGGCTTCCATCCTATAAACAAAGGTTTACTCTTTGAAGGTTCAGAATGTTTCCTCCCATGTACACCAGCAGGAATCATCGAATTATTAAAACGCTATGATATCGAAATTTCAGGAAAAAGATGTGTAGTTCTCGGTAGAAGTGACATCGTTGGAAAACCTATGTCACTTCTGCTTTTAAAGGAAAATGGAACAGTTACAACCTGTCATTCAAAAACAGAAGATTTGGCTAGTATTACAAAGGAAGCTGATATCATAGTTTCAGCTATCGGCAAGGCTAAGTTTGTAACTGCTGATATGGTTAAACCACATGCAATAATCATCGACGTCGGAATGAACCGCGATGAAGAAGGCAATCTCTGTGGTGATTGTGACTATGACGCTTTGTTTGATATTTGTGATTATATTACACCTGTACCAGGTGGTGTAGGACCTATGACTATAGCAATTTTGATGAAGAATGTACTTTTTGCATTTAAGAAACAGAAGGGTTAGTTTATGATTTGTTCTAAATGTAAAAAAGAAATACCTGACGGCAAAGTATTCTGCCCATACTGTGGTAATGAAATTCGTTTTGTGCCTGATTACAATGTTTTTGAAGAAGACTATCTGTCTTCGATGATCAGTGAAGAGGCAAAAGCGAAGAAAGAAAAGGAACGCGAGAAAGAGAAGAAGTTACTTCGAAAGAAGTATTTCCTCTATGCGATTCCAGCTGTTTTAGTGTTGATTATTATAATTACTGGCTGGAATATGTATTTCCATTCATATAAATTCTATATCAATAAAGCTGATCAGGCTTTGAAGATAAAGGATTACACTAGCGCTATAAATTACGGTGAGTCTGCGCTTTCAAAGCAAAAAACAGCAAAAGCATACTATGTTGTTGCTAAGTCAGAGGTAGAGTTGAATAAAACCAAGGATGCTATTAAAGATTTAAAATCAGCTATAGTTCTTAATCCTAAATATACAAAGGCCTATAAGCTACTCATTGATTTGTATCTGGCAAATGATGATTATGATTCGATTTCAGCATTGAAGATAAAAGCATCTAACAAGAGCATATTGAAACTGTTCGATAATATCGTAATTGGTAATATCAGTTTTAGCTTAAAAGCTGGTAAATATCATGATAAGAAAGAGCTTAAGCTGTCTACAAATTCAGATTATGATATTTACTATACGACAGACGGAAACATTCCGGACCGTTTCAATGGAACGAAGTTTGATAAAGAACTTCCGATCGAATTAGAAGAAGGAAAGAATGTCGTTAAAGCCGCTTTAGTTGATGATGAAGGCCGAATTGGTAAGGTATATACAAAGAAATATGAGATAAGCTTTATCAAGCCTGAAGATCCGAAGATTAATCCTGAAAGTGGCAGATTTACAGTTCCTTCACAGATAACGATTCTAGCTGATGGAAACTGTAAGCTTTATTACACATGGGATGGAACTGATCCTACTGTAGAGAGTCCGGAGTACACTGGACCTATCAATATTCCAGAAGGCAATAATGTCCTTTCAGTAGTGGCAATAGATAAATACGGAATGAGTTCAAATGTAGTACGTCAGAATTACATTTATGAACCATGATTATAACGGGGGTATTATGGACAACGAGATTTTAATTGATATGTCTCCTCAGCATGTAGGAAATGTATTTGGTCATTACGACAAAAACGTTAAATTAATCGAAAAGGTATTAAATGTCGACATCGTGCAGAGAGGTGATGGTATTAAGATTACAGGAAAAAAAGATGCCACACTTGAAGCAGAGAAGATTCTAAATGAACTTTTGACTCTGAGTCAGAGGGGAAATGATATTACAGAACAGAATGTAGAGTATGCCCTTTCAATAAATAAAGATGCTCTAAATAATCATTCATTGCTTCGTATCGATGAAGATATTATCTGTAGAACTATAAATGGTAAACCTGTTAAGCCAAAGACTTTAGGTCAGAAGAAATATGTAGATGCTATTCGTGATCACATGCTTGTTTTTGGTAATGGTCCAGCCGGAACAGGAAAAACTTATCTCGCTATCGCTATGGCAGTTACAGCTTTTCAGAAAGAAGAAGTCGAGAAGATTATCCTGACCAGACCGGCAATCGAAGCCGGAGAGAAACTGGGATTTTTGCCAGGAGATTTGCAGAGTAAAATCGATCCATATTTACGTCCTCTGTATGATGCTCTATATCAGATTATGGGGCCTGAAAATTTTCAGAAGAATATGGAAAGAGACCGTATAGAGGTTGCTCCATTAGCATATATGAGAGGTAGAACTCTTGAGAATGCTTTTATCATTCTCGATGAAGCGCAGAATACTACACCTGCTCAGATGAAGATGTTTTTGACCCGAATCGGTTTTGGATCAAAGGTTGTCGTAACAGGTGATAGAAGTCAGAAGGATTTAGCTCCTGGAGTAACATCAGGATTAGATGTTGCTGAAAAAGTACTGAAAAAGATTAAGGATATCGCTTTCATCAAATTAGATGGAAAAGACGTAGTTCGTCATCCTTTAGTACAGAAGATTGTAGAGGCTTATGAAGACTATGAAAAAAAGCAAACAAAACCAAAGAAAGAAACAAAGCCTATCAGAAAATAATGTTTCATTGACTAGAAATTTAGTCTTTTCGATTGTCTTTGTAATACAGCTAATTGCAATCGTGTTTCTATCCAGAAAAAAGGATTTCACGCTAGATGAACAGATGATTCTGTACCTCACCTATGTTTTAATCTATGGATTGAGCATTTATGTTCTCATGTACGAACGCAGAAACGGTTATGAGATATATAGAAGCACTTCATACAAAAGATGGGGATTTTTTCAGATTATCGAATTCTTCATCGTTCTCGGAATTATAATGACGAAGACGAATCTTCCGGTTCTGACTTTTGCAGGGTTTTTGTTAGTACCATCTAGTGGACCGATGGCGGCATTTCTGGTTGAAACGTTTGACGTTATGATGATTTATTTCTTTACCGAAGCGCCGAGTGGCTATATGGTTTATCTGTTGATTCAGGCAGTAACTGGTATTACATTTGCGTTTCTGTTCAAGGAAAAACTTCGTCGCAGGGAAAAAAATGTGGCTTTAGTCCTTTCTTTTTTCTCATACATTGGAATTCTGTTCTTCCTAAAAGCATATACGTTATATCACCAGATTTCTTTAGAACTCGTGTTATCGGTGTTTATCGGTGATATTATCTTTACTCTATTCGTGGATTTTATATATCCATATATCGTAAAGATTTTCAGCTCCGAGCGAGATAAAGTATATCGGGAGATTATGAGTAAGAATTATCCTCTGAGAAGAGAAATTCGTGATTTCTCGAAGTTCGAATATGATCATGCTCTAAAGGTTTCTTACTTTGCAGGTAAATGTGCCTTTGAGACGGGCTGCAGCATCAGTACTGCAAAAGCAGGCGGATTATATTACAGATTCCCAAAGCTTTTTGATAAAGACGTAAACAGTGATGCACTAAAGATTTTAGAGGATCACTGTTTCCCGATGGAAGTCATGGATATCATCTATGAATATGGCGGGGATTTGAGAAAACCTTCTTCACCAGAGTCGGCTATCGTTCATATGGTAGATGCGGTTATTACTCGAATCGAGATTTTGGATGAGGAGACTATGAAGAGTTCCTGGAATCAGGATATGGTTATATATTCAATCCTTAACGATTTGTCAGGTAAAGGAATGTATGATCAGTCTCAGCTCAGTTTGAACCAGTATTTGAAGATACGAGATTATTTAGTAAATGCAAATCTGTTGATTAACATAGAGGAGGATTAAGTTGACTATCGATTTTTCAAACGAAAGTGAAATAACACTACCTTTCGATGTTGAAGCGGTTGCTTCAGACGTTATAAATGAAGCTTTAAATGAAGAAGGATTTCCATTTGAGGTTGAGGTAGGGCTGACTCTATGTGACAACGAAGAAATACATCGCTTAAATAAAGAGTTTCGAGGAATAGACAGACCTACGGATGTTCTTTCTTTTCCTCTTATCGAATACGAACAGCCGGGTGATTTTTCAAAACTGGAAGAGAATGACGATAATTTTTCCCCGGAAAGTGGTGAAGCCACTTTAGGTGATATCGTTATTTCAGTTCCTAAAGTCATCGCTCAGGCTGAAGAATACGGGCATAGTAAATTACGTGAATATTCTTTCCTGATAGCCCACAGTATGCTACATTTAATGGGTTATGATCACATGGAAGAAGATGAACGTATTATTATGGAAAATAAACAGTCTCTGATACTTGATAATTTGGGCATCAGTAGATCAAAGGAGGAAAAATATGAAAAAAACTAGATTGATTAAATCATTTTCAATTCTAATGATTTGCTGTTTTATCGTAACAGCAGGACTTACAGGATGCGGGAAAAAGAAGACAGCTGAGAAGACAACAAAGACAAAGACTGTTAAAACAGTAAAGAATACAAAGAAAGATTCTACATCCGTTTTAACTGGATTAGACGTTACAAAGGATGAGAGAAATATGCGTCCTTTCGCTGTTATGGTTGAGAATACTAAAGACGCTATTCCTCAGTATGGACTAAATAACGCATCTATTATTTACGAATGCCCAGTAGAAGGTGGTATCACTAGACTTATGCCTATCTTCGAAAACACAACTGGCTTAGAGAAGATTGGTAATGTTCGTTCTTGTAGACCTTACTACGTTTATATTGCAAATGAATACAATGCTATATATACTCATTTTGGTCAGTCAAAGGAAGGTGCAGAAGCGCTTTCACTCGGTCTCGTAGACGAGATAAACGGACTTTCAAGCATCGGTGGTAAGGTGTTCTATAGAACTTCAGACAAGAAAGCACCTCACAATGCATATACTTCAGATGCTGGACTTAAGACTGGCGCTGAGAAAAACGGTTTCTCTGTAACTTATAATGCTGACGAGCACAAGCATTTCAACTTTGCTTCTGCAAAGAAGCTTAACAAGCTTGAGAAAGGTACTGATTGCAAGACTTTGAATCTCTACTTCTTCAATAACAAGCCTTTCTTCAAGTATGATGCTTCAACTGGTCTCTACACTAGGTATGAGTTCGGCAGCGAGCAAATTGACAAGAATACCGGTTCAGCAATCACTGTTTCAAATATCATCCTTCAGAACGTTTCTTCTGAGAAATATGATCCTAATAAGGGAACATTGAAACTCGGTGTAATCGGAAGCGGCGAAGGAAAGTTCCTTACACAGGGTAAGGTAATCGATATCACATGGAAGAGATCTTCTGAAAAAGATATCACTCATTACTACGATACCGACGGAAAGGAAATCGTACTTAACCCAGGAAAGACATGGGTTTCATTAATCGAGAATAATTATGCAGATAATAATACTTTTTCTGCTGAATAAGTAACTAAAACGAGGAAGATTAGATGGGTTCAAAAGGAAGTAAGAGAAATTCTATACTAGTTCAGGGATCTATTCTGGCCATAGCTTCTATGGTCAGTAGAATCATCGGCTTGATTTATAGAATTCCGCTTACCAATATCATAGGAAAAACAGGAAACGACTGTTATGGAACAGCTTTTAATATCTATAACATCGTACTCATAGTTTCATCATTTAGTATTCCACTCGCTGTTTCAAAGATAGTTTCAGCTAGAATGGCAGTGAATGAAGTAGAAAATGTTAGACGTTCTCTGATAGGCTCTCTGATCTTTGCGTTTGTATCTGGTAGTATCGGTATGTGGGTTCTTTGGATAGGAGCAGATTGGTTTACTTCAATTCTAAAGACTCCACTTGCCGCACCAGCTCTGAGAGTTTTGGCACCTGTAATTCTGATTGTCGCTATAGTCGGCGTACTCCGTGGTTTCTTTCAGGGAATGCATACTATGATTCCTAGTGCGATTTCTCAGATTTTTGAGCAGATTGTAAATGCCGTAGTCAGCGTAATAGCAGCCTATTTCCTGTTCAAATACGGTATGAAAGCAGGAGCTGTTCTTAATAATCCAAAGCTGGGACCTGCTTACGGTGCTGCCGGCGGTACTCTGGGTACGGCCATGGGAGCTGTTACAGCGTTAATCTTTATGGTATTCATCTATTTGATTTATAGAAGAGTATTCATTAGAAAGATTCGACGCACTCGCAAGCAGAAGGTAGAATCTTATGGAACTATTTTTAAGATATTGATTCTTACAATCGTTCCGGTATTGCTTAGCACCACAGTATACAATCTGTTTAGTATTACTGAAATGTTCATCTATAAGAATGTTGCAACCCTTCAGGGATATAATCCTAACTATGTATCCGATGCCTGGGGAGTATATCTGGGTGAGGTTACAGTACTAAAAAGTATTCCTATTTCGATAGCTTCCTCACTGGCTGCAAGCTCTGTTCCTGCGATAGCAGCGGCTTTTAAGAAGAATGAGTTCGATGAAGTAAATCATCAGATTACTATAACTACGAGATTTATTTCTATCATTGCTTTCCCTAGCATGGTAGGTCTCATGGTTTTAGCTCATCCGATTCTGTTGCTTTTGTTCCACGACAAAGATGCACTTTCAGCAACTATTATGGCTATCGATATGATTTCAATACCGTTCTTCTGTTTGTCGACTTTGTCAAATGGATTGCTTCAGGGTATTAACCGTATGACAGAACCGGTCAAAAATGCTGCCTTTACTTTGCTCGCAGAAGCAGTAATCCTGCTCTTGCTTATGGAAGTCTTTCATATGGGAATCTATGGTGTTATGATTGCGAATGTTTCATATGGACTCATTATGAGTATCTTAAACAGACTTTCATTACACAGATATTCTAGAGCTAAACAGGATATCGTTAAGTCTTACATCCTGCCTCTGATTGCTTCAGTAATTATGGGCATATTTGTTTACCTGGCATATCAGCTGGTACATATGCTTACAGGACATAATCCGCTTTCTACATTCTTTGCTATCTTTGTAGGTATCTTTGCTTACTTCGTAGCAATTATTAAGATAGGTGGTATTTCAGAAAACGAGCTTAGAAAATTTCCTAAAGGATATCTTCTCGTAAATCTCGCTCGAAAGATGCGATTGTTTTAATAGAAAGAGATATTTAATTTGATTTATGATGTTTGTATAATCGGAGGCGGCGCTTCAGGACTTATGGCCGCTTCGTATCTTTCCAAACGCGGTAAGAACATAATCCTTCTCGAAGGCACGAAAGAACTGGGAAAGAAGCTTAGTCTTACCGGAAATGGAAGATGCAATATTACAAATATGGACATGAGATCATCCTGCTTTAATAGCAGCGATGATTCTTTTGTTTCAAAAATATTTAATGTCGTTTCAAACGAACGTCTTCTTGAAATTCTGCATGAAGACGGCATTTCTACTGTAGATTTAAACGGATATGTTTATCCTAAATCTCTTTCTGCGAAGTCTGTAGTAAATGCACTTTCCAGACAGCGAGAGAATCTCACTATTAAATATCAAGCAAAAGTCCGTGAGATAGAACGCGAAGATGATACTTTTATTATGAAAGGTGACCGTGAATCAAAGGATATGGGTAGACCGATTCTCGCTACCGCGAAAAAAATTATCCTCTGTTGTGGCGGTGCCTCATATCCAAAGACTGGCAGCGACGGAAGCGGCTATAAGCTCTTAGAGAGAATGGGACATAAGGTTTCAAAACCTCTTCCTGCTCTAAATGCTCTAGATGTTATAGATTATGATACAAAACTTTCCGGTGTCAGAGTAACTAGCGAAGTAAGACTATTTATCAATGGAATTAAGACTAAAGTTTCAACTGGTGAAGTTCAATTCACGAAGATGGGACTTTCCGGAATCTGTATTTATGAGATAAGCTCAAAAGCTTCAGAAGCTCTAGCTAAAGGACAGGATGTATCTGTCTCTCTAAACTATCTACAGGACTTTGATAGAGAAAGTCTGAGACAGGAAATCTCATTCAGATTCAAAAACTTAAATACTACAGTTTTAGACAGCTTAAACACTTTACTTCCAGAGAAGATTTTAAATCATCTAATCAAGGTATCTGGAATAGATAATGAATGGCCTAGTTCTATGGTTTCAGATTCTGAAATCGACAGACTGGTAGATAATATGTTAGCGGATTCTTTTTCCGTAGGTAATATAGAAGATTTCAAAACTGCTCAGACGACTCACGGTGGTGTATCGCTAGATGAAATAGATGAGCATATGGAATCAAAGATCGTGCCAGATATGTTTATCACAGGAGAATTACTAGACTGTGATGGCATTTGTGGCGGTTATAATTTGTATTTAGCATTTTCAAGTGCAATCATTGCAGCAGATAGGATATTAAATAAATGATTCAGATTTCATCTTTAAAACTTCATACAGAGAAAAGTGGTAGAGACGATTTGCTTGCTAAGGCATCAAAGGCACTTCGAATCAACAAGAATATGATTCAGTCTCTCGATATCGTACGCAGATCGCTCGATGCCAGAGACAAGCCTGAGCTTTACTATGTTTATACGGTTTGTGTAAGTTTGAAAGATAAGTCGATTGAAGATATGATTCTTTCAAATCCAAAGCTTAAGAATGCAAAAGCATATAAGCCTGTTCGTTATGAAATGCCGGTTCCGACTCATTACACAAAGAAGAGACCGGTTGTAATCGGAGCTGGACCTGCCGGCTTATTTGCAGCATTGATTCTGGCAAAGGCTGGACTTAAGCCGATGGTGTTTGAACGTGGTAAAAAAGTAGAAGACAGAGATAGAGATATCACTAAATTCTGGGAAGAGAATGTCTTAGATCCTGAGAGTAATGTTTCTTTTGGAGAAGGTGGAGCAGGTACTTTTTCTGATGGTAAGCTGAATACTCAGGTCAATGATAAATTTGGTAGAAATACTTTCGTTTTAAAAACTTTCGTAGAATGTGGTGCAAAAGAAGAAATCCTGTATGATGCGAAACCACATCTCGGAACAGATGAGTTAAAAAAGATTATCACAAATCTAAGACAAAAGATAGAAGAACTCGGTGGAGAGTTTTATTTTTCCGCAAGGGTATCTGACTTCAAATTTGAAGGCGGAAAACTTAACGAGATTTGTATTAATGATGATAGATGGATTGAAGTCGACGATGTGGTTCTTGCAATAGGACATAGCGCGAGAGATACGATTCGAAGACTTAATGATTTAAAAGTACCGATGGAATCAAAAGATTTTGCTGTTGGATTCAGAGTAGAACATCCTCAGGATTTCATCGATCATTCGCAGTATGGCAGAGACCGAGGAGATTTGCCTACAGCGGCTTATAAACTGGCTTATAACGCACCTGACAGAACCAGAGGAGTTTATTCCTTCTGTATGTGTCCGGGCGGTTATGTTGTAAATGCTTCTTCAAAAGCAGAAAGCTTGGTTGTAAATGGAATGAGTTATTCAGGCAGAGATGGAGATAATGCAAATAGCGCGATTATCGTTTCTGTTTCCGGTGCGGACTTTGGAGAAACTGGACCGCTTGCATCACTCGCATTTCAAGAAAGAATCGAACGTAAAGCTTACGAAATCGGCGGAGGAAAGATTCCTCAGCAGCTTTATGTCGATTTTAAGAACAATCGAGTTTCAACTTCTTATGGCAGTTTTAAATCGACTACCAAAGGGGAGACAACTTTTGCAAATTTGAGAGAAATTCTGGGTGAAGAGATAAACCAGGCTTTCATCGACGGAATGGAATTCTTCGATAGAAGGATTCATGGTTTTGCGATGGACGATACTATTTTGTCTGGAATCGAAAGCCGTACTTCTTCACCGGTTCGTATAAATAGAGATATAGATGGTCAATCTGAATTTAGAGGGCTGTATCCATGTGGTGAAGGTGCTGGTTATGCTGGCGGTATAACTTCAGCAGCGATGGACGGAATCAAGATGGCCGAAAAGATTATTACTAATTAGGAGTTTTTTATTACATGGAAGCAATCGACAGAAGTAAATTGTCACCAATGATGCAGCATTATTTGAGCCAGAAGGATGAATATCCAGGCTGTATTCTGTTCTACAGACTAGGTGACTTCTATGAAATGTTCTTTGAGGATGCAAAAACTGTTTCTCGAGAACTGGAGCTTACTTTAACTGGAAAACAATGTGGACTTGAGGAAAGAGCGCCTATGTGTGGTGTTCCTTTTCACGCTGCGGACACTTATATCACCAGACTTGTAAACAAGGGCTATAAGGTCGCTATCTGTGAACAGCTCGAAGATCCTAAGGAAGCAAAGGGAATCGTAAAGAGAGGCGTAATTCGAGTAGTTACTCCAGGTACAAATATCGATTCTGAATCTCTCGATGAGACGAAGAATAATTACCTGATGTGTGTATGCTCTTTTGGTGATATCTACGGAATTTCTCTCTGTGATATTACTACAGGTGATTTCAGGGTTACTGAACTGAATACTCAGGACGAGTTCATGAATGAATTGCAGAAGTTTAAGCCATCTGAAATCATATGTAATGATACCTTTGCTATTTCTGGCATCGATATCGAAGCGATTAGATCTGCTTTGCATATTCCAGTTTCAATTCTGGATCCTAGCTACTTTGAGGAAGGGAAGGCACAGGCTCTATTAAAGAGACAGTTTTCTAAACAGCAGCTTTTGGATTCCTATATCTTTGATCTGTCATCAGGTGTGTTATCTGCCGGTGCAATCCTCAGATATGTCAAAGAAACACAGAAGAGCGAATGTATAACTATCCTGGATATAAACGTCTACAAAGACTCAAATTTCATGGAATTAGACAGTCAAACCAGACGAAACCTGGAGCTTACAGAGACTCTTCGTGATAAGGAAAAAAGAGGTTCACTCCTCTGGGTGCTAGATCATACGAAGACTGCCATGGGCGCGAGAATGCTTAGAAGCATCATCGAGCAGCCTCTGAAAGACAAAGCAGCTATCGAAGATAGATTAGATGCTGTCGAAGAGCTAGTTAAACATATCGTAGACAGAGAGGAGTTACGAGAGTACTTAAATCCTGTCTATGATTTGGAGAGATTGCTTACCCGTATATCTTATAAGACAGCAAATCCTAGAGATTTAGTTGCACTTCGAAATTCACTGTCGGTGTTACCAGCTATTAAAGGTGTTCTTACAGGTTTCAATGCTACTTTGATAGAAGATATTAATAGTAAACTGGATCCTCTCGTAGATATACATAATCTACTGGAGACAGCGATAAATGATGATCCACCTGTTTCAGTTCATGATGGAGGAATTCTAAAGGCTGGATTTAATCCAGACGTAGATGAACTTAGAAGTGCTCAGACAGATGGAAAGCAATGGCTTCTTGACTTGGAAGCAAAAGAACGCGAGAAGACCGGTATCACTAAGCTTCGAGTAAAATACAATAAAGTATTCGGTTACTATATCGAGGTTACAAATTCATTCCTGGATCAGGTACCTGATTACTTTATTAGAAAACAGACATTAACAAACGCAGAGCGATTCTATACTCCTGAACTTAAAGAGATGGAGAACAAAATTCTCGGAGCTGAAGAAAGACTCACTCATTTAGAGAATGAAATTTATAACCAGATTCTGGATTCCATTGCGAAGGAAGTTATCCGTATTCAGAAGACAGCGAAATCTCTCGCTATGCTCGATTCTATGATTTCTTTTGCTGTAGCGGCTGAGAAAGGTCGTTTCGTTCGACCAAAGATTAATGAGCGTGGAAAGATAAAGATAGACAGAGGACGTCACCCTGTAGTTGAGAAAATGCTAAAGGATACTCTCTTTGTAGACAATGACACTTATCTCGACAACAAAGATAATCGTGTCGCTATAATAACCGGGCCAAACATGGCTGGTAAGTCTACATATATGAGACAGGTCGCCTTAATCGTTCTTATGGCTCAAATAGGTTGTTTTGTGCCTTGTGAGACAGCAGATATCGGTATTTGTGATAGAATCTTTACCCGAGTCGGAGCTTCTGATGATCTGGCTAGTGGACAGAGTACATTCATGGTTGAGATGAATGAAGTGGCAAACATCCTAAAGAATGCCACGAAGAATTCTCTACTTATTCTCGATGAAATCGGACGAGGAACTTCAACTTTTGATGGACTTTCTATCGCATGGGCGGTAGTAGAATATGTGAGCAATCCAAAGATAATCGGTGCAAAGACACTGTTTGCAACTCATTATCATGAACTTACAGAACTCGAAGGAAAGCTGTCTGGAGTTAAAAACTACTGTTCAGCTGTAAAGGAAAACGAGGACGGCATCGTCTTTTTACGCAAGATTGTAAAAGGCGGAGCAGATAGAAGTTATGGTATCGAAGTTGCAAAACTCGCAGGTTTACCTAAGGAAGTAATCGACAGAGCGGAAGAGCTGCTCGGAGAAATCCTCCAGAATGATCTCTCACAGATTACTGAGAACATCGAAGCAAAGGGTGAAGCTGCAAAGAAGTCTTCAAAGACAAATGCAAACAATAACTCTAGTGAGATAGATAATCAGATGTCTTTCTTCTCAACTTTGAGTGATAAAGATATTTTGGATGAAATACGAGGACTGGATATCAGTTCCATGACACCTATAGACGCTTTAAATCAGTTAGATGCAATTCAAAAAAAGGTCAAGAATAGATGGTAAACAATGTAATCAATCTGTTAAGCGAGGGGACAATAGACAAAATAGCTGCAGGAGAGGTCATAGAGAGACCTTCTTCAGTCGTAAAGGAGCTGGTTGAGAACGCAATTGACGCTGGCTCTAAAGCTATTTCTGTCGAGATTAAAGATGGAGGAATCTCTTATATCCGTGTCACAGATGATGGTATGGGTATTCGCAGTGACCAGATTCAGAAAGCTTTCTTACGACATTCAACCAGTAAGATTCAGAACGCGGACGATATTCTTACTGTCAGAACTCTGGGATTCAGAGGAGAAGCGCTTTCATCTATAGCTGCGATTTCAAAGGTTAACTTACTTACAAAGACAGCGGATAATCCAGTCGGAATTTCTTATGTCATCGAAGGTGGCAAAGAGAAATCCATGACAGAAATCGGTGCACCAAATGGTACAACTTTCATCATTGAGGATTTGTTCTATAACACACCGGTTAGAAAGAAATTCCTAAACAGCCCTCAGACAGAAGGCCTAAAGATTCAGGAACTCATGGAACATCTGGCTCTGTCTAATCCGACGATTTCTTTCAGATTCATTAATCAGAACAAAGAAAAGCTGGTCACTCCAGGAAATGGCAGTTTGAAAGATACGATTTATCGTATTTATGGTCGTGAAGTTGTAAAAAACATGCTTCCTATAGAATTCGAGACAAAGAATATGTCAGTTTCCGGATATATAGGAAAGGCTGTTATCAATAGAGGAAATCGTAAGTACGAGTCTTTCTTTGTAGACGGCAGATTCGTTCACGGAAAGATGCTTTCACGTTCGGTAGAGGAAGGATATAAAGGGTATTTGATGCAGCATCAGTATCCATTCTTTATTCTGAATCTGACTTTTCCACCTGGAGCAGTCGACGTTAACTTCCACCCAAAGAAGGAAGAGGTTCGTATTGAGAACAAAGACGAAATCTATACTGAACTTACGGTTGGAGTACACGAGAGACTGATTAGAAGAGAAGATATAGATATCATTCCGCTCGTAAAACCGGAAGATAAGAAGGAAGAAGTTCGAGGATTCGAACCTTTTGAAGCGCAGAATAACGACATTTTACCGGAAGAAATCAAAACTGATATTTCAAAAACCGAAGAGGCAGAAGAAATACTAGAGGAAACTTTTTCCGATGTAAGTGAACATATTTCCTTAAAGGAAGATGTCATAGATTTCACTCCTGTAATACCTAAGGATGCAGAACTTGAGATGAAAGTTGTGCCAAAGGAAGAACCAAAATATGAGCAGCGTTCTTTCCTCGTTCCGGAGACTATAAAGGAAATTCATATCGTTGGGCAGGTCTTTGATACATACTGGATTATAGAATACGATAAAAAGATGTATCTGGTGGATCAGCATGCTGCGCATGAAAAAGTAAACTTTGAGCGCCTGATGAAGAAAGTAGCGACAAATGAAGTTTACTCACAGACTATCAGCCCACCTATTATGATTTCGCTCAGCTCTGAGGAAATCGCAACTTTAGAGAAGTATATGGATGAGTTCAATGCACTAGGATTTTCTATTTCTTCATTTGGAGGAAAGGATTTCGCACTGACAGAAGTTCCATATGAAATGGATTCTATTGATAAAAAACAGCTTTTTTATGATATACTGTCAGACGCTGGTAAATGGAAAAATGTTTCAGATGCAAAGATCGTGCGAGAAAGAATCGCTACGATGGCTTGTAAAGCGTCGATTAAGGGAAATCAGCGAATTTCAGAACGCGAGATGGAGACTCTGCTTCGTGAGATGCTTACGCTGGATAATCCATATCATTGTCCTCATGGCAGACCTACGATGGTCGCTTTTTCCCGTGAGGATTTAGATAAGATGTTCAAGAGGATAGTTTAATGGTAAAACCACCACTGATTATTATTGCCGGCCCAACTGCGGTCGGCAAAACTGCGATTTCAGTTAAATTAGCGCAGAAACTCAATGCAGAGATTATATCTGCTGATTCTATGCAGGTTTATAAAGGCCTCGATGTAGGAACTGCTAAAGTTACTGAATCGGAAATGCAAGGCGTTAGACATCACATGATAGATGTCTTAGAACCTTGTGAGAATTTCGATGTCTCTACTTTCAAAACGATGTTCGATGAAGCAGTCAGCGATATTTTATCCAGAAATCATCTGCCTATCATGGTGGGTGGAACTGGATTCTATATTCAGGCGGCTTTATATGGAATCGATTTTAACGAAAGCGCAAAGAGCGGTGAGTATAGAGCTCATCTCGAAGAAGAGATTAAGCTTGGAAATGCTGACAAATTATACGAAGAACTAAAACGTATCGATCCTGAATCAGCTGAGAAGATTCATCCTAATAATCATGTCAGACTTACCAGAGCACTCGAGTATTATCATGAAACGGGCGAGCCGATTTCAAAGCATAATAATGAGCAGAGTGCGAAAGAAAGCCGTTTTAACGAGCTTTTTGTCGTTCTAACAGATGATAGAGCGGCTTTATATGATCGCATTAATCGTAGAGTAGATGTGATGGTTGAATGTGGTCTGCTTTCTGAAGCAGAATGGCTGTTAAGCTTAGGACTTACTAAAGATCACACTTCTATGAAAGGAATCGGCTATCATGAGTTAAATCCGCTTCCGCAGAATGAAGATGAGCTGAAGACTGCAATCGCTAAGATTAAACAGGATTCCAGACATTATGCAAAACGTCAGCTGACCTGGTTCAGAAGAGAACCTAATGTAACCTGGGTTGACCGTCAGAATTTTAAAGACAACGATGAAATCGTTGAATATATATATAACAAGTATGTAACGGAGATTCAAAATGGAAATTAATTCTATGTACAAAGATTTTGGAATCAGCGACAAAGTTCGCTCTTTCGGTGAAAAGGTCTTAAGAGATCTAGATGAGAGATTTAGACAGATTGATGAGACTACTGAATATAATCAGCTTAAAGTCATTCATGCTATGCAGGAAGCAAAAGTAGATGCAGAATGTTTTAATGCATCTTCAGGATATGGATATGATGATGTCGGACGTGAAAAGCTTGAATTAGTATATGCAAAGACTTTTGGAACAGAGGATGCTCTCGTTCGTCCACAGATTACTTGTGGAACACATGCGCTGGCACTTGCTTTGATGTCAAATTTACGTCCAGGTGATGAGCTCCTTTCTCCAGTAGGTCGTCCTTACGATACCCTCGAAGAAGTAATCGGAATTCGTCCTTCAAAAGGTTCCCTTAAGGAATATAGCATTTCTTACAGAGAAGTGGATTTGCTCGAAGATGGAACTTTCGATTATGAAAACATTAAGAAGGCTATTAACGAAAAAACAAAGCTCGTAACTATTCAAAGATCAAAGGGCTATGCTTCACGTCCTACATTCTCAGTTACACAGATTGGCGAGCTTATTAAGTTTATTAAAGGCATTAAGCCTGAAGTAATCGTAATGGTCGATAACTGTTATGGAGAATTTGTAGAACGAATCGAGCCTTCACAGGTTGGAGCAGACATGGTTGTCGGATCTTTGATAAAGAACCCGGGCGGCGGACTTGCACCTATCGGCGGTTATATCGCAGGTACTAAAGAATGTGTAGAGAATGCAGCTTTTAGACTTACTTCTCCTGGACTCGGTAAGGAAGTCGGAGCTTCTTTAGGCAACAATAGAGCTTTCATGCAAGGTTTTTTCCTGGCGCCGACAGTTACTTCAGCTGCATTAAAAGGTGCCATCTTTGCTGCAAATATCTACGAAAGATTAGGATACAAGTGTATTCCAAATGCTACTGAATCCAGACATGATATCATTCAGTGCATCGAGCTTCACAGCCCAGAGAAACTTTGCAAATTCGCAGAAGGAATTCAGTCTGCATCTCCGGTTGATTCTTATGTAACACCAGTTCCATGGGATATGCCGGGATATGATAGTCAGGTTATCATGGCCGCTGGAGCTTTCATTCAGGGTTCTTCAATCGAGCTTTCATGTGATGGTCCACTTAGAGAACCTTACGCTGTATATTTCCAGGGTGGTTTGACATGGTACCATGCAAAGCTTGGTATTCTTTCATCTCTACAGAAACTTGTAGATGCGAATCTTGTTAATATAGACTCTTTATGCTAAAATTATTTGTTGTTTGTTGGCTCCTTTGATACGAAAGGAGCGTTTATGAACTATTATAATTCTCAATCTTTGAATCGAGCTATGCTTTCACCTAGTGAGAAGGCAGAGCAATTTGGCATCGAATATCTGACTGATACCGAACTTTTGTCTATAGTGCTAAAGAACGGCGCCGGAGATAAGTATGCCTACGAACTTGCTTCGTCTGTGCTCGCTTATCACAAGGGAAATCTAAGCAACCTGCGTACTATGAGTCTGCAGGAAATCATGTGTTTAGATGGTATAGGCAGGGCTAGATCCATACTGCTGAAGGCTATTTCAGAGCTTGCAGTTCGACTGATTCAGGAAGAGAGAAGAGACAGAATCTCTTTGTCTAACAGCTATTCTGTGGCCATGTACTTCATGGAAATCATGAGGTATTGTCCTACGGAAAAAATCCTCGCAGTTTATTTCAATTGCAAGAATGAGCTTTTAGGTTATGAAGAGATTTCTAAAGGTACAAAGAATGAAGTTCTGTTAGATCCGGCTTTGGTATTTAAAATCGGATTCAATTTCAATGCTTATTCTTTGGTCTTAGTACACAATCATCCTAGTGGTGATCCTTCGCCTAGCGTAGCAGATTACAATATGACGAAACGCTTAAAGGAATGCGGAGCAATGCTCGGTATAAATGTGAAGGACCATATCATAATAGGTGACAATG
Source organism: Lachnospiraceae bacterium (assembly GCA_045579705.1). Taxonomy (GTDB): domain Bacteria; phylum Bacillota; class Clostridia; order Lachnospirales; family Lachnospiraceae; genus Lachnocurva. Next base: position 45,246 of record JAZNMP010000032.1, read on the forward strand.
TTTATTACAGTTTTTTCGAACGAAACGTTCTGAAAGCTTAGGAGGAAAATTGATATGTCCAATGGATATGGTATAGATCTAGGTACTACAAACCTAAAGATTTATAGCAAAGCATCAGAAGATGTTACTAATGTTAAAAATACTATTGCTCTTTACGACAAAGGCAAGGTATATGCTTATGGAGATGATGCTTATTCAATGTATGAAAAGGCACCAGAATCTTTAAACGTATCTTTCCCAATTAATAACGGAGTTATTTCTGACTTCGATAATATGCAGACTATCTTAAAAGAAGTCCTTGAGAAAGAAGTAAAGGCTCATCTCAAAGGAGCAGATATCGTTATCGCTGTACCTACTGATATTACAGAGGTAGAGAAGAAGGCGTTCAACGATATTTTTAAGAAAAAGAATACAAAGGCAAAGGTTAAATCAGTTTCTCTTTGCGAGAAGCCATTGGCTTGTGCTTTAGGTATGGGACTTGATATTACAGAACCAACTGGTGTTATGGTTGTAGACCTCGGAGCAGATACTACAGAAATATCAGTTATCTCATTGGGCGGACTAGTTCTTTCATCATTACTTCCATTTGGCGGAAATAAACTTGATGAAGATATCGTTACTCACTTAAAGAGAAAGTACAACTTGCTCATCGGTCAGAAGACAGCTAAAGATTTGAAAGAGAATATCGGATCTACACTTCCTGATAGAGGAGAGACTATGGAAGTTGTAGGTAGAGACGTAGTAGCAGGTCTCCCTATTTCTATGGAAATTAATTCTGACATGGTTTACGAAGGAATGAAGGAAGATTTGAATTCTATCTGTAACTCTATAAAGATGATTCTCGAAAAAGTTCCACCAGAACTTGCAAAGGACATAGTTCATTCAGGTATCTACCTCACAGGTGGTACATCAAAGCTTCATGGTATCAGTACTCTGTTTAACGAGCTTACAAATATCAATATGAATGTCTTTGAAGAAGGTGAGAATACAGTCGCTCTCGGACTTGGAAAAATTCTCACAGATGCGAAGTATCGCAAATTTGGTTACACATTAAAATCTAGAGTCTTTGACTAAGGACTGAGTAAAATATGAGACAAAACAAAGGGCCTAAGATCCCAAGTAATATTTTATTTTTAATATTATTTACTGTCAGTATTTTGTTCCTGCTGATTAGTTACGTTACTAATTTCTCAGGTGGAGTACTCGGAACAGTTTCAAACACTTTCTTTGTTCCAATGCAGAGTGGTATCGAAACTGTTGGTTCCGCTATTTCATCTGAGAGAAAAGAGCGTAAGACTATCAAAGAATTGCAGAAAGAAAATGCTGCACTTAACGAAAAAGTAAATACTCTTTCTAACCAGTTAAACCAGATTCAGCTTCAGAAATCTGAGCTCACTGATTTGCAGAAGCTCTACGAGCTGGATCAGAAATATTCTAATTATAAGAAAACTGCTGCAACCATAGTAGCGAGAAGCAGTGACAACTGGTTCAATACCTTCACTATCAATAAAGGTACTAAAGACGGTATTGAAGTAGATATGAATGTTATCGCTGATGGCGGTTTGGTTGGAATCGTGGTAAAAACTGGAAAACATTATTCTGTAGTTCGAGCTATTATCGATGACAGCTCAAATGTTAGTGGTATGTCTCTAAATACTGGAAATACATGTATCATTTCCGGTGGTTTGGAATCCATGACAGAGAAGAATCGTATCAATATTTCAAAGCTTGAAGATATGAATAATGCTATTAAAACAGGCGAACCTATCGTTACTAGCAATATCAGTGACAAATACCTGCCTGGTTTATTAATCGGTTATGTAGACAAAATCAAATTGGATGATAACGAAATTACATACTCAGGTTACCTTACACCTGCTGTAGATTTTAAACATCTTCAGAATGTTCTCGTTATCAAGACAAAGAAGGAGACTGCAGACTGATGGTAAATAGAAAGTCCATACTCAAGAAGGTGCTGATCTTTGGTATAGCAGTATATATACTCTATATCCTACAGACAGCCCTTTTTCCGTATTTTGAATTAGGTGGAATAGTTCCAAATCTGTTACTCATATTGACTGTATTCTATGGCTTTATGAGAAATAGTAGAGAAGGTATGATTGCAGGCTTTTGCTGCGGTTTGGTACTCGACTTTACTACAGGACTGTTATTTGGAGTACATATTCTAGCCTTACTGTTAATCGGTTTCTTAAACGGATTCTTCAGAAAAATATTTTTCGGAGACGATGTAAAACTGCCGATACTTTTTACTGGAATTAGTGACTTATTTTATGGTCTATTCATGTATTTCTTCTTCTTTGTTCCTAGAGGAAGTACACATTTTGGATATTTCTTAATGAACGTAATGATACCAGAAGCTGTTTATACTGTAATGGTAGCTTTTGTTCTGTATTTTATTTTTTCAAAAATCTTTGAAAGACTAGACCGTGACGAAAGAAAAGTGGAGCATATATTTTGAGCGAATTTTGGGATTATATCAAAAACAGACTATTCAATTCTAGTCTCAATATAGTTTTGGGAGTATTTGTTCTTTTTTCCTCAATACTTCTGGTTAGACTATTCGTGCTTCAGGTCTTCAGAGGCCAGAAGTATCTGGATAACTATAACCTGTTAGTTGAGAAAAAAGATACTATCGAAGCCACACGAGGCAATATTTATGATAGAAACGGAAATCTCCTGGCTTACAATGAAGTCGCAAATTCTGTAACTATCGAAGACAAATTCTCCGATTATTCAAAAGATGATCGTAACAAAGAATTAAATAAAGTAATCAGCAAAGTAATTACTCATATTGAGGCAAACGGCGATACACTCACTAACAACTTCAATGTCGTAATGAATAGTAACGGTAAGTATGAATACAACATAGACGGCACTAAGCTGCAGCGTTTTAGAGCGGATGTCTTTGGAAAAAAGACTATCTCAGAACTTACCTTTGATTCTAAGCTGGGATTGAATCTTTCTACAGTTTCTGCCCAGGAAATGATGAATTATCTGTATAGTGAGAAAGCGTATAACATCTCAAAGAAATATCCTGAGGATATGCGCTATAAAATCTGTGTCGTTCGTTATGCTCTAGGCTTGAACTCTTATCAGAAGTACATTTCTACAGTCATCGCTTCAAATGTCAGTGACAAAACAGTAGCTTACGTCAAAGAAAATGAAACAGACCTTCCAGGTATCGCTATCGAGGACAAGTCTGAGCGTAAGTATGTAGACAGCCAGTACTTTGCTTCAATCCTCGGCTATACAGGTCAGATTTCAGATGACGAATACATCAAACTAAAAAAGAAGAACAAGAATGTAAATTCAAATGATGTAGTAGGTAAATCCGGTATTGAAAAGGTAATGAATAATTACCTTTCAGGTACAAAGGGAAGCGACACTATCTATGTAGACAGTACTGGTAATGTCATCAAGAAAACAAAGCATAAGGATGCCGTTTCTGGAAATGATGTATATCTGTCTATCGACAAAGATTTACAGGTTAGAGCTTATAATCTGCTCGAATCAAAGCTTGCAGGTATCATTTCAGCATATCTCGTCAATTCAAAGACCGTTGATTTGACTGCAGATGAAATTCAGATTCCTGTTTACGATGTATATGTAAATCTGATTCAGAACAAAGTCGTAAACTATAATCATTTCACTAAGAATGGTGCTACAGATCTCGAGATGTCAGTACAGAAGAAATACGAGAAGTATTCTAAGGACGTATACTCAGAGATTGAATCAAAACTTAAAGCTAAAGATGGCACAAACTTTAGTTCAGAAACAGAAGAGTACCAGGATTACGAATCAAAGATTCTAAGCATCCTGAAGAATAATAATGTTCTATTAAAGAATAAGATTGATACGAGTGATGACACTTACAAGAAATGGGCTGCAGGTTCTATAAGTTTGAACGTATATCTGCGTCATTGTATTGAAAAGGATTGGATTGAAGTTTCATCTTTAAATTCAACTACTAAATACGCTGATTCAGAGGAGTTATATAACACACTGATCAGATACATCATCACAAATATCAAATCTGATACGAGCTTTGTAAATGCTATTTATGAGTATGCCATCAGAAATGATGTAATTTCAGGAAATGAAGTATGCGCATTGCTTTATGATCAGGGTGTATTAAAAGCTGATGAGAATACTAGAAACGGTTTGGTTTCTGGTAAGGTAAACGCCTATAACTTCCTTCAGCAGAAGATTCAAAGTATCGAAATCACACCTGGACAGCTCGGAGTTGATCCTTCAACTGCTTCATGTGTAATCATGAACCCAAAAACTGGTGAGGTTTTGGCCTGCGTTTCATATCCAGGATACGATAACAATAGATTGGCAAATCAGGTAGATACTAATTATTATTCATATCTGATTTCATCAAAGTCCAGTCCGCTTTATAACCATGCTACACAGCAGAGAACCGCTCCTGGTTCTACTTACAAGATTTCTACATCTGTAGCCGGTTTAAAGGAAGGTGTAATTAATACTTCTACAGTATTCGCATGTTCAGGACAGTTTGATTTGATCAGTAATAAACCTAAATGTTGGATTTATCCTGGTGGACACGGAAGCGAAAATGTAACCAGCGCTATCAAAGATTCATGTAACGTATTCTTCTATAATGTTGGTTATAATCTGGCTGGCGGTTCAGACAATTATAACGACGCATTAGGTATTAAGCGATTAAATAAATATGCTTCTATGTTTGGATTGGATAGAAAGACTGGCGTGGAAATCGATGAAAATCCATCTCAGCTTGCTACACAGTATCCTGTTATGGCAGCAATCGGACAGTCAGATAACAACATGACAACTATCGGTCTATGTAGATACGCAAGTGCTATCTCTACACGTGGAAATGTTTACGATTTGACATTGCTCGATCACGTACAGAGCAAGAGTGGAGAGAAATTAAAATCTTACTCACCTAAGCTTACAAACCAGGTAAATATAGTTTCTTCTGATCAGTGGAATGCTATCCAGACTGGTATGGAACAGGTAGTAGAGAATACATCAACTTACCAGGGATTCTCTATTAAGGTTGCCGGAAAGACAGGTACTGCCCAGGAAAGTAAGAAGAGACCTTCTCATTCACTGTTTATCGGTTATGCTCCTAGCGATAATCCGGAAATGGCATTTGCTATCAGAATTCCTCATGGACATGGTTCAGCAAATGCTGTCGCAGTAAGTAAGGATATCGTAGGATGTTTCTTTGGCGATCAGTCTTCCATCGATAAAGCGAATACTTTACAGGCTCACGAAAGTTCAACAGCAGTCGGGGATTAATATAATGGCTTCATATGTAACTATTAAGAGTAATGCACTAGGTATAATTTTAAAATTAGATAATAAAGCACCTATAGAAGATGTACTACGTGAGATTTGCCACAAGTTTGCATCTTCTAAGAGGTTCTTTGGCTCAGCAGAAATCGTTCTTCAGATTGAAGGAAGAGTATTAGATGATACAGAGTTAAATGCTGTAATACAGTCCGTAGAATATAACTCAGATTTAAAAGTATCTCTAATCAGAATCGATGATAAGAACAAAGGAAAAAAATACCTCGAGATGCTGATGGGCGACAAAGAAGCCTTTATAGATAACAATTTCAAGATTATCTATGGACCTATTGAAGAACCTGAGATTAATTCAGATGTCAGTTTGCTAATCCTCGGAGATGTTCCAGAATATACAAAGATTAATTGTGCTGGAAATGTAGTAATCTTTGGCGAGTTGGAGGGTTATGTAAACGCTGGATCACCTGATAGAAATCAGTGTTTTGTCGTTGCTCATGATATTACAGCTGAGAAGCTTTCTATCGGAGCTCATGAATGTGATATTCCTCATAAGAAGAGAGGAATCTTTGGCAAGGGAAAGAGTAATGGATCTGTTATCATCTTTGAAAAGGACAGATTTATTATGAATGATTTTGGAAATATAGATTTAAACAAGCACGTAAACAAAAGAAGAGGTCATAAATAATGCTCTTTAGAAACTATCAATTTAAGAGTTTAAATTTCAGATTGATAATATATGTACTGGCTTTGACTATTATCGGTATCCTGATAATCGGAAGTGCAAACTCTGATTCTCAGAAGAAACAGATAATCGGTCTGGTCCTAGGTATCATCGTTATGTTTGTCATGGCGCTGGTGGATTTCGAATATATTTTGAATTTTCACTGGTTGATATATGTCGGAACGATTGCAATGTTAGGCATGGTCCTTAAGTTTGGACATGGTTCACATGGTGCTCGTAGATGGCTGCAAATTGGTATTACATTCCAGCCTTCTGAGCTTGCAAAGATCCTTCTGGTATTGTTTATGGCCTGGTATTTATCTAAATATCAAAACATACTAAATACCGAAAAAATACTGGCTATAACAGCAGTCTTATGTGCTATACCTTTATTATTAATCCTAAAGGAACCTGATACGTCGACGACTATCGTAACTTTCATGGTTCTATTTACTATGATTTGTTGTGCAGGTCTCACTAGAAAGATTGTAATTCCATTCTTCTCAATTACAGTACCAGCTTTTTTCCTATACATACTGTTTGTATATAATACAGGAAATGCTCTGATACCAGGTTACCAGGCTGAACGAATTCTATCTTGGCTTCATCCGGAAGATTATCCTCAGAAAGCTTTTCAGCAGACGAATTCCATTATGGCTATCGGTTCCGGACTAATCTTTGGAAAAGGTCTTAACAACGATAGTACAGCGTCTGTAAAAAACGGTAATTATATTCCAGAGCCACAGACTGACTTTATCTTTGCTGTTGCTGGCGAAGAGTTAGGCTTTATCGGTTCTGCAATTATTATTATTCTAACTTTATTAATTTCCTACGAATGTATAAAAACAGCTAGAAAGGCTTATACATTAAGTGGTACATTAATATGTGTAGGAATCGCATGCATCGTTTCCTACCAGAGTTTTGTAAATATTTGCGTAGTAACTGGACTGATGCCAAATACAGGACTTACGCTTCCATTCGTAAGTTATGGACTGACATCTTTGATGACATTGTATTTAGGTATAGGTATCGTTTTAAATGTAAGTCTACAGGAGAAGCGTTACCGATAGGTTTGAAAAAATATATTAAATGGCGGAGGCGGATTGATGAACATAGGATTAGTTGCACATGATGCAAAAAAGAACCTAATGCAGAACTTTTGTATCGCATACAAGGGAATTCTGCAGAAGAACGAGCTATATGCAACAGGAACAACAGGTCGTTTGATAGAAGAGGTGACAAACCTCAATATACATAAATTTCTAGCTGGTCATCTCGGAGGCACACAGCAGCTGGGAGCTCAGATTGAGCACAACAACATCGACTTGGTTATCTTCTTAAGAGATGCACTAACTCAGAAATCAAACGAACCAGATGTAAACAATATTGTAAAAATATGTGATGCTAACAACATTCCGCTTGCGACAAACGTTGCAACAGCTGAACTATTGATTAAAGCCTTAGACAGAGGAGATATGGACTGGCGTGAAATGTATAGGTAAGAAACTTTCTATCGTATTGCTTATCTGTACAGTTACAGTTTCTCTATCATCCTGTTCCTTTAAGTATTCAAAGAAATATGATGTATACGATTCTTCACTGGCTTTAGGCATTACAAAGGAAAGCACAGAAGGATTTGAACACAAATACTTTTTCCAAGACAATGCTGTTCCTAAGGATACACCAGAAATCGAGGTTAAAGATATAAAGAATTGCTATGGTGCTGCAGCATATAATCTTTCAAAGAACCAGATGGTCTACGGATATAATTCTTTGAAAAAAATATATCCTGCCAGTACTACAAAGATTCTGACAGCACTTACAGCTGTTACCTATGGTGATTTGGATCAGAGCATTACTGTTTCGAAGAACGCAGTTACTCAGGAAGAGCAGTCTTCACTGGCGCACCTAAACGAAGGTGATGTTATTTCGCTTCGCGAGCTTTTGTATGGATTGATGCTTCCTAGTGGAAACGATGCAGCGACAGCGATAGCTGAAGGTGTAGCTGGTTCTGAAGCAAAATTTGCGAAGCTTATGAATAAAGTAGCAAAAAGTGTAGGAGCAACACATTCTCATTTTGTTACAGTTCACGGTCTTCATAATAAGAATCACTATACAACTCCATACGATATTTATTTAATAACTGCAAAAGCCATTCAGAACGATACAGTAATGCAGCTTTTATCATCAACTACATATAATGCATATTACAGAGACGCAAATGGAAATCCTGTAAATCGTACATGGAATTCATCAGATTTATTTGTAACCGGAAAGTATCACGTTACAGATAATTATCAATTTGTGGGAGGCAAAACAGGAACTACAGCTGAAGCAAAGTATTGTCTCGTTTTGATTACAAAGAACAAAGCCGGAGAGAATATTATTTCAGTAGTTTACGGTTCAAATAATAAATATAATCTATATTTGCTTCACAATGAGATTCTAAATGCAATAGAATAATTCAGAATCTTTTATCAAAAGAGAGCTTATTGTTATTTTATTTAAGGTATACTATAATTAAATCAATCAATAAACTATCTTTTGTAAAGGAGGATTCTTATGGTTGAATTTATTGTGGGGGAAAAAGGTCGTGGCAAGACCACCCATCTCATTGAGAGAGCTGAGAAAGCAGTGAAGAATGCCGACGGAAGTGTTGTTTTTATCGATAGAGACAACACGAAGATGTTTGACCTGAATAGAAACATTCGTCTGGTTAACTTAAAGAACTACAACTTGGCAGATCACAATGCCTTTATTGGTTTTATTTCCGGTATCATTTCTCAGAACAAAGATATTGAATATATCTTTATCGACGGATTTATGAACGATGCAAAGATAGATGTAAATTCCACTTTCGAAGAAACAGTAAATCAACTAGAAGATATCTCTGATCAGTTTAATATTAATTTTGTTCTCAGCGTATCAAAAGCTAAAGAGGATATTCCTGAGACACTTTACTCGAAGATTGTATTAGCACTTTAATTTATGAAACTATAAAGGTGCCATTTTCTAATTTGAATCTGGCACCTTTTTTATGAAAAAATATGGCTAAAAAGAAGAAAAACAAAATTCTAAAATTTCCCGAGAGAAAAGAAATAAATATTGCGCTAATCATTGCATTGCTGATTGCAATATATTTGATTTATACCATCTTTGCTTACCTGACACGTGGTCATGTTTCAATACATGAAGTACGTATGGGAAAGATTGCAAACAACAATCACTACGAAGCGATGGCTATCCGAGATGAGACTGTGGTATATTCTGACGACAGCGGACATCCTTTTTACTATACGTCTAATGGATCCAGAGTCGGTGTACAGTCAAAGATTTATGGTCTCGACAAAGCCGGTTCACTTACAAAGAAGCTTAAGTCTGCAGCTAAATCAGATTCTAAGCTTTCCGAGAAAAACCTATATGATTTTGAAAATACGATAAAGACTTTTATGGAAGGGTATGACAGTACAGACTACTCAAAAGTCTATGTCTTTAATTCCGATATATCCGACCAGGTTCAAAAAGCTTATAACGATGAAAATGTATCAAATCTGGAAGGCGATATCAGTGCAGCTGTCACAAAAGGCACCTACCACGAGTATACTCCTGCAAACACAGGCTTTTTGATATATTCTTTAGATGGATATGAAGGAACTACTATAGATAATTTTGTCGATATGAAGGCTAAAAAGGATATAAATCCTATTTCCGATTTAAGGAAAAAGAATAAACTGAATGTTAAAGAGCCTGTATATAAGCTTATAAATAGCGATGATTGGAAACTGACTATGTGTATCTCACATAAAGTCGCCGAAACGCTAAAAGACAAGCCATCTGTACGCATCAAATTTGATTATGATGGTTCTACAACTACAGCAAATACTGAGATTAAGAAGATAGGCTCTAAAGAGTATCTCATCCTAAGCCTGTCTAATTCGATGGAGAGATTTGCAAATCTGAGATTCGTTTCTATAGAATTGATGATTAACCAGCAGCAGGGATTGAAGATACCTAATTCTGCTATAGATACAAAGGAATTCTATGTAATTCCAAAGGATTACTTCCTGCTCGGAAACAATGCACGTGATTTAGGTCTTATGATTAGAAAGACCGAAGACGAGTTCGAGTCTCCAGAAATATACTATGCTACAAAGGACAGCTACTATATTCTGAAACAGGATTTAGGCGAGAATTCTATCATAGTTATTCCTAATTCGATGGATACGTTTAATCCTGCATCTACATTAGTTAAGAGAAAAGGTGTATATAACGTAAACAAAGGATTTGCTGATTTTAAGATCATAAATATCCTCTATAGCTCAGATGACTATAGCATCATTTCAGATGATGGTTCATATGGAATCACTCTATATGATCACATCGCACTGGATGGAAAGAGTATTAAAAACGGTAAGATTATTTACTAGGAGCATTATGATTACAGAGAATTTAAAACGGGTAAGAAAGAACATAGAAAAAGCATGTGAGAGAGCGGGCCGAGACCCTAAAGAGGTCACTTTAATCGCTGTATCAAAGACAAAACCTGTTTCTGACTTGCAGGAAGCCTATGACTCCGATGTTAAAGATTTCGGAGAGAACAAAGTTCAGGAATTAATAGATAAATACGAGGTTTTGCCGGATGATATTTCCTGGCATATGATAGGACACCTTCAAAGAAATAAGGTGAAATATCTAATCGGCAAAGTAAAACTCATTCATTCTGTAGAATCTGTACGCTTAGCAGAAGAGATTAACAAACAGAGTGAGAAGAACGATGTAGTCACACCTATACTCGTAGAAGTGAATATAGGTGATGAGGAATCTAAGTTCGGATTAAAGTATGGTGAAGTATTAGATTTCATCAAACAAATTTCTACACTGAAGAATATCAAAGTTATGGGTTTGATGACCGTAGCCCCATATGTAGAAAAAAACGAAGAAAATCGCGAACTTTTCCGCAAAATGTACGAGTTATACATTGACATAAAAAATGAAAACATTGATAATGTATTTATGGAAATTTTATCTATGGGAATGACAAATGATTATGAGATTGCCATAGAAGAAGGTGCCACTATGGTTCGAGTAGGAACCGGCATATTTGGAACTAGAAATTATCAAATTTAAATTTGTGGAGATTAATTATGGGAGCTTTTGATAAGATTCTAAGTATTATGCATCTAGGTGATGAAGAGTTTGATGACTTCGATGATGAAGAATTCGAAGATGAGGAAGAAGAACGTCCTTCTCTTTTTTCACGTAAAGCAAAAGATACAGTAGTAGACGAAGAGGAAACTACGAAGTCCGGAAATGAACGTCGTAACTTTATTTCAAATACAAAGATAACACCACTTCGTTCTAAGAAATCCGGAGGTAATAATCAGTCTATGGAAGTATGTGTATTTAAGCCATCTTCATTCGAAGATGCCAGAGAAATCGGAGAAACATTATTAGCAGGACAGACAGTAATCCTTAACATGGAAGGTGTAGATGTAGCACTCGCACAGAGAATCGTTGACTTCTCATCAGGTGCTTGCTTCGCACTTGAAGGAAACCTTCAGAAGGTATCAAACTTCATGTTCGTTATTACACCTCATAATGTTGCTATTTCTGGAGATCTTCAGGAATTAGTAAACAACTTTGATTTTAGCGGTATTCAGACAGGATTCTAATATGAGAGAATTTCAAAGTGTTGATTTGCCATTAGGATCATACACATATTATTTGAGAGAGTCATTTTCTGATTTGAAGATGATTCTCTCTTCTTTGAATCTGTCTAATCGTAAATTCTGCGTAGTTACGGATTCAAATGTTAATGATTTATATATCGTATCTTTGAAGCGAAACCTGTATCCGGAGTTTCAATTTGAGACTTTCGTCATGCCTGCAGGTGAGTCCTCAAAGAATCTAGAAACCGTACAAAAATTGTACGGCTTTTTAATTGAACGGGACTTTAATCGTGATGATATTCTACTCGCACTAGGCGGTGGAGTAGTAGGAGATTTAACTGGATTTGTAGCCGCAACATATATGCGAGGCATGAATTACATTCAGCTTCCAACTACACTATTAGCCGCTATAGACAGTTCTATCGGTGGAAAGACCGCAGTCGACTTTAATGGATATAAAAACATAGTGGGAGCTTTTTACAATCCGCTATTTATATATCACAATGTTTCGACGTTACGTACACTAGATGAAATCGAGTATAACTCAGGCCTGGCAGAGGTTCTGAAGATTGCTATGATTCTCGATAAATCATTCTACGTATATATGCACGATAATTCCGAGGCGATTCGTTCAACTGATAATCGCTATACTTTCGAAATGGTACGTCGAAGCGTATTTTTAAAGGATTATATCGTGAAAAAAGATCCCCACGATCAGGGTATCCGAGGTGTCTTAAACTTCGGGCACACGATAGGACACGCTATCGAAGGCTTGTGCAATTACAAATATCCGCATGGAAACTGCGTTGCACGAGGTATGAAATATGCGATATTAATTTCGAAAAATATGGGTTTTCTATCAGAATCCAACACGACATATTTATTGGATTTGCTGGAGCTCTATAATTACGAGACTCACATTCCTCCAAATATTACACATGAAGAAATTATGGAGGCTATAAAGAAGGACAAAAAACAGGGTACTAGTGGACTTAAGTTTATATTATTAGATGATATTGGACATGCTTTTATATACCCAAATATGGAAGCAGAAGAAATCATACGAGGCTTAGAATCATGACAAAAAAACTAACAGACGAAGAAATCTTTAAATCAAAAAAGATACTCTTTCTATCTATTTTTGAAATAGTTTTATTGATATTTTTAGATCAGTATTCAAAACTAATTGCAACTAACTATTTTAAAGGTAAAGACGCGTTATCTTTGATAAACAATGTATTACAGCTTACATATGTAAAAAATACAGGTGCGGCGTTCAGTTTTATGGGAACACACGCTGGAGTATTTAGAATCATTATGGGTGTGATTACACCTGTATTTATGGGAATTCTGATCTATCTAATGGTCAAAATTCCAAAGAATGCGAAGAACGCGCCATTATATGTAATCTTGCTCTTTGTATTCAGTGGAGCAGTAGGGAATTACATCGATAGAATGGTACATGGATATGTTGTAGATTTTATCTACTTTTCTCTTATAGATTTTCCGGTCTTTAATGTGGCAGACATATATATTACGGTAGCTTTTTTCGTACTGATACTATTAATTCTGTTTTACTATAAAGATGAGGATTTTGCATGGCTACATATGAAGTAAGAGAAGATGAGGCTTGCCTGAGAGTGGATGCTTATCTGGCTAATCTTGATGAAACGCATTCTCGAAGCTTCTATAGCAAGCTTATAAAGGAAGGGCAACTGTCCGTAAACTCAAAAGTTGTAACCAAACCAAGCTTCGTACTTAACGAAGGAGATGTAATCAAAATCGATATTCCAGAACCGAAACCGCTCGAAGTTCTAGCAGAAGACATTCCTCTGGATATTCTGTATGAAGATGATGACGTAATCATCGTAAATAAGCCCAAAGGGATGGTAGTACACCCTGCTGATGGCCACGCAAACGGGACTTTGGTAAACGCTTTGCTGTTTCACTGTCGAGACTCGCTGAGCGGAATAAACGGTATCTTACGTCCAGGAATCGTACATCGAATCGATATGAATACGACTGGTTCTCTTATCGTCTGCAAGAATGACTTAGCGCACAATAAGATAGCCGAACAGATTAAAGTTCATTCTATAAATCGTAGGTATTTAGGTATAGTACACGGAAATCTTAAGGATGATTCCGGAACTATAGATGCGCCGATAGCCAGAAGCAAAACTGACAGGAAAAAGATGGCTATAGTTGAAGGCGGCAAGGAAGCGATAACGCATTATCGTGTTTTAGAGAGATTAAACGGTTATACTTTTTGCGAGTTTAAGCTGGAAACCGGTAGAACTCATCAGATTAGAGTTCATATGGCGTCTCTTCATCATCCTTTACTCGGAGATGAAGTCTACGGCCCAAAGAAGTGCCCTATTAAGGGATTAGAGGGACAAACACTTCACGCATGGAAGATTGGCTTCGTCCATCCAACAACAGGAGAATACATGGAATTTGAAGCTCCTATACCGGATTATTTCCAGAAATTATTAAACAAGTTGAAATAATACCGTATATCTATTAATGTTAATTTAACTCAATATTTGATGTGAACTAAGGAGGATTAAAAATGGTAGCAGGCATTATTTGTTTAGCGCTCGTAGTGCTAATCATACTTTGGGGAATCGCAACTTACAACTCGCTTATCAGACTTCGCACTCAGGTAGAAGAGGGATTCTCTACTATGGATGTTTATCTGAAGAAGAGATTCGACCTGATTCCAAATCTCGTGGCAACAGTAAAGGGATATGCTGCACACGAGGCTGAAACATTGGAAAAAGTTATTGCAGCACGTAATTCTGCCTATGCATCTGGAAATCAGGAAGATATCGCGAATTCAGAGGGACAGCTTACATCTACATTGAAATCTCTTTTTGCGGTAGCTGAAAACTATCCAAACTTAAAAGCTGATACACAGTTCATTAATCTACAAGATCAGCTGAGCCGTCTCGAAGATGATATTGCTAATTCTAGAAAATATTACAACGGAACTGTAAAGATCTTTAATACAAAGATTCAGCTCTTCCCAACAAATATCATCGCTGGAATGGGACATTTTACTAAATTCGCATTCTATGAAGTTAAAGATGAAGCAGAGAGAGAAAACGTAAAGGTGGAATTCTAATATATGAAGAACAAAATATTACATATTCTGTCTTTAATACTAGTTCTCTTACTGACTATAACAACTCCTGTTTCTGTATTTGCAACAGAAGAGAGCGCTGAACCTACTGAGCCACATGAATATACTCAGGAAGAAATCGACGAAATGCGTCGTGCTCTCGATGAGCATTATGACCACGAAAAATACGAAAGACAGAAATCAGATTATTATATAAAGGATTTGAACGTGGACATTACCGTCAACGAAGATAATACTTTTAAAATCAAAGAAACTTATGTATATGATTTCGTATTACCTCATCATGGACCGACACGAAAGTTTATAATGAATCATCAGCGAATTTATAATTTGCAGGATCATGATTTACTCGATGGCAAAGAAGTAATAGTTCATAACGCCAATATAAAGGCAAAAGTATCAAATTTGAAAGTTACATCAAATGATGCTAATGCTAATATTGCAAAAACCGTATCAGCGTCATATAACAATCAATCTACCAAGACTGTAAATATCGGTTCAAAAAGCAAAACCTATACTGGCGAACACACCTATGTTTTTTCATATGATTACAAGATTTATACAAAAGATCCTCTGGAAAATGCAGATGAACTATACTTCAATATCATCGGTACAGAGAATGAATGCCCAGTAGATCATGCTAGTTGGACTATCAGAATGCCAAAAGATTTTGATTCCAGCAAACTCGGATTTAGTACCGGATCTGCATATAGTCATGGATTTGATCCATTATTCTTAAAATACAAGGTAAAAGGAAGAGTAATAACAGGAGAGTACACAAAGCCACTTCTCAGCGGCGAAGGAGTTACCGTTAGAGGTCTTCTCCCTGAAGGATACTTTACTTTCAAAGATTACACACCTCGCGCACGTATTCTTTTAAGTATAATACTCGGAATATTATTAATTCTATCTTTGCCTTGGCAGAAACTGGTAAATGGAAGTGTAGTAGAAGTAGTGAATTTTTACCCACCAAAAGATATGTCACCGGTTGCAGTAGAAACTGTATACAAGGGATATATGCCATCAAAGATTACTGCTATGATTCCATACCTGGCTAACAAAGGATGCTTTAAGATCATAGAAGGAAAAAACAAGGATTTTGCATTTGATAAACTAGAAAGAGACAACACAGATCTCGATTATGCTGGAGAAACTTTCGTCAATGGTCTGTTTAAAAATAAAGATCACGTTACGAAGTCTAATCTAACTAATAGATTCTATAAAACTATTGAAAAGATTAAGACTCACTACAATGATGAAGCTAAAAAGATGTACACTCCATCTTCAAAGAAACTTTCCTGGATTGGTGTAGCGATAGCTGTTATAGCAGCCTATTTCAGTATATTTATTATCGAAAGAGATGTACTGCATAATCCTGATACATTTGTTTCAATAATCGGTTTTATCGCCGCAGTAGAAGTATTTATAATGGCTATACTTAACCGTTATAAATTTGGAGGTAGAATATTTTTAAATATAATATTTATAATATTCTTCCCGTTAATGCTGTTACCGGTATGTATCGATGAACTTGATCTTTCATTAGAAGGATTCATATATATGATGATAGTGTTCATCATATGTAGCATCTTTACGATTACACTTGCTGATAAGCAGATACGTACACCAGAGAATCAGAAGCTTCTCGGAGAGGTTCTAGGTTTTAGAAACTTCATTAAAACAGCTGATTTAGATAGATTAAAGGCACTTAGTGAAGAGAACCCTAAGTATTTCTATGATATTTTGGGATTTGCATACGTATTCGGTTTAGAGCGCAAATGGATATCAAAATTTGATTCATTACAGGAATATGTAGCTGATCCTGATTGGTATTATGGTGGTAGACTTACAGATTACTATATATGGTCTAGCTTTAATTCCTCTATGAGAAATACATACTCTAATATGCAGTCTTCACCATCATCATCTTCAAGCGGTGGTTCTTCTGGTGGCGGATACTCTGGTGGAGGTTTCTCCGGTGGTGGTTCCGGCGGTGGTGGCGCAGGAGCTTGGTAAACATTATGCTTGATAGATTAAAGAATTAAAGAGGGATTTTGTTATGGATTATCACATTATAATTTCACCAGATGAAAGAGAACAAATCGAAGAAGCTGGCTTCAATTACAATCAGCTACAGCTCGCTCTAATCGTTATGAAGGATTGCTCTAATAGCGCCTATGAAGCTGCCAGAAACAAAATGCTGACCCGTCAGGCTACACGTGAAGATCGAGAATTGATTAGAAAATATACTGAAGCCCAGAAGATTCTAGATCCGTATTTAAAATGGATCAAAGAAGGCGGACTAGATAATAATTTCTAGATCATAAATCAAATAAAAAATAATGAATCAATATTAATCCCCATCATGTAAACGAGATAATCGTCAAGTGATGGGGATTTTTATGTGAGTTACGGGCGTGGCAGTAGCGTAATAACCGAAATGTATTTATCGGAAAAATATCTGTTTTTCCGATAAAGAGTGTGCTATAATATGTATATACCACCAATACTTCATTTATCGCAAGTTTTAGGCATTATCCCCTATTATTAATGTTTTATATTTCTAGGAGAAATCGTATGGGAAAAGATTCGGAATTTTATAAATCAAAAAAAGTAGATCAAACTCTTCGACTTAGAGAACTGATTTCTCAGCTGCCACAGCCTGCTGTAGATTTCATTTATTCTAAAGAAGTTACAACTCAAGTCTCTACCAGGATTCAATATGCTTATGACTTACTTACCTATTTTCGCTTTTTACAGAGTAACAACCCTATAATTGCACGTAAAGATATCAAAAAAATCAATACAGATGACTTATCCCGCGTTCGTTCTGAGGATCTCATGGAATATCAAAGATTTCTCGAATTAAATATCGACGAAAACGATCCTCACGAAAATGGCAAACGCGCAATCGCTCGTAAGATGTCTCCTTTACGTGGAATGTATAAATATTTGCTAACTCATAAGCAGATTTCTGAAGATCCAACTGCTTTAGTCGAATTACCTAGACTGAAAAAAGATAAAAACATCGTACGTATGAATTCTTATGAAGTAAGAAATATATTGGATGCAATCAAAAATGGCAATGATCAGATGACTGAACGCCAAAAGAAATTTGCTGAAAAAACTAGATTCAGAGATTTGGCAATTCTAACTCTAATGTTAAATACAGGCATTCGAGTTTCTGAATGTAACGGCTTAGATATCGCAGATATAAATCTGAAGGACGATTCTTTTGTCATAGTACGTAAAGGTGGCGCCCAGGATGTACTTTATTTTGGCTCCTATGTGCACGAAGCTATAAATGATTACCTTCAGCTAGAAAGAAAGCATATTTCGGCACGTGAAGGCCATGAAAAGGCATTGTTCCTGTCTCTACAAGGCAAACGAATGAGTGTCGATGCAATCGAGAATCTGGTAAAGAAATATGCCAAAATAGCCGTCCCAAACAAAAAGATTACACCTCATAAGCTTAGATCAACCTATGGAACAGCTCTGTATCGCGAAACAGGTGATATTCGACTGGTTGCCGATGTATTAGGCCACGAAAACATAAATACAACCATCGATTACTATGCAGCTATCGAAGATGAACACAAACGTCAGGCTCGAAATGCTGTTGATTTCAATCGAGATTAAAATAAGCGCTAGATTTGAATTACTTTTCTTTCAGTAATACAATTCTAGCGCTTATATTTATATTAATATCAAATGAATTAATTCTGTTCTGCTTCAGAAATAGGATCACTAAACCTGTTTGATGCTAAGTTTGAATAACTTACATAATATAATTGAATTCCAGTTATATCCTTTATTACATTAAAATCCAGCATAGGCTTATTGCGGTTTGTAGAAAAAACTTTCTCATCATCTTTATAATAATAGAAAGTTTCAGAATCCCATTCATCATAATGATCTACATATTCTAATGAAAATTCATATCTATGACCATCTCTACCATTTAAAGTAAAATGATTCATATCTCCTTCAGGATTCATCCCTTCTTCTGTAGCAATCTTAAATAAAGCTCCATAAGCTATTTCGCTGGTAGATGAAGTGAAATCAGTATAAAACTCTCTCTTATTTGTATCCGGATTAATCTTGTATACAATACGTGTGGAATCTAACTTAAGAACCTGTTTAATCAGGTCTTTATCTGCGTTCTCTAACAAACCTGGAAGCTGATATTCCATCCCAACACCTACATAATACTTTGCTAAAGAATTATAGAATGAATCACCTTTAAAATCATTAATATCATAGCCCGTAGATAAAGAATAACGAGATTTAAATATATCCTTATCATCCTTAATTAACAGTTTAGTGATTTCATCGTCCCAATATGAATGAACATTAATAGTGAAATTAGGATTGGTGTTATTAAGCTCTTTAAAGTATGTATAAAGAGAATCACATCTCTCCTTCAATCCACTATAATCATTAAAACCAAACTGTAAATACGCATAAATATGATCCGAATCAGATTCATCTATAAATTTAATGTTTGAATCCTTATTAGAAATGGATGGATAATAATGCTTTAAATAAGCAAAATCATAATCATCTTTTAAAGAATTGACGACAGATTCCAGTCCCCATGTTCTGTCGTCAAAAACATGAAAACTAATGTCATGGTCTAAATCCTTAACATCCCAAATCCTGTCCTTATATTCAGTATCAGATGAATCCTCTCTAGATGTTTTAGATACAATAATATGTTTTAATCCAATTTTCTCTTTGACATATTTAGAAACTTCGGATTTATTATATTCGTGAACACAACCGCTAAATATCACAGAGCAAAAGACTAAGCAAAATGATAATAATAAAATTCTCTTCTTCATAATCAGTTCTCATCAACACCAAAATCTTTCATGGTAGAAACGATACGGTCCTTTACGATATTTGCAATCTCTGGTGTCTTTAAATCCTTATAATCGTCATAATAAAGAGGTTCGTTAAATATAACCTTAGTAACTACCTTTCCAACAGAAAGGCTATTTAGAGGCTTATATGTATCTATCAAAGTAACTGGAACAATAGGACACTTTGCACGAACTGCGCTCTTAAAACTTCCCGGTTTGAAGTCCTGGACTTTATTATGATTCTTATGATAACCACCTTCAGAAAAAATGATAAATATACGTCCATCTTTAACCTCTTCGGTCATCTCGTTTATGACCCGAAGGCCCTGACGCAGATTATTAAGTTCTAAACGCTTAGCCCTGAGCATATTTACCATCTCTCGAACAAAGAACTGGTACGATTTTGCTTTATCCATTACAAAGGTACAAGGTTTCTCATGAGAAAAAATAATGGCCGTAGCATCATATTTGCCCTGATGATTAGGGAATAGAATATATCCGCCCTCTTTAGGTAGATTCTCTGTACCATAGACTTCAGTAATAATCTTTCCCGCATCATTCATGGCTTTAATCTCGCTTTGGGCAAA
This sequence comes from Lachnospiraceae bacterium, assembly GCA_045579705.1. Classification (GTDB taxonomy): domain Bacteria; phylum Bacillota; class Clostridia; order Lachnospirales; family Lachnospiraceae; genus Lachnocurva. Next base: position 65,549 of record JAZNMP010000032.1, read on the forward strand.
ACGATACATCTCCAGTTCAGTGAACTTATCACGATGTTTCGTCATATATCTCATACGAATAACCATGTATGGAATTCTATAAAGGTTCCAAAAAATAATAACTAAAAATCTAATCATAATTCCTATATATAAAATGCCATTAAGTAACAAATATAGTATAAAGGAATGTCTATATATTGGCAAATATCACTCAGCATATTTATAGTAAGGAACTACTAAATGCATTCCAGAAACGAGTTTAGAATCTGTAAGATGATTTAAACTCATAACATCATTAATATAACTATCATATGACTGAACCTCTGTAGAGTTATATTTATGTGCAAGCTCATACAGTGAGTCGTTATCTTCAATTTCTATAGATTTATAGTAAGTATTAATCTCCTTAAGCTGCTTCGCTTCAGTAACCGTAAATCTAGAAATAAACCAAACTAAAGTAATAATCATAAAGAAGCCAAGTACTAAACGAAAATCTAATGTTCTACTCTGCATCCTCTTCATAGCTTTCTCCTCCTAAACCAAACGTTTGTTCCGAACTATCGTTCGATAATTATATTAATCCTCGAACGAATGTTTGTCAACAAAAATATCGAACAAATTTTCCGAAAATATGTTTGCACTTTAAAAATCCCTATGATAAGATTTTCATAGAAACAAATTCCGCCAGGATCTAAATATATTTCAGGAGGTGCTACTATGGCATATGGCAAAATCTCAACAAAACAGCAGGAAATCCTCGACTATATCAAAGCTGAAATTGTAAACAAAGGTTATCCGCCTTCAGTTCGAGAAATCTGTGAAGCTGTAAATCTCAAATCTACTTCTACAGTTTTTTCACACTTAGAGAAACTTGAAAAAAATGGATATATTCTTAGGAATTCATCAAAGACCAGAGCTATCGAGATTCTAGATGAGAACTTCAATATGATGCGAAATGAATTGGTGAATGTACCTATCGTAGGAAATGTGGCTGCAGGACAGCCTATTCTCGCTGTACAGAACATTGAGAACTACTTCCCTATTCCTGTAGATTACATGCCAAATGAGCAGGCATTTATGCTTAAGGTAAAGGGTGATAGTATGATAAATGTAGGTATCTTTGATAAGGATACTATCCTCGTTAAGCAGCAGAAGACAGCAAATAACGGTGATATCGTCGTTGCCTTGGTTGATGACTCCGCTACAGTAAAGACATTCTATAAGGAATCTGACCACATCCGTCTTCAGCCAGAGAACGATACTATGGATCCAATCATCATTCCTGATTGCGAAATTCTCGGAAAGGTCTTTGGCGTAATTAGATTCTTCTAAAACCAGGCATTTTTAAATCTATACAGATTTTTTCAAATAAAAAACCATCTTAAAAAGCTACCATAAAGCCTTTTAAGATGGTTTTAATCTTATATTTCTACTCTCTTTGCATCTTTCCAGATGTGCTCTAAATCGTAGAACGCTCTCATATCTTCGTTAAAGAGATGGAATACGATTTCACCGAAGTCTAGGAGCAACCAGTCAGATTTATTATTTCCTTCAACTGAAAGCTCATCAATCTGGTTCTTATACATAAATTCTTCGATAGCATCCTTTAAACCGTGAAGCTGACGCTCATTTTTCCCAGAAACGATCATGAAGTAATCTGAAATAGGTGTAAGCTCAGAAATATCGAGAAGTACGATATCTTCGGCGAGTTTGCTATCTAATAGTTCTACAAGCTCTTTGCATTTCTCTAATGTCATATTAGGACCTTTCTAAAACTTAAAATAATCAGTATGTTTTTTATAATACTCAAACGTCTGCTTCGTCATATCATCAATATTAGAATTAGATTCCTCTAAGTACTTCAATGTGTCACGAAGTATAAACACGATTGCTTCATCGATATCTATAAAAGCCTTTGAACGGATTTCTGGCAGGTTTGCCGCCTTTTTTCGATTAGGCTCGATATAATCCGCAGTAAATATGATCTTGTCCAAAAGGCTCATATTTGGGCATCCTGTGGTGTGTACTGAAATCGCATGCAGGATTTCCTCGTCAGTTACCTCATATTTGTCTTTTGCGAAATAAGCACCAACCTTTGCATGAAGCAGATAAGGAGCAGCCTCTTCAGCCTTTGTCACCTCGATACCGTTCTTCGTGCAGATCTTTAGCAGCTTTTCATCAGAAAGATTCTTTGCGCAGTCGTGAAGCAAGCCTGCGAGCTTAGCTTTTTCCAAAGGATAATTATACCTCATCGCCAATGCCTCGGCCGTATACATCGCACCCATAGTATGTTCGTATCTAGAAGGTTTTAGTTCCTTCTTTAAATCTTTCATGATGTCCTTTATTTCCATACTGGTATATACCTTCTTCTCTAAATACAAATCCCTGTCATTTATGTAAGCGAGTACAGAATCCGGTATTTCCTCAATCTTTGAATCCTTTGAACGAGTACGTAGTTTCTCTCTAAGTTCCGTAGATGAAACATCTATTTCTGGCATACTCATCGGGAAAAAATCTCCCTCGTATTTATCGCTTGCCTCTTCGCACATAGCTTTCAATTCCTCAAAATCGGAGGAATCGCGAATCGCAACTAAAATGCTTGCATTCTTTGAGATGATTTCCGGATGAACCCAGGTATCAAAGTTTCGCAAACTGTCTTCGCCTATGATATAGAATAATTCGTCATCGGGATATTCTGACTTCAAATACTGAAAAGTTAAATAACTATAGTTTCTAAACGCCTTATGTGATTCGAAATCCTTTAGTATAAGGCCGGATTTGCCCTCTATTAGGAGTTTGACCATATTTAACCTGTCATCGGACACAGCATTCCCCAGAACCGCCTTATGAGGCGGAATTCCAGCTGGAAGAAACCATACCTCGTTTAGATCAAACTCGGTTTTGGCGCACTCCGCCATCTTCAAATGTCCTAAGTGTGGAGGGTTAAAAGTCCCTCCCAATATCCCGATACGCATATTTTAAAGATCAGCTTTCTTTTTCTTCTTTGGAAGAATAATCTTTGGTTCTTTAAAAGGTTTGTAAAGAACGATCTTTCTGCCGATTACTCGAACAACAGTAGATCTAGTTCTACCAGCGATAACATCGGCGATTTCTCTAGGGTCTGAGAAACAGTTCTTTAAAACACTAAGTTTAACGAGCTCTCTGTTATTAAAAGTCTCATTTACAGCCTGAACGAGTTCAGGTGTAACATCTTCTTTACCAATCTGCATGATTGGGCTTTCATTTGCTGCTAAAGAAGAAAGATATGCTCTCTGTTTATTGTTTAATTCCATATTATATCCTCTATATTATCTATAGTACTCAAACAGCCATCCGCCGACATCTACTGTATCTCCATCTTCGATACCGAGCTTGTCGAGCTTCTTCTGTATACCACTCTCTTTAATAAACTTCTGGAAGAATAGGAAGCCTTTTTCAGATTCAAGGTTAGTGTAACCGAGCATCTTGTCGACTCTCTGACCTTCGATATAGTAGATTCCATCATCGCCTCTGTAAACATTGATTACAGGATCGATAGTCTCTACTACGTCTGGATCTACTTCACTGTCATAGATAGTTATATCATCCGGGAATGCAGCTCTGGCTTCGTAGATGGCAAAGAGTAACTCTCTGAGTCCTTCACCAGTTACAGCTGAGATTCCGAATACTGGGTAGCCTTCCTCTTTGAAGGCTTCCTTTATACGATCTACGATATCAGCATTTTCTCCCTGACATGCGTCCATCTTGTTAGCCACGATGATCTGTGGTCTGCGGAGCAAATCCGGATCGTATTCACCGAGCTCTTTGTTAATGGCTTTGATATCTGCGATAGGATCACGTCCTTCTACAGATGCTCCATCTACAAAATGAACGAGTACCTTTGTTCTTTCGATGTGTCTTAAGAACTGAATTCCGAGACCTACACCGCTAGATGCACCTTCGATAAGACCTGGAATATCGGCAATAACGAATTCTGGTACATCTTCGTAATTTACAACACCAAGCATTGGCTCGAGAGTTGTGAAATGATAGTTACCTATCTTTGGATTAGCATTTGTTACTCTTGAAAGGAAAGTAGACTTACCTACATTTGGGAAACCAACGAGTCCGACATCAGCGATAACCTTGAGCTCTAAGCGAACTTCAATCTCTTTAGCGTCTCCGCCCGGCTTCGCATACTTAGGAGCCTGCATAGTAGATGTAGCGAAATGCTGATTTCCGAGACCACCTCTACCACCTGTAAGAACCTTGTATTCCTTTGTGTCGCCAGACATATCGATGATTACTTTTCCTTCGCTGTCATAAACGACTGTTCCTTCTGGAACATGAAGGATCAAATCTTCACCATTTTTTCCGTGACAATTTCTCTTCTTTCCTTCTTCTCCGTCTTCTGCAGAGAATTTCTTAATATGTCTATATTCGGCTAGAGTGTTTACGCGCTGATCAACAACAAAATAAACGTCTCCGCCTTTTCCTCCGTCGCCACCATCTGGGCCACCGTCAGGAACGTATTTTTCTCTTCTAAAACTTACATGACCATCTCCGCCTTTTCCAGAACGGATCACTATTTTTGCCTGATCAGAAAACATAAATACTACCTCTTACTAATAAAACACTAAAAGCCCGACTGCATGATGAACACAGCCGGGCCTACTTTACAAAATAATTATTCTGCTACTGGATATACAGAAGCAACCTTCTTATCTCTACCTTTACGCTCGAAACGAAGAATTCCGTCAGATGTAGCGAAAAGAGTGTCATCTCCACCCTTCATAACGTTTACACCAGGATGGATCTTTGTTCCACGCTGACGATAGATGATGTTACCGGCTTTAACAAACTGTCCGTCTGCTCTCTTAGCTCCAAGTCTCTTTGACTCAGAATCTCTGCCGTTCTTTGTAGAGCCCATTCCTTTTTTGTGGGCGAAAAACTGAAGGTTTAAATTCAACATATTCTATACCTCCTGAATATTGATTGTCAGATACTGTTTACCATATTGGCTACGAATTCCTTTTAGCCCCAAAACCATGGAATCTAAAAGCAACACGCTTCGATCAGATGGAGTGGATTCGAATATTAAATCGATAATTCCACTTTTATCCTCTGTAGAAATTACAAATTTATCATTTGTAAACATCTCAATAGAATTAAGGGTATTTATGACAAGCATACTAGCCGCAGCGCATATGATGTCTGAACCATAAGATTCAAAACCAGCATGTCCGCTCGTATGTAGTTCCTTGTATTTACCGTTTTCTTTTAACAGAGTTATCTGAATCATAATTACTTAGGCATTAATCTTCTCGATACGTACCTGTGTGAAAGACTGTCTATGACCATTCTTCTTATGGTATCCAGACTTTCTCTTGTACTTGTAAACGATGACTTTCTTGCCACGTCCGTTCTTAAGAACAGAAGCTTCTACTGTTGCTCCCTTAACTGTAGGATTTCCTACCTTGAGCTCACCATCATTTACAGCGAGAACTTCTTCGAATTTAACCTTATCTCCTGCTTCTGATTCGAGTTTTTCAATGGTAATGATATCACCTTCGGAAACTTTGTACTGTTTGCCACCAGTTTTAATAACTGCGTACATAAATGGCACCTCCTATTATCATTACTCGCCGGCTGCGGTGCTGTCGACTATCGACAGACTTCTACCTGGCCGTGCGGCATACCGTAGTATAGTAACATAGAAACACATTAACGTCAACAATATTTTATTCTATCTATTAATATGTCTAATTATTTCTAATCATCTGTTTAAGTGACGGATATTTTTTCTCACGAGTTATTTCGATTAGACCCAGTTTAGTTTTGTCTACAACTTCAACTTTAAGCGGATCTTTGCAAAATTCAATTCTCAATAATTCCATAATCTCATCCAGATATTTCGGATTCTTCATATTGATGAAGTCGATTATGATAATTCCAGACAGATTCCTGAGGCGAATCTGTTTTGCAATTTCTAGTGCACATTCTCTATTTATCTGATAGAAATACTCATCCTTTGATTCCGTCTTTACCCGGCCAGAGCTTGCGCTATTAACATCGATTACATTCATCGCCTCAGTAGAATCGATAGTTATATTCGCGCCGTTCTTTAGATACACATATCTACAGAGAGCATTATCCAATCTGGCGTTTAGGGAAAAAAGTTTTCCAAGCGTAAAATCATCCTGATAATATTCGATTTCTACATCGAGAACGTCTTTGAATGTAAGCAGATAATTATAGATTTCCTCGTTATCAGTTACAACTTTCTCGATAGGTTCCTTTGCATGAAGAATTCTATCGATATAATGCTTCCTGGCTTCTACTAACTTCACAAATGGATTCGTATGAATTGCTTTATTCATGAATTCACGAAACTTTCCCAGTAAAACCACTAGCTCGTCCGCTAACTGAGCATCACTAAGCTCAACAGCATTGCTTCGGACGATGATAGCAACCTCTGATAACAATCTGGCATCGTCATCGCTTAAAGATGTATTTTTTAGTGAAGAGAGGATACTCTCTCTTCTATCCTGTTTGATGGATTTCGAAACGTGGATTCCAGACTCTCCATATGAAAGGAGGAGATGCTTCGTCTCAAAACTGATATGAGTAGTCGCTGTAGGGTTCTTTGTCTTTAAAGCTGCATTCTTTATCTGTATTACGACTTCGTCGTTCTCGTGAATTCCCGGTTTCTTTGAAAATTTATGGCTGTATAGGATTGAGTCCGAATCTTTGTATTTTAAAAATACAGTTCCACCGCCGATATTTACAAAGCAAGCCGACGCATTTTTAAGAACTTTTTCCACTTTACCGCTGTATATATCAGAAACCTGAATTCCTTCATCGACACTGGTATAAATTTCCAGCGGATTTCTGTCATCATCGAGTAAAAATTCAAAGACCTTGTTCTGTTCTAAACACTCTAATTCTGTGATTATATATTGCATCCTATTTCCTATCTAGAAGAAATATCTTTGTTTATCAAATCCAGGTACGGTACGAGAGCCGGTAGCTTCTCCGTAAAAAACATTTCCGGATTCAGCTCGTCGATTCTAAAGCTCTTTCGTCCGCCATTATCGCGTCTGTCAAAGAAAGTACGCGCTTCACGATAAGTCATATAGTAGTACTGCTCGCGTTTCTTGAAATAGATCAAAAAGAAAGCGATACCATCCTGTTCTTCGAAGTCCTTCATAAACTCCATCTGATGCTCGTGAATATTCGCCAGAGGAAAAGTCTCCTCGTTACACTCCTTTGCATCAAAGCAAACCGGAATCCCCTGAATCGCACCGATATAATCGACTGTACTCTTCTGGTCGAAGTACGCTAAAGTGATATGACGAGTCGACTTGTCGATATTTATAGGCGTGATAGGCGTAGGGACTTTCTGAATCAAACCCAGCTTATTCGCGCGATATATTTCATTTGTCTGATTTATCAAGTCCTCGAGAGTAGAACCTCTCAGTCCTCTGGAATTCCAAGTTGCCATTATTTCACCTTTGAAAAAATTTCCGGCGTCTCACACTCTACAACTCGTCCGTTCAAACGGATTGAACTGGAGTGAAGAAGCGCTCTGTCGACACCTTTCTTTAAATATTTCTGATTCAACTCTTTATTACCGTATTTCACGTCACCTAGTATCGGATATCCGATAGCTGCAAGTGAACAGCGAATCTGGTGAGAACGACCGGTGTGAAGTACGACCTTTAATAAAGTAAAATTCTCTCGGTATTCCACCACAGAAATCGATTCTGACATGTATTTAGAATCTGGAGTCTCCTCTGCAGAATAACGAACCAGATTATTCTTTGTATCCTTTGTGAGATACCCTTCCAATTCGCTCGGACCATCAAACTTACCGGAAACCAGGCACAGATAAGTTTTGTCCGTATCATGCGATTTCATCAGTTCACTTCCAAATTTTAGTCCACGGATAGTCTTCCCAAACAGAATCAGTCCAGAAGTATTTCTATCCAAGCGATTTATCACACCTGGCTTAAAAACTTCCAGAGACTCTAAAGTGATTTCACCTCTACTTAGCATATATGCGATAAGCATTTCATTTATCGAAACATCAGATGCTTTGCTCTTCTGTGAAAGAACATTTGCAGGCTTGTTACAAACGATAATATCTTCATCTTCATAACAGATTTCGAGTTTTGAAACGTCGATGCCTTCATACGGATTTGATACTTCCACACTTTTTCCCGAAAACTTCTCAAACGTCTCCTCGGAAAAAAATATCTTTACAACATCATCCTGCCTTAAGACCTCTTTGCCGGTGATTTTCTTTCCGTTAATAGTGATATTCTTTTTTCGGAACATCTTATAGAGAAAACCGTTAGAACAATTTGGAAGGATACGGTTTAAGAAGCGCATAACCTTCTGACCATCTTCAGCTTTTGGAATAATATATTCTTTCACTTAAATCACATCCAAATCCAAATAATTACTAATATAGAAATCTGCCAAATCTTTTTTGGCTTCGTAGTCTGCACGAGAATGTATATCATCGATGCAGCAGACAGACATGCCAGCAGCTTTGCCTCCCTGGATTCCTGCCAGAACATCTTCGAAGACGAGACATTTAGAAGGATTAGATGAAAGCAGATCACAAGCTTTTAGATATACATCCGGAGCAGGCTTTCCATGCTCAACTTCATTTGCTGTAACTACAACCGGAATCAACTCATTAAGCCCATTTGCTTCGAAACATACATCTACGAGCTCTCTGGAATTTGATGTAGCGAGTGCAGTTTTGTAACCGTGTTCCTTTAGATATTTCAGAAAATCAATAGCGCCATCTCTCATATCAATCTTCGAACGATAGAAATCAGCTGCCATTCCATTCCAGATTTCCATAAGTTCTTCCTTTGATTCAGAAAGATCAAAGTTTGCAATAAAATAATCGGCTGTTTCTGACATACTCAAGCCTTCGATATCCTTTGTCAAAGTTTCTGGGTATGGCATATTTCTGTCAGCAAAGAACTTCTTATCAATTTCAGCCCATAAACCCATAGAGTCTACGAGAGTTCCATCCATATCAAATATAAAAGTATCGTAATTTGTAATCATATATAACCTCTAAAAAAGGCATCCGGAATATCCGAATGCCTCATAATTAATCATGTTTAAAAAATTCTTCAGGAACATCGATAGTCATTTCGCTATCGTCCTTAGCTTTTGAAGTTTCAGTGGCTTCGGTCTTTGTTTCTGAAACTGGTTCCTTTGCTTCAGTTTTTGCAGTTTCAACTGGAGCTTCAGGTTCTATAGGAGTTTCTTCTGGTCTAAGCTCTCCTCTGTTTGCAACAACTCTATCGAGGATGTTGTTCAGCTTTCCTATGAAAGCTTCATCTCTACGACGAGTTACGTCGATTGAATTTGCGAGCACTTCCTGAACACTGGCAAGTAGATCATCTGTGTACTGAATAGCACCTGTTTTAATCTCGTTTGCTTCACGAGTAGCTTTATCCAACATCTCCTGCGCATCTTTAGTAGCAATCATAACCACCTGATTTGCCTGAGCATATGCCTGCTGCATGATTTCATGTTCTGAAACCAATTCGTCAGTTTTGATCTGTGCCTGAGAAATAATTTTTTCAGCTTTAGCATTTGCATCAGCGATGATAGCTTCTCTCTGGCTCACGATCTTCTGGTAACGTTTGATTTCCTCTGGAGTAGTTACTTTAAGTTCTTCAAGAAAACCTTCTAACTCATCTCTGCTAATTATAATCTTTGTGCTTGAGAAAGCTGCAGGTTTACTTTCACTGTCGATAAATCTCTCCATATCTTCGATGATTTGTTCTATGCTGCTGGCCATCTTTATCTCCTTATCTGTTTAAGTTACGGTATTTCTCTTCGACTAAAGGAATGATTTCCTTTGGAACAAAGCTAGAAATATCACCACCATAGGAAGCAAACTCTCTAACAATAGTCGAACTCAGATATGAATAATGTATATCTGTCGTCAGAAAAACCGTCTCTATGTCTGAGTGCTGTGCCTTGTTACTCTGTGCGATCTGAAGTTCATATTCAAAATCAGTAATCGCACGCAAACCTCTGATTATAACGTTTACATCAACTTCACGAGCGAAGTCGACCAGTAATCCATCAAAAGACATAACCTTTACATTTGGTATATCCTTTGTTAACTCTTTAATCATATTAACACGTTCTGATACTGTAAACAATGGATTTTTCTTACTATTGTTCAGTACTCCGATGATTACTTCATCAAAAAGTGCGCTAGATCTCTTAATAATATCCAAATGTCCGAAAGTACATGGATCAAAGCTTCCTGGATAAATAGCTTTTGACATTAAAACCCCTCTTTTCTCAAGAACAAATGCTGATTAGTCTTATAAATCTTCTGTCGGTCTAATTTGTATCCTGATCCTTCTAGGAAAGATAGATCTAAATCCTTAGCCGCTTCAATAATAATCAAAGTATTCACATCTGCGAGCTCATATTCAAGAAGCATCTTTAATACATCCGCTTCAACACCCATCTGGTATGGAGGATCCATAAAGATGATGTCGAATCTCTTTCCTTTCGGAAAACCACGAAGTGCATCGAATACGTTCTGGTTAAGCAAAGTAGCTTCATCTTCAAATCTAGTCGTATGTAGATTCTGCTTTATGCAAGAAGCAGCTTTTCTGTCTTTTTCTATAAAAGTACAGTGCTTTGCTCCACGGGATAGAGCTTCTATTCCCATCTGACCACTTCCGGCAAACAAATCTAAGAATTCAGCTTCAATACAATCATACTGAAGAATATTGAAGAGAGTTTCTTTGATACGATCTGTTGTAGGACGTGTTCCGTCACCTTCTGGAGCTACAAGTTTTAAATGACCTCTTGAGCCTGCTATAACTCTCATATCTTACCTCTTAGTTCTGATCAGCGAGAACTTCTTTGTTCTGATAAAGATATGTAACCAAAGAAATGATTGTAAGTGCTGTAGCTACATAAATCAGAACTAAGCAAAGCATCTGATACCACTCAAACTTAAGGTTAAGGATGAGAAGTATAATCATAAACATCTGTGAAACGGTCTTTGACTTGCCCCACATATTTGCAGCGATTACGATATTAGCATTTGCAGCAACGAGTCTGAATCCAGAGATGATGAATTCTCTAGCGATGATTACGATAACAACCCAAGTTGGAAGCTGCTCTAATGAAAGGAGGCAGATCAAAGCTGAACAAACTAAAAGTTTATCTGCGAGAGGATCCATAAACTTGCCGAAGTTAGTAACCAGGTTGTATTTACGAGCAATCTTTCCGTCTAATAAATCTGTAAGTGAAGCTACGATAAAGATAGCTTCTGCAATTCCTCTAAACATAATATCTTCTGGCTTAAAGAGTAAGAAGAATACAAAGAAAGGAATCATAATTACACGAAGTACTGTTAATTTATTTGGTAAGTTCATTTTACTAATTCTCCTAATAAATCATATTCTTTAAAATCTGTAATCTTTACATCTACGATCTTTCCAGACATAAGTTCGATATCTGATTTGAAGAATACATAGTTATCAATCGTAGGTGCATCACCATAAGTTCTACCAGCGTAGAGGTCTTTTTCAGGAATATATCCTTCGACAAAAGTCTTCATAGTAGAACCGATTAGTTCCTTGTTATTTGCAAAGTTGACAGCCTGCTGTAGAGTCATAAGCTCGTCCAGTCGTCTCTGTTTCTCTGCTTCATCTACCTGATTTTCAAAATCATAAGCAGGTGTACCCTTTTCACGAGAATATGTGAAAGCACCGAGTCTGTCAAAACGAACATTACGGATGAAGTCTTTCATCTCCTCATGCATTTCCTCTGTCTCTCCAGGGAATCCAGTTATCAGAGTTGTTCTAATCATAATATCTGGAATTCTAGTACGAAGGCGATCGATCAAATCAAGGATTTCCTGTTTCTTAATACGTCTGTTCATACGACGAAGGATCTCGTCATTACAATGCTGAATAGGCATATCGATATAATGGAGAACCTTAGGATTAGTTGCCATACACTCTATCAAAGTATCATCGATAGATTCTGGGTAACAGTACAGAATTCTAATCCATTCGATACCATCGATTTCTGAAATACGCTGCAGGAGTTCAGGAAGTTTCTTCTCTCCATAGATATCTGTTCCATACAGAGTAGTTTCCTGTGCTACTATGTCGATCTCAGTAATCCCATTCTCAGCAAGCTGTTTTGCTTCCTCGAGAACTTTTTCCATAGGAACACTTCTGTAGTTTCCACGAAGTGATGGAATAATGCAGTAAGTACACCGTTTATCGCAGCCTTCTGCAATCTTTAGATAATCATAAGGAAGTCCTGTGCTTGTAACACGACCAACTGTATCATCAGGAAGACCGTCCTGGGCTTTTACGATTTCTAATTTTTCTTTGCCGTATGCACTTTCGATAGCAGATACAATTTCATCATAAGAGTTAGTTCCTACGATAGCATCTACTTCTGGCAAGTCTCTACGGATATCTTCAGCATATCTCTCACTCATACATCCACAAACAACGAGGCCAGAAAGCTTACCTGTTTCCTTAAGCTTTCCGGCTTCGATTATATTCTGAATGCTTTCTTCGAGAGCTGTCTCGATAAAACAGCATGTATTTACTACGATTACATCTGCTTCATCTTCTGATGTAATCTTAATGCCTGCTTTTCTACAGAGAAAAAGCATATGTTCTGAATCTGAAAGATTCTTATCACATCCTAACGAAATAAAAGCTACATTCATTATTCTTCTGTTCCCTCTTCAGCGTTCTCAGCTGCTTCTTTAGCACGACGCTCAATTTCTGCATCGATTTCAGCTCTCTGAGCTGCTGCTTCATCATCAGTAAGGATTTTAAGCTCGCCAGCGTTCATCTCGTTAACTGCGATAGAAAGAGCTTTTTCCTTTGGATGAGTAACAACTAAAGTGTCAGCTCCGTCGATAATCTGTCTAGCTCTCTTTGCTGTAGCGCAAACTACGCTGTAACGGCTGTTTACTACAGGTTCTTCACCTTCCTCAACGTTTGCATTGATAACTTTCATAAGTTCTACATAAGATGGATGTATCATTATTTTTCTCCTTTCGAAAAAGCCTGTAATTCTCCTTGAATTCTGGTGATAAACTCAGAATTGCGAAGCGATCTTTTTTTCTCACTCTGAATAATATTATGTACAGAATTAACTGCATCTTCCAAGACATCATTTACAATGATGTAATCATACTGCTCCATGAGCAATGATTCTCTCGAAGCTATTGCAAGTCTTTCATTTACAACAGTTTCATCTTCTGTTCCTCTACCTTCCAGACGTCTCTTTAATGTTTCTGCCTTTGGTGGAGTTACAAATAACAGTAAAGCCTGCGGAAAAATCTTTTTAACCTGAAGGGCGCCCTGAACCTCGATTTCGAGTATGACATCCTTTCCTTCGTTTACGAGCTTCTCCACATAAGCCTTTGGAGTTCCATAGTAATTATGATTAAAAGATGCATATTCGAGAAGTTCATGCTCTCTAATCATGTTTTCAAATTCTTCTGTAGTACGGAAGAAATACTCTCTACCTTCTTCCTCGCCCTCTCGTCTTTCACGAGTAGTAGCTGAAACTGAAAGATGGTAATCTGAAGGGTAATTATTTAGAAGGTGCTTCATAATAGTACCTTTACCCGCACCAGAGAAACCAGATAGAACGATTACAGTTCCCTTTTGTTCACTCATTGTGAATCTCCTATTCTAATTACTCTATATTCTGAACCTGCTCACGAATCTTCTCTATTAAAGTCTTTAATTCGATTCCTATATCAGCTGTATAAACATCTGAGCTCTTTGAAAGAATCGTATTTGATTCACGATTAAGTTCCTGTGAAATAAAGTCCATCTTTCTACCGATAGGTTCTGTAGCCTTAAGTGTTTCATTTATTTCTGAAACATGGCTCTTCAGACGAACTATTTCTTCATCTATACAAATCTTGTCAGCATAGAGGATGACCTCTTCTGCCAGTCGATTTTCATCGACCTGTGATTCGTCTATAAAATCAGTAACTTTCTGTCTAAGTCTGTCTTTGTATTCTTCTATAATCTGTGGAGCACGCTCTTCTAGTGCGTCAGCCAACTCGTCAATACGAGAAACCTTCTCGGAAAGATCGCATCTAAGTCTCTCTCCCTCAGAAGCTCTGGATTCTACAAACTTATCCAACGCGATTTCAAAAGCTTCCTTGACATAAATCCAGAGTTCTTCCGGATCTACCAAATCAGTATCTTCGACGATTACCCCAGGCATACGAAACAGTTCATACACACCAAAGTTATCTTTAATACCAAACTCCTTAATAGCTTCCTTCTTCACATTCATGAAATATGCAGCTGCTTCAGGGTCATAGGTATAAGTCTTCTGTGACTTACGGATGCTCTTTACAGTAAGGTTTACATCAACCTTTCCACGAGAGATACGCGTCTTTAAAAGCTTCTGCATTCTTTCTTCCAAAGAATAGCAAAAAGATGGCATTTTAAAATTTGTATCCAAAAATCTGTGGTTAACTGACTTGATTTCTATTATAATTTTTGCGTTATCTGATTCGGATTCGCCTCGGCCAAATCCAGTCATTGAATATATCATAATATCCTTACTCTTTCCAGTAAAATCATCATAAGCTATAATATTATAATAAAGATAAGAAAATGCGTCAAATTTTTTTGGAGGATATAAATGGCATTCAACGGTATTACTATACATGCATTGACAGATGAGCTAAGAGCAGAATTGTTGGGAACTCATATCTCAAAAATCTCTCAACCAGAGCCTCAGGAATTACTACTTACAATCAAATTAAAGCGTGGAACAAAGAGACTACTGATCTCAGCAAATGCTTCTCTTCCACTTATATATCTAACCGACAATAACAAAGTCAGTCCACTTAATGCGCCAAACTTCTGTATGCTACTTCGCAAACATATAGCCAATGGTCTCATCAAAGACATCGAACAGGTCGGCTTAGAGCGAGTTATCAAATTCACTATCGAACACAGGGATGAAATGGGTGACCTTACGGAAAAATATCTCTACGTAGAGATTATGAGCAAACACTCCAATATCATCTTCACAAACTCTGATAATATGATTCTAGACAGCATCAAACATATCTCAGCTGCTGTTAGTTCAGTACGTGAAGTTCTACCTGGAAAGGAATACTTTATCCCTACTCAGGAAGACAAGGTAAATCCTTTCGAAATCACAGAAGAAGAATTCCTAGAACTAATCCCTCGAAAAGCTATGGGCTTATCAAAGGCGATTTACACTTCGTTTACCGGATTCTCTCCAGTTACCGGACTCGAGCTTTCTGTAAGAGCTTCACTCGATGCTGACCAGTCCACTAAGTCGTTATCCAAAGACGATTTAAAGAGACTCTACTCAGAGTTTGCACATCTAATCTCTGATATGAAAGAGGCAAACTATCAGCCTAATATTATTTTTTCAAAAGACAACGAGAAACCTATGGAATTCTCAGCATTTAAACTTTCATCTTACAAAGAAGAGAACATAGAATACTATGACAGCATCTCAAAGATGCTCGAAACCTACTACTACGCACGCGATATCTATGCTTCAATGCACCAGAGATCCAGCGATTTAAAGAAGATAATCACAAATCTGCTTTCTCGAAATCGTAAGAAATTCGCGCTTCAGGAAAAACAGCTTGCCGATACAGCTAAAAAAGATAAATTCAGAAAACGCGGCGAGCTCATTCAGGCGTATTCATACATGATCAGTCTAGGCATGGACAAAGTCGTTGTAAATGATTACGAAACAGGTGAAGACGTCACTCTGACTCTCGATCCTACCAAGTCAGCGATAGAGAACGCAAATGCTCTCTTTGAAAAATATCAGAAGCTAAAGAGAACCGAAGTCGAAGTAGCCGAACAGCTCAAACTTACCAAAGACGCTATAGATCACCTCGAATCTATAAAGACATCTCTCGACCTCGCAGAGAACACTGACGATTTGGATCTAATCAGACACGAAATGGAAGAATTCGATTTCATTCACAAACACACTTCAAAGAAGGGGAAGAAAAGCTTGAAGGAGAAGCCGCTTCATTTCGTAACAAAGGACGGCTTCGATATCTATGTCGGAAAGAACAACTACCAGAATGATTACATTACCTTCAAGCTCTCAAACCCTGAAGACTGGTGGTTCCACGCAAAACAGATTACGGGAAGCCACGTCCTCGTGCAGACACACGGCAGAGAGCTTCCTGACGACGTATACGAAATCGCCGCTTCTCTCGCCGGATACTATTCAAGCGGCCGTGACCAAAACAAAATCGAAATCGACTATTTGCAGAAGAAAAATGTAAAAAAGCCGAATGCTGCTGCACCCGGCTTTGTAATTTATTACACTAACTATTCGATGGTTGTTAAACCAGAAATTCGAGATGTAGAAAAAATCTAAAGATTAGTAAAAATCTTGCTCTGACCTCGTTCTAAGAGAACCTTAAAGATTTGATTCTCAGGGTTCTTAAGTTCGGGGTCTTTTTTCAATATATCTTCAACATCTTCCTTTGCATTTTCCAGAATCTCGGCATCCTGATAGATATCGACGATATCAAATCCCATCTCACCAGACTGTCGAATTCCGCGGAAATCACCAGGCCCTCTCAATCGCAAATCTTCATTTGCAATATGAAATCCATCATTAGATTCCTTCAAACACATTAGACGTGATTTAGCGCTCTCGCTCTTTGGAGCAGAATTCATAAGAATACAGAAGCTCTGCTCACTTCCTCGTCCAACTCTGCCTCGAAGCTGATGCAACGAAGAAAGTCCAAAACGCTGAGCATCTTCAATCATCATAATAGTCGCATTTGGAACGTTGACTCCGACCTCGATAACTGTCGTCGAAACGAGGATAGAGATAGCTCCTTCAGAAAAAGCTTTGATTACACTTTCTTTTTCCTCACTCTTCATCTTTCCGTGAAGTATTCCGGTAGTAATTTCCGGAGGAAGAACCTCTCTAAGCTTCATCTCATAGTCGATGACGTTTTCACCTTCAGAATTCTCTGTTTCTGAGACCAGAGGACAAACGATGTAGGCCTGACGTCCTTTTAAAACCTCAGACACTATCATCTGCCACGACTTCGTTCTCATGGACGGATCAACTACAGCTGTTTTTATCTCCTGACGATTCTTTGGCATAGAGTGAATCTGAGTTATGTTCATGCCATCGTATAGTACGAGAGCCAGCGTTCTAGGAATCGGTGTCGCTGAAAGTAGGATCGAAAACGGAGAAGAACCTTTGTCCGAGAACGACTTTCTCTGCTTCACACCAAAACGATGCTGCTCGTCAGTAATTACAAGTCCCAGATTCTTAAAGGAAACACCCTCCTGAATGAGAGCATGCGTACCTATTACGATGTCTATCTCACCCTTTGCGAGTGAATCATAGATTTCTTTCTTTCTAGCTTTAGGAGTAGAACCTGTAAGGAGCTCGACCTTAAACGGAAGCTTATACATCTCAATATCGGAAAGCAGACCTTCATAATGCTGAGTTGCAAGAACTTCAGTAGGCGCCATAAGTGCAGACTGATAGCCATTTTCCGCCATTCTGCACATCACCAGGAAAGAAACTATCGTCTTTCCGCAACCTACATCTCCCTGAATCAAACGTTCTGTGACGTATTCGCCTTCGAAATCTGAAAAAATATCACTCAAAGCCTCATTCTGCCCCTCAGTAAGTTCAAAAGGAAGAGAATTTAAGAAGCTCTTCGTAATGCAATCTTCCTTTAAATCGAAAGTATTTAAAGCCCTGTCTAATCCCTCTTCTTCATATTTCTGTTCTAGGAAGAATTCGAGCAACTCTGTATAGGCAAAACGATTTCTAGCTTTTATGAGTTGTGATAGATTATCCGGCCTATGCATAGTTCTAATCGCATCAGAAAGCCCCATCAGTCCTCTTCGTTCTAGCAAGTCTACTGGAAGAGCATCTTCTATCTCAAACGAAGCACAAAGCGCCTGATCGATAGTTTTTGAAATAGCTTTGTTCTTCAACCCCTTCGTCTGTTTATAGATAGGTACAGGCTTCGCCTTCAGCTTCTCGTATTCATCCGGAAGGAACAAGGCAGGCTGTTCGATTCGAAGAACACCATTTTTTTCAGAAACTTTACCATAGAAAACATAAGGCATGTTTCTATTCAGAGTGTTCTTAATATATGGCATGTTATACCATACGACTTCAATCACGCCACATTCCGTCTCAAGCACACCGATAGCGATAGAAAAACGGTTAAAACGGCGCAATACGAGCGGCCTAATAACCATTCCGAGGATTGCTACGGTTTCTCCGGAAGAAATCTCATCTAGAGAACTCGTAGGCGGATATTCCTTATAATCGCGTGGAAAAAAAGAGAGTATATCCCTTACAGTATATACTCCCATTTTATTAAACAAATTTTCAGTTTTTTCTCCTACACCTTTAAGTGTATGTATAGGTGCATCAAGATATAATGACATATTATTCTACACTTACTACGTAATAGTAAACTGGCTGTCCACCGTTCTCTACTTCTACTTCGAGATTTGGGAACTTAGTAACAAGCATATCCTTCATCTCGTTTGCTTCACCTTCTGTAACATCACAACCAAAGTATACTGTGATGAGTGAAGAAGCTTCAGATACCATCTCTTCGAGCATTTCAACAAAGACTTTATCCTTATCCGGGCCAACAGAGATAATACCCTTATCGCCGATACCCATGTAATCGCCAGACTTGATAGTCTTATCATCGATTTCAGTATCACGAACAGCGTATGTAATCTGTCCAGTAGCTACGTTCTTGATTTCCTCTTCCATGATAGCTTTGTTTTCTTCAACAGACTTATCTGGAAGGTAATTTATAAGTGCTGTAATACCCTGAGGTACAGTTGTTGTAGGAATTACAACTACCTGCTTATCCTCTGATAAAGCTACTGCCTGGTTTGCAGCAAGGATGATGTTCTTATTATTTGGAAGAACGAATACAGTCTTCGCATTTACTTTTTCAATAGCACTTAAAATATCATCTGTGCTTGGGTTCATAGTCTGACCGCCAGTGATATTTACATCAACACCCATATCGAGGAAGATCTGGTTCATACCTTCACCAGCTGATACTGATACAAATCCGATTTCCTTCATATCAGAAGCAACTACTTCTTCCTCTACAACAGGAAGTGTAAAACCATTCTTTGCATCGATGGCATTTGCGAATTTAATCTCATGTACTTCACCGAGAGCACATGCCTTAGTGATGATTTCACCTGGAATATCTGTGAGAACAGATACTTCAACGTATGCTTTCTCATTCTTGAAAGTCTTTACGTCACCAGCTGTCTTCATGAATGAATCATAATCAGCGATTCTTTCAACTGAAGTTGTCTTCTCTGGTACTAAAACAAAAGAAAGCTCATATGTATATACTTTTTCAGCCTTCTGCTTTGATTCTGCTCCATCGAATGACAAATCGATTTCATCGCCATTCAAATAAGCGTAAACGCCCTTAAGAACCTGCATAAGACCAGCTCCACCCGAGTCAACTACGCCAGCCTGCTTAAGAACAGGAAGCATCTCTGGTGTCTGCTGAAGTACCTTATCTCCTTCATCGATGATAAGCTGAAGGAATTCAAGAATATCATCTGTAGTTTCAACAGCTTCAGAAGCCTTGTCAGCAATTCCTCTAGCTACTGTAAGGATAGTTCCTTCCTTCGGTTTCATAACAGCCTTGTAGGCTGTCTCTGTAGCCTTTTCACAAGCTGCAGCCAATACAGGAACTGTAATATCTGTTTCAGTCTTACAAACTTTTGAAAATCCTCTAAAGAGCTGTGAAAGGATAACACCTGAGTTACCTCTGGCTCCTCTAAGAGATCCAGAAGACATAGCTTTGCAAACGCTCTTCATGTCTCTATTTTCAAGCTCCATTACGGCTTTTGCTGCAGACATAACTGTCATAGTCATATTTGTACCAGTGTCACCATCTGGAACCGGGAACACATTAAGTTCGTTTATCTTGTCTTCTTCAGCCTGAAGGAATTTAGCACCAGCTAAGAATCCCTGGGCAAGCTGATCAGAATTAATCGTCTTTAATTCCAAAGTTAAGTCCTCCTTAATCGATGACACGAACGCCTTCGACATAAACATTAATCTTATCTACATTAAGACCAGTATACTCACTAACCTTGTATTTAACTGTTTCATTTAAGTTATCGCATACTGCGGGAATATTTACTCCAAAAGAAACGATAACGTGAAAATCCAAAGAAATGTGATTATTTTCGCCCATGATTACTTTAATACCATGGTTGAGATAATCCTTCTTCAATAGTTTAACAAGACCATCTTTAACATTAACGGCAGCCATTCCGACAATACCGAAACATTCAACAGCTACAGATCCTGCATATGTAGCGATAACATCTTCATCGATAATTATCTTTCCTAATTTTGTTTCCATTTCTCCCTGCATATTGACCTCCGTCATTAAAAAAATCTTTACTAGTTTATTATAAGGCATTAACAGAAAAAAACAAACTAATAAAAAAAGCGCACGGCATCACTACCGCGCACTTTACATTCGATCACGAAATTATCTCAATAGAGATCATGCACGCTCTACTCTATTTGAGCGAAGGCATGAAGTACAAACGTGAAGCTTCTTAGGTGTTCCTTCAACGATACATCTAACATTCTTTACATTTGATTTCCAAATCTTGTTGGATCTTCTATGAGAATGGCTCACCTTAATACCGAAATGAGCGCCCTTTCCGCATACATCACATTTTGCCATCGTGCTACACCTCCTAAAAACCGATGTGTTCGGTTGAATTCTCGTCACAACATTTGATATATTAACAAAACATACACCAAAAAGCAAGCATTTTTCTCAAAAACTTTATCAATTATTCTTCTTCAAAACTAGAAAGATCGATATCTTCTATAGGATCTGAACTTTTTCTATTCTTAAACTTAGCCACAATATCTGGTACCAGCTCAACGATTCTATCAATACTCTTGTCAGTTGAGACACGTAACAAACGAACATTATCACCATTGATTACAATCAAAGCAACAGGAACGAGCTTGCCGCCGAGACCACCGCCTCCGTTTCCTTTAGTGTCTGAAGAGAAAGCTCCCGCTCCTACTCCAAATGATACATCTACGAGCGGAAAAATCGTGGTCTCACCTACTGTCTTTGGCTCTCCGATTACAGTCTTTGATGTCAGAAATGACTCCATACCTTCAAACAGTGATTCAATGATTGGTTTAAATCTTTCGTTCTTGTCCATTATATGTCCTCCCTAGCCTTTGAATAGTTTCATAATATCTTTGTCATTAAATACAGATAACCCAAACTTCAAAACTCTAAATAGAATTATACGACCTTGCAAAACTATTTGTCCATGAATAGATATGCTGTCCGCCATAAAATCCGGAGATAGTTTAATATCGTCTCCATACAGAACCGGAAATTGGGCAAAAATACCTGTCAAAATCCCAGTTTGAGCCGGATCAAACAGAGAATACGAAATCTTCGTTCCCTTGAAATCGATATGAATCGACGAAAGGAATTTCTTTGTCTTCTGGATTAGACGCTTTAGAGCTTTCTGATTCCTCTCCGAGAAGAAATCGTCGATTTTCTCAGATAGCGATTTCCCTTCCCTCTTTGCGCCTGCATCTTTGCTGTTCTCTGCTTTGTTAACACTCTTTTCGTCCTTTGATTCCGAAGTATGCTTAGATTTAGTGGAATTCTTTGGCTTTGTGGCATTCTTCGGCTTTGTGGCCATCTTCGGCTTTGTGGCATTCTTCGGCTTTGTGGCCTTCTTTTTTTCCTTCGACCTAAGTATGGGAATCAATCCCCAGAGAATAGCTACCCTGTACTTGAAATTCCCATCAAATTCCGCCTTCATCGTAACGAAGTGAAAGAAACTATGACCTCTGCCTCTAATCTCATAACCTTCAAAATCTCCGTATAGATTAATACTCCACGGAAATATAATCAGTAACACAAGAATGCCTAGAATAGCGAGTAGTATGATTCCTAGTACTTTTAAAACTAGCAACATATAGCCCCCTTAATTATTAAAATAAGCCGACATAATCTGATATGCTGAATTTGATGCATAAAGCTTCGTATCTTCTAGAATTACACAGACAGCAATCGTTCTGTCTCCATCTGTTCCGAAGCCCGTAAACCAAGAATGTGTATCCTTAGAAGAGTTAAATTCGGCAGTACCTGTTTTTCCGTATGCTTCAAAATTAGTCGCTCTTCTAAAGGCGCTACGCGCTGTACCCTGAGTAACAACACTACGCATCAAAGTCTTCATCGTAGAAACTTCATCAGAAGACATTATATCACGAAGTTCTTTCGGCGAAGTAGTTGAAACTGTGTCTCCACTCGCGTTTTCTATACGATCGATTAGATAAGGCTTCATCATAGTACCATTGTTTGCAACAGTAGCACTGATTAAGCACATCTCCATCGGTGTAACCAGCGTCTTTCCCTGTCCAAAGGAAGTCGCCATAATCTGAGCTTTACCTTCTTTATCGCCGAGGAGGAATCTCGACTTTGCAATACTCTGATCCGTCTTTATCGACTCATTCATAAGGAAGTCCTCAGCTGTATCTCTAAGACGACCCTCAGACAAATCCAGACCTATCTTTGAAAAGTCAACATTACAGGAATTTGCAAAAGCATGTTCCAGAGTCTGGTGTCCATGTGATTCATTATAAGCGCAGTGAACGGTGTAATTTCCGACCGTATACTGACCATTACAATCAAAAGTATCATTAATGCTTCCGCCGTCACGTAGATAAGAAAGCGCTGTTATAATCTTAAAAGTTGATCCCGGCGGGTACAAGCCCTGTGTCGCACGGTTTAACAGCACGCTATCATTTCCGCTGGACAGAGTATTCCAGTCTTCGCTGATAGTGTTCGGATTAAAGCTAGGTTTTGAAACCTCTGCCAAAATCTTTCCTGTATCGGCATCGATAACGACTGCGGCACCTTTTTTCGTTGTAATCGCATTATAAGCTGTACGCTGAAGCGCCGGATCTAAAGTAGTAATCAGGTTATCGCCTTGGTTCTTCACACCAGAAACATCATTCTTTACGCGGTTTGTTATGAACTCGTGAGAAGTCAGCAGCAACGAGTTATCATACATCTCGATTCCACTCATTCCCTTGTTCGTATAACCCACTACGTGGGAAAAAATTTCCCCTTGCGGATATCTTCTAGTATTATTTCCAGCTTCATCAGTCTCTGTAGTCGCAAGTATAGTTCCATCAGAAGCTTTGATATCTCCTCTGACTACATTCTTCTCCAAATTAGTCATCCTAGGGTTGTATGCGTTATTTACGAATTTATCGCTTTTTGCAAGTATGAAATAACATAGATAAGCTGCCATACTCAAAAACAAAAACAGGAAGATATATATGATAAGCAGATATCTAGTACTCTTATTATCTTTCTTTATATCACTCATTCTCTTCTAGTCCTCTTCTTCATTCCCATTCCCTGAATTATAGCAAAAGCAACAAAGGAAGACACCAGAGAGCTTCCTCCTGCGCTTATGAACGGAAGGGTTACACCTGTGGAAGGAATCAGTTTGATAGTTCCTCCGATAGACAGGAATACCTGAAATCCAAAAGAAAGGCCAAGCCCTGCAGCGAGCAGGCTCTGGAACATGTCTTTCTTCTGTAAAGCCAGATTCATAATCAGTATAAAGCAACTTACATATGCAAATATCAAGCAGATAGCAAATACAGCTCCAAATTCTTCACAGATAGCCGCAAAGATGAAGTCCTTTGAAACTACAGGAATCTTCTGTGGCATACCATTTAGAAGACCTGAACCAAACCAACCACCTGAACCGATAGCAAATAGAGACTGGCTGACCTGATATCCGGCTCCATCTATTACAGAAAGCGGATCAGACCAGGCTTTCATTCGGTTCTGAACATGAGTCATATGATTTGCCACAAAGATAAATCCCAGAACCATCATAGCCGTTCCACCTATCAGCACTAAATAACTGTTAAACGCCAGGAAGAACAATAGCAGATAAATAACCAGCAAGATTGAAGCTCCACCCAAGTCCTTTGAAAGAACCAACAATCCTATATGCAATAAAGCAACAGCAGAAAGTCGCATCTTGTCAATCCAGTCTTCTGCCTCACACAAAGCACAAGAAAGACCTAAGACAAATAAAATCTTCACGACCTCGTTCGGCTGAATACTTACAGGTCCGAGAGACAAACTGATCTTTGCTCCATATTCGGTTCTACCGCCTACGAGTACTAATCCCAAAGCCGAAATACCGAGAACGGCATATAAGATTTTCAATTTCTGCCAGAAATCAAATTTTCTAATAAAGAAAGGTAATAGCGCTGTCAAAAATGTTGCCAAAGCAGCTATCAGAAGCTGCTTCATCGCTCTATCCGGGTTTAACCTCGACAAAACGATTAATCCCAGAGACAAAAGCATACACTGATGATTCAAGAGTGCTTTATTAAATTTCTCATACAAGAAATTGTAGATGATCTGAATTCCTAAAACCAGAATCAACTCATACATCATCAGAAATATATAGTTTTCATCCTGCGAATTCGTATATAGCACGAGATTACAGATAACCACTATCATCAACAGCCAGATATTCTGGAATATATAGAGAATTCTGGTATAAGTCTTAGAAGCGTTATTCTTTAAGGCACTAAAACCGTTAAAGGTATACATCGCTATCAAAAATATCAGCAAATATCTACAAGTTAAAGTAAAAATCTTGTCCATTATAAGACTCCTCTATTGAAGTGTCCTTTCGTTACCTCTCTACTTACAGGAACACCTTCGAAATACTCGGTCAAAACGTCCAAGCATTCCTTTCTCTGTTCAACTGTGAAATCGATTCTAAAGTTTTTAAACCCGATTTCTTCCAATGCACTAAGCTCACCAAACAAATCCAGCGGCAGTGAGTTGTAAATCGTATTCATGCAGATAGAACAATCATTTCTAACCGCAAAGGAAATATTCTTTCTGTCTTTCAAATAGTTCACAGACGGCTTCTTATCGCATCCATGTACATTCTTTCTCGTACAGTTCGCGCTAATCATAAGCGGCAGATATCCATAAACGATGCAAGTGCTATCGCTGTTATCTCTATGTTTAAGCTCCTTTGCATTGAGCTCTATAGGAGCGATAAATTCTTTGAAACCTTCCTCTCTAAACTCTTCAATAGACATATTATTAAAAGTATAGAGTCTGTGATCAATGATGATTCTATCCTTCTGAATTTCCTGTTTCAGCAGGAAGCCCAGTCCATCATACGACGATGCCATAAAGCCATCAAACGCATCTACCCTGTCGGAAAAATGATTTGCCTCAAAATAACGTTCTGCCTTTATTCTAAAGACTTCCGGAAGCGCCAGTATCAGTCTAGCATCAGTCGAAATCTTCTCGATGTCTTCTGTCAAAAAAGTATGAGAAAGTATCAGCGTATCATTCTCACCGATATACTCTAGCGCACACTCAAGCTGCTCTGCCGTTGTAACAAAGACAGAATATGAAACTCGATCAGGTATCTCATTCTTCACAGAAGATTTCGCCTTAAAAGAGCATCCTTTCGCTTCTGCTCTATTTACTGAGAACAGCAGCTCTTCAAATTTACTAAAAGCTTCTCTACGAAGCTTGTTTAACGCAGAAACCGGCAGAAATATGTCATCTTCCATATAGACTTCTATGTCTTCAAGTGAAAAAACACTGTCTCCAGTCTTTCCAATCTGCTTAATAACATCCTCTTTAGAAAGAGGGCGCTTCATAGCTTCTGAAACCACATCGCCGAGAACTGTCACTTCATCATTTTCGCCTACGAGACGAAGTACGCTCTCGCTGTTCTTTGTCAGGTAAACTTCAGCTGATAACGGAATCGAGGCAGGCTCGGGAGTATAGGTAGTATTTTTATCCAAATGAAGCGAACTGTCCTTCATACTCATAAGAGACGGACCGTTTTGCTGCTTCAAATAGGTATCTGTAAAACCTCCGCGCTGTCCCAAAGCCTTTAAGAAATCCATGTCAGCCTTTGAGACCATGTATGGTTTCTTTGTCTTTAGATACAAATCGATGTATTTGCGATAGATGCTAACAACGCCCGCTGCGTAGCTAGGACTCTTCATTCGCCCTTCAATCTTTAACGAATAAGCACCAGCCTCCGAAAGTTCCGGAATATGTGAAAGCAAACACATATCAGCCGAGCTCAGCAGATAATCGCCAACCACTGACGAATCAACCCCATCTATCTTCGTATGATATGGAAGTCGACAAGGCTGAGCACATCTACCTCGGTTACCACTTCGTCCTCCCAGGAAACTGCTCATAAAGCAATTTCCAGAATAGCAAACGCAAATAGCTCCATGTACGAAGACTTCGATATCCATCTTTGTAGCAGCATAGATTTCGCGGATCTCGTCTAACGAAGTCTCCCTGGATAAAACCACTCGATCAGCGCCAAGTTCCTTTAAATACTCTGCGCCGTACTTTGAAGAAGTTGAAACCTGCGTCGAAGCATGCACTTCGACATCTGGAAAATGTTCTTTAATAAACTTAAACAGGCCAAAATCCTGTACTAAAAAAGCATCTATACCCGCCTCATAGTAATCCTTAAGGTAAGAGTATAGATTCTCGTCAAATTCTTTATTTTTAATCAGGGTATTTACAGTAAGATATGCTTTACGATTATGTAGTTTAGCGTATTTGATACCACAAATGGCATCTTCATAAGAAAAATTCTTGGCGTAAGCTCTCGCTCCAAACATCTCACCGCCAAAATAAACAGCGTCAGCCCCTGCATCGATAACTGCTTTTAAAGTATCTAAATCACCGGCTGGCGCTAATAGCTCAAGTCCTAATTCACTCATATATAATACTCTTTATAAATCACTTTCGCCTGTTCCAAGAAGGGCATCCTCGAGTGTAGCTTCCAGTTTAGCCTTGTTCAGACGAAGTTCCTGAATTTCTTCCTTTAAATCCTGAATCTTCTTCTCAAATTCTTCTGCATTGACTTGGTGTGAAACCAATTCATGCTTCAAATTATAGATTTCCTGGTCTTTATGCTTAAGTTCTGCTTCATTTGTAAGCACTCTATCCTTAGTTTTGAAATAATCATCTGCAATATTGAGATTCAGAAGGATATTCTTCATATCAGAAGAAAGCTGTGAATAACTTTCCAGCTTCTCTACTTCTTCAAGTTTGTGATTAATATAAGTGGCGACTTTCTGAAGATACTCTTCTTCCTCATATCCTGTGAGGGTATACATCTTTCCGCCAATAATTACTTTAGTTACCTTCTTTGCAGACATTTTGATAAAGTTCTCCTTAAGCTTTAATTCAAAATTAATTATATCCTTATTCGATATAATTTAAAACACTATTTTTTCGAAATTCCGAAATGCTTATATGCATCCTCTGTAGCCACACGACCCTTTGGAGTTCTATGAATCAGATTGGATTTTACTAAAAAAGGTTCATAGACATCTTCAATAGTGCCAGCATCCTCTCCGAGAGATGCTGCAAGCGTATCTAAACCAACAGGACCGCCTCCGAAGTTATTTATGATAGTAAGAAGCATATTTCTATCTCCATTGTCTAGACCGAGAGAGTCTACCTCGAGGAGATCTAAAGCTTCATCAACAATCTCAGTTGAAATAACTCCGTTTGACTTCACTTCCGCAAAATCACGTACTCTCTTTAACAATCTGTTTGATAGACGAGGTGTTCCTCTAGAACGTCTGGCGAGCTCTAATGCGGCATCTTCATCGATATCAACCTTAAGCTTTCTCGCAGACTGCTGAATAATCAGCTTAAGTTCCTCTGGTGTGTAGAATTCCATATGATAAATCACACCGAATCTATCGCGAAGAGGTGCTGAAAGAAGCCCTGCCCTGGTAGTCGCACCAATCAGTGTAAATTTCGGCAAATCCAGTCTAATAGATCTGGCAGACTGCCCTTTTCCAATCATGATATCGATAGCGTAATCTTCCATCGCCGGATATAGAACTTCTTCGACCTGTTTGTTTAAACGATGGATTTCATCTACGAAGAGTAGATCACCTTCAGAAAGTCCCGAAAGGATCGCTGCCATCTCACCCGGCTTCTGAATAGCTGGTCCAGATGTAATCTTTATCTTTACACCCATCTCATTTGCTATGATTTCAGAAAGCGTAGTCTTTCCGAGTCCTGGAGATCCATAGAACAATACATGGTCTAAAGCCTCTCCTCGTTCCTTTGCGGCATCGATAAAAATCTTCAGTGTATTTTTTACCTTCTCCTGTCCTACATACTCAGACAGAGTCTTTGGGCGCAGGCTGTTCTCAATCTTCTCTTCACCGATATTAATTTCTGTAGAAATGATTCTCTTTTCCAAAATCTATCCCTCTAAATGTAATCTATTCTATAATCCAAGCGCCAGATTCTTTAACGCGAGTTTAATCAATTCTTCAGTTTCAAGCTCCGAAGCATTATCGATATTTGCCATAGCTTTGAGCGCTTCAGAGGCACTGTATCCTAATGCTGTTAGAGCTTCAACAGCGTCTGACTTAGAATCGAGGCCAGATACATCTGCGCTTGATGTATCAACACTTACTACGTTTGTAATATCAATCTTGTCCTTCAATTCCAAAATAATCTTCTTTGCAGTCTTTGCGCCGAGACCTGAAACCTTGCTCAAAGTCTTGTCATCATCTGATACAATTGCAAAGTTTATATCTGAAACTGTATACATAGACAAACAGTTCAATCCAATCTTTGGTCCCACTCCAGAAACATTTATGAGAAGCTTAAACACTTCGAGCTCCTCCTCTTTGAGGAAGCCAAAGAGGGACATTCCATCTTCTCTGACCTGCATATAAGTGTAAACGAGTACGTCTTCATGCATATTCAAACGAGCCAAATCTCTAGTGTTCATATAAACTCTAAATCCGATACCGTCACGATCCAAGAATATAGAATCACTATTTATCTTTGCTACACTTCCTCTTATAAAAGCTATCATAATTTAGTATTCCTCTTCAAAATTTCAAGCGAAACTATTCCGATTACAAGTCCAGTTATCAGTCCTGACAGAACGAGCACCGGACCATAATACAGCAGATTCAGATTTGAAAAAACAAAACACGAAACCAAAAGCTGCCCCATATTATGAGCTATACCTCCTGCGGTACTGATAGTAATCAGATTAAAAAGTTTACTCCATTTCATAATCGCCATAAAGAACAGACTCAAAACTGCTCCTGCGAGGCTGTAAGCCAGCGAGAACATGTTGGTAAACATAAATGAAACTAATAGAATTCTAAGGATATTAATAAGTAGAGCTTCCTTCCAGTCGTATAAATACAGGATTAAAACTATGCATAAATTTGCAAGTCCGAGTTTCATACCTGGAATCATAAACGGCATAGAAAGCAGAGACTCGACATAAGAAAGTATTAGCGCGAATGCCAAAAGTATTCCTAATTTACTGATTTTAGTAGCTTTCAAATGAATCCCCCGATCATCTGTCTTCGATAGTCAATATAACCTCGTTCGGAAGACAGACTATAGTCTCATTATTGTTCTTAATCTTCTTCATATGTACACAGAGTTTGTCTGGACAGCTAGCTTCCTTCATCAAAGCATAGCCATCCTTTATAACAATCTCATTTGTAACTTTATCCCCCGATTTAATCTTTATAACACGGTCTTTGTCTAACGGATATCTGCCATAAAGGTCATTTTTTACTGTAACTACGAGAACCTTTCCTGTATTCTTAGTAAGAAGATATCTCGTTCCAAACAACACGCCCGTTGTAATACAGACTGCACCAAAAAAGATTAAATCAAAACGCCCTAATTTTTTCATAATCTTACTCTACGATAGATCCCATATAGTAGAATCCATTTGCCTCATCTAAACGAACATTAAAGATCTCACCAATCATAGATTCATCGCCTTTAAAGTGAACTACTGAGTTATTCTCAAGACGACCTGTCATGAGGCCATCTGATTCAGTATTTACTGTTTCACAAAGGACAGGAAGGACTTTGCCCTCGAGTGACTTCGTCTTTGCACGTGCGATAGTCTGAACCTCTTTCAGAAGACGGTTAAATCTATCTGTTACAACTTCCTGCGGAATCTGATCTTCCATCTTTGCAGCTGGAGTTCCAGTTCTCTTTGAATACTGGAATGTGAAGGCGCTGTCATAACCCACCTTCTGTACTACATCCATAGTTTCGAGGAAATCTTCCTCAGTTTCACCTGGGAAGCCTACGATAATGTCAGTCGTAATGGCACAATCAGGGATTCTAGTACGAATTTTTTCTACGATACCCAAGTATTTCTCTTTGTCATATCTACGATTCATCTTTCTAAGGATTTCAGACGATCCTGACTGAAGTGGCAGATGAATGTGATGACACACATGTTTTGATTCTGCGATAGCTTCGATTAAGTCATCTGACAAATCCTTTGGATGAGGAGTCATAAAACGAATTCTCTTTAGTCCTTCAATCTTATCCACTTCACGAAGGAGATCCGGGAATGATATTTCATCCTCCAAACCTTTACCATAAGAATTTACGTTCTGGCCCAGTAGCATAACTTCTACTACACCATCAGCTACAAGCTTCTCAATCTCACGGATGATTGCCTTTGGTGAACGGCTTCTTTCTCTTCCTCGTACATAAGGAACTATGCAGTAACTGCAGAAATTATTACATCCAAATGTGATATTGATTCCCGATTTGAATTTGTATTTTCTATCGACAGGAAGATCCTCAACGATTCCGTCAGCCTCTTCCCAAATATCTATAACCTTATGATCTTCAATGAGATTCTTTACAACAAGTTCAGCCAATACGTGGATGTTGTGAGTTCCAAACATGATATCTACGTATGGATAGCTCTTATTAATCTTCTCCACGATATGCTCTTCCTGCATCATGCAGCCGCAGATACCGATCTTCATGTTTGGGTTCTTTTTCTTATAGCTGCTAAGAATTCCAAGTCGACCGAAGACACGGTTATCAGCATTTTCTCTAACAGAACATGTATTAAAGATAACCAAATCAGCTTTCTCAGATTCTGTCGCAACATAACCCATTTTTTCCAAAATACCGAGAAGCTTCTCGCTATCTCTGGCATTCATCTGGCAACCGAAAGTAGTTACACAGCATGTAAGTTTACGACCGATTTCTGCTTCAATATTATTAAGAAGTTCTCTACCTCTTTCGATAAAGTACTCCTGTCTAGCTGGTTCAGTTGTTGGTGCATCATTAAATCTATTCAATTTCAAATTCCTCTATTACTAATATTTTCAAAAGTCCAACCTATAATTTAACACATTTAAGGCCAAAAATCAGCAATAAAAGAAAAAACCACCTCAAAAGAGGTGGTTTGAATTACTTATTCAAGATTACCGTCACGCAGCCACTGTACGAAAGGTCTCAAATAAACTCTAGCATCTTTAGGTGTACGCAACTGATTAATAATTGATTCATCAATTGGATGTGATGGTGTATGTACTTCCATCTCAAGTACGTCGTCCTTGCTGAGGCCCTCTTCTTCAAGAATCTCAAATGCTAAATAGAGTGCATCCAAATCAAAGCCAGCATTTTCAATCTGAACTTCTTCTTCTTTAGTAAATAGCATATTAATACCTCGCTTCTGTGTGGGTTTTTACTTGTAAATAGTATATCTATCCTTCGACAAAATTTCTACTATTATTTTATAAAGATATCGTAAAAAGCTAAAAACAGTAAGTATTACACCAAAACTATCGCTTTCTTTGGACATTTTTCTGTACAAATGCCACAACCATCACATTTGTCATGATCGATAACGGCTACATTATCGATGACGCTAATCGCACCTGAAGGACAATTCTTCTCACACAGATGACATGCTATACAGCCGCTCTTGCATGCCTTCATAACAACCTTTCCTATATCTTTAGAACTGCAAGCTACTTCAGTCTTTGCAGAATAAGGAATCAGGCTGATCAGGTGATTTGGACAGGCATCTACACATTTACCACAAGCCTTACAATTCTCTCTGTCAGCCTTTGCGATACCATCTACAATATGGATAGCATCAAAAGCACAAACTTTCGTACAGCTTCCGCCACCTAAACATCCATAGTTACAAGCCTTTGGTCCACCGCCCGGTGTAGACTTAATAGTGGAACAGTCTCTAGCACCGCTGTATTCATATAGATTAGATGCGTTTTCACAGTTACCATTACAGTGAACGAAGGCTACTTTCCTGTCCGAAACAGAAGCTTCAACTCCCATAATCTTAGAAATCTCTAATGCAACAGCTTCTCCTCCTACAGGACACTGTGAAACAGGAGCTTCCCCGTTTGCGATAGCCTTTGCCAGACTAGAGCAGCCAGCAAAGCCACAACCACCGCAATTATTTCCAGGCAATACTTCTGCTATAGCTTCTTCTCTCTCATCTACTTCAACATAGAACTTCTTTGCCGAAAGCGTTAAGAAAAAACCTATCAGCAAACCGGTAGCGCCTACTACCAATATAGCTAAAATAATTCCAGTCATACTATCTTCCCCTCTAAATCAAACCAGAAAATCCCATAAAAGCTATCGCCATCAATCCCGCTGTCATAACTACGATAGCCGTTCCCTGGAAAGGCTTAGGAATATCGTTATATTCGATCTGTTCACGTATTCCTGCCATTATTACGATTGCTATAAAGAATCCTAAACCAACGCCAAAACCATACAGAGTTCCCATTAGAACATTTAAGTCTTTAGCTACTACATTTAATGCAGTACCAAGCACTGCGCAGTTTGTAGTAATCAAAGGAAGGAACACTCCCAGGGATTCATACAGTGATTTCACATGCTTCTTTAGAACCATTTCTACAAACTGAACTAAAGCTGCTATAACCAAGATAAATACGATAGTATTCAAATAATCCAGATTCAACGGTTTAAGTATAAAATTAAAGATTAAACCGGTTACAAATGATGCCAATGTAATTACGAAGATTACAGCTCCACCCATTCCTGCGGCAGTTTCGGTCTTCTTTGAAACTCCGAGGAAAGGACATAAACCGAGGAACTGACTTAGAACTACATTGTTTACGATAGCTGAGCTAACTAGCAGTAAAATAATCGCTTTCATAATCAGTCCTCCTTCTCTTTCTCACAAACAACCTTGCTCTTTCCATAGCAATTAGATGCCATAGAACAACTTGAGCAATCTCCAGTAAATACGGCACCCTGCGCTGGAGACAAACTTTTTCCATTCTGTGCCATGCGTTCTCTAACCACTTTCATGATAGCAACGAGGATTCCCAGTATAAAGAAGGCTCCAGGTGCCAACACAAAGATAGCTATAGGTGTGTAGCCAGCTTTTCCGTTCTCAGCAAGTGGAAGCACCTGATATCCAAGCGCCTGTCCAGCTCCGAGCAACTCTCTCACTAAACCTATAATCGAGATAGAAAGAGTAAATCCGAGTCCCATTCCGATACCATCAAAAAATGATGGCAACACAGGATTCTTTGATGCATATGACTCAGCACGACCCAGAATGATACAGTTCACAACGATCAGAGGAATATAGATACCTAGAGACGCATAAAGTCCAGGAAAATATCCTTCCATCAAAAACTGTACCATAGTAACCAGTGATGCCACGATAACGATATAGGACGGCATACGAACCGAATTAGGAATGAATCGACGAAGGGCTGAAATGATTGCATTACTGAAAGCCAAAACAACTGTCGTCGAGAGGCCCATGCCGATACCGTTTAACATAGAAGTAGTTACTGCAAGTGTCGGACACATTCCGAGCATCAGAACTACTGTAGGATTCTCCTTTATGATTCCGTTATAAAGGCGCTCTATCAATGGATTCTTTGTATTCATCATTTAGCACCTCCCATCAAATAATCGAAATAGCAAAAGCCTGCATTTACGCCTGTAGTAACAGCTTTAGAAGTGATAGTCGCGCCGCTAATCGCTTCAATCTTTCCCTTTCCGCCGCCAGCTTTTGAAACTTCGTATTTTCCAGCTTTGATTCCCTGGAATTCCTTCATAAACTTATCTTCCTTTGCCTTCATTCCAAGGCCAGGAGTATCAGAAATCTCAGTTATAGAATAACCGTTCATAGTTCCATCTGATCTGACACCCATGTAGAAAACCACATCTCCTCCATAGGAATTTGAATCAGTCACTCCGATCACATAACCTAAAGTCTTTCCGCTTTCATCTTTTGCCAGAGCCGCGCTCTCTATAGATACTTCGTCATACCCTTTCTTCTGGACATATTTTGAAGCATCTTCACTATTAAATCCCTTCACATCGGAAAAAGAAGCTGCATCACTAAACACTGCCTGATAAGCTTCATCAATAGCAGCTTTACGCGCATCAGAAATAGGTTTCTTTGTAATTTCATGTACGATGCCCAAAGCACATCCTGCTATCAGGGTGATAAGAGTAAGAATCAAGGCATCTTTCACTATTTTTTTCATAGTCTACGCCCCCTTCTTCTCGTTACCTACTCCAAACGCCTTTGGAACAGTTAACTTCTCAATCAATGGAACTAAACAGTTAGTGAAGATGATTGCATAGGAAACACCCTCCGCAGTCTGTCCATATATTCTAAATACACCTGTAAGGATACCGAGAATAATTCCATATACAATCTGGCCCTTTGGAGTAATAGGACAAGTAGCATAATCAGTAGCCATAAAGAAAGCACCGATGATAAGTCCACCGCCAAAGATATGTTCCAATAGATATGTTCCATCGAAACCTTTTGGTCCAAATAAACCCACAAAGATAACCAACGTAAGTATGTATGTAGCCGGAATACGAAGATTGATGATACCGAGAAGTATCAAAAACATCGCGCCAACCAACAGCGCGAGTGCTGAAGTCTCACCAATAGTACCACCACAAGTTCCTAAGAACATATTAATAGGGTCTACTATCTCACCCTGCTTTAACAGAGTCAGAGGTGTAGCTCCTGTAACTCCATCGTATGTAAAAGTAGTCATCTGCTGAGCAAAAGAAAGAACTAAGAAGCATCTGGCACCCAATGCCGGATTCATAAAGTTCTGGCCAAGCCCACCAAAGAGCATCTTTACAACTATAATGGCAAACGCACCGCCCAATACAGGAATAAACCATGAAACTGTATGAGGCAAGTTTAATCCGAGTAACAGACCTGTAACTACAGCCGATAGGTCTGTTAAAGTATTTCGTTTATGTGTAATCAAATCAAATAAGCACTCCGCCAATACACAGGAAGCTATAGATAAAACTACTACCAAAAGCGCACGTAATCCGAAATTATAAATTCCGAAGAATGTCGCTGGAAGCAACGATATAATCACGCAGAGCATAATCTTCGTAGTAGTCATTTTGTCCCTGACATGGGGAGATGATGTAACATGCAATAAATTACTCATTTTGCCCTCTTCTATTTCTGTTTCTTCATTTCTGCTAAAATCTGTCTCTTATACGTCTTAATTTCCTGAGCCAAAGGCCGCTTTGCTGGACATACATATGTACAACTTCCGCATTCGATACACTCTAGTCCATACCACTTTACAAATTCATCTGAAACTTTGTGCTCAAAATATTTAGATAATCTGGAAGGTACCAACTGTTCCGGACAAGCTTCAACACATCGACCGCAATTAATACAAGGAGATGCTTCAAACTTAGAAGCCTCGTCCCTTGAAAAAGTAAGAAGTGCAGATGTAGTCTTTGTCGTCGGTACATCGATATCAAACATGGCAAATCCCATCATAGGTCCGCCAGAAATATACTTCGCCGCCTCACCATTCTCTCCACCGGCCTGTTCCAGGATTTCCTTCATGCTGGTTCCAATATGGATGAGGTAATTAGAAGGATCCGCACAGTTATCTCCGGATACAGTAAACACTCTATCCATCAGTGGCTTTCCGAGAACTACCGCATCATAGATAGCACAGATAGTTGCTACGTTATCCACTATGCAACCAGCATCAGCAGGAAGCATCTTTGAATTTATATCAAATCCTGTAACTGCATGAATCAGCTGACGCTCTCCTCCCTGCGGATATTTCGTCATCAAAAGCTCAACAGTAATTCTGTCAGAATCGATTGCCTCATGAAGCTTAATAGCACAGTCACGCTTATTATCTTCTACGGCAAATACGCCGCGCGCATTATCAAAAAGTGATAGAATAATCTTCATACCACCTATGAGCTTCTCAGTGTTTTCTAGCATAGTACGATAATCACTGGTCAGATAAGGCTCACACTCAGCGCAATTTGCAATAATATATTTAATTTCATCGGGATTCTTTGGTGATAGTTTGACATGTGTAGGAAAGCCAGCTCCGCCCATTCCAACTATTCCTGCTCTTTGGATTTTGTCCAAGATAATACTCTTGTCGAGTTTTAATGCCTCCTCCAGTGTAATCCCCTCAAATGAAGATTCCAAATCTGAACCATCATTTTCTATTACGATAGACTTAACCATATCGCCCATTGCGTTACGTCTATCTTCGATTGCTTTGACCGTGCCTGAAACCGAGGAATAAATCGGTGCCGATACAAAGCCTCCCGCTTCTGCAATCATCTGTCCACGCAATACTGCATCACCCACATTCACGATAGGTTTTGCCGGTGCACCTATATGCTGCGAAATAGGATAGACCAATTCTGAAGCAGAGAAATATTCACGTATAGGCTTGTCTTTGGAAAGCTCCTTTCCTTCGTTAGGATGAATGCCTCCCTTAAACGTTTTTAAAGCCATAAAAACGTCCCTCCATTCCTTTTTAATGTATACAATTTATATTCCTGTATGATTATAACACTTTTTCACAAAAATCACGGTCAAAATGAGTATTTTTTTGCACGAAATTACATACTTTAAATGATATAATTGACCTGCAACATAAATTGGACAACAGGTGACTTATGAAAATATTTGAAGACAAGGAAATAATAACTTCCAGAAAATACCTAGATGATATAACATCAACAGATCTGTTCTTCGACTTGGAGACCACAGGTCTAAGCCGACGTTTCTGCCACATCTATATGATAGGCACAGGTTATATCAAAGGAGATTATTTCATCACAAAGCTATACTTTGCTGAAGACATTACCGAAGAACGCGCTATAATAAACTCATTCATTCGCGACACAAGAGAGTTCGAACGCTTGATAACATATAATGGAAATCGTTTCGATCTGCCTTTTTTCGCGGAGCGATTAAAAGACCTCATGATAGATTTCAATCTAAGTTCATTCGACAGCCTGGATATCTATGCTCGCGCAAAAAAGCTTAAACATCTACTCTTGCTGCCAGGAATGAAGCAAAAAGATATCGAACATTTCCTGGGAATCAACCGCGAAGATAAATATGATGGCGGAAAGCTTATCGAAGTCTACAAAGAACACCAGATTCGCCCGTCTGACGAAACTGAGTATCTTCTGATGATTCACAACAAGGAAGACGTTCTGGGAATGTCTAAGCTACTGCCGATACTCTCCTACGAGAAGCTTAAAGAGATAAATATAACAGATATAAAGCTGGAATCTATAAACGACAAGCTTATATTCAAAGCTTCTCATGATTTAGCAATCCCACGAGAAATCCGACTTTCAAATGACGATTTGTATCTGATTATCTCAGAGAAATCTTTAAAGGGAAGCCTAAATGTTTATGATTACTGTATCAAAAAATACTTCCCGAACTACAAAGATTACCTATATCATATTGCAGATAACCAAATCATTCCAAAGGTATTAGTATCAAAAGCTGACAAGGATAAATACAGAAAAGCCACAAAAGAAGAATGTTTCGTAAAGATAGAACGGGACAAATTCTCAGAAAATATGCTTATAGAAAATATAAAAGCAGCTATTAATAATGCATATTAAAAAAGACCAGAGCCATTAAGCTCTGGTCTTCTCATATTTATTCACCTTTTTGATAGAAGAAAGAATTTCGTCTAACGTAACCAATCTCCTTGTAATCCATAACCTGTTCTGTACTTCCGATAAAGAGAATCGCTTTATCTTTAAGTGCTGCATAGAACTTTCTGTAGATATCTTCCTTTGCTTCTTCAGTGAAGTAGATAAGTACGTTTCTGCAAACGATCATATCCATATCTTTAAGATAAGGATCACGTAGCAAATCGTGAGTCTTGAACTCAACACAACGTTTAATATCATCTGAAATCTGATAAGAAGAACCAACTTTTGTAAAGTATTTACTCTTCAAATCATCTGGAACATTTTTAATACTCTTCTCAGAGTACAAACCAGTCTTTGCCTGAGCAATAACCTGCTTATCAATGTCCGTAGCAATAATATGAATATCACTTAGTGGCACAAATCTTGAAAGAGCCATTACCAAAGAGTAAGGTTCGTCGCCTGTTGAACAAGCAGCTGACCAAATCTTAAGTTTCTTTCCGAATTTGCCCATCAGATAAGGGAAGTATTCATTATGTAATAATTCCCACTGATCCGGATTACGATAGAACTCAGATACATTAATTGTAATGTAGTCTACGAATTCATCATATTTTACTCGATCCGTTTTTAACACTTTGATATATGCTTCATATCCGTCAATCTTATGCTTCGCAATCAGGGCATCAATTCTACGCTTCATCTGATTCTGCTTATAAGCACTAAGATCAATCTTTGTCAGTTTTTCAACTTCCTTTATGAAATAATCATAATCGTAAGCCATGATTCTATATCCTATTCTGCATCATTTTCCTGTGCAATTACAGGTTCAATATCTACGTCGACGACGTCTGCATCTTCTTCTGCTGGAGCTTCTTCTGTCTGTTCAGGCTCTAACATTGCTTTGATACT
>JAZNMP010000033.1:0-13478 GCA_045579705.1 Lachnospiraceae bacterium
TCATGGGTTACACCGCCTTATTTGATACTATTATTATACCAAACAAAAGGGTGAAAAGCCCGTAATATAAGGATTTTTTGATATTTCAGCATAAAGAAAAGGCCGTGTTGATTAACACGACCTTTGTCTTCACTCTGAAACAGTCCAGTGGACTGTTTTTAGTTCAGATCCTCGAGGCTATGCCGAGAGGAAACCTCGGGAACCTCTTATCTCTTTGAGAACTGTGGTGCTCTACGAGCTTTCTTAAGACCGTATTTCTTACGCTCTTTCATTCTAGGATCACGTGTAAGGTATCCTGCGGACTTAAGAGCTGGACGGTAGTCAGCGTCAACTGTAAGAAGGGCTCTAGCGATACCATGACGGATAGCACCAGCCTGGCCAGTGAATCCACCACCCTTTACGTTAACGATAACATCGAATTTACCTTCAGTATTTGTTGCAGCGAAAGGCTGGCGAACGATAACTTTAAGTGTTTCAAGACCAAGATATTCATCGATATCTTTCTTGTTAATTGTAATCTTTCCTGTGCCTGGAAGCAGATAAACTCTTGCAACAGATGATTTTCTTCTTCCGGTTCCATAATACTTTGTATCAGCCATTGTTACAAAACCTCCTCATCTGATTAAAATGTAAGCATTTCTGGCTTCTGAGCTTCGTGCTTGTGCTCAGCACCTGCGTATACGAAAAGTTTCTTGTACATCTGTCTTCCGAGAACTCCCTTAGGAAGCATTCCCTTTACAGCGAACTCGATAACTCTTTCTGGGTGCTTGTTGAGCATATCCTTAAGAGATGTTTCCTTAAGTCCACCGATGTAATCAGAATGACGATAGTACTTCTTCTGATCAAGCTTCTTACCTGTAACCTTAATCTTCTCAGCGTTGATTACGATTACATAATCACCTGTGTCTGCACTAGGTGTATAGATTGGCTTCTTCTTTCCGCGAAGAACGTTAGCTACTTCTGTAGCAAGACGACCAAGTGTCTGTCCTTCAGCATCAACCACATACCATTTTCTCTCAACTTTAGTTGGATTAGGCATATAAGTTGTATTCATACGAATTTCCTCCTTAGATACAAAATCAGGCATTCTCAAACCAATGTACCAAATCTGAGTTTTACCCTTAGTATATTTATAAGAAATGCTTCGGGGCTTTGAAACACTCCTTCTAAACTACATCAACCATGACATTATATTACGTGGATTTCGAGATGTCAACATCTAATTCCAGGAACCTGATTTCCTCCAACGAGAGCCCTTTTGCAGGAGCGGTCGGTCCTGCAGCCTCTCTATTTCTAGCTTCTAAGATTCCTTCCATCGCCGAAACATCTATCTGTCCCCGGCCTACATCTATCAGCGTTCCCGCTATGATTCGAACCATGTTGTAGAGGAATCCGTTTCCTGTAACACGAATTTCGATTCCATGGTCCACTTCAACTACTTCTATCTTGTAAATCGTCCTAACGAAATCAGTAACCTGCGTCGCAGTGGACGAAAAACTCTTAAAATCATGTTCGCCTTCGAGTACCTTTGCAGCAGCTCTCATCTTTTCGATATCGAGCGGAACATATACCTGATGCATATAAAGTCTATATCGGGGATCCATAATTCGCCCCGTATATATCCTGTAACAATAAGTCTTCACCGTATCGGTATGTCTAGGATGAAAATCAGAAGGCACCTCCCTCGATGACATAACTCTAATATCTTCAGGCAGACGTGCATTAAGCGCATAGGCAACTTTTTCCGCAGGCATGCGGCTTTCCACATCGAAAACCGCGGCACTTCCAGCACTGTGCACACCTGCATCCGTTCTCGAAGCACCAATTACATGAATCTCCTGCCCGAACAGGTCTGAGATTGCACGATCCAACTCTTCTTCGATAGACGGAGCATTGTTTTGCTTCTGCCAGCCACCATATGAAGTTCCATCATAACTTACAAATATGAGAACTCTCATTCCATCTCCTGAAAAAAATTACAGCAATATGCAAACTGCAAAGAAGACTACACTGATTGCATAAGCAACATAGTCTCTTCTGCTGTGGCGCAGTGGCTTCATCTTCGTTCTACCTTCGCCACCATTGTAACAACGAGCCTCCATCGCATTCGCGAGATCATAAGCTCTTCTAAAAGCACTCACAAAGAGCGGCACGAGAATAGGAATCATCGCTTTTGCTCTCTTTATGAGATTTCCTTCATCAAAAGTCGCACCTCTCGCCATCTGCGCCTTCATAATCTTGTCCGTTTCCTCGATGAGGATTGGGATAAAACGAAGCGCGATAGACATCATCATCGCGATATCTGAAACAGGCACACGAAAGAAATTCAGGAAAGACAGTCCACTTTCCAATCCATCCGTAAGCGCGTTTGGCGTCGTAGTAAGTGTCATAATCGAGCTTCCCACGATGAGGTATATCATACGAATAGTCATCAAAACCGCATTTCGTATACCTTCTTTTGTAATCTTTATGAAGTAGAACTTAAAGATAGGGATTCCCGGTGTCATAAACAGGTTAAACATACCCGCGATGATCATCAGGATTATGATTCCCTTTAGTCCTCTAAACATAAATGTTACCGGCACTTTTGAAAGCGCGATTACTACGCCTAGACATATCGTCACAAAGAGCACTCCAAAAGGATTACTAATACAAAAGATTCCGATTATATATAGCAATGTCGCTAACAGTTTTACTCTCGGGTCGAGTTTGTGTATCACAGAGTCACCCGGATAATACTGTCCTAGTGTCATATTTCGAAACATTTCAAAATCTCTTTTCTAGCTTCTTCTATCGTAATACAGTCAGTGTTCACGTGAAATCCTGCTTTTTTCAAATCGTGCATCAGATAAGTCACCTGTGGAGCGGCCAATCCCATCTCCTCGAGTTCCTTATAGTTTCTAAACACATTCTTCGGTGTACCATCATATTTGACATGACCTTTATCGATACATACGATTCGATCCACATAGTTTGCCACATCTTCCATACTATGTGATACGAGAATTACAGTAACTCCACGTTTCTCATGCAGAGCTTTTATCAGATTCAGGATTTCATCTCTACCGGCAGGATCCAGGCCTGCTGTCGGCTCATCGAGAATCAACACACTCGGCTTCATCGCGATGACACCTGCGATAGCGACTTTTCTCTTCTGTCCACCAGAAAGCTCAAAAGGTGATACATCACACAAATCTTCTGGCAGATTTACCGCACGCATCGCTTCAAAAGCACGAAGCGAAACTTCGCCTTCATCTAATCCTTGGTTCTTTGGCCCGAAACAGATATCCTCATAAACAGTCATTCCAAACAACTGATTCTCAGGATACTGGAACACCATCCCAACCTGTGTTCTGAGCCCCTTCATATCAAAGTCATCGTCATAGATGTCCTGTCCGTTGAAATAGATAGTTCCTTCGGTCGCTTTCATCAGTCCATTCATATGCTGAACCAAAGTAGACTTTCCACTACCAGTATGTCCAATGATTCCGACGAACTCGCCATCTTCAATCTTTAAATTTATATCATCGAGAGCTGTATTCTCATAGGACGTGTTCGGATTATATTTAAATGAGACATGATCAAATATCAATGACATTAGTAATCCTCCTTCAATCCACGCAGACTCTCGATCAAAGCTTCCTTCGTAAGCACGCCTTCTGGAACATCTAGTCCGGCCTGTCTAAGTTCATGAGCGAGCAATGTGACCTGCGGCACATCGAGTCTCAGTCTTTTGAGTTCTTCCACTTCGGAAAAAATTTCCTTCGGCCGACCCTCCATCACAACGTTACCTTTGTCCATAACATAGACGAAATCAGCTCCAACTACTTCTTCCATATAATGAGTAATCAGAATGATAGTAATACCCTTCTTCTGATTCAGCTCATGTGCAGCACGAATGACCTCAGTTCTTCCATCCGGATCGAGCATAGCTGTCGGTTCGTCCATGATGATGCATTCCGGCTCCATAGCCATAACTCCAGCGATAGCAACTCGCTGTTTCTGACCACCTGAAAGACGATTAGGAGATTTCTTCCTGTAATCCCACATGCCAACCATCTTCAGGCTGCGTTCAACTCTCTCCCAGATTTCATCTGTTGGAACACCGATGTTCTCCGGTCCGAATCCGACGTCTTCCTCTACAACAGATGCAACGATCTGGTTGTCCGGATTCTGGAATATCATGCCGGCTTTCTTTCTGATAGGAAAAACATTCGAGTTATCCGCAGCGTCGAATCCACCAACTACGAGTGTTCCTCCACTAGGATGAAGCAAGGCATTTATATGCTTTGCAAAAGTCGATTTACCCGAACCGTTATGACCGAGGATGGCTATAAACTGACCAGCTTCAACAGAAATATTAACATCAGAAATAGCGGTAATGATATTCTCAACATTACCTTCCTCATCATGCTGTATATATTCATGTGATAGATTTCTAGCTTCGATTATCTTCATATTCTACCAATGCAGGCGATGAAGTTCGCCTACTGTCTCCATCCCATCAAAATCATACTGTCTCATCGCTTCGTACAACACTATAGCCGCTGAATTTGACAAATTCAGTGATCGAATATCCGGAAGCATAGGAATACGTATAGCTTCTCCCGGATGCTTTACCAGGATTTCCTCTGGAATTCCAGCACTTTCCTTTCCAAACATGATGTATGCGCCAGGCTCAAACTTCACATCTGAGTATTTGTTCTGCCCCTTTGTAGTCGCATAATACATCTTTGCATTTGGATTCTTCGCCATGAAATCGTCCATGTCATCATAGACAGTTACATCGAGTTTATCCCAGTAATCTAATCCCGCTCTCTTTACAGCCTTCTCATCTATTCTAAATCCCAGAGGCTCGATAAGATGCAATCTCGCACCACACGCAACACAAGTTCTACCTATGTTTCCAGTGTTTCCCGGCATCTCTGGTTCATGCAATACTATATTAAAAGGTTCCATTATCCGTCCTTAGTTCCAATCTACTTATAATCCAGAACTTTCTTTATCTCGTCTGGCTTTGGTTTATCCAAATATCTGGTCTCATGTTCTCTATCAAACAGAATTACTTTCGCGTTTCCGCTCTCGAGTCTACCGATGATTTCCGACTCTACTCCGATTTCTCTAAGCGCAGCCTTTGCACTCATAGCATCCTCGAGCACTGCCAGATATGTTCCCTGGGATTCCAATCTATATGGATCTATATGAAAAAATTCGCAAATCTCCACAGTTTCCTGTCTAATCGGAATATCCAATATATCAACAGTAAAACCGGATTTTGCTTCTTCTCC
Source organism: Lachnospiraceae bacterium (assembly GCA_045579705.1). Lineage (GTDB taxonomy): Bacteria > Bacillota > Clostridia > Lachnospirales > Lachnospiraceae > Lachnocurva. The sequence goes on from JAZNMP010000033.1 coordinate 5,289, forward strand.
TAAATCCCATAAAGTCTTCATAACGCCTCCGTCGCCTGATTCTAAGACGACAGATGCATTATGATCTTTAAGTATCTTTAATTCTGCAGATTTGGTGGTCCACTTTCCAAAAGTAATCACCAAATCCAAAAGCCACTTAGGAAACTTACGCTTTAGTTCAGTTTCTTTTCTCCTGGCCAATACTGCACTTCCTGACATTGCAGCATAATTTGTCATTAATATATACATTTAAAAACTTCCTACCGTATTTATTAATTTGCTGGAGCCGGCTGTGATTCCGGCGCAGGCTGTCCTTCAGGTGGTGTCGCACCAGCATTCGCTTCCTCAGCTTTCTTTGCGAGGATAGATTTTTCCGTAACAGGAACTTTAAACTCAGTTCCCTCTTCTCCTGCTAAAGCACGGGCTGTGTCTTCGACAGTATGCTGATCTCCGCTGGCGATAGCATCCATCATACGCTGTGTTCTAGCTGGATCTGAAGAAGCCACTCCTACGAGATCATTCTCTTCGAGCATCTTGTAAGTACTACGATTCATGAGCTTTCTGCTCTGCTCCACTCCATCGACTTTTACAACCTTCCAGAGTCTGGCCTTGTATCCGATAGATCCTGTAGACTTCTTTGAAATAGTTCCAACTGGAAGAGATGGATCAGCTTCATATTTATGTGAGATTTCTGTCGCTTCGAGAATCTCATTCTCAAAAGTAACCTCACGATTCTTTGGACGAGTTTCTTCACCGTAGATATTTACAGTGATAGAAGTGTTAGTCGTAATAGTTTCGATATATACAGGTGAATCATAATTATTCTTAATGATCAGATTCTTGATAGCACTCTTTCCATCAGAAGCCGCAGCTATAGCCGCATCAAACGAAGGCTCTACATAATGCACCAGCATAGAATGTGAAGCTCTAAGCTCGATTCCAAGTTCCGAAAGAATAGCAGCATTATAAAGAGTAGTGGAAACCTGACAAACTCCACCACCTTCGCCTTCTGCAACCTGTCCATCTACATAGACACCAGCAGCTACATATCCATTTGTAGAATCTGTAGGACCGATAGTCTTATATACAGATAGCTCATCACCTTTATATAGAACAGTTCCGTTCAAAAGTGACGCCGCTCTCGCGATATTCTGGTTTCTCTTTAAATCTGTAGCAGTATAAGTCGTCTGGAAAGTTCCGAGCAGATCCTTTACCTTTGAAAGCTGCTTCTCATCTCCCTTTGGCATAACCTTATGCGTTTCCAAAGTAATCAAGTCATTATCGGTATTCCATTCATTCTTTATGAATTTCATAACCTTCTTTGTAGCCTTGTTCGGATCGATTTCTTCACCTTCTTTGCCTTTGACGAAGACGAACTGCCCATTCTCTCTCTTCAGCCCGTTATTAACAGCCTCATCCGAGAGTTCTGATGAATGAGAATCGAGAAAATAAGCCACATCCTTTGATCCGGCAACCATACCGACCTCGAAGGTCTTCTTTTTTCCTTCATCGATACCAGCTCTGCGAACCGCTTTCTCGAGAGGGTTTCCTGTCTTTGAATATCTGATTACAGTCTTCGCGATATCTGACTGCGCCTTAACGCCCAATTCTGTACCAGATGCCTCGACTTTATTCTTGCCAGCTTTCAGCGTAATCTTCTTTTTCGCCTTCTGCTTCTCTTCCTTTGAAACGACTTTGTCGATCTGTTTCTCCGTCATACCTGAGACATCTGTCTCTCCGATATACATTCCCTTCGGTGCTTTACTTACACCTTTGGCTGAAACATCTGTACTTACACTCAGTGCAAAAAGAATACCTAAAGCGAGCACTGCCACGGCATTCAACATCTTTCTAGTATTAAATTTCATCTTATCTCACTAACCTTTTTGATTTATTTTAAAAATTGAAATGATTTAAACAACCAAATATGCTACGATACCTACTAGAGTCATACACAGAATCATGACAAGTGAAAGGATTGAAAAGATTCTACGCCATTTGTTATTATTTCTATACATGTTATTACTCCTTATGTTTTACGAAAGAGAGATACTTTAACTATGTACCTAACCCTTATATTTCTAGGCATTATCGCCTTTGTAACCTTCAGACTTTCCGCTCTACGAAAGGCAGAAAGTTCTACAGAAAAAGCTTTCTGGGAACGTGAGCACAATGCTAACTTTACCCCAAAGAAAGATTTATCCAATCTTTCCTATATTACCATTCCATTAGAGAAATTTCCATCTAATAATATTGACAAAGAAGAAGAGCGTTTGAAACAAGAGCTTAGTGAACTTTCAGAGAAGCGCATTCTAAACCTCGACAATATGTCAAACACCGATCTCAAAGAGAACTTCGGTGTAGGAAACTTAACTACTATGGAAGAAATAGGGGATAACTATCAGAAGTTGTGCTCCCTGCTGATAGACCTCGCAAAGAAACGTATCGAAGCAAATGACTACGAAGGTGCTCTTCACTATCTCGAATTCGGCGTAGGCACGAAATCAGATATGAGCCAGATGTACACCCTGCTCGGTGATTGCTACGACAATCTCGGAAAGACTGCAAATATTTCTGACCTGATTACCCTCGTACAGGCTATGGGACTTCCGCTCGAACGTTCCATCATCTCATCTCTTACTTCTCATCTTCCAAATGTCGAGACGGACATACATGCGACAGAGGACACGACTGACACTTTGGACGCCTAGCTATACATATTTCTCTGCCCAGAGTGATCAGCTGAATATTCCATCTGATCCAATGATCTCTCGGCAGAACATTCATCAAATCATATTCGACTTTTTCAGGCTCGGTATTACTAGTTAAACCGAGCTTTTTTGATATCCTCTTTACATGAGTATCCACGACGATACTCGGTTCATTAAAGATATTTCCGCGAATCACATTCGCAGTCTTCCTGCCAACACCTGCGAGCGAAGTGAGCTCTTCAAGTTTCGAAGGGACTTCTCCACCGAACTCATCCCGAATCTTTCTCGCACAAAGTATCAGATTCTTCGCCTTCGCATGATAGAACCCAACAGAATGGATGAGTTTCTCAACATCTATAATCTCAGCTTCCGCCATAGCATCTATATCCGGATACTTCGCAAAAAGTTCCGGCGTAACCATATTCACCCTCGCATCTGTACACTGCGCGCTGAGTATAGTTGCGACCAGAAGCTCCCAGGCATTCTCATGATCCAGACTCACCCTCGTTTCTGAACCATAATACTCATCGAGGCAAGCCAGAATTTCTCGGACTCTACTTTTTTCATCCATAATAAACCCTCTAAAAAAGCCGCCTTCCCCAGGGAAGACGGTCCATAAATTCTATTCACTCAAAGGAACTACATCTATCGGCGAATGTGTGCTCACGAAGATGATTCCTTTCACTATTTCTTCCTTTGGAATCTTCATTCCACTCTTTATCCAGTCAATCAGTAGATAGCTAATCGGCTCGGAATAGAAATCTGCCAGAGATTCTACAGACAACCATTCGTATGGCAACTTCTGCTCGAGGCTCTTTCTGTCGATATGACGCAGAATCAACTCTTTGATAGAAGAACGAAGTATGATTCCAAACGAATTCTGTCCTTCGATGCCAACCGCCTTCATATAGAATTCTTTTTCATCCTCTATCGAGGAAAAAATATCCATCAGGGCATCTTCAAAATTCCTCTCATCCAAAAGTTCATTTACCGGCTGGAGGATTTCATGATCGACTATATACTCGACCAACTCATACTTATCCTGAAAATGGTTATAGAAAGTCGGTCTGATAACACCGGCTTTGTCCGTTATTTCCTTGATAGTTATCTTCTCTATAGGCTTCGTTTTAGCGATTTCCTTCAGACTTTCCGCCAAAAGGTCATCTATCAAATTCTTCTGTTCACCTGCCATACTTACCCCAAATAACTAGATTGTCATCTTAACTATAGTTTTATTCCATGCATCTCTATCATGGTACAAATCTATTATCTTTTTGTCTACTACAGTTTCAACTGTTGGACGGAGAACCATACCTGAATTATGTCCGATTACCACAGCTTTCGTTCCATCAGATAGTTCTACATGACATCCTAGCGGATATACATTTAATTCCTTCGACATCACTTCGACTACTCTAGGGTCAAATTCCATTCCCGATCTACCCATTATGTATTCCATAACTTCAGAAGGCAGATATGGTGGATGATAAGGTCTCTTTGTAGTCATCGCATCATATACGTCTGCAGCCTTTAAGATTCGTGATGATATCAGAAGTCCATTTCCTTCTCTACGATTAGGGTAGCCTAAACCATTAAACCACTCATGATGTTCTAAAACAGTTCTGTTTACCGTCTCGGAAAAATGGAACTTCGCTGTCAGGAACTCGTAACCGAGTCTAGGATGCTCCATCATCTTAATACGTTCTTCGTTATTAAGAGCACGTGGCGCATTTATAATTTCCTGACTGATAAAGACTTTTCCTATATCATGAAGGAAACCTGCAGTTACCAAATCGAGCAATGCGGCTTCATTTAAACCGTATTTTGCACCGATGATACCAGCCAATACCCCTACATCTACAGAATGATAATATGTATACTGATCATACGTTCTAATCTGAACCAGATTCGTCATAACATCTTTGTTCTTCAGAACTTCATCTACAACTGTACTCACTACAGCCATAACGTGTTCTTCTAGTTCTGTCAGACTGATAAATTTAGTTTTTGCAAAAAAGTTCTCTACTATATGCGCTGCCGATTTTCTGATTTCAGGCTTAATCAAGTCTACCATATTAACAGGTCCTACATCCTCTTCCTCTATATATAATCCTTGAATACCGATAAAAGAAATGTATGATATCTGTTTTGCCTGAAGGATATCTCCCTTTTTCACGAGGGGATTTCCCATCACATCATAAATCGCATCTGCAACAACCATGCCTGGGCGTAGAGATGATGAATTCACATACCTCACTACTCGTCAAACTCCATGATTACATAGAAACCTCTAGGGGTTTCCTTTACTTCCTTTACAGTGCCTTTACGGGATTTAAGTCTCTCGATGGTGCTGTAATTACCAGACATTGCTATTGCATGTTCCAAAGTATAAAAATAAGAATTTGGAAGCGCTGTCTCTTTTAATGTAAGTTCATCGCCAGCCTTGCACAGACCAGGACGCTCCATCTTAAACTCCATCTCTCTCAAATCAAATACCCCTATTTATCGTCGTCTAACTCTCTAAAGTCAGCGTCGATAAAATCTTTATATTTCTTCTCAGCTCGTCCTACCTTTGCTGTAACGAACAAGCTGGAAATACCATCATAAACTAGTATTGCTCCTAAAAACATCATACCTGTATCTCTAATCCATGCAGATAAGCCTATACAGAGAACACCACCTACAACAGTGAGGATTCCCATTATCAACAGGTATAACCAGTTTGAAAGCTGGAACTGTCTGGCTGATACAGCAGTAAAGATAGTATCTATACCGTGAACCATCAGCAAGATTCCCAACATCACAGGGATGAATCTGGAAACAGCATCCGGGAACATAAATACCCAGGCGCCAAATACTAATACACAGATTGCCAAAGAAGTTTTCAATGGATTTCTTATACTATCCGTAAGACTTCTAATCAACTGCAACACACCGATTGCCGCTATCGTTCCACCTAACACTTTTGTAAATGTAACAATCATCGTTCCAGGCCATATAAACAACAGAACACCGACCACGATAACTATCAATGCAGTAAGGATTGAGTAGCCTTTATTGGATTTACGGTTCTCCATATTTGCCTCCTTCTTGAAAAATCTTTTCATATTCTAACATATTTTCTTTCAAAAAAACCCAAAAATTGGAAAAATATTAAAAAAAAATAAACGGACATTTAAAATGCAAAAAAACTCCCTCTTACAAACCTGCAAGAGGGAGACAAAATCAAAATATTACATTGCTGTGTATCCACCATCAACTGGAAGATTTACACCATTTACATATGAAGAAGCTTTTGAAGCTAAGAAGATAGCTGCTGTATCAAGCTCTCCCTCATTTCCGTATCTTTCTTCAGGAATCATAGTCTTTGCATTTGCCTGGAAGAAATCGGAATCAAGTGTTTCCTTTGTAAGAGGTGTGTAGAAATAACCTGGGCAGATAGCATTTACTGTGATACCCTTGCTTCCCCATTCTGATGCAAGTGCACGTGTAAGGTTTACTACACCACCCTTTGCAGCGTGATATGGAGCACTACCTGCAATCTTGTTTCCTACTAATCCGTACATAGATGCGATATTGATAACTCTACCGTATCCTGCAGGAATCATAGCATGTTTAGCTACTGCTCTAGCTACTCGGAATGAACCAAAGAGGTCTACTTCCATTTCGCCAGCGAACTGTTCGTCAGTAATGTCTTCTGCAGGAGCTACAGCACCTGTTCCAGCATTATTAATCAGGATGTCGATTCTGCCAAAATGATCGAGTACAGTCTGTACTGCTGCCTCAACCTGCTCTGTGCTAGTGATATCACACTGAACTGCGAGTGTCTTTACTCCAAATTCATCTGCGATTTCAGCTGCAACAGCATCGATTTTCTCTTTACGTCTAGCAAGTGCTACGATAGATGCGCCCTGGTTTGCGAGAGCTTTTGCCATCTGAACACCGAGACCTGTAGAGCAACCTGTTACGAGAGCGACCTGTCCTGTTAAGTCGAAATAGTTCTTCATCATTTTCCTCCTTCTCTTAAGAAAAAATCAAATAAACTCCCATAAAGTGATTATAGAAGTTTCCATTACCAACTGCAAGCATCGTTATGATATAATCATGCGCATAGACTAACAAAGGAGAACAACATGAGACACAAAGTTTCCGGAGCAACACTAAAGATCATAGCCCTGATTTCGATGTTAATCGACCACATAGGAGCAGCGGTAATAGAGCCTATCTTAGAGTCACCTAATCATCTTACATCTTCTCAGTTCACGACTCTGCTTCACCTCGACTACATCCTGCGCGATATCGGCAGACTCGCCTTTCCTATGTTCTGTTTTCTCATCGTCGAAGGTTTCATGCATACACATAACTGGAAAAAATATCTTGCAAGACTCTGTGTGTTTGCCTTGATATCCGAGATACCATTCGACCTCGCGTTTACGAGAAAACTTTTTTGTTTAGAAGCACAGAATGTATTCTTTACACTCGCTCTAGGACTTCTGACCATAGCTATCACTCATGAATTACACGAGAGATTTAACTTCTTTGTATACGTAATCACAACTACAGCCACACTATTCTCAACTATGGCGATTTCGATGCTACTTCACTCTGATTACAATGCACCAGGTATCGCAGCCATCTTTATCATCTATATCCTGTACCCGAGACGTAAATCTGTCGGCCTACTGATTGCGATATTATTCCTTACAGTTATAGTTGATGAATCCGAAATCTTTGCTTTAGTCGATATCCTATTTATCTATATGTACAACGGCCTAAAGGGCAGACAGATTAAATACTTCTTCTATCTGTTCTATCCTGTACACCTTACTATACTTGCAGGTTTGGCTACATATTTCATCGGAAAGATATAATAGCACTTAATAAAGATTGTGTAAAATATAATTTTACTATTGCATTTTGTTTTTATAGATGTTATTATGATGTCAGCTTGAAAACATTCGAATGGCTTTAACGCTAAACCGTAACTCAAATACTCTCAATTTAAGGAGGTAATATTATGGCAGTAGTTAATGTAAATATGGACACATTTGAAGCAGAAGTGCTTAATTCAGATAAACCAGTACTTATCGATTTCTGGGCTTCATGGTGCGGACCATGCAAGATGCAGGGACCTATCTTTGATGAAGTTTCAGACGAAATTACAGATGTTAAGTTTGCCAAAGTAAACGTAGATGAGAACCCTGAGCTAGCTCAGAAATACAGAGTTATGTCTATCCCTAATCTCGTACTTGTAGAAGGTGGCGAATTAAAGAAGCAGGAAGTAGGCGTACACGATGCTGACGGCATCTACGATATGCTTGGTAAATAATTCTTTCCCCGATTATCCCATAATACCAAGAAAGGGGCTGTGAAAAAATGAGATAATCATTTTTTCCAGCTCCCTTTTTATATCATTTTTTGTGAGGTATGCTGTTTCTGGCAAAAAATAGAGTATAATGCCCCTTTCCCCAAAAACTGCAAACTTTTTTGATTAGGCAGC
>JAZNMP010000034.1:0-68846 GCA_045579705.1 Lachnospiraceae bacterium
ATCTCTTAAGAAGAAATCTTCTAAAGAGATAACGCTTCTTACGCTTAAGATAAAGAAACATCCAAAGAAGAAGTCCACTATGGAAGGAAATCTCTTCCTCTTTGGTCTGGCTGTTTCAGCTCTAGATATGTTTGACTTTGCCCCAAAGCCAGAGCATCCATATCTTCATAAGCACTTCGAAGAAATGTGTTATGACATTTCTCCGAAACTTGTTAAAATACATTATAAAGAAACAGATGAGATTTCTGGTTCTAAGGGTGACGAAGAGAAAGTTAACCTTAGTAAGGAGACATTTATTCCTGGTTCAGAAAAAGAGCAGGAATATCAGTACCTTGACATAAAGAATTACGTTAATGACGTAAATCGAGAGAATAGTGAAGTCTTAGAAGTCCAGGATGAAAATGGCGTCGAGAAGGAAGGCTATACTTACGGATTAAATCGAATCTCAGCGAAGATTGGTAAAGATAATATAACATACAGTTATTCTGGTAGAGGTGATGTAAGTAGTATCCAGAGTACTTCTGGAAAGAAATATTCTTATAACTATGATCCGTATGGAAATCTTCTAAATGATGATGGCAGTGCTATAGGAGCTCTCCATGATAAGAAGAAGTCTGGTGCATTTAGAAACTCATTTACCTATAACGGTGAGCAGATAGATTATAGTACAAACTTGCAGTATCTAAGAAACAGATATCTGGATACTGAGACTGGTACTTTCCTTACAGAAGATACCTATAGAGGTTCACTTACCAACTTAAAGAGCCATAACAGATATAGCTATGCTGAGAATAATCCTGTTAACAAGATAGATCCAAGTGGACATAAGGCAAAGAGTATCTCAGCAAAGAAAGCTAGATCACTAGTCAAAGCTTCTAGTAATGCTGCTAAACGAATAGCTGGAGTATCTACTTCAAACAGAGCAGGTAGTCATAAAGCTTCTAGAGCAAAGAGTAGTCACAGTACGCATAAGGCAAAAACGGCATCTTCAAAGAGCAGTGGTCATAAAGCGAAGAAATCCAGTGGAGGAGGCTTAGTTAACTCATTCCTCGGATTCTGTGGCAAGAAACTAAATCATGCTAAGAAGGTAATAAAAAAGGCCTATAAGAAAGTTTGTACTACTGCTAATAGAGCCAAAAAGTTTGTAGCAAATACTGCGAAGACAGTAACTAAGAAGGCGGTTTCAGTAGTTAAGAGTGCCGGTAAAGCGATTGTTAAATTTAAGCAGGAACATCCAATCCTAACAGGAGCCATAATAATCGGAGCTGCTGGAGTTCTAACGATAGCGACTGGTGGATTAGGAACAGGCGCTCTTGCAACAGCTATATCAGGAGCTTGCTCCGGAGCTTTTGCAGGAAGTGTTATCGGCGCTGGAGCAGGAGCAACCATTGGTTTTGTGGATGGCCTAATTAGTGGAAAGGGCTTAAAAGGAGCTTTAAACGAAGCTGCACAGGGATTTTGCACAGGCGCATTCAGTGGAGCTATAAGTGGAGCAATATCTGGAGGCTTAGGCGCTGGAGTTGGAGCACAGCGTGCTATTAGAACTTTAGGAGATACCTTAGGAGACTTAGGTGGTAGAGCTCTAGATGGTGAAAAAATCACAGCTGGAGATGTAGTTCTTTCTTTGGGTATAAATGCTGCATTTAATTATGGCGGATCGAAGGTATTTAATAAAGTAAAGTACACCAAAGCTGGCCAGTGGGTCGAGAAGAATATCTCAAAGGGAATAAATGCTGTAAAAGATAAAGCTGGAAGTGTGTTCTCTGCAGTAAAAGATAAGGCTGGAAATGCAGCGTCTGCTGTTAAAGACAAAGTAGCTGGTGCCTTGAGTTCATTTAACAAGGGCAACAGCAAACTTCCGATGGAATATAACTTGCAGTTCTTTGCGGATAGAAATGCGGGTAATAGTAAACCACCTATTCCTATGAATTTGCAGTATTTTGCAAGTGAGGGTGGAAGAAAGACTCCTGACATTACTACTGGTGCAGGGTATGGTGCGAGTGACCCTCCTGTACGCATTGATGGTGAATGGACAATAAATGATATGAAACAAGCGTTGTTAGGACATTCACCTAGAGGACTTGGAAATCCAGATATACATCATGGAGGACAGATGCCTGGTGGTTCATTACATGAAGTATTACCAAATCAACATAGAAATAATTCGTCTTTACATCCTAATTCATATAATCAAGGTGTAACTAATGAGATGCGAGTTTCTGATAGACAATTACATTGGTGGTATAGGGCTAGAGAACAAGGTGCCGATAAATTGTTACCCGATTGGATTTATGATGATTAGGAGCTGAAGATATGAATTATATTGATTTTATAAAAGAGGTTGAATTAATAAAAAAAATGAAACCACTATTATTTCAACTTGAACATGATGATGTTACTAACGAAGTGAATATTAAAGAAAGTGAAAAATATTATGGAATATCATTTCCTGAGAACTATAAGAGATTTTTGATGAACTTTGGAGGAGGATATTTTGGATATATAGTTGTATATTCTTTGGAAAAAGGAGGAATGTTTTATCTGCAGGACTATGTATCGATAGCAATGATAGAAGAATTCGGCATGCTTCCAGTTATAGATTTGGAAACAGGAGATTACATAGGGTTTGATATTGAAAAGAATATGTGTACTGAAAATCTTGTGATTTGGAAACATGAAGAAAAGAATAAAATAGATTTAGATGTAGATTTTTATGAGCTATTAATCAATATGGGGTTAAAGAATCAGTTGCTATAATGGCGGTAACTAGAAGTATTACAGAGACAGGAGATGGCTGTCATTCAGAATAAAAGAATATCGAAGTGTCTGATGATGGCCATCGGTCTGTTTCTGGTACTCAATTTTTAATAGGTGTATTGGCAAGCGGTGGTTATGATATGGATCAGATTGAAGGTTAAAAGGAAAAACAAGAATGAGAAAATATATTATTAAGAATCGAATTTACTTTTTGCTAATCATAATTGTCAATGTATTAGCTTCAGAAATAACTCATATAGCCCTAGATAAAAAGATGGATACAGGGTTATTTTTAGGATCTGTTTTAATATTAGCTGGATTTATAGGTTTAATATACTTCATTCGAATTACCATATTTAAGGATGATTCTGAATGGCTGAAACATATTTTTCTGTTGGTTTTTACATTCGTAATTATAAAGGTGGCTGGAAGTTTTTTGATATCTGCAGTTATGTTTTGCATTAATAAGTTTGGTTTAATAGATGTAAACACTTCGAAGATTATTATGGAGAAAACGAGCTTCATATTTCATATGATTGTAAATGTGGTATTCCTGGCGTGGCTTATTGTAAGGATAGATTATGATAAAGTTTTAGAGTAAAGACAAATTGTAAATTAGATAAAAAACATCAAGATAATCAAAATAGATTATCTTGATGTTTTTTTTGAGTAATCAAACTTTTTAGTACACAACGTTCTCTCTAATATATTTAGACCAGAGGTTGTAGTAGTTTGCTTTTAGATGTATCTGATCGGATGTATACTCAGAGATGAGATTTCCGTCTTTGTCGCAGACTGCCGGGTTAGGATCGATATAGAAGATATCGCGTCCGTTCGCAAGCTCTGAAATCGCTTTGTTTCTTTGTACCAGGTTTGTGTTGTTAAACACTGAATCGGTCTGACACTGAGGAGCAGCGATGTGTATAGATCCCATTATAAAGATGTAAGCCTTTGGTTGCTTATTTCTGATGTTTTTTACTATTTCTCTGAAATGATTGTAGTAGTCGATAGAAGGTCTCGCCATTTCGTTTACACCTAGAGAAATGTAAATCTTTGAGTAATGGTGGTCCTGCAGTAGTGCATCTATCGTAGTACGTCCTTCTTCGCCATTCATGCCGTGATAGTCAATCTCTCTAGTTGGGAAATTGAACACATTGGTTGATTCTCTACAGAAGAAATTTGTCTTTCCGTTTAAGTTTGAGAACAGATACAAACCGACTGTTCGGGAGTCTCCTATGAACAGAGCATCTTTGAAGTATGAATCATCCTTTGCCTTAGTGAGTTTCTTATAAGTTCCGTTTGGAGCAAAGATTCCGGATTTGTCTATATTAAAAATATAGTCATCATCTACCATGATGCTTCTGTCGGCTACTCCGTAGTCGGTAGCTTTTGCAACTGGATTTGAGCTTTTGGCTGGAACCTTGTGCTCTACAGCCTTAATGTGAGCTTCTTCGTTTGCGAGTTTCATCGCAGGCTGTTTCTTTAGAATTCCAGATGGAAGGACTACATCCTGCTCACCGTTTATGATATCTTTGAGCCCAAAGAGTGTAATGGCAAAATAAGGTTCCTTTAGGCTGTTTATCTTATTAAACTGCTTTAAGAAAGTGTATTTGCCGATTAAACCGATGAGGGTAAATATAATCATCGAAATCAGAACACTGGAAAAAAGCGGCGTTTTTGAAATTATTTTTATAACCACTGATGAACCTGAATCCGTCATAGGATTATATGGCTTAAATGGCTTTGGCTCATCGTCTTTCTTTGAAAAAAACAATTAAATCACCTCGTAGGTTGTGTAATAAAACAAGCATTAAAAACTGAAATACATAAATGAGTTGCCCTGAGAACTGATAGCGTAGTAGATGCTAATCCAGAACAGAGCTAGTAACAGGATAACTATGTAAGGTTTCTTTCGGTTCTCTACTATGAAATCGTAAACCTTTGGTATACATAGGATTATCGCTGCTATAAAGTATGGAGCATAAGTAGGTACAAACTCCATGAAATCTGTTGAAACTAATGTCTTTCCGATTCCGAAGAATGGGAATAATCTGGCAAAATACATTCCTAAATCGTTCAGATTTGAAATAGCAAATACTATCCAGGTTAAAGGAATCAGTACCCAGATATGGAAGCGTCCGATGAAGGAATTTTTTTCCATGAGACCGTGTAGTACGTGTTTCTCGAGTACGATTATTAGTCCGAGTATCAGTCCCCAAAGTAGGAAGTTTATATCACCTCCGTGCCATAGACCTGTAATCGCCCAAACGATCATGAGGTTGAGTATGTTTCGTTTCTTTGAACAACGGCTTCCGCCGAGCGGGAAGTAGATGTAATTCTTAAACCATGTACCGAGAGTTGCGTGCCATCTGCGGTAGAACTCTGCGATAGACTTCGACGCATAAGGGTGGTTGAAGTTTACGATGTGGTTGAATCCCAGGAGCATTCCAAAACCGGATGCCATGAGGGAGTAACCCCAGAAGTCGAAGTACAACTGGAAGGTATAAGCAAAAGCACCGATCCAGGCGAGTGGAGTTGAGATGTTCTCATAGCCAATCTTTGCAACCTCATTCCAGAGGATTCCGATTCTGTCTGCGAGTAGAACCTTCATCGCGATTCCTAAGCAGATGTATACGAAGCCTTCCTCGAACTTATTAAAGGAAATAACTCGTCCATGTGGTCTGTCGAAGTCGCCGTCTTCGTATCTCATGATAGGTCCCTGCGCTATCTGTGGGAACATCGTGAAGTAAACGGCTGTTTTTATAAAAGTCGGGCGGATTTTTATACGATTTGTATAGATATCTGCCTGATATGAAATCACTTTAAATAAGTAGAAACTGATTCCGAGTGGAAGGAAATACTTCGTCGAATGGTAAGTCAGTATCTTGAAAAAAATCAGTACAGCGACGTCTAATGCAACAGCGAATATAAAGATGCTTCGTCTGGAAAGAGATTTGCGTGTCTCTGCCGTAGGTGGTTCTATAGTCTGTTTGGTGGATAAATCTATAGAAGGAAGCACTTCGTGTGTTATGCCGCGAGGAGCTAGAAGTTCGTGACCTAAGTAGTAATTTATAAATGTAAGTCCGAGTAATAGTAGCGTCATGCGGGAATCGCCGTATGCGTAGAAGATGATACTGCCTAGAAAGAGTACTAAATCTTTGTGTTTTCTAGGTACGAGATAGTAAATTATTAAAAATAAAGGCAGGAATCTGCCGATAAATAACATATCAGTAAAAGCCATGATGAAAAAAACCTTCTTACTTTCTAATAAACATGATATATTAGTTTTAAGCTGCTATGGATTATAGCATAGAATTTTGTAAAAAAAAACGTAACCGAACTATAAAGTTTTGTTTCTAACTACCGATAAATAATTTGAAAGGTTGTGATATACCTATTCAGATTTGTATAGTATTTTCAGGAGGGAGTGAAGGACTATGCGTATTGAGGCATACAATCAGGTGGCTCAGATTTACGGCGCGCAGAAGACACAGGCTAAAGCAAAGACAAATGCGGCTGCTTCTATGGGAAGAGATGAAGTTCAGATTTCTTCTTTTGGTAAGGATCTGCAGGTTGCAAAAGCTGCTGTAAAGAATAGCGCTGAAGTAAGGGCTGACAAGGTTGCAGATTTAAAGCAGAGAATTGAGAACGGAACTTATTCTGTAGATGTAGACGATTTCGCTAGCGTATTGCTTTCTAAGTTTGGACAGTAATAAACGTTAGTTAAGGAGAGATTATCTTGGCAGGATTAGTTGAAGAACTCACTATGATCATGGATCAGGAAACAGCATTGTACGACCGCATACTTGGACTCAATGAGACCAAGCGTGAAGCTATCACAGCTCGAGATTCAGCAGGGTTGGAACGAATCACCGCTCAGGAAGAGGGGTATATGTTCAGTCTCCAAGAATTGGAGAAGAATCGCATGAGAGCACTATCAGATATGGCTACAGTGCTAGGATGTGATGGTGAAATGATTTCTGTAAATGATGTAATCGAAATTCTTTCGGACAACAAAGAAGAGCAGGAAGCTCTTTCTAAGTCCAGACAGAATTTGATCGAGAAAGCAAAGGAACTTCGGTTTTGGAACAACCAAAATCAGGAGCTTTTAAAAGTTGCGCTCGAAATGGTCGATTTCGACCTGACACTGTTGAAGGGTTTGAGACAAGCCCCAGAAACAGGTAACTATAATAATAAAGCATATAATACCGGTGATCTGCTCGGAAGCAGTGGCTTCGATGCGAAGCAATAATTAGGCGAAAGGAATCCCGACCGGAATAAGATAGAGGTTTTGCTATGTCAAACGGATTTGGGAGTCTTTACGTCGGATCATCAGGTCTTAGAAGTGCGCAGAACGGTCTAAACGTTCTCTCTAATAACATTTCTAATATAGATACTGACGGATACGTTCGTCGAAAAGTAATATATGAAGACACATTCTATACACCTTTCGGGAATGCTTCGGTTTCACAACAGCAGACTGGTCTCGGTGTGCAAATCGGAGAAGTAATTCACGCGAGAGATATTTTCCTAGATCAAGCTTATAGAAAAGAAAATGGACGTGCTTCTTTCTACGAAGCAAATTATGATGCTGCGCTTGAAGTGCAGACTCAGCTTCAGGAAATGTACGGAAAAGCTTTTCAGACAGCTATTTCAGATCTCTATGAAGCTTTTGCAGAATATGCAAAAGATCCCAATGACACAGTTAACCAAAATTTAGTTATTCAGAAGGCTCAGTTGTTTATAGCCAGAGCACAGGGCGTAAATGATGGACTTCGTGAATATCAGCTCACAATCAATACGAAAGTAAAGAACGATGTTGAGCGTGTAAATGAAATTGGTAAAGAAATTACAAAACTGAATAAAGAGATTCAGCGAATCGAAGCTGGCAATGTTGAGACAGCTATGGCGCTTAGAGATCAGCGAGACAAGGATCTGGATGAACTCAGTTCACTCGCTAATATTACATATACTGAAACAGTAGATGGACTCGTAAACGTCAGACTGGAAGGCTGTGAATTTATCACAGAGGTTACTTATAATGAAATCGGTCTTCATGAGAATGAAGTTACTGGATTCGAGGAACCTTATTGGATAACTCTTTCTCAGCCGGACCAGGACAAGTATTATGATGTGTTTGATATCTATAATATCAATCCTCTTACAGGTCACGATACAGGTGAAATCAAAGCGTTGATGCTGGCTCGTGGACTCGGTTTTGGTAATTATACAGACATTAAATACCTTTCTTCTACTCAGTATGACAATGAGGTATCTAATTCAATCGTTCAGAACTCCCAAGCTGAAATTGATAAATTAGTAAATACGATAGTAACTAAAGTAAATGATTTGCTCTGTCCGAATATTTATTATGATGCGTCGAAACATGACGGATTGTTAACTGGAATAAACGAGGACGGTAAAGAAGTTACCTTAAGTGGTGACACTATTATTCTGGATCAGGAACACACCCCGGTAGGAGGAAGCGGCAAAATTCCGCCGCAGGAACTTTTTACCAGAAGCGGTTCGGAAAGATATAAGAAAGTAACGCTATCAAATGGAGATGAGTTATATGTATACCAGGAAGAGGATATACATGATCTCTCGACTTGTTACTCTATAAAGAGCCTGTCGGTTAACACCATCCTTACAGATAACCCGCAGGAACTACCACATCTGAAGCAGAACGGGGATGTGGATTACGATTTAGGAGAAAAAATATATTCTCTTTGGGAGGTTTCCAATTATACTTTGAATCCTTCTGATGAATCGCCAACTACACTCGGAGGCTTCTATACAAAGTTTATAGGAGAACTCGCCAGCTTAGGTTCTGTTTATAAGACAACTTCGGAAAGTCTCGTAGGAACCAGAGCAACTATAGAAGCAAGCAGACAGTCAGTAATCGGTGTATCATCCGATGAAGAACTGACAAACATGATCAAGTATCAGAATGCATATAATGCATCCAGCCGATACATAAATGTAGTAAACGAAATGATTGAGTACCTGTTGAATTCGCTTTACTCATAAAGGAAGTGATTAAATGCCATCGACATTTTTTGGATTATCAATTGCATCTACTGGCCTAAATGCTTTTCAGGCGTCAGTAAATACAACAACAAACAATATCTCAAATGCGAAGACGGAAGGTTATACACGTCAGCAGGTTAACCTTTCTCAGGCAGAAGCGCTTCGTACTTATATGAGATATGGAACGCTGGGTACTGGTGTTAGTGCAGATTCTGTAACACAGGTTAGAGATCAGTACTATGATGAGAAATTCTGGAATAACCAGAAGAATTACGGACAGTACGATAAGCAGCTTTACTATCTGACACAGATTCAGGATTATTTCAAAGATACAGCTGCAGTTCCAGGATTTACATCTCTATATACAAAGATGTTTGCTGGATTAGATACCTTGAAGACAAATGCCGGTGCGGCAGCAGTCAGAAAGCAGTTTATCAGTCAGGCAGAAGAGGTTACGAATTATTTTAATAGTCTAGGTACTAAATTACAGGAACTGCAGACTTCTATAAATGATGAAATAAAGACAACTGTCGATACGATAAATGCTACTTCAAAGAAGATTGCTATCTTGAATAAGCAGATTAATGTAATCGAAGTTCAGGGTGAGCATGCAAATGACCTTCGAGATCAGAGAGCCTTGTTGATCGATAGTTTAGCAAAGATACTTCCGGTAGATGTATTGGAAACACCGGTTGTTAATACGAATTATCCAGATATGTACACAGGAGCGACAAATTTCATTCTGCGTATAAATGGAAAGATTCTAATCGATAATTACGATTATACAAAGATAGATATCACTACTCGAGATCATCGCCAGAACCAGGCTGACGTAGATGGCCTCTATGATCTGGCATGGGGTGATACCGGTGAGATGATAAATATGAATGCTCGTAATATGGCTGGTAGCTTAAAAGCGATGTTTATGCTTCGTGACGGTAATAATGCAGAGAACCTGAGTGGAACTATTTTTTCCATGACGAGTAATACCGTTACGATAAAGAATCCATCGATTTCTGAGATTGAATATATGAACATGCCGGAAAGCGGAATCGTAATCATGGAAGGCGTTCAGTATCCTTACAGTTCTTTTTCTGCAGAGACAGATGCGAACGGAAAGATTACGGGATATACATTCACATTAGAGAGAGTTTTGGATGCAAATACTCAGTCAAAGATTTCCGGTGGTCGACTCGAGGTCGGAACTACTCTGAATTATAAGGGAGTAGCGTACTATCAGAATCAGATGAGTTTGTTCTTAAGATCTTTTGCTGAGAAGTTTAATGAGATTGAGAAAAAAGGAAAGACTCTCGAAGGTGATCCTATGGAGTCATTCTTTGTAGCAAATAATATGGTCGACTCGGGACAGTTTAAGTTTGATGACAATGTGGTCGGAACTACATTTGATGGCAGCATGGATACTTACTATAAGCTTACAGCTCTCTCATGTGCGATTAATGATAAGAGTGTTCGAGACCCGGGATTCTTTGCTACATCTGCAGATTTAAAGAATGAGAACACTGGTGCTGTACAGGATGAAGGTGTAGATGCATACAGTATCGTAGGCGAATTGCTGGCACTTCAGAGCGGTACAAAGATATTTAGAAATTGCGGTGGAGATGAATTCCTTCAGGTTATCTATTCTGATATCACTGTAGATACACAGGAAGCGGATGTGTTTAGTCAGAATTACGAGGAGATTTCTAAATCTATCAACCTTCAGAGACAGGGAATCTCAGGGGTAGACGAAGATGATGAAGCACTCGATTTGGTTAAGTTTAAGAATGCTTATAATCTCGCTTCAAAAGCTATTTCAGTTTTGGCTGAAATGTATGACAGACTGATTACTCAGACTGGAGTATAGGAACCCTAGGTTAGTTTATAAGGGAAGAAAGAGGTAACTATTATGCGTATTACAAATAATATGATCATGACAAAGGCTGATGCTAATATCAATGGCGTAAAGATCATCCTCGACAAAACGAATACGCAGATGACTACTCAGAAGAAGATTGACAAACCGTCAGATGATCCTGTTATCGCGGTTCGTTCTCTTAGATTTAGTACATCGCTGTCAAAAGTAAATCAGTATTATAAGAAAAATATTCCGGATGCAGAAAGCTGGTTGGAAGTAACTGAGACTGCTGTTAACGATATGAGAAGTATCGTGCGAAATGTACATACTCTGTCAAACCAAGGCGCGAACGATACTCTGACACAGGATGATAGAAAGACTATCTTAAAGCAGCTGCAGGCACTTCAGTCACAGCTGTATGATGCTGGAAATTCAGACTATGCTGGCAGAACTGTTTTTACCGGATATAGAACTAACAAGACTCTGACATTTATGGCTGATGAAAAAGATACTACTTATTCTATACAGCAGCCTATCGAATTTAAGAATATGGAAGAGTATAGGTATTATTCAGGATCAGTAAAAGTTCCTGGAGATGCTACAGAAGTGCTTGATACTACTTCTATCGTGAACAACCCATATACAGAACATGATTATTATCGTGTAAGAGCTGCATATGACAATATTTCTGTAGGAAATAATGGAGATGTAATTCCTGTTTCCTATAAGAATGCTGGTTCAGATGTAGCACAGACTTTGAACATAACAGTATATGAAACAGAGCTCGACTGGGAAAATGCAACCGGAATGGTTGTAGGCGATGATGACGCAGTTCTCATCGAGGAAACAGGTGATATCGTATTAGGAAAAAATCTGTCCAGTACTTTAAAGGCCAACCGTGCAGTTTTAGATTTCAATTATTCAAAGACTGGATTTAAAGATGGAGAACTTCGCCCAGAGTATTACTATAACTGTGTGAAGACAGCGGACAAGGGTGCACCTGTAAATGTTCAGTATGATAAATACGATGAGAATGGTGTAGCAATCGGATATGATATCAACTATACTATCGCAGCTAATCAGGAACTGCGTGTAAATATCGAGGCTGATCAGGTATTTGATTCAAACTTTATTCAGGATATCAATGATATGGTTGCAGCAGTATCAAATGCAATCAATGCATATGACAAGGTTCAGAACTTGAAAGAGATGAAAGCTCAGATGCAGTATGCAGCCTCTGACTATCAGACATCTCTCGATAAGTGGATTGAAGCAGCGAATAAAGAATTGGATTACTCTAATAACTGCCTACAGAAGATATTCAATGCAGAGTTAGAGAAGTCAAAGAATTACGAAGATAGATTGAATCTGGCTATGACAGATATCGGATGTAGAAAACAGCAGCTCGATATGACTAGCAAGCAGATGTCAGATCAGATGGAGACTATTCAGGATTTACAGTCAAAGAATGATGACATGGATTTGTCAGAAGTAGTACTGAAATATACAGCAGCACATACTGCATATTCATCTTCACTAACAGCCGCAGGTAAGCTGGGAGACATGACATTGTTAAATTACATTTAAAATTTATTTTCTATATTAAACAAACAATGCTATAATAAAACTACAGTTGATTGATTAGATAATCACAGGAGAGGGCTAATAAAATGAAAGCAAATACTAGACTATTTGGAGAAATCGAAATCGAGGACGAGAAGCTGCTCGAACTCGACAATGGAATTATTGGTTTCCCACACATGAAGCATTTCACACTCATTTATGATAGTGAAGGTGAGAATGAGAAATCTGTAATATGGTTCCAGTCTATGGACGAACCACAGTTTGCAATGCCAGTTATCAATCCTAGCTTCGTAAAGCCAGATTATAACCCGGTTGTAAATGATGAACTCCTCGCACCTTTGGGAGAGTTTACAAATGAAGAGCTAGTTGTACTCGTTACTCTAAAGGTTCCTGAGAACCTGAAAGATATGACAGTAAATTTGAAAGCACCTATTATCATCAATTCTACTAATAGAAAAGGTGCTCAGATTATTGTTGAGAATGAGGACTATCCTGTCCGCTATCCAATTTATGACATATTGAATGGTGATAAGAATGAGGAGGCGAACGAATAATATGCTAGCATTATCAAGAAAAAAAGGCGAATCGCTGATCATTAACAACAATATCGAAGTAATGATTTTAGAGTCACATGGTGACCAGGTTAAAATCGGAATCTCCGCTCCAAAGGAAATTCCAGTATACAGAAAAGAAGTTTATCTTCAGATTCAGAAGGAAAATGAAGAAGCAATGGCTACTGATAAGCTTAGCGCTCTTAATGACCTTTTGGGCAAAAAGAAAGACTGATTCCTTGCCTGTATAAATTAAGTAAAGCTAAATATTCACAACTTCTTAAGGGCGAGTAGCCTTTAAGAAAGTTGTGATTTTTTTATTTCGTGGAAAATAAATCGTATTTGCTCTTATTTTTTTATAGAAAGCGTCCGATAAGTTTAATAGGATTAAATATAACTATGTGTCAAAGGAAGGACACATGCACTGGAGGTGCAATTATGACATCTATTAATGCAACAAATGCAGCTAGTCCTGTAGAAAATTTTTCAGTGGCTAGTGATGTGAAAACAAAGCCGGCAGCAGCTGTTATGGAGAACGCCCAACCGGATGTAGTTGATTTTGAGAAGAATAAACAGCCAGTAAAGGAAGACGTTAGTTCTGACAGGGAAGCCTCACATGAACAGATTAAGGAAGCTGTTGAGAAGATCAACAAGAGCATGCCTAATACTGAAGCCGTCTTTGGTATTCACGACAAAACGAATCGTGTAACTATTAAAATCGTGGATAAGGACAGCAAGAAGGTAATCAAGGAGTTTCCGCCTGAGAAGACGTTAGATTTGATTGCCAAGGCATGGGAAATGGCAGGAATCCTCGTTGACGAGAAGAGGTAAGGAGGAATACTATGGCTTCACCTATTAGAATGACAGGTATGACGAGTGGACTTGATACTGAGTCTATCGTATCTGCACTGGTTTCAAATTATAGTACAAAAGTAGATAAATTAAAGAAAGAACAGACTAAGCTCGGTTGGAAACAGGAGATATGGAAAGAGGTAAACACTGAAGTCTATGGACTCTATACCGCAGCAGGTAATCTGAGATTTTCATCAGCATATAATCTGAAGAAGTCTGTAGTTTCAGATGCAACTAAGGCGACAGTCTCTACATCTAATGTAGCAGCTGTTGGTTCGCATACTCTTAAGATTACATCTCTCGCAAAGAGTGCTTACTGGACTGGCGCTAAGATGAAGGCTTTGGAAACAGACAGGAATCCTACAGGTAAGGTTACAGAAGGAACAGCACTTACTTATCTGTTGAGAGGCAAAGAAAAAACTGGTGAAGATGGAAAGACTACAACAGAGTATGGTCTAGATGGTTCTTTCGAAGGAACAGGATATATCAAGGTTAAATCCGGCGACAAGGAAAAACTGATCGAAGTAAACGGTGAAACAACTATTGCTTCACTTAAGACTCAGTTTGCTGAAGTTGGTATTAATCTAAACCTCGATGAAGGAAATCAGAGAATCTTCCTGAATGCGGCAAAGAGCGGAGCTGAGCATAATTTTTCCGTAGAGGCAGTAGATGCTGAAGGAAATGTAGTAACAACTGGTTCTTCTGTAGCAGCTCTCGAAGTTTTGGGAATCGGTTCTAAAGCGAACAAGATTGAAGGTAGTGATGCTGAATTTATAGTTGATGGTACGACATATACCAGCGATAGCAATACTATTACGGTAAATGGACTTACTATAAATGCTCTAGCAAAGACTACAGATGAAATCACCATAAATACAAGTGCTGATGTACAGGGACTTTATGACAAGATTAAAGATTTCTTTACACAGTATAATAATGTAATAAATGACCTCGCATCCAGATATAATGCTGAAACTGCAAAAGACATGCAGCCTCTTACAGATGAAGAGAGACAGGCGATGGGTGAGGCTACTGCAAATAAATACGAAGATAAGATTAAGAATGCTCTTCTGAGAAGAGATACTACGATCGATACTATCATCAGTACGATGAATCGTTCGATGTTGGCTGGATTTGAAATCAATGGTCAGAAGATTTCCCTGGGTACATATGGAATCCAGACCCTCGGTATCCTGAATGCTTCATCTAATGAGCAGTATGCTCTTCATATTAATGGTGATGCGGATGATATAGCTGTTAGTGGCAAGGAAGATAAACTCATGAAGGCACTGACTGATGATCCGGATACTGTAATGCAGTTTATGCAGAAATTGTTCTCAGGCATGTATGATGCACTGGGCGACAAGATGAAGAGTACAACTATGAGTAGTGCTTATACTATCTACAACGACAAGCAGATGGAAAAAGATTATAAGAATTACAATCTCCTCATTAAGCAGTGGGAAGATAAAGTAGAAGAAATGGAAGATCGTTATTATAAGAAATTCGCAAAGATGGAATCTGCGCTTTCTAATCTGAATAGCCAGCAGTCATCTATTAGTGGATTCTTCCAGTAATAAAAGGAATTTGAAGGAAGCCTAGTGATAGAGAGGGGCAATTATTATGAATGCAGCTAAAGGATATGCAGCATATAAAAACAGCAAGGTTCTCACAGCGTCACCAGCTGAATTAACATTGATGCTTTATGATGGAGCTATCCGCTTTGCGAATATCGCTGTAGCAGGAATCAAAGAAGGCGATATCCAGAAAGCACATACTAATATCAGAAAGTGCGATGCTATTATCGAGAACTTCATCATCACACTTGATCCTAAGTATGAAGTTTCAAAGGATTTTCAGAATGTATATGAATACTTGAGGGAAAGGCTCGCTTGGGCGAATGTGAAAAAAGATGAAGAGATCATGCAGGAAGTGTTGACACATCTTCATACTTTGCGTGATACTTGGAAAGAAGTCATGAAAAAGACTAACAACGGAAATAGTGTAGCGTAAAGTATTAGGAGTGTGACTATGTCTGGAAATTATGTCATGATGCTTCGTGAAAGCCTCGAGAAGAAGATAGAGGTATTGGAAGCGATTATGGTTGCGAATGAGAGGCAGAAGGAGGTTTTGTCAGATCCTTTTTCTACACCTGAAGATTTGCAAGCGACATATGATAGAAAAGATGAGCTGATAGAGGTTTTGGAATCTCTGGACAAGGGATTTGAGACTATGTACAGCCGTATTCGTCGGGATATTCAGCAGAACAAGGAGGAATATGGCGATGAGATAAGCAAGATGAAGAAGCTTATCATGGAAATCTCGGATTTGTCGGCCAGTATCCAGGCAGAGGAACTTCGAAACAAAGCACTTGCTGAAGCTAAATTTTCAAAATTGAAGAGTCAGGTTTCTAGTGTAAAGAGAAATAAATCTGCTGTGAATATGTACAATCAGAGTATGGGGCAGATCAATACAGTAGATCCTCAGTTTATGGACAGCAAAAACTAAACATGCGTTAGATGTCAAAGGAACCAGTTCGTGTGACTGGTTCTTTTTTTACACATCTAAATATTCTGAAAAAATATCATTTGAAGGGTGACATTTTGACTATTCTATGATATGATGTATATGCATAAATGGATTATTATGCGCAAAATATCTTCACGGAGGAAGGAGGTTCGCTATGTCGGCGATAGATACCGTATATAACTATTATCTAACTACATATGGCAAAACGAACGCTTCTTCGCGCTACGAATCTCACAAGAAGAGTGAGCTCCGTGATGTCTACAATAAGATTGTCAAAGAGAACAAAGAAGAACCCCTTTACAAGATTAATATGACGGATGACGTGGAGAAATTCATCATCGATTTAAAGGAAAGTGCGCGTCAGACGAAGAATGTTACATCGTTCCTGTCAGGAGACGGTGAAGGCATCGAGGGTGTCTTTAATCAGAAGGTAGCAACTTCTAGTGATGAAGACAGCGTTGCTGTTACTTATATAGGTAATGGCGAGAATGTGGATGCCAGTGATACATTTAAACTGGGAGTAAAGCGGCTTGCTACTCCTCAGATTGTTATGGGCAGATTCCTCGATAATGCAAGGAGGGATTTTGAAGAGGGTAACTTCTCATTCGATTTAGACACACCGTCTAATTCTTATGAGTTCCAATTTGATATAGATGGTAGTGAGAATAATCTATCTATCCAGCAGAAGATAGCTCGTCTGATCAACAGATCAGATATAGGTATCAGTGCTGAAGTGGTAGATAATGGAGAGGGAGCGAGTGCATTGAGACTTGTCTCCAGACAGACAGGTTTGTCTGAAGGAGAGGAGTATCTGTTTAAGATCCAGTCTGGTTCTTCATGGAATGAAATCCATACGATGGGGTTGGATCAGATTACGGCAAACGCTGGAAATGCTGTTTTTACATTAAATGGTAATGAACATAGCGCTCTGGCAAATACTTTCACTATCAACAATGAATTTGAAATCAATCTCAAAGGTGTGACTGAGGGGGATGCTACGATTGGATTTAAGGCTAATGTAGATTCCATCGGTGACAGCGTTGAGGTTTTGATAGGGTCTTATAATCATTTGCTCGATTTAGGTGATGAATATGGAAATGCAAACGGTTATAATAGACTGAGTAACGAGGTGACTGGAATTTGGCATACTTTAGCCGAAGGACTTACTAGCGTCGGAATCGTTGAAGGTGAAGATGGCAAACTCGCAGTTGATAGAGAGATACTTGCGGAAGCTGTTACCAGCGATAGAGCAGAGGAAACATTTGGCATACTGGATGGCTTCAAGAATGCTATGTCCCGTGAATCAGACAAGATTTCTATGAATCCTGTTAAATATATCGATAAACGAGTAGTAGAGTATAAGAATCCTGGAAAGAATTTCAGCGCACCATATGCGTCCAGCACATATGCGGGACTTATGATTAATGAAGGGTTATAAAAAAGGAGACTAGAATATTATGGCTACACCTCATAATGAAGCTGAGAAGGGCATGATCGCAAAGACAGTACTTATGCCAGGAGATCCACTTAGAGCGAAGTTTATCGCAGAGACATATCTCGAGAATCCAGTTTGTTTTAATACTGTTAGAAATATGCTCGGATATACAGGTGCTTATAAAGGAAAGAAAGTATCTGTTATGGGCGGCGGCATGGGAATGCCTTCTATAGGAATCTATTCCTATGAGCTTTATAATTTTTATGATGTAGATACTATTATCAGAATCGGTTCAGCTGGTGGTTTGCAGGAAGATGTAAACGTAATGGATATCGTAATCGCTCAGGGCGCTTGCACTGATTCAAATTACGCCTATCAGTTCGAGCTTCCAGGAACATATGCTCCTATCGCATCATTCGATGTATTGGAGAGAGCAGTAAAGAATGCTCGTGAGCTTGGCGTAGAACCAAAGGTTGGAAATGTAGTTTCAGCAGATGTCTTCTATAATCAGTACACAGATGTAAATAAGAAGTGGGCTGGTATGGGAGCGCTTGCGGTAGAGATGGAAGCTGCTGCTTTATACATGAATGCAGCAAAAGCTGGAAAGAAAGCACTTGCTATCCTGACTATTTCAGATCATTTATTTAAGGAAGGCGAACTTACTGCAGAGGAACGCCAGAACAACTTCCGTCAGATGATGGAGATTGCACTTAATACTGCAGAGTAATCATTAAAAAATGATTGACAGACCTATATTCCGTGTGATACTGTATAACGGCGATGGAATTTTAGGTCTTTTTTTTATGCCTAAAAATAGGTTTTAGAAAGAGATCTAAAGAGAACAAAATAAGAAACAGTTGGAGGTGGAAGTTGTGCGTACAAAGATAACTTTAGAATGTACCGAGTGCCAGCACCGGAACTACAATCTTACAAAAGAGAAACGCAATCATCCTGAGAGAATGGAAGTTCGTAAGTACTGTCCATTCTGCAGAAAGCACACTTTGCATAAGGAAACAAAGTAAAGGAGTGTGATGACAGTGGCAAAAGAAGGTAAGAAGACCATGGCTCAGAAGATCGATGGACTTAAGAGCGAATTCAAGAAGATCGCTTTCTTGGATAAGGAGACGGTTAGAAAGCAGACAACAGCTGTTGTTATTGCTTCTATCGTACTTGCAGTTATAATCGCTGTAATTGATATGATCTTTAAACATGGCGTGGATATTCTGGTAAATCTGTAACGGAGGCTTTTTTCTATGGCAGAAGCAAAATGGTATGTTGTTCATACATATTCTGGATACGAGAATAAGGTAAAGACGAACATCGAGAAGACAATTGAAAATAGACACTTGGAGGATCAGATTCTCGAAGTTAGAGTTCCTATGATCGACGTAATGGAGATGAAAAATGGAGCTAGAAAACAGGTTTCTCACAAGATGTTCCCTGGCTACGTTCTCATCAATATGGTGATGAACGATGATACTTGGTATGTCGTTAGAAACACCAGAGGCGTCACAGGGTTCGTTGGTCCGGGAAGTAAACCCGTACCTCTTACCGAGGCAGAAATGAGACCTCTTGGAATCCATAAGGAAGAAACTATAGAGGTTGATTTCACTGTTGGCGATTTGGTATCGGTTATCGGTGGTGTTTGGAAAGATACTACTGGTGTAATCCAGGAAATGAATCCTGGTAAGCAGACCGTTACTATTAATGTCGAATTGTTCGGCAGAGAAACACCCGTTGAAATCTCTTATGCGGATGTTCGTAAGGAAGATTAATTAGGAGGAAATATAATGGCAAAGAAGATTGAAGGCTATATTAAGCTTCAGATTCAGGCTGGAAAAGCAACACCAGCACCGCCTGTAGGACCTGCACTTGGCCAGCATGGCGTAAACATCGTTGAATTCACAAAGCAGTTCAACGCTAAAACTGCACAGATGGGAGATACTATTGTTCCTGTAGTTATTACAGTATATCAGGACAGAAGCTTCAGCTTCGTAACAAAGACTCCTCCTGCAGCAGTACTCATCAAGAAGGCAGCCGGCCTTCAGAAGGGTTCAGGAGAACCAAACAAGAATAAAGTAGGTAAGATCACAAAGGCTCAGATCCAGGAGATCGCTGAGACAAAGATGCCAGACCTTAACGCTGCATCAATCGAATCAGCTATGAGCATGATCGCCGGACCAGCTCGTTCAATGGGCGTAGAAGTAGTAGACTAATAATCCATCGCAGGATAACGTTAACTATAGAAATTTAGAAGGTGGGAGGGATTGCTAATATCCCGATGAACCACAGGAGGAAAAGTATGAAACACGGAAAGAAATATCTTGACGCTGTAAAAACATATGACAGATCAAACTTTTTTGACGCTTCTGAAGCTATTGCACTTGTAAAGAAGAACGCAACAGCAAAATTCGATGAGACTATCGAAGTTCACATCCGTACAGGTTGTGACGGACGTCATGCTGATCAGCAGATCAGAGGAGCAGTTGTTCTCCCTAACGGAACTGGTAAAGAAGTTCGTGTACTCGTATTCGCTAAGGGTGCTAAGGCTGATGAAGCTAAGGCTGCTGGCGCTGATTATGTTGGAGCAGAAGACCTCATGGAGAAGATCCAGGGTGGTTGGTTTGATTTCGACGTTGTAGTTGCTACACCAGATATGATGGGTATCGTAGGACGTATCGGTCGTGTACTTGGACCTAAGGGACTTATGCCTAACCCTAAGTCAGGAACTGTAACTATGGATGTTACAAGTGCTGTTAAGGAAATTAAGGCTGGTAAGGTTGAGTACAGACTTGACAAGGCAAACATCGTACATGTTGCTATCGGAAAAGCTTCCTTCACAGAAGAGCAGTTATCCGCCAACTTCCAGACTTTGATGAACGTCATCATTAAGGCTCGTCCAAGCTCAGTAAAGGGACAGTACCTTAAGAGTGTTACTCTTACTTCTACAATGGGTCCTGGTGTTAAACTTAACCCACAGAAGCTTACAAACGAGAACGCTTAATTTAAGCTATTAAATTCAAGCATTTTGTTGACAGTTCAATAAAAATGTGATATATTACTCGAGATTTACCGAAGACAGTAGGTGTCGTAAGACATAACGCATGCTACCTACCGAGGCAATACGAATGATAATTGTATTCCTCTCTGCCTTTCGGTAGAGAGGAATTTTTTATTAATAAAATAAGGAGGTAATCACAAAGTGGCAAAAGTTGAATTAAAGCAGCCTATCGTTCAGGAAATCGCTGAAAACATCAAAGATGCCCAGTCAGTAGTAGTTGTTAGCTACTCAGGACTTACAGTAGATCAGGATACAAAGCTTCGTAAAGAATTAAGAGAAGCTGGTGTAGTATACAAGGTTTACAAGAACACGATGATGAACTTTGCGTTCAAGGGTACTGATTGCGAAGGCCTTTCTGACGTACTCGAAGGTGCAAACGCTATCGCTATTTCAAAAGAGGATGCAACTGCACCAGCAAGAATTCTTGCTAAATTCATGAAGGATGCACCTTGTCTTGAAATGAAGAAGGGTGTTGTAGAAGGAAAGATCGTTGATGCTAAGGAACTTGATGCTATTTCTAAGATCCCATCAAGAGACGAACTTCTTTCAAAACTTCTTGGATCACTTCAGTCACCTATTACAAACTTCGCTCGTGTTCTTAACCAGATCGCAGAGCAGGGTGGCGCAGCTACTACAGAAGCAGCACCTGCTGAAGAGGCAGCTCCTGCAGAAGAAGCAGCAACAGAAGAGTAATTATTACTCAATCAATTTTAAAATTTTAGAAGCAGACTATCTGCAATTTATTTAAATTTTTTATTAATGGAGGAAATTAATCATGGCAAAGATGACTACAGAAGAATTTATCAGTGCTATCAAAGAGCTTTCAGTTACAGAGCTTAACGATCTCGTTAAGGCTTGCGAAGAGGAATTCGGCGTTTCAGCTGCAGCAGGTGTTGTTGTAGCAGCAGCAGGTGCTGGCGCAGCAGCTGGTGAAGAGAAAGACGAGTTCGACGTAGAGCTTACAGAAGTTGGAGCAAACAAGGTTAAGGTTATCAAGGTTGTACGTGAAGCTACAGGTCTTGGACTTAAAGAAGCTAAGGAAGTTGTTGACGGTGCTCCTAAGGTTGTTAAGGAAGGCGCTGACAAGGCAACTGCTGAAGATATCAAGGCTAAGCTTGAAGAAGTTGGAGCTAAGGTTACTCTTAAATAATTCAAACCTTAGATTTGATTTTATAAGTTTTAACTTTATGAAGAACGGTGTGGCGATATCGCTTACACCGTTCTTTTTTTACGCTTTTATAGGCAAACTTTCGTAGTTGTTAAAAATTTTTTTACAAAAATGAAAATTCCCATTGACTTACACTTGACATTTCGGATATACTATACGTTGCTTTATTGTCGATAGGTCTGCAATTTTGTAGATAGTTATCGATGATAAGCTGAAATAAAGCTGTAACTGTAGGTTGTTTACGAGAGGTGGAACGTAAATGGATGAACATATTATGCGTCCCGTGAAATCAGGAAAGGGCATGCGAATGAGTTTCGCACGTCATGATGAAGTTCTTGAGATGCCTAACTTTATCGAGGTCCAGAAAGAATCTTATGACTGGTTCCTTAAGGAAGGCTTAAAGGAAGCTTTTGACGACATTAACCCTATTACTGATCATAGCGGACATCTTAGTCTTGAATTTACTGACTTTAAACTTTGCACTGATGAAATCAAATACACTATTCCAGAGTGCAAGGCATGTGATGCCACCTATGCCGCACCTTTGAAGGTAAAGGTAAGACTTTATAACAGAGATACAGATGAGATTAATGAGCAGGAAATCTTCATGGGAGATCTTCCTATCATGACAGAGACTGGTACATTCGTTATCAATGGTGCTGAACGAGTTATCGTCAGCCAGCTGGTCCGCTCACCTGGTATTTATTATGGAATCGACCATGACAAGATCGGCAAGGAGCTTTTCTCATGTACAGTAATCCCAAATAGAGGAGCATGGCTTGAGTATGAGACTGACTCAAACGATGTATTCTATGTAAAGGTTGACCGTACTAGAAAATCACCAATTACTGTATTCTTACGTGCGATGGGACTTGGTACAAACCAGGAAATCATCGATGTATTTGGTGAAGAACCTAAACTTCTTGCATCATTTGCTAAAGATCCGACTATCACAGAGAAGAGCCCAAATGGTTCTTACGAGGGTGGTCTTCTTGAGCTATACAGAAAAATCAGACCTGGCGAGCCTCTTAACGTTGATAGTGCAGAGTCACTTATCAATGCTATGCTCTTCGACCCTAGAAGATATGATCTCTCAAAGGTTGGTAGATACAAATTTAATAAGAAACTCTCATTCTGGAGCAGACTTGCAGGTCAGAGACTTGCAGAAGATGTTGTTAACCCAGAAACAGGAGAAATTCTCGCTGAGGCAGGTACAACTCTTACTAGAGAAAGCGCAACTGAAATCCAGGATGCGGCTGTACCTTTTGTTTGGGTACAGACAGAAGAGAGAAATGTAAAAGTTCTTTCTAATATGATGGTTACATTGTCTAAGTATGTAGACTGTGACTACAAAGAAATCGGACTTAATGAACCTCTCGTTTATTATCCAGCTCTTAAGGAAATTCTCGACAGAGACCTTGAGAGAGAAGATTTATTATATGAATTAGAGCGTAACGCTCATGAGCTTTCACCAAAGCACATCACAAAGGAAGATATCTTTGCAACTGTAAACTATCTCCTTCATTTAGAGTGGGGCGTTGGTAATAAAGATGATATCGATCACCTTGGAAACCGTCGTATCCGTGCTGTAGGAGAACTTCTCCAGAACCAGTATAGAATCGGTCTTTCTAGAATGGAAAGAGTTGTTCGTGAAAGAATGACAACTCAGGATATTGAAGGTGTAGCAAACGCTACAAAGAACCTGATCAATATCAAGCCTGTAACTGCTGCTGTTAAAGAATTCTTCGGTTCTTCACAGCTTTCACAGTTTATGGATCAGAACAACCCTCTTGGTGAGCTTACACATAAGAGACGTCTTTCAGCACTTGGACCTGGTGGTCTTTCAAGAGACCGTGCCGGATTCGAAGTTCGAGACGTTCACTATACACATTATGGACGTATGTGTCCTATCGAGTCTCCTGAAGGACCTAACATCGGTCTGATCAACTCACTTGCTTCTTACGCTAGAATCAATGAGTACGGATTTATCGAGGCTCCATATCGTGTAATCGATAGATCAGATCCTCAGAACCCACGTGTAACTGATGAAACAGTTTACATGACAGCGGATGAAGAGGATGATTTCCATGTAGCAGAAGCTTCAGCGAAGCTCGATGAGAATGGATACTTTGTAAATGACTCAGTAGCTGGTCGTTTCAGAGAAGAGACATCTTCATATGACAAGACTATGTTTGAGTACATGGATGTATCTCCACGTATGGTATTCTCAGTTGCTACTGCCCTTATCCCATTCCTTCAGAACGACGATGCTACTCGTGCGCTGATGGGATCAAACATGCAGCGTCAGGCTGTACCTCTTCTTTCTACTGAACCACCAGTAATCGGAACAGGTATGGAACCAAAGACTGCTGTAGACTCAGGTGTAACAGTTGTCGCTAAGAGAGCTGGTATCGTTGAAAGAGCTGAGTCAAACTTCATCGTTGTAAAGACAGATGACGGTGAGAAGGATGAATACGTACTTCAGAAGTTCGTTCGTTCTAACCAGTCAAACTGCTATAACCAGAAACCTATCGTATTCAAGGGTGATCATGTAGAGGCTGGCGAAGTTATCGCTGATGGTCCTTCTACATCAGGCGGTGAGCTTGCCCTTGGTAAGAACCCACTTATCGGATTCATGGAGTGGGAAGGTTATAACTACGAGGATGCCGTTCTCCTTTCAGAGAGACTAGTAAGAGATGATGTTTATACATCTATCCATATGGAAGAGTTTGAGGTAGACGCTCGTGATACAAAACTTGGACCTGAAGAAATCACTAGAGATGTACCTGGTGTTGGTCCAGAAGCACTTAAGAATCTCGATGAGAGCGGTGTAATCCGTATCGGTGCTGAAGTTCGTGCCGGTGATATCCTCGTTGGTAAAGTAACTCCTAAGGGAGAGACAGAGCTTACACCAGAAGAAAGACTTCTTCGTGCTATTTTCGGTGAGAAGGCTAGAGAGGTTAGAGATACTTCTCTTAAGGTTCCTCATGGTGAATATGGTATCGTTGTAGATGCAAAGGTATTCACAAGAGAGAACGGTGATGAGCTTCCACCAGGAGTTAACAAATCAGTTCGTATTTACATCGCACAGAGAAGAAAAATCTCTGTAGGTGATAAGATGGCTGGTCGTCATGGTAACAAGGGTGTCGTTTCTAGAGTACTCCCTGTAGAAGACATGCCATTCCTTCCAAACGGAAGACCACTTGATATCTGCTTGAACCCTCTAGGTGTACCTTCTCGAATGAACATCGGACAGGTCCTTGAGATTCACTTCTCACTTGCAGCTAGAGTTCTCGGATTCAATATCGAAACACCTATCTTTGATGGTGCGAACGAAGATGATATCGGAAACCTTCTCGAGATGGCAAACGATTACGTAAACACATCATGGGAAGATTTCGAGGCTAAATATAAAGATGCTGTCCGTCCAGAAGTACTTCAGTACCTCTATGACAATAGAGATCATAGAAAGCTTTGGGCTGGTGTAGAAATCGGTCGTGACGGTAAGGTTCAGCTTCGTGATGGACGTACTGGTGAAAAGTTCTTCAACAGATCAACTATCGGACACATGCATTATTTGAAACTTCATCACCTTGTTGATGATAAGATCCATGCTCGTTCAACTGGTCCTTACTCACTCGTAACTCAGCAGCCACTTGGTGGTAAAGCTCAGTTCGGTGGACAGCGATTCGGAGAAATGGAAGTTTGGGCTCTTGAGGCTTATGGTGCTGCTTACACACTTCAGGAAATCCTTACTGTTAAGTCTGATGACGTAGTAGGACGTGTTAAGACATACGAAGCTATCATCAAGGGCGAGAATATCCCTAAGGCAGGAATCCCTGAGTCATTCAAGGTTCTCCTTAAGGAACTTCAGGCACTTGCTCTCGACATCACACTTCTCGATGATGACGGAAACGAAGTAAGACTGAAGGATACATCTGAGTACGACAAGACAGATATCAATGCTGTACTTAGAGATGAGAAGAATTACGCTTTTGAAAGTGATGAATCTTTCGCAAACGCTGGATTCACACAGAAAGAGTTTGATTCAGAAACTGGTGAACTGGTAGATGCTGAGCCAGATATCGCTGATATAGATGGCGATGACTTTGCATACCAGGGCGCAGATGACATGGACGAGGAGTAACAGAAGGGAGTTCTATCAATGCCAGATAGAAATAACAATGAAGTGAACGACGGAGTGTCATTTGATAGCGTAAGAATCGGTCTCGCTTCTCCAGAGAAGATCAGAGAGTGGTCTAGAGGAGAGGTAAAGAAGCCTGAGACTATCAATTACAGAACTCTAAAGCCTGAAAAAGATGGTTTGTTCTGTGAAAGAATCTTTGGACCAACCAAGGATTGGGAATGTCACTGCGGCAAATATAAGAAAGTAAGATACAAGGGTGTAGTCTGCGATCGATGTGGTGTAGAAGTTACAAAGGCTTCTGTACGTCGTGAGCGTATGGGACATATCGAGCTTGCAGCTCCTGTATCTCATATTTGGTACTTTAAGGGAATTCCTTCAAGAATGGGTCTCATTCTTGATATTTCCCCAAGAATACTTGAGAGAGTACTCTATTTTGCAGCTTATATCGTATTAGACCCGGGTGAAACTTCACTTACTTATAAGCAGATTCTCACTGAGGCTGAATACGCAGAAGCAGTAGAACAGTACGGAATGGGTTCATTCCGTGCTGGTATGGGTGCTGAATCTATTAAAGAGCTTCTCGAGGCAATCGACCTTGATAAGGAAGCTGAAGAACTTAGATGTGAACTTACAGACGCTAGTGGACAGAAGAAAGCTCGTATTATCAAGAGACTTGATGTAGTAGAAGCTTTCAGAAAGTCTGGCAACAAGCCTGAGTGGATGATTATGACAGTAGTTCCTGTAATTCCACCAGACCTTCGTCCTATGGTTCAGCTTGACGGTGGACGTTTTGCTACATCTGATTTGAATGATCTCTACAGAAGAATCATCAACAGAAATAATAGACTTCGTCGTCTTCTCGAGCTTAAAGCTCCTGATATCATTATTAGAAACGAAAAGCGTATGCTTCAGGAAGCTGTAGATGCGCTTATCGATAACGGTCGTCGTGGAAGACCTGTAACAGGACCTGGAAACAGACCACTTAAGTCACTTTCAGACCTCCTTAAGGGTAAATCAGGACGTTTCCGTCAGAACCTCCTTGGTAAGCGAGTTGACTACTCAGGACGTTCAGTTATCGTCGTAGGACCAGACCTTAAGATTTATCAGTGTGGTCTTCCTAAGGAAATGGCACTCGAGCTGTTCAAGCCTTTCGTTATGAAAGAACTCGTACAGAATGGTACAGCTCATAACATTAAGAGTGCGAAGAAGATGGTAGAGCGTGTTGAGCCAGAAGTTTGGGAC
Organism: Lachnospiraceae bacterium; assembly: GCA_045579705.1. Classification (GTDB taxonomy): domain Bacteria; phylum Bacillota; class Clostridia; order Lachnospirales; family Lachnospiraceae; genus Lachnocurva. The sequence continues at coordinate 27,212 of JAZNMP010000034.1, forward strand.
GTTCTCGAAGATGTCATCAAAGGACATCCTGTAATGCTTAACCGAGCTCCTACACTTCATAGACTTGGTATTCAGGCATTCGAGCCTATCCTCGTAGAAGGAAAAGCTATCCGTCTTCACCCAATGGTATGTATGGCTTACAACGCCGACTTCGACGGTGACCAGATGGCTGCCCACCTTCCACTTACTCAGGAAGCTCAGGCAGAATGTAGATTTATGCTTCTTTCGCCAAACAATATCCTGAAGCCATCTGACGGTGGTGTAGTATCTGTTCCTGCACAGGATATGGTACTTGGTATTTACTACCTTACACAGCAGAGAGATGGTGAGCCAGGTGAAGGAAAAGCTTTCAAGGATATTAATGAAGCTATCATGGCTTACTACAACCACATCATTACACTTCAGTCAAAGATCAAGGTAAGAGTTGAAAAAACTATGCCAGACGGAACTGTAAAGAGCGGTATCATCGATACATCTCTCGGCCGTATGATCTTTAACGAAGTAATCCCACAGGATTTGGGATATGTGGATAGATCAATCCCAGGAAACGAGCTCCTTCTCGAGATCGACTTCCTAGTTGCAAAGAAACATCTTAAGAAGATTCTTGAGGATGTTATGCAGATTCATGGTGCTACAAAGACAGCTGAAACTATCGATGCTGTAAAGGCTATCGGTTACAAGTATTCAACACTTTCAGCTATCACAGTATCTGTATCAGATATGACAGTGCCACCATGTAAGCCAGAGCTTATTGCTGAAGCTGAGAAGAAAGTTGCTCTGATTACAAAGAAATACAAGAGAGGTCACCTCACAGAAGAGGGACGTTATAAAGAAGTTGTCGAGACATGGAAGAAGACTGATGATGCTCTTACTAAAGAGCTTCTCGCAGGCTTGGATCCTTACAACAACGTAAAGATGATGGCTGACTCTGGAGCCCGTGGTTCTGAGAAACAGATCAAGCAGCTTGCCGGTATGCGAGGACTGATGGCCGATACATCAGGACGTACTATCGAACTTCCTATTAAGTCTAACTTCCGAGAAGGTCTGGACGTACTTGAATACTTCATCTCAGCACATAGTGCTCGTAAGGGTCTGTCAGATACAGCGCTTCGTACAGCCGATTCTGGATACCTTACAAGACGTCTCGTAGACGTTGCACAGGAAATGATCGTTAGAACTAACGACTGTGTTGAGCCAGGTGCAGAGCTTCCTGGTGAATACATCTCAGCTGTTGTTGATGGCGATGATGTAATCGAAACTCTCGAAGAGAGAATCGCAGGAAGATATACATGTGAAGATATCGTAAATGCTAAGGGTGAAGTTCTCGTTAAGAAGAACCACATGATCACACGTATGCGTGCTGCTCGTGTTGTAAACGAAGCTGTAGATTCTAAGACAGGTGAAGCTCTTACAAAGGTTAAGATTAGAACTATCCTTACATGTAGAAGCAAAGACGGTGTTTGTGCTAAGTGTTACGGTATGAACCTTGCTACTGGAATGCCAGTTCAGGTAGGTGAAGCTATCGGTATCATCGCTGCTCAGTCTATCGGTGAGCCTGGTACACAGCTTACTATGAGAACATTCCATACTGGTGGTGTCGCTGGTACTGATATCACACAGGGTCTTCCTCGAGTAGAAGAGTTGTTCGAAGCTCGTAGACCTAAGGGTCTCGCAATCATTACTGAGATCCCAGGTAAGGTTGAAATCAAGGAAACAAAGAAGAAGAGAGAAATCGTCGTTACAGATCCAGCTACAGCTGAGTCAAAGACATATCTCATTCCTTATGGTTCACACATCAAAGTTGCAGATGGCGCTATGCTTGAAGCCGGAGATCCTCTTACAGAAGGTTCTGTATATCCACAGGATATTCTTAAGATTAAGGGCGCACTTGCTGTTCAGGATTACCTCCTTCAGGAAGTACTTCGTCCATACCGTCTCCAGGGTGTAGAAATCAACGATAAGCATATCGAAGTTATCATTCGTCAGATGCTTAAACGTGTCCGTATCGAAAATGAGGGAGACACAGGATTCCTTCCAGGACAGCTTGTTGACAAGCTTGAACTTGAAGAAATCAACGCTAAGCTTGAGAGCGAAGGCAAGCAGCCAGCTACTGCAATCCAGGAACTCCTCGGTATTACAAAGGCTTCTCTTGCTACAGATTCATTCCTTTCAGCTGCATCATTCCAGGAAACTACAAAGGTTCTTACAGATGCTGCTATCAAGGGAAAGGTCGATCCTCTCGTAGGTCTGAAGGAAAATGTTATCATCGGTCAGCTCATCCCTGCTGGTACAGGTATGAAGATGTATCGTAAGACAAACCTTTCTACAGACTACAACGAAGAGCTTAGAAAGAAAGCTATCGAAGCTGAGAGAAAACTCGCTGAGAAGCAGAAGGAAGAGGAAGCAAAAGCTTCTAAATAATCTTTAAATTAAAAACTCACCACTTGAGGTTAACCTCGGTGGTGAGTTTTTTTATGCAAAAAAAGTGGGGCATATCATATTGATATGCCTCACTAATCTATATGCGATGTTTATAGGTTATTTTAAAGGTGTCTGTCCTAGAACTTTCTGTCTAATCTTTACACCTGTTTTGGTTCCGGCCAGTCCGCCGATTCCAGTTTCTCTGATGTCGGCGCTCATACAATGTCCGATGTTTCTCATGGCATCAAAGACTTCATCTGCAGGAATTGCGCTCTTGATTCCGCACATAGACATGTCTGCAGCTGTTACAGCGTTTATAGCACCGATTACATTTCTCTTAACGCATGGAACTTCTACTAATCCTGCAACTGGGTCGCATGAAAGTCCGAGCAAAGCTTTGAGAGCGAGTGCAGAAGCGTTTGCAATCTCAAAGTTTGAACCGCCTTTTAGATAACAGATAGCGCCTGCAGCCATAGCTGATGCAGAACCGATTTCTGCCTGGCAACCGCCTTCGGCTCCTGAAAGAGTAGCTCGGTTGGCTATGACGCCGCCAATTCCGGCAGTTACATAGAGGGCTTCAACCATCTGATCATCAGAGAGATTCATTTCTTCCTGGAATGTGATAAGTACAGCTGGAACTACTCCGCATGATCCTGCTGTAGGGGAAGCGACGATTCGTTTCATGCAGGCGTTGCAGGATGCAACTTTGAGAGCGCGTTCCATGATACGACCGAGGAAGTCACCGACGATCAAGGAATTCTTTTTCCGCGCAGCGGATACGAGTTCTGCTTCGCCACCTATTAGTTCGCTAGGGGACTTCATGTCGGCTTCGTAAGAGAGGTCGGACTCCTTCATGGCAATGTAGAGTCCTTTCATCTTATTATAGGATGTTTCCGGATCGATGCCGGATTCTTTGCAGTCTTCGTCCTGAATGACTTTCCAGATAGGAAGGTCCAGGGAAGCACTGTCTTTGCATAATTGTTCGAGTGAATTGTACATGTTAAACCTTTCTATACTGGTGAGTAGTAAGTTACCTTTTTTATGCCGTTTAGAGTGCGAAGTTTCTCGACTGATTTAGGGTAAACTTCTTCGTCGCATTCGATGATCATGACGGCGTTCTTGCCACGGCCGTCTCTGTGAAGAGAAAGGTTGGCGATGTTGATTCCGGCCTTGTGAAGGAAGGCGGAAACGTCGGCTACACAACCAGGCTGATCGGAGTTTGTGATGATCAGTGTAGGGTACTCGCCGGTGAATTCGACAGGCATATTGTTTATAGTGTTAACCATGATTCGTCCAGCACCGATGCTTGAAGATACGACTGTTGTAGTAGAACCGTCGTCGCTGGTGATGGTAATCTGGACTGAATTCGGGTGAGCTTTTTCGCCGAGGTCGATGGTTCCGAAAGTGAAGTCAAGACCGGCTTCCTGTGCAACTTCAAAAGCATTTGGGATTCGAGGGTCAGAAACATCGAGACCGAGTAGACCAGCTACGAGAGCTTTGTCTGTGCCGTGACCTTTGCCGGAGAGGGCGAAAGAACCGTGAAGCAGGATTTCTGCTTTGTGGAAATGCTCGCCGGCCAGCTTTCTGGAAACGAGACCGATTCGAACGGCTCCTGCTGTGTGGGAGCTGGATGGACCAACCATTACTGGTCCTACGATATCAAATAGATTCATATGTCTTCCTTTTTATATATGTAAGTATTGGGTTTATAAGGTATTTTTAAAATCAAATCGATTTTTATTATAATAACACAATCGAGATTGTGAGAAAACAAAAAATCTTGACAAAGCGTATTTCAGAATCTATAATACATAAAGTATGCGTTTATATACGCAAAAATAAGATTAGGAGGTGAAAAAATGCCAACATTCAACCAGTTAGTACGTAAGGGAAGAAAGACATCTGATAAGAAGTCTAAGTCTCCAGCTCTTCAGAGAGGTTTCAACTCACTTAAGAAGAGACCTATCGAAACATCATCACCACAGAAACGTGGTGTATGTACAGCTGTTAAGACTGCTACCCCTAAGAAGCCTAACTCTGCTCTTCGTAAGATCGCCAGAGTACGTCTTTCTAACGGTATCGAAGTAACAAGCTACATCCCTGGTGAAGGTCACAACCTTCAGGAGCATAGCGTTGTTCTCGTTCGTGGTGGAAGAGTAAAGGATCTTCCTGGTACTCGTTACCACATCGTTAGAGGTACACTTGATACAGCAGGTGTTGCCGACAGAAAACAGGCTCGTTCCAAGTACGGCGTCAAGAAGCCTAAAGCTTCTAAGTAATTTGGAAAAAAGAAAGACGCTAGTAGAGTAATTCACAAATTTATGGTTAGTGTTAAGGCTTTTTTCACTTGAAGAACCTTAATGCACGAACACAATTAAATTAGTGAGTACCAATGAATTAATCCTAATGATTAAGGAGGGAAGAAACGTGCCACGTAAAGGACATATTCAGAAAAGAGATGTGCTTAGCGATCCAATTTACAACAGCAAGGTTGTAACTAAGCTCATCAATAACATTATGCTCGACGGTAAAAAGGGTACTGCACAGAAGATCGTTTACGGTGCCTTTGAAAAGGTTGAGGAAAAGACTGGCAAGCCAGCTATGGAAGTATTCCAGGAAGCTATGAACAACGTAATGCCAGTTCTCGAAGTAAAGGCAAGAAGAATCGGTGGAGCTACATATCAGGTTCCTATCGAAGTTCGCGCAGACCGCCGTCAGGCTCTCGGTCTTCGTTGGCTCACAATGTTCTCAAGAAAGAGAAGTGAGAAGACAATGGTAGATCGTCTTGCAAATGAGCTAATGGATGCTGCTAACAATACTGGTGCTGCTGTAAAGCGTAAAGAAGAAATGCACCGTATGGCAGAAGCTAATAAGGCATTCGCTCATTACAGATTCTAATTACGAAGGAGGAAACAATCTTGGCTAAAAGAGAGTATCCCCTCGAGTTAACAAGAAATATCGGTATTATGGCCCACATCGATGCCGGAAAGACTACGCTTACAGAGCGTATTCTTTTCTACACAGGTGTTAACTATAAGATCGGTGAAACATACGAGGGAACTGCTACTATGGACTGGATGGAGCAGGAGCAGGAACGTGGTATTACTATCACATCTGCTGCTACAACATGCCATTGGACAGAGCAGGAACAGGCAGGCCCTAAGAAGGGTGCTAAAGAACACAGAATCAACATCATCGATACTCCTGGACACGTAGACTTCACAGTAGAAGTTGAGCGTTCACTTCGAGTTCTCGATGGATCAGTTGGTGTATTCGATGCTAAGGGTGGTGTTGAGCCTCAGTCTGAAAACGTTTGGAGACAGGCTGATACATACAACGTACCACGTATGGCTTTCGTAAATAAGATGGATATTCTTGGTGCTAACTTCTTCAACACAGTTGATGAAATCGGTACTAAGCTTGGAAAGAATGCCGTATGCGTTCAGCTTCCTATCGGTAAGGAAGATCACTTCGAAGGTATCATCGACCTCTTCGAGATGAAGGCTTATTATTATCATGATAAGCAGGGTATGGATATCTCTATCGAAGAAATCCCTGACGATATGAAGGAACAGGCTGAAGAATATCATACAGAACTTATCGAGAAAATCTGCGACTTAGACGAAGATCTAATGGAGAAATATCTCGAAGGTGAGGAAATTGATATTCCTACACTTAAGGCTGCACTTAGAAAGGGAACAATCGCTAACGAAGCAGTTCCTGTATTCTGTGGTTCAGCTCACCAGAACAAGGGTATTCAGAAGCTTCTTGATGGTATTATCGATTACATGCCAGCTCCAACAGATATCGCTGATATCGATGGAACAGATATGGAAGGTAACCCAACAGTTCGTCACTCATCAGATGAGGAACCATTCTCAGCCCTTGCATTCAAGATTATGACAGATCCATTCGTAGGTCGTCTTGCATTCATCCGTGTATACTCTGGTTCACTTAGAACTGGTTCATACGTATACAACTCTGTAAAGGGTAAGAAGGAAAGAGTATCACGTCTTCTTCAGATGCATGCTAATAAGAGACAGGAAATCGAGGAAGTATTCTCAGGTGATATCGCTGCTGTAGTTGGTTTCAAGAACACAACAACAGGTGACACAATCTGTGACGAGCAGCACCCAGTTATCCTTGAGTCTATGGAATTCCCAGAGCCTGTTATCGAGCTCGCTATCGAGCCTAAGACTAAAGCAGCTCAGCAGAAGATGGGTGAAGCTCTTGCAAAACTTGCAGAAGAAGATCCTACATTCAGAGCTCATACAGATGAAGAGACAGGTCAGACAATCATCGCCGGAATGGGTGAGCTTCACCTTGAGATCATTGTAGACCGTCTTATGAGAGAGTTCGGCGTTGAAGCTAACGTTGGTGCTCCTCAGGTTGCTTACAAGGAAACATTTACAGAGCCAGTTGACCAGGAATACAAGTATGCTAAGCAGTCTGGTGGACGTGGTCAGTACGGACACTGTAAAGTACGTTTCACACCTATGGAAGCAAATGGCGAGGAACTTTACAAGTTCGTAAACTCAGTTACAGGTGGGTCTATTCCTAAGGAATACATCCCATCAGTTGACGCTGGTATCCAGGAAGCTGCTGAAGCCGGTGTTGTTGCTGGATTCCCACTTATCGGATTCCAGGCTGAGTGTTATGATGGTTCTTACCATGAAGTCGTTTCTTCAGAAATGGCATTCCACATTGCTGGTTCTCTCTGCTTTAAAGAGGCTATGAAGAAGGCTAACGCAGTTATCCTTGAGCCTATCATGAAGGTAGAAGTTACAATGCCTGAAGAATACATGGGTGATGTAATCGGTGATATCAACTCACGTCGTGGTAGAGTTGAGAGCATGGACGATGTTGGAAACGGAAAGAAAGTTACAGCTTATGTACCACTTTCAGAAATGTTCGGTTATTCAACAGACCTTCGTTCTGCTACACAGGGACGTGGTAACTACTCAATGTTCTTCGAGAAGTATGAACAGGCTCCTAAGAACATCCAGGAGAAGGTAGTTGCTGCTCACGCAAAATAAAAAAATCGGTTGAAAAAACCGTGCTTCTCGGATATACTCAATATGTTCGAGAAGTTTTATAAAAATATTCGAATTAGTTAAAAATTGCTTAAAAGCGTAAATTTATTTTAAGGAGGAAGTTAAGATGGCAAAGGCACATTTTGACAGAACAAAGCCACATTGTAACATCGGTACAATTGGACACGTAGATCACGGTAAGACAACTCTTACAGCTGCAATCACAAAGGTTCTTTCTGAGAGAGTAGAAGGAAACGCTGCATCAGCTTTCGATCAGATCGATAAAGCTCCAGAAGAAAGAGAAAGAGGAATCACAATCTCAACAGCTCACGTTGAGTACCAGACAGAAGCTAGACATTACGCTCACGTTGACTGTCCAGGACATGCTGATTATGTAAAGAACATGATCACAGGTGCTGCTCAGATGGACGGTGCTATCCTCGTTGTAGCTGCAACTGATGGTGTTATGGCTCAGACAAAAGAGCACATCCTTCTTGCACGTCAGGTAGGTGTACCTTACATCGTTGTATTCCTTAACAAGTGCGACATGGTTGATGATGCTGAACTTCTTGAGCTCGTAGAGATGGAAGTTACAGAGCAGCTTGAAGAGTACGGCTTCGAAGGATGCCCAATCATCAAGGGATCAGCTTTCCAGGCACTTCAGGATCCTTCAGCTCCAGCTAAGCTTGCTAACGGCGAAGCTCTTGATGGAGACAAGAACTGGGGAGATTGCATCATGGAACTTATGTCAACAGTTGACACATTCATTCCAAACCCAGAAAGAGAAATCGACAAGCCATTCCTTATGCCAGTAGAAGACGTATTCACAATCTCAGGTCGTGGTACAGTTGCTACAGGTAGAGTAGAGCGTGGTCAGCTTCACACATCTGACGAAGTTGAAATCGTTGGTATCAAAGAAGAAGTTAACAAGTCAGTTGTTACAGGTATCGAGATGTTCCGTAAGACTCTTGATTACGCTGAAGCTGGTGATAACATCGGTGCTCTTCTTCGTGGTATCGACAGAGACCAGATCGAAAGAGGACAGGTTATCGCTGCTCCTGGAACAGTAACTTGCCACAGAAAGTTTAAGGGTCAGGTTTACGTTCTTACAAAGGATGAAGGTGGACGTCATACACCTTTCTTCAACAACTACCGTCCACAGTTCTACTTTAGAACAACAGACGTTACTGGTGTAGTTAACCTTCCAGCTGGTACAGAAATGTGCATGCCTGGTGATAACGTTGAGATGGAAATCGAACTTATCCACCCAGTAGCTATGGAGCAGGGTCTTACATTCGCTATCCGTGAAGGTGGTCGTACAGTAGGATCAGGACGAGTTACAGAAGTAATCGAGTAATTCCAAGAGAGAACAACTCTTTAAAAATAATAAAAGCAGAGAAACGCATTAATGTGTTTCTCTGCTTTTTTATTTTTAAAGCATCGTTGGGCGAACGCCCAACGACGCTTATTGAATGATTCGCATGAAATAGATATCGTCTTCTTTGAGATATATGAATGCGAATCATTCAATAAGAGAGTTCTCTCATGGAATTATATTTAAAATGCGAAGCATTCAATAAGGGTTGTTCTTTAAAGGATTATCGGACACACATTATAAACTCAAAGAATGGCGAGAAGGATTTTTATGAGGATGTTCTTCAGTGGGGAAAACAGGAAGATTTCATAGAACATCCTGAGTGGCTTGAAAAAATTGATCTTCGTCTTGGCCAGATGGTACAGTCGCTAAACGTGATCCGGGATAGGAAGAACTGTTTTATTTTGAAATCAAATTAGAGGAATATCTGGAAATGTAAAGTAAGAATGTGAAGACGGAAGGTATTTTTAAAGAGTTGGAACGACCAGTGATAAGAAGGTGCAGATAAAAAACGACCTGAGCCTTAAAGCTCAGGTCGTTTTCGTGCTATAAAATAGCTTTATACGCGTGGTTGGTTTTCGCTCTTTCGGTTTTTATGTAGCAATGTTGAAAAAACACCGGTCATAATTAGCGAAGAAAACTGCACAATATTCTTGATGATATATGCTGCGTTTGGTCCTGGAGTAACAAATGAATTGATGTATAAACTAGTGAATAAAAATACTCCTGCGCAGATTATAATAAGCATAATGTAAACTGTGTTTTTTTTCATTTTTAACCCCTTTCTATTTATAAGCGAAGTGGTAATTTGTTGTTTTGTTATCATATATTGAAGCACTATTTGTGCATTCCCAATACTCATATGATATTTCAATTCCCTTATGCTTACTAACTGCAGTTGAAAATACCTTGTTATAATTGCCTGCAGATATTCCTATACAACCCATTATACCACTAACAACTACTCCGTAGCCAGGTATTAAAGAAACCATATAGCTGGCGCAGTTATATGCATTACCTGACATTGAAGCTGTTTGCTTTTTTAGTTTAACACAATCCTGATAAGAATAGTGTATTTTTATAGTACTTATTTTGTAATGTTTTCCGTACTTTATCCCGGTAGATGTTTGCTCCTTTTCAGTATAGTAGCGAACACTAGGGGTTGACTTGGATGCTGCATGTGCCGTTACGGGTGTAACGAGAACGACAAGTGCTAATAAAGCACTTACTACGGGTTTGAACTTTTTCATGATTTTCCTCCTTAATCAATCTATATTTAACCTAGATAAATAATACAAAAATATAAAGTGATAAAATAGTTCCTTTTAAGGTAGGTGTTAAGTACATTAAATATGTTGTTAATTACAATTGGATTGATTAAGGAATCAAGGTTAGTTGCTTGAACTAAGATATATTTTCGAATTCAAATTTTTGAATTATCAACTTCTTTTTTATACAAATAACTTGCATAACTTAGCAATTCTGCTTTGCCTTCGCTATTAAGATGTCCCCATAGTCTATTTAGGGTTTGAAGTTTTTCGTTTTTTGAAACAGAAGGAGAAGTATTATAGAATTCAGAAATAGAAATATTTAATGCAGGACATATCTTACATAAACTGTCATACTGCAAATGTCTTCCATCAATAAACCATTTCGAAACAACCGAACATTCTACTCCACACATTTTTGCAAGTTGATATTTACTTGAGATGTTTTTTTCTTTCATTAATTGATATAGTCTTTTTTGAAAATCAAAATTTAGGTCGTTCATACTAGCTCTCTTTCTATTTTAGGATAAAAGGATATCATATTGATAGAGCTAATAATAGTGTACTTAGGTTCACTATTACGTAAGGCGATGTCTATTGCATTGCAACCGGGTGAGGCTGGGGATGTGAGTTGTTTTTTGATGTGGATGGTAGGTATTTTAAATTTGATATCATCATTTCAATCTTATGTGTCTTGGGGTTGATTGAAAAAGTTATTCCGTGGAGAATAACGAAAAAAACAAATTGATGTAATGTGATTATTGGATATTTTAGGAAGGGCTAGTTTAGCCCTTCTTTTTATTTTACAATTCAAACTTTGAATATAACTGTGGTAAAATATAAGAGATTATATATTTTTTTTGAGGGCATATGAATGAAGAACATAATTAAAATATTTAAAGACGATATAAATAATCTCAGAAAGAATTTTTTTGCACTAGTTATAGTGATTGGAATATGCTTCTTACCTGCTTTATATGCATGGTTTAATATCTATTCAAACTGGGATCCTTATGGAAATACTGGTGCTCTTAAATTAGCAGCAGTTTCAGTAGATAAAGGATTCACGGATGATGATGGGGAGTTCCATAATCAGGGAAAATCTATAATCGATAACCTAAAGGATAATAAGTCGGTGAACTGGCAGTTCGTAAAGACAAAGAAACAGGCTATTGATGGAGTGAATAAAGGCGAGTATTATGCAGCTGTTGTAATAGACGAGGACTTCTCTGAGAGAATGTATAATATCTTCTCTGATAAAAAGCAGAAACCGGCTTTACTATTCTATGAAAATCAGAAGAAGAATCCTGTAGCGACGAAGATTTCTGATACGGTAGTTCAGACTCTACAGACAAAGATAAATGAGACTTTTGTCGAGGTCGTTATGAGTTCTATCTTTAAGAGTTCACGTGATGCATATGATTCTAGAGTCGGTGAAAGTGGTGGAGTGGATGCTATCATTGATAAACTTAAGGTTACTAGAACTGATTTGAATAAATATGCAAAAAATCTGGATGAACTCATAGCTACAAATGAACAATTCAAGACCAAATTAATCGGTGTTCAGAATGAAATATTAAATACACAGTCAAAGAAGGCTGATATCGATACAAAGATAAATAATGCATCAAAGGCTAATATCGATACTAAGATAGATAATGCTTCGAAAGATGCAATAAACAAAGGGCTGTCTGATGCGGATAAAAAGGAAATCGAGCAGAACCTAAGAGAAGCTGAGAATCAGATTAATGAGATTAAGAGTATATATAATACAGAGATATCACCTGAATTAGAGAAGTCTCTAGCCACACTTCAGAGACAGATCAATGATATGAAGAATTTACTAAATCAGGTGGATAAGTCTCTGACTTCAACTAATAAGATGCTGTCAAATCTCATAAATACTCTTTCAAAGACAAATGAGAGTTTGACAAAGACGAAGAAAGCTATAAATAGTCTTTCTGACAGAATATCGGAGGCAATCGAGTCGGTTGAGAAAGCGTCTTCTGATAAAAAAATAGAAACTCTGATAAATGAACTTGGTGCAGATCCTGAGAGTTATGGCCGGTTCTTCTCTCAGCCAGTGAATGTGGAAACAGAGACTATATATCCTGTATCAAATTATGGATCAGCAGTAGCACCTTTCTATTCTACTCTGGCATTCTGGGTAGGAGCTTTGATTCTGACTGCAATTATCAAAGTAAAACCTGATGCAAATAAATATCGCGATTGCACAAATATAGAAAGATATTTTGGAAGATATGTACTATTCTGGGTGCTCGGTCAGTTACAGGCAATCGTAATAGTGGCAGGTAATCTTTTTCTGCTAAAGATTCAGTGTATTCATCCATGGTTCTTTATGCTGGCGGCATCTGTGACGGCGACGACATTTACTATTCTGATTTATTCACTCGTTGTGACTTGGGGAGATGTCGGAAAAGCTATTTCGGTCGTAGTGGTTGTAATCCAGATAGCAGGAAGTTCGGGAACTTATCCGATCGAACTGTTGCCGGATTTCTTTAAGAAGGTTTATATCTTCTTCCCATTCCCGTATGCGATTAACTCGATTCGTGAGTGTTTGTGCGGAATGTATAAATTGGATTACTGGGGTTATTTGCTTCAGCTTATGATCTTCGTGGTTGTAGCACTGGTAATAGGTTTGCTGATTAGAATCCCGTTTGAAGAAATCAACCATTATATGGAAGAACGTATGGAAGACACTGAAATGATGTAAGCGATATAAATGGAGATATGATGAAACAAACACGAGATTTGGAAAAATTTTACGATAAGATTCGCGTATATCAGAACGATTTGCATAGGAAGAACCAGAAGAAGATTCGTGTAGGTTTGAAGATTAATATCTTCTTGCCTTTGGTCTTTTTGATAATCAGTTTTATCACTCAGAGTAGTAAGCTGGTTTTCCTGGTATTGTGGATAGTATCCCTGTTTAGTATAGCTTTCTATCTGTTATATGTAGAGTTTACCGATGTCAAACTGCAACAGAAGATGAATGAGTTTGGCATAGATAATGATGAAGAAATCCGGTCACTGATTGGAAATCAGGTAGAGCGGGGATTGGAAGAAATCGATGACAAGATTGGAATCACCAGAAATATTCAGAAGATTATCGCGTCAGATGTGAAGCGACTTAGTAAGAATGTGGTGGCGTATGTGGTTATCATAGGTTTGACAGTAATTCCTTCGCTTTATGCGTGGTTCAATATCCTGTCGAACTGGGATCCGTATGGACAGAAGGCAACCAGCCATCTTCAGGTTGCGGTAGTATCCGTCGACAAAGGCGAGAAATTTGGTTCAAAGAAGTTGAACATCGGAAATATGATCATCGATAATTTAAAAGAGAATAAAACCATCGATTGGGTATTTGTTGATACGAAAAAAGAAGTTGTCGACGGAGTTCATGCCGGAGATTATTATGCTGCTTTGGTTATAGATGAGAATTTCTCAAAGGACATGGTGAGTTTCCTGAATTCAGAGATAGTAAATCCGAAGATTACGTACTATCAGAATGAGAAGAAGAATGCTATCGCTCCAAAGATTACAGGTAAAGTAAAGACGGCTATTCAGCGAGAAGTCGATGTCGCTTTTATAAATACGATTGCGGATGCTCTCATCCAGACTGGGGACTATCTCGTAACAGAAGATGAGAATGGAAACCATAGTGGCCAGTTGATCGGAAGACTTGAACAGCTGGATAATAATATGAAGACGGTGATCCTCGTATTAGACAGTTATGATTCTGTGATGGAATCTTCTAAATCACTTATGAGTTCGAGTAAAGATGTAGTTATAAATGTAAATGACTCTCTTTCTATAGCGAAGGTGCTCGCAGAAAGCATGAAAGATGCGATTGGCACAGTATCGCAGTCGACGAACATTTCGAGTGAAGTAATTACGAATTATTTAAATGATACCAAAGCAAAGATAGAAGAGCTTAAGGTAGTAGATTTAAAGAATGAGTTGAAAAAATCTCTGGAAGACGGAAGGGCTGCCTTGAATACTTTTTCCGAAAAGGAACAGAGCGCAAAGGCTTCCTGGGATAGCGTAAAGGGAAATCTGGCGGGAATCGATACAGGAAATGCGACTTTGAATGAAGAAATACAGAATTCCATTACGCAGATAGATGATACTTTTAATCGTGTGGATTCTAGTGTTTCTGAACTGAATGCTGCGTTAAATGATCCAAATATGAATCTGGATGAGAAACTGGATCGATTGGAAACTACAGTAAATAGTTTAAAGAACAAGCTGGATGATTTGAAGCAGAAATTGAATGAAAGTGTGGTTCCAAAGCTTAATTCAGTATATGCTGATCTCCAGAAATCCATGGACCAGACAGCAAAGATTCTCGGAAATAAAGAAGCTGCTTTTTCAAAAGTTATTGGAAATATCGGAAAGGTTGATACAAAGCTTTCTGGTTCTGAGCAGGATTTAAAGAAAGCCAAAGAGGAAGCGGAGAGGTTAGAGGAAAAACTTTCGAAGCTTATCGGCGAGCTAAAGGGTGTGACACAGGAAGAACAGTACCAGAAACTGATTAGTCTGATAAAGAACGATCCGGGATATCTGGCAGACTTCATTTCAAGTCCGGTTGATGTAACTGAGAAATATATCTATCCGGTTGAGAATAATGGTTCTATGACAGCACCTTTCTATATCGTGCTTTCTATCTGGGTAGGTGCGCTTATCATGTCTACGATTTTAAAGACTGAGGTGCACGATAAATCGAATTTAATGAATGTAAAGAACTGGCAGTGTTTCATAGGAAGATTTTTTACAACTTATGTAGTAGGACAGATTCAGACGATCATAACTGTATTTGGCGCGCTGTTCTTTGTAGGAATTCAGTGCAAACACCCAGTGCTTATGGTTATAGCTTGCTCGTGGACTACATTCGTATTTGATATATTGCTTTATTCATTTACTTATTCCTTTGGAAATGTGGGAGAAGCGCTTTCAGTTATTCTCATGGTAATTCAGGTTGCAGGCGCGGGCGGAACATTCCCTATAGAAGTCTTACCGCAGGTGTTCCAGAAACTATATACATTTATGCCGTTTAATTATGCGATGAACGCAGTTCGAGAATGTATAGCGGGAAGATATCAGAATGACTATTGGTGGTATTTGCTGACATTGCTGGTGTATGTCGTGATTGCGGTTGCAATAGGTGTGTTATTGTACTATCCATGTAAGAAGTTAAATGATAAAGTTGAGAAGAGTAAAGATAACTCGGGAATCCTGATTTAATCGAAAGGGAGTATTTATGAAAGAAAAAAATTCCAACGTATTTATACGTGTGCTAAAGGGAATCGGATGTATTCTGCTGGCATTAGTATTGGCTGTGGTAGTCTTTTTTTCCTATCTTACTGTGACTGAATATAAACCGAAGGACAAAGAGGCCTTGGAGATTGCT
The DNA here is from genome assembly GCA_045579705.1 of Lachnospiraceae bacterium. Lineage (GTDB taxonomy): Bacteria > Bacillota > Clostridia > Lachnospirales > Lachnospiraceae > Lachnocurva. The sequence goes on from JAZNMP010000034.1 coordinate 42,740, forward strand.
GAGAAAAGTGATGCTTCAAAGACTGTGCATAAGGGCGATTCTCTTAGGATTATGACCTGGAATATAGGTTACGGTGCTCTCGGAGATAATGCTGATTTCTTTATGGATGGTGGTAAGGGAGTTCAGACTGCGACCGAAGATCGAGTAAAAGAGAATATGAAAGGCATCGAGCAGGGAGTTCGAGATATCAATCCTGATGTTGCCTTCTTTCAGGAAGTAGATGTGAATTCAGCCAGATCTCACAAAGTAGATGAAGCTAAGTATTTGGAGGACAGATTTGATGGATATACAGATACGTTTGCTACGAATTATAAGGTTCCGTTTATTCCATATCCGATACCACCTATCGGAAAGGTTCATGGTGGAATTTTGACTATGACGAAATATGGAATAACAGATTCTACTCGTGTACAGCTGCCATGTCCTTTTAGTTGGCCATATAGATTAGGAAATTTGAAGAGATGTCTGGCTATAAACAGGGTTCCGGTAGAGGGTACTGATAAGGAATTAGTTCTAGTAAATCTCCACCTCGAAGCTTATGATTCAGGGGAAGGAAAGATTGAACAGACAAAGATGTTAAAGGATTATCTGCAGGCAGAAGCTGATAAAGGAAATTATGTGATTGCTGCAGGAGATTTCAATCAGATTTTTTCAAATGTAGATGGATCTAAATTTCCTACATTAGAAGGAAAATGGCAGGCAGGAAAATTAGATGTGAAAGAGTTTAGTTCTGATTGGACATTCTCAATGGATGAAACAAAGGCAAGTTGTCGTTCTCTAGACCAGCCACTTAAAGGCGCAGACCGGAATAATTTTCAGTACTATATAATCGATGGTTTTATCACTTCGAAGAATGTCGAGGTGAAATCGGTAAAGACTAAAGATTTGAAGTTTAAGAATACTGATCATAATCCGGTTGTCCTGGAGATTAAGATGAAATGATTTGAGGTTAAATATTATGGGAGAAGATAACTTCATTTTATTTATGACTGAAGTTGATTTTATCAATGGATTTCTGTCAGGAAAGAATAACGTGGCTACTTTCCTCAAATATATTCTTTGGAACATTGGACCATGTTTTATAATTTTTACATTGTTGATATTAATTTTTCCAAGCTTACGTAGAAGAGAAATCTTAGTTGATAGACTTCTATTTGTAATATTAATACTAATTGAAATCGTGCAGTTTATAAATCCAAGCGGAGTATTTAATATTGATGATGTTATATTGAGACAAGTCGGAGGAGTGTTCGGTTTAAAATTAGGGGTATTGATTATGGATTTAAAAAAGAATGAAGAAAATGTAGTTAAATTGATATGTCCATATTGTAAATCTGAAATGACGAAAGGGTATATTTGGAGTTCTTTTGGCGGAAATATAAAATGGAGAAATGATTTCAAGTATTTAGATAAGAGAAAGCTAACAAGTCTATTTACAAGCTCTGAAGTAGAGACGTATTATTGTAAATTATGCAATAAGATGATTATGTCAGTGCCTCCAGAAGGAAAACTTTTTGGAAAAATAGAATAGTCGTAATTTAAAAATCTCACTCATAAAATGAATGAGGTTTTTGTGAATAGACGGGATTTATGTATTGACATGTAAGGGTGGAAGTTAGTAGAATGATTTAGTTGATTTTTTATTAAGGAGATAAAAATGGCTAAATACGTATTTGTAACAGGTGGAGTTGTTTCAGGTCTGGGAAAGGGAATCACGGCTGCTTCTCTTGGAAGACTATTGAAAGCTCGTGGATATTCTGTAACTATGCAGAAGTTTGATCCATATCTCAATGTGGATCCGGGTACTATGAACCCTATTCAGCATGGTGAAGTATTTGTAACTGATGATGGTACAGAGACTGACCTCGACTTGGGACATTATGAGAGATTTATCGACGAAAGTCTAAACTATAACTCAAATGTAACTAGTGGAAAGGTTTACTGGTCAGTTCTGAACAAAGAACGTCGTGGCGATTACGGCGGAGGTACTGTACAGGTTATCCCTCATATTACAAATGAAATTAAAGGCCGTTTTGATACAGGAAAGTCTGATGTAGTAATTATCGAGGTTGGTGGTACTGTAGGAGATATGGAGTCTCAGCCATTCCTCGAAGCTATCCGTCAGTTTAGACAGGAACAGGGAATTGGAAATACATGTCTCATTCATGTTACACTGATTCCTTACCTTTTTGGTTCAGAAGAACTGAAGACTAAGCCTACACAGATGAGCGTGAGAGAGCTTATGAGAACAGGTATTTATGCCGATGTAATCGTAGCTCGTACTGGTATGGAGTTGGATTCAGATGTAAAGCAGAAGATAGCTCAGTTCTGTAACGTTCCTGCAAACCATGTAATTCAGAACTTAAATGCATCAAGTATTTATGAAGTTCCACTTATGATGGAAGATGAGAAGTTAGCTGATGCTGTTTGTGAGTCTTTAGGACTTGAGTGTCCGGAACCAGACCTTACAGAGTGGAAGACTATGGTAGATAATCTTCTAAACCCAGAGAAGGAAGTAGAGATTGCCCTAGTTGGTAAGTATACAAAACTTCATGATGCATATCTTTCTGTAGTAGAAGCACTATATCATGGTGGTATAGATAAGAGAATCAAGGTTAATATCCGTTGGGTTGAATCAGAGGATGTTGAGAAGAAGGGTGTTGAAGAAACACTTAAAGGTATTGATGGATTAATCGTTCCTGGAGGATTTGGTTCTCGTGGTACAGAAGGAATGATTTCTGCTATTAAATATGCTAGAGAAAACAAGATTCCATTCCTGGGAATCTGTCTCGGAATGCAGATGGCCCTCGTAGAATATGCTAGAGATATTGTAGGTTGGAAGGATGCCCATTCTTCTGAACTTAATGCTGAAACTATGCATCCGGTTATCGATCTCATGCCGGAACAGAAGGAAGTAGAGAATCTCGGTGGAACTATGAGATTAGGAGCTTATCCATGTCATTTGGTAGAGGGCACTCTTGCACATAAGCTTTATGGCACAGACGAGATTTCTGAACGTCATAGACATAGATATGAAGTAAACAACACATTTAGAAGCGAAATTGCAAAGGCAGGACTCGTTTTCTCAGGTCAGTCACCAGATGGTCATATTGTAGAAATGATTGAGCTTGAAGATCATCCATACTTTATCGCTACTCAGGGACATCCAGAATTTAAGTCACGTCCTAACAGACCACATCCACTTTTCAAAGGATTGGTTGAAGCTTCATCAGAGAATAAATAAGAAATTAGAAACTCATGGTAGAAATACCATGAGTTTTTTGTGTTTGAAAAAATATAAAAATTAAAGGCAAATATAAAAAGTTGACAGATATGTCACTTGTTTTTTGAGAAAATAGAAGAATATAATAAACTAAAGCTTAATTAAGTATGTAATTGCAATTACAAATTTAATGGAAGGGGGGAGATTGAAATGACAAAACTTGAAGATTTACTTTGGACAAAAGAAGAGACAGTTGAAGTAAAAGAAACAAAGGATATCGCTGTGGATACTAAACTGATTATGAATACTTCGTGTATGGTTATTTGTTGTGGTGGTATTTGGACACCAGGTGGCCCAAGTACTAAGTAATGATTAATATTGGAGGATACCTTGGCCATAGGTATCCTCCTTTTGATAAGGAAAGAGGGGAAAGGTGAAGAGAAAAATATGCGTTATTAGTGCTGTATTAGTTGTGTTGATTTTTGCTGTTTCGATTATAACGTATTATCCAGTGAGAACTTTTATAGAAGCTAAAATCCTTTTGACGGATGATATAAAAAAAGAAAGATCAAAGAATAGTTTGACTGAGTTTAATGCAAAAAGAGTTCGTATTGGAGGGGCGGAGGTTTGTATTGAAGAATCTATTTATTCAGAGAATAAAGCTAGTGAAATAGTAAATCAAATTCGGAACGACTGGGTTAAATTATATAGAATAACTGGTGAAAAGATAAAAACTACTGTTTATGTTGTTCCTAATTCATGGAACAAAATCGAAGAAAGCAAAAAAGAAATCTATGTTAATGAAGAAGAAATAAAAAGTGGTGATTATTTAGTATATTTAACTGAGGGCTCAGGTATTATAGAGGGTTACTGGAAAGGACTTGCATTAGAAAGTATTATTCGAAACGAAAAAGTAGGTAAGAAAAAGAATTCATTGGATTTAAAAACTAAAGTAGGTGATGTTCTTAGTCCGTTTGTGTTACTTACAACTTTAAAGAAGTCTAATGATGATAATGTATATATTGCAAAGCAGTATGGACAGTGGATTTATAAAAAGTATGGATGGGATAGATTATGTGAGGATAACGGTAAGCTTTTTAATAAGTTTTCTAAGAATACAGAAAAAGATGACGAAGATAACTTAACAAAAGGCGAACGGGTTCTATTTAGTTTTAATCTTGCTCATACTGAGGATTTGAAAATCTACAACAAAAACTTTCAGTTAAATTATCCATCAAATTATGAGATTAATAAAAAAGATGAAACTGAAAGATGGAGCAATGTATTAGATTATCATACAGAGTTAAAGAATCTTTTGTCTGAGGATTATCCGAAATTAAAAAGTGTAATAGAGAAAACTTCACGAATTAAAATTGAACATATATCAACAGGAGACATATCTAGGACATACGAAGATAGAATTGTTTTAGTTCCGAATGTGGGACCTGACACAATTTCACATGAATTAACACATTTTTACACTTGTAATAATAAGTTTAGAGAAGAAAAACGATGGCTCTATGAGGGTATGGCAGAATATTATTCGTTACAAGTAGAAAAGAAGATTAAAAAGCTTACAGTCGATGATAAGGTTGATTATTGGTATTTTAGAAAAGAGGATGAAATAGAAAAACACTCTGACGAAGGAGAGTTTCTTGCGTTAATTAAGAAAGCGTATAAAAACATTTCGAATAATAATCTGAATTACAAGAATTATAATCAGTATGATTTTCAAAAAGCGTGTGCGTTAGTAACGTTAAAAGACGAAAAATGGAAGACTATTCCAGAAGTTCCTAGTCGTTATGTGTATAGTCTTGGAGAGGTGGCAACTGGTAATAAAAGTGAGAATGATTTAAATAATCTGACATATTCAGAAGCAATGCTTATGTATGAATATCTCGTGAAGAGGTATGATAAAAAGGTTTTATATGAATTATTCTCCACAAATCGCTCTACAGATAAAATCATAGGAATTTCTGAAGCAAAGTTAAAAAAGGATTTTTTGAGCTGGGTTAATAAGAATTATTGAAAGGGAAAATATGAAGCTGACTAGATATTACGAAGTGGTAAAGATTGATGAGGAAAGATATTATCTCTTAAATACATTAACAGCTAAAGCTTTTGTTATTGGAGGTAAAGAGTACAAGATTCTCGAAGCGCTAAGGGATAATGTGTTAACGAAGAATACTGAATCGGACGAGTTTGTTCTGCATCTTAAAGAAGAAGGCTTTTTGTTAAATGATATAAAAGAGGAAGAACAGATAGTTCTAGAACTTACGAAATATGCTAAGGAAGGAAGAAAAAGAAGGACTGAAGGTGTAGCTTTTGTACTTACGTATGGTTGCAATTTTGCGTGTCCATATTGTTATGAGGGTGCACCAGATAAAGGGGACCAACAGATCATAACAAAAGAAATGGTAGATAGAGTTTTTGAACTCAATGATAATGATATCCCATTTATAACACTATATGGAGGAGAACCTTTATTAAAGGGTAATAGAGAAATAATTGAGTATATTATTTCAAAAGCACCTGATGCGTCATACGGAATTGTAACTAATGGATATAATCTTATTGATTATAAGGATATTTTGCAAAGAATATATATAGATAATATTATGATTACTCTTGATGGTAATAGAGATATTCATAATAGGACTCGTATTCTAAAAAATCATCGTGGATCTTTTGATAGGATTCAAGCAGGTATAGATTTTTGCCTAAGTAATTCCATTCGAGTAAAAATACGTATGAATATTTCTGAGCATAATATTGATTCGTGTGAGACTGTAAAATCGAATTTGATAAAAGAGTATACGGATGCATATGAAAAAGGATTCCTGTTATTTGAAATGCAGCCTATTTTTCAGATTAAATCAGAGCGAAGAGATAATTTGGAACGAAGACTGTACTTTCCAAAGGAAAAGGGAGAATGCTTGGCGAATAAAGATAATATAATGGTTTTATCTGCATCACCAATTTTACAGCCCTTTATTAGTTCAAGCACAAATCGTAATTTCCCTAAGGTTTGTAATTGTGATGCGGAGGGAAAAATTAGATTTTATGATCCAGATGGTAGGATATATTCATGTATTTTATCTGTCGGTATAGAAGGACTTGAAGTAGGAACTTATTATCCAGAATATAAATTATATGATAAATCAATAATGAATCGTACAGTTGATGTTATGGATAAATGCAGCAAATGTAAATATCGCTTTTTATGTGGTGGAGGTTGTGCTCTCGCAGCGTATAATACTTTTGGAGATGTTTATTCATCGAACTGCGAAAGATTTATGAATGAATTACATCATGTATTACCCTCACTCTTGAGAGAAAGGCTGGATAAGAATGTCTCATAAACTTTTTATACTAATGGATTTAGAAGGAATTATTGGAGTAGAGAACCTAGATAAAAATAATACCTTAAATATTAATGCAGAGTTAGATTTAGTTCTCAGTATTTCAGCGAAAAATGGATATAAGCAATTTGTAATAGCTAATATTCATAATACAGGAATGTGGAATTTTGCAAGATATGAGAGAACGGATATAGAGGTATTGTGTGGTTTAAATGAGGTTGTTACATATGAGTATACAAATGAAGATGTAATAATGATTGGTTTTCATTCAATGAATGGTAAAAATGGGAGATTTCCACATTCATTTAGACCGGATATTAAAAGGATAACGTTTGACTCAAAAGAAATAGGCGAGGTCGGCATATACTCTAGGTGGTTTTTAAATAAAGGTTTAGATGTAAAATTTATATCAGGCGAAGGTGATTTTAAAGATGAAGTTCCAGAGTTTGTGAACTGTCATAGCTTTGATTGTGAAGAAGATTTAAGTGACGCATATACCTCCTTGGAAAAGGAACTTGTTACAGCTTTTTCATTAGATAAAGAAAAAAAGACAAGATATGGTGGTAAACTAACTCTGGAGCTAGAATATAACCTTTTGTTTGAACAATTATATGATTTTGACAAGCAAGGGGGATGCCTGGTTTGGAATTCGATAGAAGACTTTTTAGATTCTCTTGAGAGATTGGCTCATGAATTGAATCGTGGGACGAATTATATTCTAGATTATAACTTGAGTTTTGTAAAAAAGATGAGACTTATAGATAATCCAGATATTAGGAAAAAGATTAAGGAATTAGATACGGAGAATATTCTTGAAAAAGATATTCTTACTATTACTCAAACTGAATTGGATGACTTGTATTTAAAGGTAAAGGGGCTTTAAAATGTCACAGATTTTGGCTGGTTTAAATGGACTTATTAAAGGGCTCGCTTTTTCTCTTTCATGTATAGGAAAGAGAAAAAGCGAGTTGATCAAATATCTTATATTAGTATTAGGATTGCAGGGTATAATACTATTTAATACTTATGTAACATCGGAAATTATTTCTTGTGTAAACACTAGATTCATTACGTTAGGAAAAAAGAAAATTATACTACTTGCAATTTCATATGCGCTGATAATGCTTTTTGAAATAGTAATCTTTCTTGTTAGGACTTATTTTGAAAAAAACGAGAGAGTTGAGCTAAAGAAGACAGCGCTAAAGAATGTCTTGAAGAATTATCTATCATATAGAAAATATGATTCGGCAAAACTGACTCAGATTATCTATGGAGATATTAATGTTGTAACGGATTATATTTTTAATATGATTTCGCTTTGTATTTCAATACTTTCAATGTTTTTTTTCGGAATAATAATATATTGCTTTAATAAGGTACTGGCAATATCTCTTATAGTGATAATTCTTTTGTGGAATATACTTCTTTTGTCATTTGACAAGAAATTACAAAAGAAAAATAGAGATATAGCGTCGCGTACGGATAACCACTTTAAAATCACGAGAGATTTACTTTTGAATAGAAAGTATATATCGGATTATTCAAACGCTGATTTTCATGTCAAAAGGTATGTAGATGATTTAAATGAACTTAAGGATAAGAATATAAGTAGAGATATTCTGGTTTATAAAATGAATTTATTAAACAGTATCGTAGATAGAGCTTGGACGGTAGCTTTTTTGTATGTGTCTATTGTTATGATAAGTTCAAAGTTTTGGTCTCCGGCGTTAATAGTGTTCTTATTTATGTATTCGAAACAGTTTATGCAGGAAGGAAAGGGCTTCCTTACACAGATTATATCACTTCAATCGTTACAAGTATCTTTAAAAAGATATAAGGAATTTATGGAAGGATATCAGGATACACTACAAGAAGAAATGGTTTCGTCTGAGATAAAAGGATTGAGTTTCAATAACATTAAATATAGATATTCAGAAAGTGAAGACTGGATATTTGATGGTTTTACTTTGAATATAGGAAAAGGAATTTCTCTTTTAGTTGGAAGAAATGGAACTGGTAAAACTACACTGTTGAACTTGATAGCAAATAGATTGCCTTTGACAGATGGAAGTATTGAGCTAATAACTGAGAATGATTGTGCTGTTTTAAATTTTAGTAGTCATATTTCATATTGTCTCCAGGATGATGTGCTATTTGATATGTCAATTTTAGAAAACTTATGCCCTTATAAAAATGCGGAAATGAATATTGAAGAAGTGATGTCTCTAACGAAAACTTTTGGAATATATGATGACATTATGAATACGTCTAAAGGATTTGAGTCACGAGTTGGAGAACTAAGAGAATGGTCTGGTGGTCAAAAAAAGAAACTAATGTTGGTTCGAACTTTTTTGAGAAAAAATGATGTGGTTCTTTTGGATGAGCCATTTGAAGGAATAGATAAGGAGTCAAAACGAAGGATTGTAGATTATATAAAAAATGTTGCATCAAAAAGAATAGTCTTAATTTCGACACATGAACCAGAAGTGTTTAATGGCGAATGTGCGGTTGTCAGCTTATAACTTTGTGTAGTATCTCAGCAAAATAGTGTACTGAGTTTACTATAAATCTAATAGAAAGGGGGAGAAGTACATGACTAAACTTGAAGATCTTCTGTGGGAAAATGTTAAAAAAACATCCACTGAAAAGGAAGAAGAACCTAAGGATAGTTTAGCAACTATGAACTTTAACTGTATGACTATTTGCTGCGGAATGGATATCTGGTGTCATACACATTAAGTTAGATTTGCTAAGAAGTCCTGCTTGTGTGCAGGATTTCTTAGCTCTCTTAAAAAAGGAGGAGAGGGTGAAGAAAAAAGCATTAATTTTTGCGTTAATTGTCGTAGTATCAATATGTTTTCTTTGGGTGCTTTCTTATAGATTTAGAATTAAAGTAGAAAGTACCTTTTTGATTTGGAATGATTCGGTACATAAGCCTACTGAAGCTAATGATTTAAAGTTTGAAACAAAGAAAATTCGAGTAGAAAACATAAATGTATATGTTGATGAGGAGACATATAGTAGAGGAGAAAATAGAAAGATTATTAAGGAAATTACTAGAGGATTAATTCTTCTAGATAAGAGGTTTTCTTTAGAAGGGTCAGGAGATTTATATATCGTTTCAGAAAGAAATAATCCAGAAGCGTGGGAAAGTAAGACGGCATATATTACATATGATGATTTAAAAGATGGAAAATACTTGGGAAAAATTATTTCTCCGATATTTGGTCTCAAGGGTGAGTGGAAGAGAATTGCTATAGAGGGAATGCTAAAGTCAGAAGTTTTTGAGGAAAACAGGTTAAAAACGCTATTGAAAAAAGAGTCGAATAGACAAACTTTATGCTTGTTTCCATTGATTTTTAGGGCTGAGTATAATACAGATTTTAAAACTGCTAAACATATTGCAGAAGGATATGGTAGGTGGTTGATAAAAAAATATGGATTCGATGAGTTTGAGAGAGATGACGGAAAGCGAGTGAATTCGTTTTTAAAAGAGTATGGTTATAAAAGAGTCTTTGATATAGATAATTCATTTAAAGAAATAACAAAATTAGATATTCATTGTGGTAGAAAAATATTACTTCAAAATAATCGTTTTACATTTAGTTATTATAAAAATGACACAGTAAACATAGAAGAAGCCTATAAGAATATTTATTCTGTTTTGAAAGTAGATAAGGCTCTTAGAAATGATTTAAATAAAATAAAAGGACTTGTGGGTAAGCATATTTCAAAATATGATTTAATACGTTTTGATATTAGACAAGCAGTAGGGACATCAGTCACTTTAAATAATAATATTAAAGTATCACAGCATGACTGGAATACAGGAACTTTCCTTCATGAGTTAACGCATGCATATATGGAGAAAGATATGGATACAAAAGGAGTATGGCTAGGAGAAGGATTAGCTGAATATTATTCTTTGAAGTGGACTTCGTGTTTAAATGATAAGAATATAGATTCCCAGAAATATGGATATGAAAGGGAGATTGAAAGCTTAAATAACTTAACGCCTAATCAGAGAGAATATTATAAGAAGATAAAGGAGAAATACGAAGTTGTAAGTGGTGGTCAACTTAAAAGAGATACTTTTGATGTTTTAAAATGGGAGAGTTGTATAGCGGCGTATACATTGTTAAATAAGAAGACAGTTAGTGAGCATATAGAAGATAAATTTTACTTAGATTCGTTACCACAATTGACATCTGACTCGAAACTAGATAGTCTTACGTATCCGGAATGTTGTTTGGTGATTGAGTATTTAATTGAGACAAAACAGATGAAGAGTGCCATGGAGTTTCATGAAGGAATAAAAAGCATGAATGCTGCATTCGGTCAAACAGAGGATGAGCTTTACGATTTGTTTGTAAAATGGGTAAAAAAGAAATATGCAATGTAATTTCGTGTAGTATTACAAAAACTTTATTTAAAGGGGAGAGATTATGAGAATTAAGGATGCGGTATGGAAAGTTAAAAATTTGATCGTAGTTCAAGTGCTATTTTATTTGATTGCGAGTGTTGGTATTGCGTTTATACCAATTTGTAATAAATATCTGGTTGATGATTTTCAAAGGGGAGCTTTTAAGAACGTATATAGTTTAATTATTGGATATATAGTATGTTATGGAATTTATTTGCTTGCAGGTTGGATATCTGAAAGATTTGTTTGGAAGACAGCTATAGCATTTGAAAACGTATTAAAAAAAGCGTGTTTTGAAAAGTTGACCCAAGTTTCATATCGAGTTTATAAAAGAAAAAAGAATGAAGAATATCTGTCACTATTAACAAATAATATTACAGCAATTGAGCAGGATTATCTGCAGCCTGTATGTTCGCTGATTAAAACTAGTGTAATGATACTGGTATATGCTGTGATAATTTCTGTTTATACTTCTCCTATAATATGCTTATTTCTGTTGGGGTTATCACTTATTGCAGTGTTCAGTCCTAAAATCTATAAGAATAAACTTAAGAAATCCGGTAAAGAATATGTAGATGCAACAGCAGATTATACTAAACATATTTCAGATCTGTTGGGTGGAATTGAATTAGTTAATAGTAATACGAGAAAAGCTTTCTTGAATAAAAATAATGCTATCACAGATGAATTATCACATAAGAGATACAGGTTGGGTAAAGCAAAAACAAACGGAAATACTATTTCAGGTTCGATGATTTGCTTCATTGATATTGGGATATTCATTCTTTGCGTGTATTTATTGAAAGAAGGAAGTATTACCGCAGGTATAGCTGTAGCTGCAATTACATATGGTCAAAGCTTTGCGGATCCTATGCAGGAGTTATTATATATCTTCAATATGCTGAATTCTTCAAAAGATATAGTGAAGAATATGGAGCAGTTGATGGAGTTTGAAGATGATACTGTTGAGTCAATCTCAGGAGATGCTGATTTAAATGTTTGTGATAAGACTGTTGAATTTGAAAATAAAAAACTTGTTTTTAATGGGGAATTTAAACGAAATGAGAAGTATCTATTAGTAGGAGAAAGTGGAAAAGGAAAATCTACACTACTTAATCTGATTTCAAATCGAATCGATGGTATCGATTTCGATTTAAATCCTGAACAGATTTTTTATTTATCTCAAGAGCAACATATATTTAGCGAGGATGTGTTTAATAATATTTCTATCTTTGGAGCATACAGAGATTATAAGACTTATGGGATAGAGGAAATGCCTGTCTTTAAGAATATTAAGGATAAATCGGATTGTTCCAATCTAAGTGGTGGAGAGAAGCAGGTTGTTAAATTCTTGAGAATGCTAGCACAACAAAAAAAGATACTTTTGATAGATGAACCTTTTTCGGCTTTAGATAATGAAGTGTCTAAGAAACTGTTTCATATCTTAACGGAGATAGATGCAACTATTATTATGGTTACGCATCAGAGTGAATTTGATGAGGCTGATAAAGCAAAGTGGGATGTAGTGAATATTGGGGAGATTTGTGAAGGATAATTAGTGGATGTTTTTTCCATATCTCCATTTATTAGAAAAGGGATAAAAATGAAGAAAAAAAGATTACTGTTATTCATAGCCCCGATTTTTTTATTAATATTTTTAATTGGACCGTATAAGAATAGGACATATATACAGAGTAAATTTTTTTTACTAAAACATTTCATCATGAAAGGAACAAGTTTAATACAGCGGTATTTGATGGGTATCAAGTAAATATTGGTGGATATAAGCTAATTTTTGAAACAAGTATTTATAGTAGAGAGAAAGTGGCTTTATTATTAAATGTCGTACAGAAGGATTTATGTAAGATTCATGATGAAAGTCAAATGAGGTCAACAGGAATAATTTACGTTGTTCCAGTTGATTGGCATATAAATAGTGATGAGAAAGGTTGTATTTATACCACAGAAAAAGAAATAAAGAGTGGTAAATATTTAGAGCAATTTTCTGCAATGTTTATGTCCTGTAAGGGGGAATGGAAAAGGCTGGCGTTTGCAAGTATTATAAGGAATGATAAACAAAATAAAAAAGATATAAGTCGTATTTTATTAGATAGCCATTATAAAGATATGTTGAAATTGTGCCCTTTATTTTTGGATAAAAGAAGTTATTCATATTATGATTCAGCTAGAAAAGTAGCTATTGATTTTGGATTTTGGCTTTACGATAAATATGGTTTTGATGAGTTTCTGGTAAGTAGGGGCGAGCGTATTCCTAAGTATTATACCGAGTATACCGGTAAAAAAACGAATCTTAGAATTAATGCCAATTATAAAAATGGAACAGAGTTATATTTGAAAAATGGAGATGAGTTAATTATTTCAAATGGAAATATAACGGTCCAGTTTTCAAAACAGTTTAAAATTGATTTAGAGGATAATTATAAGACATTATGTGCGTGTCTAACAATGAGTGATAGATTGAAATCATTAATTATTGAAAAAAAGCTTACATCCAAGAAGAAAAATGAATTGCTTAAAAATATATTTTTTTATTGTTCCGGTGATGGTGATAAATGTACTAGTAGTAAAGAAAAAATACTATTAGTAAATGGAGGCTTTTCATTTTATATTATGATGCATGAATTGGCACATTCATATTTAGAACCTGAGTTTAGAAGTGAAAATGCTTGGTTAGTAGAAGGAATGGCTGTATATATAGGCGTTATTAGAGCAGGAAGCATATGAGTCTGGACTTATATCACAGTCTTCGTGTCAGAGCTATAACAGAAGGAATGACAGAACAATGGAAGAATGTGAGTTCTTAGATTTGGTAGTAAAAAAGTATATTGAAAAAGGAGGAAAAGATTTTACAAAAGGAGACTTTGATTTTCCGTTATATTATAAATGTGCAGCTGCGGTACAGTTGTCTGTAGGACTAGATAAAGATACAAATTTGTCTAAAACAAGTGCGTTTGGGTCTGTAAGTAATAGTCATGGTTATGATGAAAACTTAAAGATATTAAATAATATGACATACTTTCAAGCCGGTACGTTAGTTGATTATCTTGTAAAGCAAGGAAGGCAAAAACAAATGATTCAGTTCGCTGAAACTGGAAAGTCTTTTAAAGAGTGTTTTGGGTGCACAGAGGAAGATATGTTGGAATTATTTAAGTCATGGATTAGAAAAGATTACGGTATTATGGACAGGGGCAAATAATATGTCATATATAGATTTCGTAAATGCTAAAAAAAATGAAAGAAATGTTACGTGGACTAAATTATCTTATGGAATATGTGACAAGTCGTATATTAATCTTTGGCTAAAAGAAGAGAGGCTTCCTAAATATTATTTAAGAAACCGTGTTATGGGAAGATTAGGAATTGATACGTCACAGATTTCTTGCTATTTATCGAGTAGCGAGAATCAAAGATTTAATAAAAGAAGGGAAATTTTATTTTGTTATAAGAATAGAGAGTTTGACAGTTGCCTTGATTTGATAGATAAATATGAGTCAGAAGTAATGGACGATATTGACACACAGTTTGTATTGGATATTAGAGCAAGTATTTTCTTATATAACGGAAATGGAAAGGCTGCAAAACCACTGGTTGAAGATTTACTCAATCGTTCCATTCCAGGTGTTACGTGTAAGAATATTTGTGAATATGAGGTTTCTCAGCTGGAGTTGATGTATGTATATAAAAAAATATTTTGCAGGCTTTTGCTGGATAAAGAGAAGAAATCTTTCGAAACCATGAATGAATTTGAGATGATTCTTACATATATTGCTAATAAGTTCACAGGTAATATGAAGGCTTTGTTGTATTCTATTTATACAGCTGAATATGTTAAGACTGCAATTAGATATTCTTGGAAAAGCAAGAACGAAATCTTAAAGTATATAAATAAGGCGTTGAATATTTTAGCTGAAGAAAAATGCTTGTGTTCTATAATGCAATTACTATTACTCAAGAGGGATTTAGTAAATGATATAGATGAAATTGTTAATATAGATCGAATGATTGAAGGATTAAAAATTCTTAAAGAATATGGTTATTCAGAAGATGGAATACTTTTAACTTCGGATTTATATATGGAATTTGAAGCGGTTTCAGTAGCTGAGGTTGTTCGTAATAGAAGAATAACTTTGGGTTTAACACAAAAGGAAGTTGCTAAAGATATTTGCTCAGTTAGGACGCTTAATAGATGGGAAAATGAAAAAGCGGATTTTGGAAGAAAATGTATTAGTGAATTGTTAGATAGATTGTACTTACCATCGTATGTTCAATGTATAGATAGAGAGTATAGAAATAGATTACCAATAAAGAGAATTGTAGAGATTTTAAAATACGATCTAGAAAATCATATTCCGATAGAAAACTTGTTTTTTACAGAATATGAGATAAAAGTTATGATAGAAAATCTAGATTTATTCGCGTATGAGGATAGCTGTAAAATACAGCAAATAATTGAAAATAGTTTTGAAAAAGGATATGTAATTAATAAGGAATTAAAGCATAAATATTGTATATGGAAAATAAATCATCTAAAGGAAAATCAAAGAGCGTTGAGAAAATATGCAAAAAAAGCCTTGTATTATAATTTAAAGGCAAATAGTGCCAATGATATGGGTGTTCTTCTTAGGAGTGTTGGATTAGTCTCTGCTAAACTAGAGGGAATTAATAGTGTTAGGAGAAAACTTCAAATAGAAACGCTGCTTGATTTTTATGCTGAATAAAGTGTGTTCTGAAAGTTTACAGATATGTCATATGGATTTATCCATATCTACTTTTTAAATCAAGGGGAAAGAAGAATGAAGAAAAAAAATTGATTTTTTTTATTTTTATGGTGCTTATATTGATTGCTTTTGTTCCATATAAGAATAGGACATATATTGAAAGTAAGGTTATGTATGCATCGAATTTTAGTCATGAAAGAAATAGCGAGAATAGTTTAATTTTTAAAGGCAAAAGTATATTAGTTGGTGGATATAACATAAGATTTGAAGAAAACGTGTATAAAAAAGAAAATGTATCGCGAATGGTTTCGATAATCAGGAAAGATTTATGCAATATACATGGTGATTTTAAAAATGCTAAAAAGGGATATATTTATGTAGTTCCAGAAGAATGGGGGAATGTTTCAAAAGAAAAAAACGCTGTTTTCACAAGTGTTAAAGATGTGGTGAACGGAAATTATTTAAAAGATTGTGCTGAAGAGTTTGTTGAAATAAATGGGGAGTGGAAGAGACTTTCTATAAAAGAAATAATAAGAAATGATTTAAAGAAAAGGAGAGTTGAAGAATACTTAAGGAGTAAGGATATTAAATTTGCATTGTCGTTGAATCCTATAGTTTTAGATAAGAGAATTAATCCGAATTATAAAAAGGCAGAATCGCTATTTATTGATTATGGTGTTTGGATATATAAGAAATATGGTGTTGATGCTTTTCTAAAAGATAGGGGAGATAGAATAAATGAATATTATTTGGAAAAAACAAATCAACTGAAGCATGTAAATATAGATCAGGCATTCAAAGAAGGAACGGAATTTAAAGTTATAAAAACCAATCCCTATACTATTGAAAATGAAAGTTTTACTTTGGTATTTACAAAAGAGTTTAAAGGTACTTTGGAGTCTGAGTATAAAGCAATAAAGCAAATATTGCATGGAAATCAATGTGTAAAGAACATATTAAGGAATAGTAATATTGTAAGTGATAAAAAACTAAATAGAAAAATGAAGGCTATTATTAGTTATGTTGGAAAAGGAAATGCGTGTTCGCGTAATGGTAACAAAATAGTAATATGTAATAATGCTGTAGAGATTGAGTATATTATGCATGAATTAGTGCATTTATATTCTGATTATGTTCATAAAAATGATAATGAATGGCTTGTAGAAGGAACAGCGGTTTATATTGAAGCATTAGCAGAGCAGGAGGCATATAAAAAAGGATATATTTCAGAGATGTATTGTCCGTACTTTTATAACAAAGATAAATATAAAGAAGAAGAAAACACGTTTTTTGAAGAACTGGTTAAGAAATATGAATATCTAAAAAAGGATAAGATGAAAAAGAAAAACTTTGATAAGAAACTTTACTGTAATTGTGCAGCGGCAGTTGCGTTTAACTATCCAGTAAGTGGAAATAATCGTTTATCAGAATCATATGCTTATAAACCTATATCGGAGGTCGTTGGTATATATAATAATAAAAATATACTGAATGATATGTCATATTATCAGGCTGCACTATTTGTCGATTATTTGATGGAACATAATATGAATAAACAGATAAGGGATTACGGATATTCAAAACGCGGGTTTGAGAAACATTTTGGAATGAATGAAAACAAAATGTATATGAAGTTTAGGAAATGGGTTGATAATAAGTATAATAAATAGTGTAAAATATATGCTTAGGTAGTTTTGTATAAAGGAGCATATATTATGATAGGCTTAACAGCGTCGGAAGCAAAAGCTGAATTAAGAAAAGGGAATGGAAATATACAGTCAGAGAAATCTCAGAAGACTGTTAAAGATATTATCAGAGAGAATACTTTTACGTATTTCAACTTAATATTCCTAGTTATTTCTATATTGTTGATAGTGGCTGGTAGTTTTAATAGTCTGACTTTCCTGCCGGTTATCTTTGCGAATATGATAATTGGTATAGTCCAGGAAATCTATGCTAAGAATGTCTTAGATAAACTTTCTATTATAAATGCGCCAAATATCATATGTTTGAGAGATGGAACAGAAACTAGAGTAAAGGTGGAGGAGCTCGTATGTAGAGATGTTATCGTTCTGCATTCTGGAGATCAGATACCTGCAGATGCTCGCGTTTTAGAAGGGCAGGTATACGTAAATGAAGCTTTACTTACAGGTGAGTCTGATGAGATTGAGAAGAATCCAGAAGATGAACTTATGTCAGGAAGTTTCGTAGTTTCCGGGACTTGTCGTGCAGAGCTTATTAGAGTTGGAAAAAATTCGTACATAAATAAACTGATGCAGGAAGCAAAAGCTCTTCCACAAGGTGAGCAGTCAGAGATGGTTCGTTCGATAGATAATCTCGTAGGTTTCATGGGCATACTTCTCATTCCGATTGGTGTGACTCTGTTTGTTCAGGCATATTATTTTAAAGGGACTGCTTTTTCCTCAAGCGTTACATCTATGGTGGCTGCAGTAATCGGTATGATTCCGGAAGGATTGTATCTGCTGGTTAGTGTGACACTAGCGATGAGTGCAGTGAGACTCGCTGCTAGACAGGTTATGCTTCATAATATGAAGAGTATTGAGTCGCTCGCCAGAGTAGATGTACTTTGTGTGGACAAGACGGGAACTATTACGGATACAAAGATGCTCGTTTGCGACGTAATAAGCCCTGAAGATACAAATGAATATGATCTGTTCCAGGTTACAGAGACAGAGGTGGACGATAGGGAGTTAGAAGGAGCTCATAAGTCAAAGCTTCCGAAGAAACCCGCTGAAACTGAGAAACTTATGCATATTACAGAGGAACAGAAGGTTAGAATCGGTTCATACCTTAGAGCTCTTAGTGATGATAATCTCACTATGGTGGCCATGCGTGAATTTTTTGAAGAGAATGCTGTTTATAGAGCTTTGAATGGAATGAATTTCTCTTCAAAATATAAATTCTCTAGTGTACAGTTTGAGGATGGTACATACGTATTTGGAGCACCGGATATATTACTTAGAGCGTGTGGTCGTGATTATTCAGATCTCGTAAATAACTATGCAAACAGAGGATATAGAGTATTGCTCTTTGCGAGATATGGAACAGGGAGTATTCCGGTTCCGTCGGATGGGCGTTTGATACAGGAGGTTATTCCAGAATTCTTTGTATTGCTTCAGAATCCTGTTAGAGAAAATGCGAAGAGAACTTTTTCTTACTTTAAGAAGCAGGGAGTTACGATAAAAGTAATCTCTGGAGATAATCCTAGGACAGTTTCCGAGGTAAGTAAGCAGGCGAACATCGATGGTGCGGAAAAATACGTCGATGCATCTACATTAAAGACTAAGAATGACATATTAAATGCGGTTCGTGAATATACGGTATTCGGCCGAGTTACACCGGAACAGAAACGTATGATAGTAAAAGCCTTGAAATTTGACGGACATACGGTTGCGATGACAGGAGATGGTGTAAACGATATTCTCGCTATGAAAGATGCTGATTGCTCTATCGCTATGGCTTCGGGTTCGGATGCGGCAGTTCAGTCATCACAGGTTGTGCTATTGGATTCTGATTTCTCGCATTTGCCACAGATTGTCAGCGAGGGTCGTAGGGTTATCAACAATATTCAGAGATCGGCAAGTTTGTTCCTGGTAAAAAATATTTTTTCATTACTTCTCGCAGTGTTTGCGATAGTATCGATTATGAGTTATCCGCTGAAACCGGCTCAGATTACATTAATCAGTGCGTTTAATATCGGAATCCCGGCATTTTTCCTGGCTCTAGAACCTTCGCATCAGAGGATTCAGGGTAGATTCCTGCGAAAAGTTTTGATAAAAAGTTTGCCGGCAGCACTTACAGATTTCTTTGCCATCGCTGCACTCGTTGTCTTCGGTCAGGTGTTTGGAGTAGGTGCTCGTGATATTTCAGTGGCGGCGACGTTCCTGCTCGCTATAGTAGGTTTCATAATCCTGGTAAATATCGCTAAGCCTCTGAATATTTATAGAGGTGTAGTTATAATCGGCTGCATGATAGGTTTGGGCGTAACAGCTTTTTACCTAAACTCCATGTTTGAAATTGAGTTTATTTCTACACGTTGTATGATGCTTTTTACACTATTTGCTATTGCAACTGAGCCGTTTATGCGATATCTTACTATGATAGGTGATTGGTTGGAAGAAAAAGAGAACAATCGCCTTAATAAAGTGAAGAAACTTAAGTTTAAAACAGATAAATTGTAAATGGAGGACAACTGTTATGGCACAGACTATTGAATTTAGATACGATACACAGCTTCTGCTCGAGCCTGTAGATGATGAGGAACTCGATGTAGATGAAATCCGTGATTATATCGCAGATAATTTCATCGGTGACGAGCTTCTCTGCGTAGGAGATGAGGATCTTATCAAACTTCATTTCCATACAAACAAACCTTGGCTAGTACTTGAGTATTGCGCTTCAAAGGGTGAAATCTATGATATCGTAGTAGAAGACATGGATAGACAGACTCGAGGTCTTCAGGGTTAATGCAGGATAGAGTTAGACGAGTTATTCCTAAAATAGGAATAGTGTTATTTAGTATATTTTTTGCATTTGAATTGGTAGTACTGTTATACAGTGCTACCTTTTATAAAGCTGATGAGGAAGCGATTCGAGTCTCACATATGAAGAATGTGAGTTGTGAGGGCTCCTATTATTTACTAAAGCCTGACGAGGATAAGGATACTCATCAGGGTATCATATTCTATCCGGGCGGAAAGGTAGAGGTCAGAGGATATCTGCCGATGGCAGAAAAAATGGCCGAAAGGGGTTATACGGTTGCCTTATGTAGAATGCCGTTTAACCTGGCTTTTTTCGATATGAATGCATACAAAGCGCCAGTAGCAAATATTAAGGGCGTCGATGAATGGTATATGATGGGTCATTCACTCGGAGGCGTAGCTGCTGGAACTTGTTTTAATAATCATCTGTCTGATTTCGAAGGATTGATACTTCTCGGTTCATATCCTTTGAAGTCGAAAGAGCCGGAGAACACACTGGTTATCTATGGAACGCAGGATTTAAACATGAAGACTGATAAGATTCATCCAAAGAATGAGGCCCTGAAACTTGACGGTGGCAACCATGCTCAGTTTGGAAATTATGGTATTCAGGCTGGTGATGGAAAAGCGACGATGAGTCGTGAGATGCAGCAGAATTTAGCTGCAGATAGAATTGTAGATTTTATAAATAGAGGGAAATAGTTTTGGAAATATTTGGTGTACGTTTACTTGTAATAGTAGGGGTGTATTTAGTACTTACTTTTTTGCTTACATTGTTCATGATCGTGAAGATGTATGTGGTGGCGTTTAGAGCTAATGATAAGAAGAAAGGCAAAGAACGTCGTATTGAATTAATCCGCGAGGGCAGATGGATGCAGATGCCTCTGTATTCTATGGAGGAGTGCGCGTATAACAAACATCTTTCCTATGTACGTATTACAGTTTTTAAGAATGATAAAGTAAAGAATGGTAAATGTGCAATCGTACTCCCAGGTGGTGGTTATGCTCATACTATCAAAGATGCGGAGGGCTATGCTATAGCTGCACATCTAAACGATATGGGCATTACAGCTATAGTGTTAGAGTACAGAGCAGGACTTCACTGTTCTGATCACGCACCTATGCAGGATCTCGCCAGAACTGTTCAGTATATGTTTGAACACAAGGACGAACTCGAAATCGATCCTACGGATTATGCTTTGGTTGGATTCTCGGCTGGAGGAAACCTCGCTGGAATCTTTGGATCTAAGATATATGGATATGAAAAATACGGTGTCGAGAAACCGGGTTGCCTGATACTGGGTTATCCTTGGACAAATATAAATCATTGGATGGATCATCCTTACTGGAATATCTGGGATGGACTTATAGGTGTTTGGTTCTCCGAACGTGGAAATCTGTTTATGTTTGGCTGGACACCTACCAGTGAGCAGAGAGAATCTCTCTGTGTTCAGAACTGGATAGATGATGACTTTCCGAAGACATATATGTTTACTGGTGATGATGACATCATCGTTCGCTCCGGATCACATACAGATGTTCTCGCAAAAGCTTTTAAGAAACACAATATTCCTTATAAATATCAGCAATTCTACCGTGTACCGCATGGAGTTGGAATCGGTAAAGGTACAAATGCTGAAGGATGGCTTGAAGAAGCTGTTCAGTATTGGGAGAGCGATATAGAAAAATAATGTAGAATAGTAGAACCCCCTTTCGCTGTTGGAGCGAAAGGGGGTTTTTATTAGAAGCTTCTAGCTAAATCACATATTAAATCGACACATCTGTCCTCACCGAGTTTACCACTGTCGAGAGATAAATCGTAGTTCTGATAATGGCCCCAGGTTTGATCAGTGTAGTATTTATAGTATGTCATACGCTGTTTGTCTTTCTTGTGTATTCTTTTTTCAATAGCGATGTCCTTCATATCGCCATATCGATCGAGTACACGTTTCTTTCTGCTTTCGATATTTGCGTGAATGAGGATATTAATGCATGGAATTTCTTCCTGGGTAAGGATGTAATCGGAGCAGCGTCCCACGATAACACAAGGTCCTTTCTTTGCTTCTTCGATTATAATCTTTCGCTGAGCGAGATAGATTTCGTCCTGTGGTGACTGGAAATACATCGTGCTGGCAGCAGAAATATTGAACCACATGTTTGCACCGGTAGAACTCTCGCCCTGCTCTTCGATGATCTCGTTACAGTAGCCAGAATCCTTTGATGCTTTATCTATGATTTCACCATCGAGAAAAGGAATTCCGAGTTTCTGTGCTACCTTCTGTGCGATAGAGTGTCCGCCGCTTCCAAATTCTCGATTGATAGTAATTACAGGAATCATAATAACCTCCTTTGTAAGTCCCCTAATGTTGCTTTAATTAATTATAGCATTTTTGTGGTAAAATGGTTAGGTCTCATTTCGGTTATGGGACAGATCAGATTGATAAAGGTGTTTAGAATATGAAGACTAATTATATAAGAATGTCAAAGTCGATCTATTATGATGAGGTTGATGTAGACTGTTCAGATATTTCGGGAACGAACTGTTATTGTGATGATGTTGCTATGAAAAAAATAGAGGAAAGGCTTATCGATGTGCCTCTATGCGGAATTCACTATATAGATTCAGGTAATTATCATTATATGACATTACCTTTTCTGCGTAGGATAGATGAAGATTTTGCCCTTGTCGTGTTTGATAATCACACAGATTATCAGGAAGTAGCCTTTGGTGGTTTGACATCCTGTGGAGCGTGGATCAGAGAGGCTGTCGATACTAATCCTAGATTGAAACAGGTTGTCTTGATTGGTGCTGAGGCAGCAGCATGCGAAGAGACTGAATTTGATAATAGAGTTTCCTGGCTGGGATGGAATCAGAACGAGGAGTTCGTGAATCCTGATGGAACTGTTATAGAGCGTGCGGAATTAGCGGAGTTTGTGAGAAGCAAGTTAGAACCCGGGCTTCCGGTATATGTTTCGATAGATAAGGATGTATTGGCTGAAGGAGAATGTAAAGCGGATTGGTCACAGGGGATTATGACTCTGGCAGATCTACGGTCTGCACTGTCTTTTTTCATAGAGAAAAACATACTCGGGGTTGATGTTTGCGGCGGTCCGGATGATTTAGAAGATTATGAAGGAAATAAATCAAATCGTGAGGTTGATGAGGTAATTAAGGAAATATTTCGCGGTTGATTTTTTCGGTTAATGTTTTATACTGACTTTTGTCGGAAACTTTAGTTGAGTTAGAGATTGGTTAGAGGGGTTTATTATGACAAATATGGAAACTATGCGCTCTCGATATCTACATCGATTGTCACAGATTTTTCCTAATATAGCATCAGCGTCGACGGAGATTATTAATCTATCATCTATTTTGAATCTTCCTAAGGGTACAGAGCATTTCATAACGGACATTCATGGAGAGTATGAGGCTTTCCTGCATGTTTTAAAGAATGGATCGGGTTCGGTTCGAATCAAGGTAACGGAGCTGTTTGGAAAGACTCTCTCGGATGATGAGATTCGTGAGCTCTGCACGTTGATTTATTATCCTACAGAGAAAATCGATTTAGTTGCAAAGTCAAAGACTAAAGAGGAAATGGAGAAGTGGTATCGCATAATGCTGTACCGCTTGATAACTGTGTGTAAATATACAGCCAGCAAATATACACGCTCAAAGGTTAGAAAGGCTATGCCGCCTGATTTTGCGTATGTAATCGATGAGCTGATTACAGAGAGAAGTGACAGTTCGAACAAAGAAGCGTACTACGAGGAGATTATCAATACCATCATTCGTACGGGTCAGGCGGATAGACTGATCATAGCGCTATCTCATTTGATTCCGAGGTTGACGGTGGATCATCTGCATGTTCTCGGTGATATTTACGATAGAGGTAGTGGTGCGCCGGATATTATGGACAAGCTTATGGAACATCATAATCTGGATATCCAGTGGGGAAATCACGATATGGTATGGATGGGAGCGTCCATAGGTCAGCCACTGTGTATTGCAAATGTAATTCGTGTTTCTGCGCGTTATGGAAATCTCGATACTATAGAAGATAATTATGGAATCAATCTCCTTCCGCTTGCTTCGTTCGCGGAAAAGGTTTATGGGGATGATCCTTGTGATTGTTTTGCTATTAAAGATATGGAGAATTCCTACGATACAGATATCACTATGAATATGAAGATTCATAAGGCTATTTCTGTTATTCAGTTTAAACTGCAGGGACAGTTTGCGCTCGAGCATCCTGACTGGAGTTCGTCTGAGGATAGAGCTGTATTTAATCGTGTAGACTTCGAAAGAGGTATTTTTTTCGAAGATGGAAAAGAGTACAAGATGCTCGATATGAACTTTCCTACGGTTGATCCTGAGGATCCAAATCGCCTGACTCCAGAAGAAGAGGATGTGATGAATCGTTTGGTGGCTGGATTCACACGATGCAAGAGATTGAAGGAGCATATGAATTTCCTGCTGAGTCATGGTTCACTGTACAAGGTTATAAATGGGAATTTGTTATATCACGGTTGTATGCCGTTGAATAAAGATGGCTCATTTCGTGAGGTGACGCTATGGGGTGAGACTTTGTCAGGACGTGCGCTATATGACAAATTGGATTATTATGTGCGCCGAGCTTTTCTGGCTAGAAAGGCTGAGAATCGAGAACGCGCAAAAGATATCCTGTGGTGGATTTGGACAGATATGGACTCACCGCTGTTTGGAAAGTACAGGATGGCAACTTTTGAGAGGTACTTTTTGGCGGATACGAATAGCCATAAGGAGAAGAAGAATCCTTACTATTCACTACTGAATAATGAGCATGTAGTTGAACAAATTCTACATGAGTTTGATCTCTATGAGAATGCTCATATCGTGAATGGTCACGTACCTGTGAAGCGCGAGGAAGAACCTATTCATTGTCATGGAAAGCTCTTGATAATCGATGGGGGATTTTCGAGGGCTTATCAGAGAGAGACAGGAATCGCGGGTTATACGTTGACTTATAATTCGTGGGGTCTGCGTCTCGTGTCTCATGAGCCTTTTACTTCCACGGAAGATGCTATTAGCAAGGATTCTGATATTCATTCGAGTGATAAGTGGATTGAGAAGTATCCAGAGCAGCTGACGGTACGTGATACGGATACTGGACGAGCTATTCAGGAAGAGATAGATGAGCTGTATGAGCTTTTGGGCGCGTATAGACATGGAGAGATTGTGGAGAAGTAGGGGTGTGGTGTGAAATTGAGAATTAGCATGGATTCACACTATTACTTCGAGTCCTTTGGTGGTGTGAGATTAACGAAAGGTTCAGTTTCACACTAGTGCTTAAAATGAGGTATGGTGTGAAATCAGGAAAAGCTTCAGTTTCACACCATCATTTCAAGATTTTATATGGTGTGAAAAGCTTGAAATAGTTAATCTCACACCAGTGGTTGCTTTTGGGTTGTGGTGTGAAATTGAGAATTAGCATGGATTCACACTATTACTTCAAGCTCTGTGGTGGTGTGAGATTAACGGAAGGTGCAGTTTCACACTAGTGGTCAAAATCGAGGCTGGTGTGTAATCTGGGAAAAGCGGAGATTCACACCAATTCTTTTGACTTGCTTTGTGATTTAGGAATTAATCGAGTGTTCGCTTCGCTCACAGAGTGGGATTGGTGCGAGAGCGCAGAATTCTGATATATGTTTGCTTGACTGATTATATTCATCAAAGAAAGCAGCCTGTCAAGGACGTAGCCTTCGGTGGCTTCGCCATCCTTGACAGTCTGCTTTTTTTGATGAAAGGCTGTGATCAAGCAAACATAATAGGATTACTCTGCGGCGTAGCCGCACTTGCTTTTTGATTATGGACTGGGGGA
>JAZNMP010000035.1:0-75000 GCA_045579705.1 Lachnospiraceae bacterium
GATTACAACCTGTATAGGCAGGTAAAATCCTCATATATTTTACATTTGGGGGCTTCCAAACAAGGGAAAATAAAATATATACGAAGAAACGCCTCTCATGATTACCTAAATCACGAAAGGCGTTTGTCTTCAGTCTGAAACAGTCCACTGGACTGTTTTTTTTACGCTTAGACAGTTTTCGAAGAGATAATTCGAGAGAATACCGTCCTTTAAATATATTATATACAAACGAGATTATGGACGTGCTTGCAGTTTGGCAATGAGAGCGTCCTTGAGGATTTTCGAGTAATTGATACCGAGATTCTCGCATGCAGTATTAAGCCATGCAGGAATGCTCAAAGTTTTTTTAACAGCCTTGTCATCGTATGCACGAGCGTATTCATCAAGGTTTACGCACACCATATTGACAAGAGCGTGTTCGTCATCTTTTTCAACTGCCTCCAAAGCAGATGGAGCGGGAAGTGCATCACCATCACGCAAGGAGGTAAAGAGATATTGACCACATGCCTCTTGTGCCATAGCAAAGGCATCGGCAAGGCTATCTCCGTATGTGGCTAGGTCGTTAAGGTCGGGGAATATAACGGAATACTGTCCGTCATCCTCTGGATAGAATATAGCAGGATAAATATAGTTCATCTTGAAGCTCCTTTCTTTTTCTAGATCACAGGTCTCATTTGAGACCTGCCTGTTTGAGTATGGAGTTGACAACCCTTTGAGGAATGTCGCCTTGATGATTTGGGATTGTTACCTTTCCCGATTTGGTTGGATGCTTGTATTGATGATGCGAACCTTTCACATCTACGAGATACCATCCATCATCAAGGACTAGCTTTTCAATTTCTCGAAATCTCATTTGCATTGTTTCCTCCTTACGAGTATATAATACTACGTATTATACGTGTTATCAATAGAAAATACGTAAGATACGTAAAAATAAATTATAAAAGCAGTGTGAAATCAAGCGAGAAAATACGTGTAACAAACTGGTAACTAACAAAGCGATTAAAAAGTGGGGAAAATATGCATCCGGAACTATCCAAGAGATGGGAATATTTTGAAGTCGCTTTAGTGGCTCTATTTATGAAGATTGTATTGTTTTAGAAATAAATCTGGTGATATAATGCGAATAGTAACGTGGCGCTTATATTTTTGGGGAAAAGTAGGTTCAATATCTAGAAAGCGCCGAATGAGTCAGCAAATAGGGCAGAGTTTGTTGACTGCAAATTGAGAAAGTTCAAAATGAGTCAACAAATAAGGTAAAATTTGTTGACTACAAATCGATTATA
This sequence comes from Lachnospiraceae bacterium, assembly GCA_045579705.1. Taxonomy (GTDB): domain Bacteria; phylum Bacillota; class Clostridia; order Lachnospirales; family Lachnospiraceae; genus Lachnocurva. The sequence goes on from JAZNMP010000035.1 coordinate 1,287, forward strand.
TTCCAAATGAGTCAATTTAAAATTAAATAAGAAGCTTGATGGCTGTATAGCTAGGTTTATAGAATGTAGAGGGGGAAGACTATGCATGGATTAAGAAATAAATTAGTACAGGAACAAAAATATCTGGAAAGTATTCTGATAAAGCTTGAGAAGAATCGAGTTGAAGCGCCAGAGGGGAAGCTTCGGGTTTCAGTAAGCTCTGGAAGAACGAGGTATTATCATTGCTTGAATGACCGCTTGGGAGAGTATATTCCAAAGGACAACATCAAATTAGTGCAGCAGCTGGCGCAGAAGAATTATAACGAAAAAGTTGAAAAAATCGCAAAGATTAGGCTGAATCGGGTGAAGAATTGCCTGAAGGGGTATTCGGATGATGAAATTGATGAGATATATACTTCGTTGCATGCAGCGAAACAGGAGCTAGTGACTCCAGTGAAGCCGACGTCGCTAATGCTGGAAGAACGATGGATTGAGGAAGAGTATAAAACGAAAGGCTTTCAGGATGGAACGCCAGTAATCTTGACAGAACGAGGCGAAAGAGTCAGATCGAAGTCGGAGAAGATACTAGCAGATTATTTCTATAGAAACGATATAGCTTATAAATATGAGAAACCTTTGATTTTACGTGGGGTAGGAACTGTTTATCCGGATTTTACTTTCCTGTCGAAAGAGACAGGAAAAGAAATCTATTGGGAACATGAAGGGATGATGGACAAGAGTGAATATGCTTTATATGCGGTGAAAAAGTTTAATAGTTATATGTTGAATGGTATTATGCCAGGGGAAAGACTTATTTTGACTTTTGAAACTTCGCAGGAAGTATTGAATATGAAGATTGTTGCTGAATTGGTAAAACGATATTTGCGCTGATGCAACCGCTTGCAACCTCCGGTTGACAAATTTCCAACTACGCTTTATGGTTCGCAACTATTGATTTTTGTACTATGAACCTGCAAAATAAATCTAGGAAAAAACGGAGGATTGAAATTATGATACTTGCAGACAAGATTATTAATGAAAGAAAGAAATTAGGTTGGTCGCAGGAAGAGCTCGCTGAGAAACTTGATGTTTCCAGACAGTCAGTTTCTAAATGGGAGAGCGCTCAGTCAGCACCTGATTTAAATCGTGTTCTTAAGATGGCAGAGATCTTTGGTGTGAGTACTGATTATCTCTTAAAAGATGAAGTAGAGAATCAGGAACCAAAGTATACAGCTGATGATAGGTTTGAAACGGATAACGAAGCCAGAGCGGTTAGTATGGAAGAAGCTTCTTCATATTTATCTATAGTAGAACAGGTTACATCAAGAATAGCTTTTGGTGTAGGTTTATGTATCATCTCGCCGGCGACCTTGTTGATTATGACTGACCTGGTAAATGCACATAGAATTTCTGAAGGATTAGGTATTAGTATAGGATTGGCAGTATTGTTGATGCTGGTTGCTTGTGGAGTGCTGATATTTGTTATGGTGGGACGTCGCACTAAACCATACGAATATTTGGACAAAGAACCTATCGATACGGCTTATGGCGTAGATGGTATGGTTCGAGAGCTTAAAGAGAAGAATGATAGAAAGAACACTTTGCTTGTAGGAATAGGAGTGGCTATTTGCATCCTGTCAGCTGTTCCTCTTCTCGTTGGTGAGCTTCTGTTGCCTGAAATAGGTAAGGCTGATCTCGCGTCAAGTCTGGTTGCTGTACTGTTATTTATGGTTGCGGTAGGAGTTTATTTTATTATAAATGGCGGATCTCGTATTGGCGCGTATAATAAACTGTTGCAGGAAGGCGAGTATAGTCTGGAAGGGAAAAAAGCTTCTGTTACAGTCGATAAGGTTGCCTCTATCTATTGGCCTATTGCAACAGCTATTTACCTGATTTGGAGCTTCGTAACTAATGATTGGGGAATAACATGGATAGTATGGCCAATCGCTGGCGTGCTATTTGGATGTGTTTCAGGTGCTGTAAAAAATTTTCATAAATAAATAGAAGAAGTAGAGAAAAATAGAAAGTTGCATGAGAATGTTCGAAAAAGTCCTTCGGTGAAATTTGTTCAAGTGAAAAATGAATTTTTTCTATGCCCCATAACTAAATTATGATAAAATATTAAACGCTAGTCATATTGCTAGTTAGAAAAAGACAACGGAGGTTACTTTTTATATGGACTCAAAGAAAATGAAATGGTCTACGCTTGCTTTTATCGCGTTTTCCACAGTTTGGGGATTCGGTAACGTTCTGAATGGTTTCGTATATTTTAACGGTATTCAGGTTATCTTCAGCTGGATTCTCATGTTCGCACTTTATTTCATCCCATATGCACTTATGGTAGGTGAACTTGGTTCTGCATTTAAGACATCAGGTGGTGGTGTCAGCTCATGGGTACTTAATACAACAGGCCCTAAGCTTGCCTACTACGCTGGTTGGACTTATTGGGCATGTCATGTAACATACATCGCTTCTAAATCATCAGGCGGTCTTAAGGCTTTAAGCTGGGCTGTATTTAGAAACGGCGAGAAATACGATAGCTTCCCTACAATCGCTGTACAGCTTGTAACATTTGCTATTCTTCTCATCTTTTGTTATATCGCTTCACGTGGTCTTAACCCACTTAAGAAGCTTACAACACTTGCAGGAACTTCAATGTTCGTTATGTCTATCCTCTACATCCTCATGATGTTTGCTGCTCCAGCAATCAATCCTCATGGTGGATATGTAGCTATGGACTTTAGCGCAAAGAACTTGATTCCTACATTCGATGTTAAATACTTTACATCACTTTCAATCCTCGTATTTGCGGTTGGTGGTTGTGAAAAAATCTCCCCATACGTAAACAAGGTTGAAAATCCTAGCAAGGGATTCCCTAAAGCTATGATTACACTCGCACTTATGGTTGTAATCTGTGCTATCCTCGGAACATTTGCTATGGGTATGATGTTCGATCCTAAGGATGTAAACGCAAACTTCAACAGCTACGTATCAAATGGTTCATATGTAGCATTCCAGAAGCTTGGTAACTACTATCATATGGGTGATGCTCTTATGATTATCTACGCACTTTGCAACGCTATCGGACAGCTTGCTACACTCGTTCTTTCAATCGATGCACCTCTTAGAATTCTTCTCGACAACGAAGATGCTAGAGAGTTCATCCCTTCAAAGCTTCTTAAGCAGAACGACAAAGGTGCTTACGTAAACGGTATCAAGATGGTAGCTATCCTTTCAGGTGCTATTATCCTCGTACAGTCATTTGTACCAGGTGCTGCAGAAGTACTTGCACAGCTTAACAAGCTTAACTCTGTATGTATGCCAATGCGTTACCTCTGGGTATTCTTTGCTTACCTTGCACTTCGTAAGGCATCTGACAGATTCAATCCTGAGTATAAGTTCGTAAAGAACCAGGGCGTTGCATACTTCTTCGGTGGATGGTGCTTCCTCGTAACTGCAGCTTGCTGCGTACTCGGAATGTATTCAGATGATCCATTCACATTTGCACTCAACGTTATTACACCAGTTGTACTCGTTGCACTCGGCGTAATTCTTCCTATGATTGCAAAGAGAGAGCAGAAGAATCAGAAATAATATTTTCTAGTATAATAAAACAAGTGATATCTCGATTTGAGATATCACTTGTTATTTTTTTGAAAAAATCTATTTCAATATCTACGTCTGCCTAAACCATCCGGTCTAGGCCTAAGCTCTTTATTTAAAGAATGACATTTCTTCATTTAACTTCAAAGCTACATTCTTTAGAGAATCAGCAGATGATGCAAGCGTAGCAACAGTCGCTGAAAGCTCTTCCATAGATGCACCGGTTTCTTCGCTGGATGCTGCATTTTCCTGGCTGATAGCTGAGAGTGAATTCATAGCGTCTGATACTACGTTGTTTGCGTTTACGCAAGTACCAGCGTTTGTTTCGATACTCTTTGCGCTTACTACTGTAGAAGAAATGTCGTCTATCATAGCTCGAACTGATTCTACTGTAGTTCCGAGTACTTCGCGCTGTTCGTCATTTCCCTTCTGAACTTCAGCTGCCATCTGTACTGCAGCCTGAGATTCTGAAAGGAGGATATCCATTTCTTCTCTAATTTCATCAGCCATTTTTCTGGAATCATCTGCCAACTGACCGATTTCTTCAGCTACTACAGCGAAACCACGTCCACTTTCGCCGGCTCTGGCTGCTTCGATAGAAGCATTTAGTGAGAGGAGGTTTGTCTGTGCTGCGATAGAAGCGATGCCTTCTACTTTCTCGTTTATAGTGGTAACAGCTTTGCTTGTAGCGCCAATCTTTTCAGAGATTGCTTCGATATGATTATTCATATTCTGGCTGCTTTCCTGCAATTCTGAAAGGTTCTGAGCAGAAGTATTGCTGGCAGCCTGCATACGTTTGGCAAGTTCAGAAAGGTCATCTGTGCTGTTCTGAACGCTTCCTGTAGCTTCTCCGATATCTCCAACAGATACTGTAACGTTCTGGATTTCATCAGCCTGCTGTGATGCGCCTGATGCGATTTCTTGAACGGCATTTGCAACATCATCTGCAGTAAGAGAAATCTGATTTGCTGTTTCTGCAAGTTCATCGGATGAGTTGTTTACAGAAACTGTAGATGCCTTTATATGTTCTACGATACCTGACAGTTTGTCGATTACCAGATTTACGTTTCTGATAATATCGCCAAACTCGTCTTTTCTATCATGATATTTATCAATTTCTTCAAATCTACCATCAGCAAGTTTATGCATAGTATCATTGAGTAGTTTGAGCGGATTAGTGAATGAATGTGCCATATTGATAGAAATCAGTATAGCGATTATGAGCATTACTAAGCCTACTGCAATTATGATATTTGTGCTTCTGAGAGTAGGAGCCATAACTGTCTTATAGTCAGCTGTCATGATTACCAGCCAACCGGTTGATTCTTCTTTCTGATAGGAAACGATAACTTTTCTTCCTTTTGATACAGTTGTGTATGCACCAGAAGCTTTAGTTCTAGAATCTTTATATGCCTTTGAACCGGATAAATCCTCAAGTTTGTTTACGTCGATTTCGTGTCCTGAATGTCCGATTACGTTTCCGGATCTATCCAGGATATATGCGATTTCGCGTTTCTTAGAATTTACGGAGTTCTGTAGGAATTCATGAAGGTACTTTAAGTTATAACTTCTCTGTACTGTTCCGATTACTGTTCCGTCATCGTCGACGATAGGCGCTATCGGGAAGATAGTAGCTGAGCCGTCAGCCTTTGATGCTACTACATCGGAAATGAGCGCTTTACCTTTCATAGCGTCCTGAAAATAATCACGGTCTCCGACGTTCTTTAAATCACCGGAAGAACGTACTATCTGATTTCCATCAGCAGCTGTGACGATTACGGAGCTTTCGCCCTGAAGTATTTCGTCGACATCAGCGAGCCACTTCTGCTGGTCAGTATCGTTTCTTTCAGCAGGAGAAGCCTTTACATAATTTATGAGATCTCTACTGGATGCTACAGTCTTAAGTCCTGCCATCATCTTTTCAATCTCAAGCATATAAGATTTCTCAATAACAGCAGTCTTCTGCTTTGTGATGTCTTCAGCATCTTCTAATGATTTGCTCATAGAAGAGTTGTAGCTGATGATTAATGCGATTAGTAATGGAACTGCAGTTATTAACAGCATAGTAGCGATAAGCTTTGTACGTACGCTGTTTATGGAAAAAGCAGTTTTTTTTGTTTTCTTTGTTTGTCTTGCCATATATACCTCCGATCAAAGTGTATGAAAACAAAAGATTAAATGTAGATTTTTCCTGACATTTCGATTGTATACACAGAAAATCTTATTTTCAATAAAGTAGGTATAGAGTTTAGAAAAATGTAATAGTTGTATTATTTATTAGTGTTTTTCTGTATTGCGATTCTTATTTTAATCAGATAGAATTAATAAAGATTGCACTAAATATGAAAGGGTAAAATATGAAATTAAACAGTATTCATCATATAGCTATCATAGTTTCAAATTTGGAGGCTGCTAAAGCGTTTTATGTCGAGACGCTAGGCTTTGAAGTGATTCGGGAGAATCATCGACCAGAGAAACATGATACGAAGTTGGATTTGAGAATTGACGCAGAAACGGAACTGGAAATCTTTGCGGTTGAGAATCCTCCTAAACGCCCATCATATCCTGAGGCATGCGGTCTTCGTCATCTAGCTTTTTGCGTGAATGATATAGAGGAAACGGTTGCTGAACTCGAGTCGCTCGGAATCGAGTGTGAGCCAGTTCGTACAGATGATTATACGGGAAAAAGGATGACCTTCTTTAGGGATCCTGACGGATTGCCTCTAGAGTTACATGAGTGAGGTGAAAGTATGAAGAAAGCTTATTTTGCAGGTGGTTGTTTCTGGTGCGTTACTCCGATTTACAAGATTTATGGAGTAGATAGCGTAGTATGTGGTTATTCAGGTGGAGATGAAGTAAATCCTACCTATGAAGATGTCAAACATCAGAAGACAGGACATAGAGAGACCTTGGAGCTTAGTTATGAGCCGGAGAAGGTTGGTTATGAGATGTTACTGGACATTTTTTTACAGAATGTAGACCCGTTTAATGGAGAGGGGCAGTTCATAGATAAAGGGTATTCATACACTCTCGCTATTTATTATAGTGAAGAAGAGGAGAGAGAAATCGCTCTATCAAAGATTAAGCAGTTGGAGGAGTCCAGCGGTAAGAAAGTGGAAATCGTCGTTGAGCCATTCAAAAGTTTTTATCCTGCTGAGGATGAACATCAGGATTACTATCTGAAGAATCCGGAAGCTTTTGAAGAAGAGTTGAAAGCGAGTGGAAGAAAAAAGTAACCAAATATAATATTAAAATTTTGTGAAATTATTTTCAAAAAATTGCTTGTCGATTATTGCGTAAAGAAATATAATTGGTAATGGAAACGTTAATCATTTAACAGTGTTCAAAAAAAGGGTGTTTAAGGAGGAATTTTATTATGGCACGTTTTACATTACCTAGAGATGTATATCATGGCAAGGGCGCACTTGAAGCATTAAAGACTCTCGAGGGTAAGAGAGCTATCATCTGCACAGGTGGCGGTTCAATGAGAAGGGGCGGTTTCCTTCAGAAGGTTGAAGATTACCTTAAGGAAGCTGGAATGGAAGTAGAATTATTTGAAGGTATCGAGTCTGATCCTTCAGTTGAAACAGTTATGAAGGGTGCTGAAGCTATGAGCAAATTCCAGCCAGACTGGATTGTTGCTATCGGTGGTGGATCACCTATCGATGCTGCTAAGGCTATGTGGATTAAGTATGAATATCCAGAAACAACTTTCGAAGATATGTGTAAGGTATTCGGCCTTCCAAAACTTCGTACAAAGGCTCATTTCTGTGCTATTTCTTCAACATCAGGTACAGCTACAGAAGTAACAGCATTCTCAATCATCACAGATTATAACAAGGGTATCAAATATCCTATCGCTGACTTCGAAATCACACCAGACGTAGCTATCGTAGATCCTGAGCTTACACATACTATGCCACATAAACTTGTAGCTCATACAGGTATGGATGCTATGACACATGCTATTGAAGCATACGTATCTACAGCAAACTGTGACTACACAGATGCGCTTGCTATTCATGCTATCGAGATGATTCAGAAATCACTCGTTAAGTCTTACAATGATGATGAAGCATCTAGAGACGAAATGCACAATGCACAGTGCCTTGCTGGTATGGCATTCTCAAATGCTTTACTTGGAATCGTTCATTCTATGGCACACAAGACAGGTGCTGTATTTGCTGATTATGGCGCACATATCATTCACGGTGCTGCTAATGCTATGTACCTTCCAAAGGTTATCGCATTTAACGCAAAGGATCCAGTTGCAAAGAAGAGATATGGTGTTATCGCTGATTATATGCATCTCGGTGGATCAAATGATGATGAAAAGGTTGAACTTCTCATCAAATATCTCAGAAAGATGAATGATGATTTGAACATTCCTCACTGCATTAAGAATTACGGAGCAGACGGACTTCCAGCTGAAAAAGGATTCGTTCCAGAAGAAGTATTCCTCGAAAGACTTCATGATATCGCTGCAAACGCAATTCTCGATGCTTGTACAGGATCTAACCCACGTCAGCCTAGCCAGGAGGAGATGGAGAAACTTCTCAAGTGCTGCTACTATGATACAGAGGTTGATTTCTAATTCTAGATTTCTAAGGGCCATCGCTGATGGCCCTTTTTTTAACTCAGTCGGAGTACAAGCTCCGAGCGAGTCTTGACATAAATAATTCCTTAGAATAATTTAGAAAAATTTCAATCGAAAATGCATTTTTATAAACGCAAATAAAGGGTATAATTATTTATGGGTTAAATAGAAATCGGAAAGGGGTTTTATCATGGAAAACATGAAGTATTTAGTGGTAGATGACGAAAGACTGATTTTAAATGATGAAGTTCGTATGCTGGAAAATATTTTGGGGGATGATAGCGAAATCTTGACCGCGGATAATACGGATGATGCTATTAGACTCGCCAGAGAGGAACAGCCATATGTCGCTTTTCTGGATGTGAATATGCCTGGTATGGATGGACTTGAATTATCAGAAGTAATAGCGTCTAAGTCACCAAAGACAAATATCGTAATCGTAACTGGACATGGTGAGCAGTATGGACATGAAGCCTCTGTAAATCAGAATGTTAGTTCAATTCTCTTAAAACCGGTTACAAAACTGGAATTGCAGGATGCGATGCTTAGATTAAAGAATCCTAGAATCTAGTGTTTTGAGAAGTTATTTTCGATAAATTTATATTGTAAAAATGAGGAACTACGGCCGAGGCTGTAGTTCTTTTTTTAGCTCCTCGACTTTTATTTTTGAGAAAATGGTGTACAATACTACACATGAGTAAGTTAAGAAATTCAGAAGAACAGTATAAGATGATGACGGAGACTCCAGTGGAGCCACTGATCATGCGATTGGCGATTCCGACGATTATAAGTATGATGGTGACGAATATTTATAATACGGCGGATACTTTTTTTGTATCACAGTTAGGAACTTCGGCATCCGGAGCAACTGGAATAGTTTTTGCACTGATGGCATTGTTTCAGGCCATCGGTTTTATGTGCGGACATGGAGCGGGAAGTTTCGTGTCCAGATTTCTAGGTGCAAAGCAGCCAAACAAAGCAAAAGTTTTTGGCGCGAGCGCATTCTATCTGTGCTTGACTCTAAGCACTATCCTGGCAATCGTCTGCCTGATTTTCATAAAGCCACTTTTGATATTTATGGGAAGCACGAAGACGATTCTACCTTTTGCTATTTCCTATGCAATCTTTATATTTATAGCGGGACCATTTTTGGCGGCTAGCTGTACGATGAACAATATCCTGAGATATGAAGGTAAGGCATTCTATGCGATGATCGGCCTTATGACAGGTGGTGTATTGAATATGGCTCTAGATCCCGTCTTTATGTTTGGACTGAACATGGGTGTTTGGGGAGCGGGCCTGTCGACATTGATTTCTCAGATTATAAGTTTCCTGATACTCCTATATATGATATGTTCCGGAAAAACAGTCACTCGTTTCGATTTGCATCTGATCTCAAAGGAAGCGTATGTTTATAAGAATATATTGAAAGTCGGTTTGCCTTCTCTGTGTAGACAGGGATTGAATGCGATTTCGACTTTGCTACTGAACCGACAGGCTGCAGTTTATGGAGATGCTGCGATCGCCGCTATGAGTATAGTCGGTCGAGTTAACTTCTTTATCGCTTCGATTGCTCTCGGCGTAGGGCAGGGAATGCAGCCGGTAACTTCGTTTAATTATGGAGCTGGCAAATATTCGAGAGTTAGAAAAGCATATAAATTTATGCTTGCAACAGGTACGATTATGATGATCGTATTTGCGCTCGTAATCTTTGGTTTCTCTGAGGACATCATCAGATGGTTCAGAGATGATGAGGCGGTTATAGCAGTTGGTACGCTTGCGCTGCAGTTCTCGGTTATTTCCGATATTTTTCAGCCGGGATCGGTTTCCTCAAATATGCTCTTTCAGAGCATCGGAAAAGCAGGCAGAGCGACCTTCCTCTCAACTCTCAGAACTGGAGTCTGCTTTATACCTTTGATATTGATACTCCCGTGTTTCTTCGGAGTACTCGGTATAGAATTGGCACAGCCTATAGCTGATGTTTTGGCTTCATGCATAGCTATGCCTTTTGCTATATATTTCTTACGTCATCTACCAGATGATAAACGCTAGATTATTATGGAAAGGGAATATTATGAAAAAAGTTGATTTGACAAAGTATACTGATTTTATCGTTGAGAAGACAGTAGAGCTTCTGAATATCGATTCTCCAACAGGCTATACTACAAACGCTGCAAAGTGGGTAAAGGAGAACTTCGAAGCATTAGGTTATGAGGCTAAGTTCACTAACAAAGGTGGCGTACTCGTTAACTTCGGCGGAAAAAATAAGGAAGACGGCTTGATGCTTGCCGCTCATACTGACACTCTCGGCGGCATGGTCGCTACGGTAAAGGACAATGGCCGACTTCAGCTTACTAACCTCGGCGGTATGGAAGCAAACAATGCTGAAACTGAGAACTGCCATATCGTAACTCGTAGCGGAAAGATTTATGAAGGAACTTGCCAGCTTTGCAATGCATCAGTGCATGTAAACGGTGAGTATAGAGATACAAAACGTACCTGGGATACAGTTGAAATCGTAATTGATGAGAGAACTAAGTCAAAGGATGAGACTCTCAAACTCGGTATTAATGTAGGCGATATCGTATGTTTCGAACCAAATACCAGAGTTACATCTTCTGGCTATATCAAGTCCAGATTCCTTGATGACAAGCTTTCTGTAGGTATCCTTCTAGGTTATGCTAAATACTTAAAGGATGAAGGTATAACACCTGAAAGAGCTATCTATGTTCACGTGACAGTATACGAAGAGGTTGGACATGGTGGAGCTGCAAGTGTTCCAGCTGGTGTAACAGAAGCTATTTCTGTAGATATGGGATGTGTAGGAGATGGACTTTCATGTACAGAACATGAGGTATCTATCTGTGCAAAAGACAGCGGTGGTCCTTACTCATATGATCTCGTAAATGCATTAGTTAAAGCTGCTGATAAAATGGAAGCAGAGTATGCGATTGATATATATCCACACTATGGTTCAGATGTCGAGGCTACACTTTCAGCCGGCGCAGATATCAAACACGGACTCATAGGAGCAGGTGTATATGCATCTCACGGATACGAGAGAAGCCACAGAGATGGCGTAGAGAACACACTCCGTGTTATCATCGGATACACAATATAAGGAAATTTTTTTCGTAAGGGTATCATATATATGGGAATTCTTCCGATATTAATTATGTAGGCGCATCCGGGAAAAATAATGCGAGCTGTTTTTCCATGGAAACCCATTAAAAACTTAATAGAAAAGAGCAGACTATGAGAATTGCAGCCAGTAACGTAAGTTTGTCTTCGTCTAGAACTCTTACGAGAGTTAGTGCGAGCAAGACTGAAGACGTTGCCAAGTTTGGCAAATTTACGCTGCAAGGTTTGCAGGATGCGACGAAAGATTTTCAGGGATCGAAGAATTGCGGCGATCAGAAAGAAAACCAGAATTCAAAGAAGTCAAAGGAAATCGAAGCTCCTCCGGAATGGGACATTAGCAATCTGCTAATGTATGATGTGACCGGACGCAGAGTTTACACAGATGGTTCCTTGGATCAGAATTCAAAAGATGAGGCTTCAAAAGAAGCTTCGGAGGAAATCAATCAGGAAACTACTTTGGAAGATGCTTCGAATACAAAGCGGGCCAAAGAAGCTGGCGTAGTATCGAAGAGCGCAGAACAGTCACCGATAGACATACTTAGGGATATCAGATTGAAACTTCTATATGCCCTGATTAAGATGCTCGGTGGTGATTTTGATGAAAAGTACGACACTTCGCCTCTAACCAATATCCTACAACGAGAAGGTGGAGTACAGTTTGAAACATATTCATCTACAACTGAATATTATTATTCCGAAGTGGAATCTAGTACGGTCGAAGCGAAAGGCGTGGCCTTGACTGAAGATGGACGTACGATTGATTTCGGAGTATCACTGTCGATGTCTAGAGCTTTTGAATCGAGAACATCTATTAGTATTGAGCAGGTTGGAGTGAAACTCATGGATCCATTGGTTATCAATGTGAGCGGTGATGTTCAATCTATATCTGATCAGAAATTTGTCTTCGATTTGGACGCAGATGGACAGACAGAAGATATTCACATGTTGAAAAAGGGAAGCGGATTCCTGGCATTAGATCGAAATGATGACGGAGTTATCAATGATGGCTCGGAATTATTCGGTGCTAAATCAGGTGACGGCTTTTCCGATTTGTCAGAATTCGATTTGGACAGAAATGGCTGGATCGATGAGAATGACGAAATTTATGACAAGCTTCGCGTATGGGCAAAAAATGATGATGGTACAGATACACTCATAACATTAAAGGAGGCAGATGTCGGTGCTATTTATCTACAGAACGTTGAAAATGGTTTTCAGGTAAAGAATTCCATGAATGATACGAATGCCGTTTATCACTCGACTGGTGTATTCTTACACGAGGAGAGCGGACGAGCTGGATTCATATCTCACGTTGATATGGCGGTTAGAGATGTAGAATCGGCTTGATGGTTTAAGTCAAGCGGTATTCGTGCGCCTTGTATCGCTATAGACTTAAACTAGTTTTATTTATTAGGTTATAGATTCGAAGCAATGGATTAGCCTAGGATTTATAGTCTACAAGGAATTCATGGGACGAATTCCTAAAAACCAAAAAAGAATGATATTAATATAGAAGAAGCGTGGCTTTCGTGGCTACGCTTCTTTTTGACATATTTTGGATTAATATAAAGATTGCTACTGCAAAAAAAAGAAGGAATAATTTTGCAATTATTCCTTCAACCGTTATCATTTTTAATTTACTACCCAGGATTAGCGGAGACCGTTCAGTGAGCGAAGATCACGAGTGTGCCATTCCATCATGGCAGGACTTAAGTCGAATTCTTCTCTGCTGCGGTCCACATAATTAGCATATAGGTCACTTAATCTGAGATGAAAACGAAATCCTAAAATCTTCATAGAACATACCTCCTTAATACTTTCTTTCTCCCTTAACTGTATAATAACACCTGCAGGAAATTATTCAATACATCTGAATTTGATACTTTTTCATTGAATAGATGAATGCAACTCATGGTTGAAAACGAAAAGTGAATAGTTTCTAAACAAATACAAAACAATCTACTTATAGTTGCTTGTCAGTCAATAGTGCCATTATGTAGTAGTTGACAGACAATTTGCGTAGCGTATAATTTAGGTTGTGGCGTGATAAATAACACGAAGTGGGGAGCGTATGCTGAAGAAGCTTGAGAAGATCAATCCTGCCTTTGGTTTGTTGTGTATAGGGTGCCTGTTGGGGGGATTGAAGAATGGTTGGTTTGTTTTTCCGGTAGGGATCATGATATGTATGCTGTTATGGAGTCGGTTGAGGCAATCCGGCAGGATATATATTTCTAGAAAATTTAATATTGTTTATTTACTTCTATTGTGTTTGGCGGCAGTGTCAGTTATGACGGCGGTTTCGAGAGGAGACGCGGTTGTAGGACTACTTAAACTAGTGATTATGGGGATATACATAGTTTGGTGCTTGCAAATGACAGAGATAGAGAAGACGGAAGCAATTGCGAATATACCAAAGCTAGGAATCCTGGTATTGGTGAGTTCTGCATTGCTTATTTTTTTACCTTCATGTAGAGATGTGGTTATAAACCAGGCAGGACGATTAAGCGGTATATTTGAGTATTCGAATACACTTGCTTTGATATTTCTGATATCGCTGGTGACCTTCTTTGAATTAGAAGATAGGGAACATAAGGCGATAAATCGTGAGCAGCTTTTGTACTTTGCGATTATGATTTTTGGAATTCTGTGGACGGGAAGCAGATTCACGATGGTTTTGACGGTGATTTATTTGATAAGTCTGGGCATCAGACACAAGCGGGTTAATCCAGCTTACATCTTAACCGCGGTTATCATCGTAGCTTTTGTAGTCTTGTATTCCAGATTTACAGGAGATGCGAGAGGCATCGCTCGAATAGGGACTCTTTTTTCAAACAGCAGTACTCTGGTCGGAAGAGTTATCTATTGGAAGGATGGCCTGCAGACTCTACTCGCTAATCCGTTTGGAATGGGAAGCATGGGATGGTTTCTGACACAGGAAGCTACGCAGAGTGCTCCTTATGTGACGAAGTTTGTGCATAACAGCTTCCTGCAAATGGGTCTGGACTACGGTATCGTATTTATGGTTGTTACGATAGGGCTTGCGCTTCTATCGATAATACACGCGAGAAAGGGATTTAAAACGCTTCTCGTGATTATATACATGCATATGTTCTTTGAATTCGATTCGGAATATATGGTAGTGCTCTTTATAGTGATACTCTTTGTCGAGAGCGATTGGCTGGGGGTTAAAGATATCCCGTTTGAGCCAAAGAGGCTATATATAAATGGAGCATTGACGGTTATAGTGTTGCTGTTCATATGGCAGTCGGCTTTCTGGCTCAGTGTAAAGGCGAATCGCCTGGAGAGCGCGCTGAAGATGAATCCTGAGAGCATCTTAATCGAGACGGAAGTTATGACTAGAGAAGATGATTTAGATGCGAAATATAGACGTGCAAAACATATTCTTACGCAGAATCAGTTTATAGGTCAGGCGTATGATGAATGTGCGATGTATGATTCTAGCAAAGGGCAAATCATCAAACTGTTAAAGGATGGGAGACGAGCGTGCAAGTGCCAGAAGTATTATATGGAGGCGTATGGTCATTACATTATACTTCTCGAAAATGCATACCTTTCAGGAGATGATGAAACGCAGAAGCTGGCAGTGCGAGGAATGGAAACGGTAGTAAAGGATTTAAAGAAAGTCGAAGAGGATACAGATAAGCTGGCGTACAAAACAGTAGATGCTCCGAACTTCGTACTTCCTTATGAATCAGTAGCTATATTAAACAAACACAAGATTACATACGACTAGGGGGCAAAATGAATACTAAAAAGATTGGCATGGGAATAGCGACAGGAGTACTTGTGATAGCTTTGTGCGTATTGGTTGGAAAGCTGATATTGGATCACAAAGGAGCTGAGAAATATACCGAAGTAAAGAATGATGTAAAGATAGCAAATGCAAAGGAAAGCAAATCTAAGCATCAGGTCGATTTTAAGAAACTCAAAGGTGAGAACAAAGATGTTATAGCCTGGATCAAGTTCCCTGGGTTAAAGATAGATTATCCTATCCTGATGAGCGATGACAAAGAAGACACGGATTATTATCTGCTTCATAACTTTGATCACTCGGATGGCAGACCGGGATGTTTGTATGTGCAGAAGAGTCAGGCATCTGATTTTTCCAATATAAATACCATCGTCTACGGCCACAACATGTATAACAACGGTACGATGTTTAATCAGCTGATTAAGCTTCAGGATGAGACGGAATTTAATAATCATAAGACTTTTGTAATCGAGACTCCGACGCAGAGGTTTTATTACAATACCTGGGCAGCAGTTCAGTTTAATGATGAGCATCTGTTGTATCAGTATGATTTTTCAACTCCTGTCGGAAGGAATCAGTTCATAGGAGATGTTCAGGCTGTTCGCGATATGTACTCTCATGTGAATGGTGAAGTAAAAGTAGATGAGGACAGTAAGTTCGTGACGTTATCAACTTGTATGTCTTATGATTCGGATCATAGATATCTCGTAGTCGGTGTGTTAGATAAAGTGGTTGAGCTAGAGGATTGATATGAAACGTAAAACTGTACGTGAAAAAATATTGCTCATATCAGACTTTGCAATTATATTTGCTATCGTGGCGCTCGTAGTATTTGTTACTTTTAGAGTTACCAGAAAGTACGTTGCTCGGGCGGAATCCTACGGTGGAGCGAATGATAATATAGTAAGTTTCGAAGGGAAAAAATATGTTTATAATTCGGATCTCTACACTGTATTATTCATGGGACTAGATAGTCGTGGAATGGTTTGGAATTCGGAATATGAGAATGTTAAATCCTGTGGTGTGCAGTCAGATACAATGGTTCTCTTCATTCTAAATATGAAGGATCGGAGCTTTAAAGTCCTGCCGATTAACAGAGATACGATAACTACTTTGGATATATTTGATTATTCCGGAAAGCCGAGCGGAACCAGTCGAGGACAGATTACTCTACAATATGCCTATGCCAGTGGTGGACAGCAAAGCTGTGAGTATGCCGCAAAGGCTGTTTCGAATCTCCTGTATGGAGTAAAGGTGGATAGATATGTAGCTTTATCGCTGGATTCGATATCAAAGCTAAATGACCAGATAGGTGGCATTTCACTCGAGTGTATAGAAGATGTACACGAGACGGATTTTAAAAAAGGTGACAAACTAAATCTGCACGGAGAAGATGCTGAGAAATATGTAAGAAATAGAACTCATGATTCGAGCGGAGGAAATAACCTTCGTATGGAGAGACAGAAACAATACTTTAAAGCTTATGTTGCGAAGTATTTAAAATGTATGAAGAAAGATATCTCTCTTCCGCTACAGACATATGATTTACTTAAAGATGATATGAATACGAATATTAAACCAACAGAATTAGTGAAGCTGATAGGAACATTTAAGCATGCTGATTTTGGAGGAGATATTTATCTAACAGAACCAGGAGAGCTGAAGTATAACGAAGCGACTTCACATGACGAGTTCTACGTAGACGATAAGGCTCTCTATAAATTGGTACTAGATGAGTTTTACACAGAGGTTCAGTAAGTATCAATTTAGTATAAACCCGAAATTGGGAGTTTATATACCACACAAATTATATTAAGGAGGAAGTTACTGTGAAGAAATTTCTGACAGGAGTGCTTGCACTCGCATTAGTAATGACGATGGCTGTACCAGTTTGGGCAGCAGATGCCACATCTGTAGATACATCAAATGCTAATACAGGAAATGCCATCGAAAATGTTTATGTTGTGACAAAGGCTGCGTACGACAAAGCAATGGGCAAAGAAGGCGCTTATGATGAGCTTATTGCTAAGAACACAACAAAGGTTGCAGATAAGGTAAAAGCTGATGCTGCAAAGATTACAGAAATTCTCAAGGGCGCAAAGATTGATACAACAAAGAAGACTATTGCAGCAGCTCCAAAGAAGGTTTTTGACTTGGAAGCACCAACTGGAATTAAAGGAGATGCAGAATGGAAGATTGAGAAGGGTAAATTCTCAGATGCATCTCTTGGAACTGGAACATATCTCGTTATCCATGTAAAGGATGATGGATCAGCAGAGTATCAGGTTGTTACTACAAAAGATGGTGTAGTACAGGAAGACCTAGTATTCCATGGAGCTTCTCCAGTAGGCTTCTATGCAGTAGAAGATGTAAAGGCTTCAACAAAGTCTCCTAAGACTGGTGATGTTTCTGGAGTATTAGCATTGCTTGCACTTGCAGCAGCTGGTACATATGTAGTTTCAAAGAAGCAGGTTGCTTAATTAGAATCTATACCTATTAATTTGATTGAAATTTTGTGTGGTTTCATTCACCCCTCGAATTCTAAATGGGTTCGAGGGGTTTTTTAGAAAATGAAAAAAATTATAAATAAAGTGTTGACATTTGGTTATACGTTAGGTATTATATACAAGTCGCGTGAAGCGATACAATTTAATCCGAGCGGAAGTGTCGGAACTGGCAGACGAGCAAGACTAAGGATCTTGTGCTTATTGCAAGCGTGCGGGTTCAAGTCCCGCCTTCCGCATAAAAAAGCTAGAGCAAATGCTCTAGCTTTTTTCTTTGTCAGGCAGGACTTGAACCCGCGCGGGTTTCAAGTCTCCTCGCCATAAATGGCTCGTCGGTCGGTTCGACGGAAAAAAGGTCCACAGGACCTTTTTTTATTTCCGTCTCACCCCGCCTTCCGCGTTGGTGAAAGAGCACCGACCGAGCCTGCTTTAGCAGGCGAGAATCAAGTCCCGCCGCCATAAATGGCTCGTCGAACCCTGTCTTCCACAGAAATATCTTTTGCTTTTTTACATTAAAGGTTTATAATTCAAAATGGTGTTGATTTATATCTAGGGAGGAAGAAAAAGATGAATTACGTAGATGAAGTTCTCGAAAAAGTTGTTGCTAAAAATGGGAATGAACCGGAGTTTATTCAGGCTGTTACTGAAGTACTGGAGTCTCTTCGACCTGTAATAGAGAAGAATGAAGAGAAATTCCGTAGAGAAGCAATCCTGGAGAGAATTACAGAACCTGATCGTTTGATCATGTTTAAGGTTCCTTGGGTTGATGATAATGGTCAGGTCCAGGTAAATAGAGGTTACAGAGTTCAGTTTAATAATTCTATCGGACCGTACAAGGGTGGCCTGAGATTACATCCGTCTGTTAACAGTGGAGTAATTAAGTTTCTGGGATTTGAGCAGGTGTTCAAGAATTCGTTAACAGGTCTTCCGATAGGCGGAGGAAAGGGTGGATCTGACTTTGATCCAAAGGGAAAGTCTGATCGTGAAGTTATGGCTTTTTGTCAGAGCTTTATGACTGAGCTTTATAAATATATTGGTGCTGATGTCGATGTTCCGGCTGGGGATATTGGAACTGGCGCTAGAGAAATAGGATATTTATACGGAATGTATAAAAAGCTTACTGGCCGTTATGAAGGTGTTTTGACTGGCAAGGGATTGTCTTATGGTGGATCACTGGCTAGAAAAGAAGCAACCGGCTATGGACTTGTATATATTACTGAAGAATTGCTTAGAGATCATGGTATGGAAATGGCTGGAAAAACTGTAGCTGTTTCTGGTGCAGGAAATGTTGCTATTTATGCTATTGAGAAAGCAACTCAGCTTGGCGCAAAAGTTGTCACATGTTCTGATTCTACTGGATGGATTTATGACCCGGATGGAATAGATGTTGAGCTTTTGAAGGAAGTAAAGGAAGTAAATAGAGCGCGACTGACAGAGTACAAAGCAAAGAAAAGTAGTGCAGAATACCATGAAGGCAGAGGCGTTTGGTCTGTTAAGTGTGATATCGCTCTTCCGTGTGCTACGCAGAATGAACTTTTGCTGGAAGATGCAAAAAGCTTAGTATCAAATGGTGTTCTCGCTGTTTGTGAAGGTGCTAATATGCCGACTTCACTTGAGGCTACAAAGTATCTTCAGGCAGAGAATGTTTTGTTTATTCCAGGAAAAGCTGCCAATGCGGGTGGTGTTGCTACTTCAGCACTTGAGATGTCACAGAATAGTGAGAGATTATCATGGACTTTTGATGAAGTAGATGAGAAGCTTCATAACATCATGATTAATATTTATAAGAATATCAATGAAGCGGCTAATCGTTATGACATGCCTGGGGATTTCGTGGCTGGTGCAAATATCGCTGGATTCGAAAAGGTTTGCGATGCGATGATAGCCCAGGGAATCTATTAATAGAGTATTATGAACCTCGAGGTATTGATGTGAATAGAAAATATCTTAAAGTCTTAAGCGTATTCTTAGTGCTGATTTTAGTCACAGGATGTACTAGCAAAAAAGATTCTTCGGATGCTAAAAAAGAAAAAGAACTTAATCGATTAAATTCAAATTTTGTTTTGATGAGTATTGAAGATGTAAATAGTATTGTCGAAGGTGTTAGTGAAGTTAAGATTACTATTAATAATTATGAAAAAAAGTCGATTACGTTTGGACAGGATTATTTGTTACAAAAATATACCGAGGGTAGATGGGAGGATGTTCCACTTGCATATTCGGTATTAGACTTTAGGTATGTGGTAGAGCCTCAAAAAGCCTGTACATATACATGTGAATTTGAGACTCGATTAGAAAGTGGAAAATATCGTCTCATTAAGAATTATAATATAGATAATCAAATTGAACTCGGTACTAAAGAGATATCTGTCGAGTTTAATGTAAAAAAGAGGTAATAACAAAAAATGGATGTCAACCTTTGAAATGATATGCTCCCTGTCAAGTAGACAGGATAAATATCTAAAATGAGTGCTTAGAGAATGACCATACTTCGTATGAGGTATGGTCATTTTTCTATGCACACCATTTCTCTTTGTATTTATTGATTCGCTTGTTTTCTGGAATAGGATATTCTGTAGGATTTACAGCAGATAAAGCTTCCATTCTTACTTCAAGCGGAGTTTTACAGTTATAGCGTTCTTGTATGCGTTCTTCTGCATAAAACCTTAGATAATCTTTGATTGCAAATCTCAGTGAGGCTTCGTCTATGATTTCATATAAAGCATACATCTCAGATTTGATGATTCCCCAAAAACCTTCTGTTGGCCCGTTGTCAATGCAATGACCTACTCTCGACATTGATTGTTGCATACCTTGATTATCAAGTTTTCTTTGAAAGACTTTACTTGTGTATTGAAAACCTCTATCGCTATGAAAGATAGGTTTTGCATCGGGATTTGTAATAATAGCTTTATCAAATGTTTTAAATACCAATCTATTATCATTTCTTGAACTAATAATGTACGAAACAGGATATCTATCGTATAAATCGATGATGGCACTTAAATATAGTTTTTTCTTTTCACCCGGTATTTTAAATTCGGTTACATCTGTTGCCCATTTTTGATTTGGTGCAGTTGCATAGAAATCTCTTTGAAGAATGTTTTCAGCTACAGCCTGTGGTGTTGAAGATAAATATTTTTTCTTTTTCTTTCTGATAACAGAATGAACATTTAACTTCTTCATTATCCTATGAACACGTTTTTTATTATAATTCGTGTGATTAAAATGATTGATCCAAGAGGTCATTCTTCGATAGCCTAAGATATGATTAAAACGCTCATCATACTCTTTAATAAGATTTGCTAGTTCAATATTTTCCTGTTCTTGAATAGGTATTTCTCTATGCAACCATTTATAATAAGCAGCTCTTGAAACAGATAAATGCTTACACATCCAGTTAATACTCCAGCCTTTGTTTTCATAAAAGTATTTAATTGCCATATACTTTGATTCATAGCGTTGTTTGCCGAGCCTCACATCCCTTCGAATTCTTTCACTTTTTTTAATAATTGTACCAACATGTCATTTTCTTCTAACTGACGCTTAAGTCGTTTGTTTTCTCTTCGAAGACGTTCTAATTCATCTACTTCATCATCAGTTTTATGACGACCACGTTTATCAGACAATCCTTCTTCACCAGTAGCATCATATTTTCTAACCCATGAATACACTTGGCTGTATGAGACATCATACAGGCTAGCGGTACCTTTATAATCTTTGTTATGCGACAAGCAGTATTCGACGATTTCTTTATGCTCTTCAAATGTGGTTTTTCTTTTTGACTCTGCCATGTAGACCTCTCTATTAGGAAAATAATCCTTCAATAAATTAGTCTCATTATAGCATTTAATCCAATTCCACAAGACTTGATTAGCTGATATACAATACTTAGCGACTATTTCATCTATTGAGAGCGTCCCTGAAAGATATAGCTCTACGCATTGCTGCTTAAATTCAAGTGAATAGGCCTTGTTACCAACATGATTTGCGAAAGCTTCAATACCTTGTTCTTTATATCTTAAAGCCCACTTTCGAACTGTGTAAGCAGCGACACCATATTTCTTGGATAACTCAATTGAAGACTCTCCATTTAAAAACAATTTTGATACCATTTCTCTAAACTCTGGAGTAAATGGGGATTTTGACATAAAAAACCTCCTTAAGTAGATTTGGTTATTTACCTTGTCTACCTAAGGAGGAGCATATCACTTTTTTCAAAGGTGGCATCCATTTTTGTACTTTTGTTATCGATTATTTAGATCTTAAAGCTTGAATCTGCCAACGATGCCAGATAGTTTTTCTGCGACGTCATTCTGATTCTTTGCCATGGTTGAAACTTCGCTAACTGTATCGGATACGTTGTTTACTGTTTCTGTTACCTCAGAAGAACTTGTTGCAGTATCCTGAGCTGATTCGGCTATGGACTGTACAGCGTAGTTAACTTCATCCATAGTTCTGTTTATGGATTCGACCATTTCTGTAATCTTTTCGAAGAGATTACCGAACATTTGAGCATCGTCTCCGTACTGTTGACCGACTCCGACAAACTTGTCATAGTCTGGAGTTACAGTTTCCTGTAAGAAATTGAGTAACTCAGAAGCGCTTGAGTTTAGTGAAGCGAAGGCTTCCTGAACACCTGCGATAGTTTCATTAATCTTATCAACTGTGCCTGCTGTTTCAGTTGCTAGTTTACTGATTTCGGTAGCAACTACAGCAAAGCCTCGTCCCTGCTCACCAGCTCTGGCTGCTTCGATGGATGCGTTCAGAGATAGTAGGGTGATCTGATCAGCAATTTCTGAGATATAATTTGCAAGATTACCGATTTCGTTTACGACTTCAGCTTTCTTTCTGGCAACTTCAAAGTCATTTCCTCTGGTTTCTACGATTGAAATGGCGTTGTCATAAGCCTTCTTGCTAGAACTTTCTATTTCAGCGGCACGAGATTTAATTTCTGAAATCTGTCCCACAGTGCTCTGAACCTCATCGTTTAGTACACTGATAGAGTCGCTTACCTCAGCTACTGATGCACTTACTTCTTCTGTTGCAGCACCTGTGTTTGTCATAGCGTCATTGACCTGAAGCATATTTGACTGGATGCTTTCGAAACGTGTACTTAGTTCATTTGCAACTCGGCTCATTTGTTCGCTGGTGTTATTTACCTCAGAAGAACCTTCAGAAATCTTTGTGATTACGTCTTTGTTGCTTTCAAACATTTCATTAAGGGATCCACTCATCTGTCCGATTTCATCATTTCTCTTTGAAGAAATCTTGTCTGTTGTAAAGTCTCCGCTTGCGAGGTGCATAGCAAATTCTTTGACAGAAGAAATAGATTTAGCAATTCCGTTTACTAGTAATAGTACTACAATTACGCAAATGAGTAAGGCGATTACCGCGATAGAAGTCATGATACGGATTAATCTATGAACTGGCTGAGATAGCTCGCTCTGAGGCATCTGAATCATAAGTTTCCAATCTACACCTGGTAACGTTGAATAATACAGATTGTATTTTTCTTTACCATCTTTAAAGGATGTAGTTCCGTGATTCTTATTTAATACATCTTTAGCAGCGGTTGCTAATGATTTGTTGGAATCTGCTGTTATCTTTATAGATTTAGATACTTTCTTTGAATCTTTAGTATAGAGGTATACTCCAGATTTAGTAGTAAGCATAGCAGTACCCTGTTCACCAACTTTTATTGATGAAACGATATCGTGAACAGTTCCTAGAACGATATCAGCAGTTACGCAACCCAAGTACTTTCCCTCTTTATAGATAGGAGCAACACATGTAGACATAATAGTTCCGGAGGTTTCGTCATAATATGGATCTGTTATGGAAGCTTTTCCATCTTCGAGTTTTTTTGAAATCTGATAGTATTCCTGTGAGAAGTAATCATATTCTTCGTTACTATAATCATAAGTCTCGACGATTTCATTTCCATCTTTGTACCAATATGGTCCCATGTATTTCTGGGATGGATCATAGACGTTGGGTTCGAACCAAATACCACAGCCACTTAGAATGTCAGATTTTAGAACTGTTGCTGAAAATACATTTTTGTACTCTTCCATAGATGTCGTGGTATAAGTACCTGAAACACTATTAGCCAGATTTAATGCTGTGGAACGAACTACATCCAAATTGGCGTTGATTTCGTTCATATTAGAATTTAATTCTGCCTGCATAGTGTCTTGAATCTGTTTGTTAATGATGTTTCTACTGGTAATAGCAGAGACAACAGTCAGAAACAGCATTGCGATGATGATAAATGGCAGGATTGAACCTAGCATTTTTAAACGTAAGCTTCCACTTTTTCCTTTATTCATAGCAACCTCCTTTGATTCGTAAATCTATTTTTAATTATAAAGTAAAAGTATAGAAAAAATAGGGGTTAATGGGATAGTTTATGGAAAATTTAGAAAAACATTGCTAAAAAATAAAAAAAGTATAAAATTGTATTAAGGATAATTTCTTGGTGGCTATGTGCGTGTCGACAAGAAGTTTAGGATGAAGATGATGACTGATAATTATCAGAAGATAAATTAGGGTGTTTACATGAAAAAAACATATTATATTTGCGTTAATAATACTTGTAGCAATCATCATTTCCGGATTTGCGTTTGAAAAGAATACAGGTTTTTTTAGGACATTTTGTAATAAGGGGAGTTTTAAAGAAGTTTCAAATGCAAAAGAAACCGAGGAGCGGAAAGAAAAATGGAATAAAAAATATCCTAAGCTATGTTATGGCTTTCAGGTTTTAGAGAAGGGTGAGGTCGCTTCATTAAACGATTTACAATTTAGAATTAATAGCGCGTATATTACTAGAAAAAGACCAGATATGGATAATTTGAAATATAGCAGTTTGGTGGAATTTGATGAGAACGATTTGCTAAAAAATCATCCGCAGATGTTAGTTATTAATATAACTATTAAATCGTCTAAGAGTAATTTTGGCCTTACTTCCCCATTTATTGTTGGTTTGCCGCAAGGTACAGAATTTATTGGTTCAACGTATTACAACGGTAAAAGTGCTGAGGAACTTAGTGGTCATGATGTATTTGCTGACGATTTGAAAAAAAATGAAGAAATAACAACAGATATTGCATATGTAATTTTTGATAAAAAATATAAAGAGAACACAGATTTATTTTTTGGAGTTTCAAGTTATTGGCCATATTCAGGAGCTTCGGCTGACGAGTGCAAATTGATACATTTTGTTCCAGAAATAAGGTGAATATGAAAGAAATATTTAAACTAGAAATGAGAAGACAAAAACAGTTGAAATTGACTTGGCTGATTTTGGGGATAATTATCTTAGACGGTTTATGGATGTATATATCAGATTTTTTTTGGGGAATGCCCAGATATAATCCAGTACAGAATGCGTATATTCACTGGTTTGGTTGTTGCTCGTGGAATGTGCAGACTTATTGGTTTTATTTTGTCTTTTCTTTAATTGTTGTTGTTCCGGTGGTGTTTACATATGGTAGAGATCTAAAATGCGGGTATTATAATCAGCTTATTATAAAGGCAGGCAGGAAAGAGTATATAAAAGGAAAAGGATTACAGGTTTTTGGAGTTGGATTCTTGATGGTTGTTGTTTCTTTATTATTTTTATTTTTGTTATCTTTTCTTATTTATCCCGCAGTTGTTCCAGATCCATGTGGAGGTTTTGGTCCAGATACACAGAGCTATTTTTGCGGATTCTATTATGAACATCCGTTTATATACAATATTATTTATATTCTAGTTGATGGTTTTTTTGCCGGAGCAATTGCGTTGTGGGCGTGTGCACTGGTTAATCTATATAAGAATGCATTTGAAGCAGCAGTTACTCCTTTTATTGTTACGTATGTGGTTTATACTGTGTCAAATTTAAAAGGTGATTATTCTTTATCGGCGCATTATTTTCTGTGTCCTGGAAGCGGCTTTTGTAATGTCTTTTCGGTGTGTATATATGTTTTTGTTATTCTTTCGAGTGTAATTGCGTGGAAAGTGACATCTTTAAAACATGATTGATATAGTTAGGAGTGGGAATACTTCGATTGCGGATTTATATGTTCTCTTAAATTCTAAATTCGTTTATTCGGTTTTTTTGTCGATTTTTCTTTTTTTGATAATAGAGCTATATAAAAGAAAGAAGCTTTTTATGGATGAAAACTACGTTTGGAAGTCTAAATCCAAAAAAGTGTGGATGTTAAAGAGAATAAAAGTACTTATATATTTAATAATTTTACATACGATGTTTATCATGGTGCTTCCGATGATATGGTATTTGTTATCTGGTTGCAGGCTTATAAATTGGGAATCATGGATAAGCGTTTACGCGCAAAAAACAGAAAGTGTAAATGAATCAATATCTATAGTTGATGTGGTATGTGTGGTAGCTGTTTTTAATGTGTTAAGAGGGCTTTATTGTGTTCTGATATATGAAATATTAAAGACCTTTTTTGATAGCAAGATTTTGACATATGTGTGTTTGATAGCTGTATGTATGTTTGATGATTACTCTGAACAAGTGCCGGTTCATGGGGTTATATATTATAGTGATTTAAGCTATACAGGATGGAATTGTGAATCAGTTCTGTTGAGGTTACTGATAATAATTGCGTTCATTATAGTTGAGGGAATTGTATTGAGTGTGATTACTAGAAGGCGAGAGTGGTTAGATAATGAAGGTTTCTGTAAATAATTACACGAAAGCGCTAAACAAAGAGGAAGTTCTTTCAAGTGTAAATGTGACTTTTGAATCAGGAAAGGTAATAGGAATACAAGGGAAAAACGGTTCTGGAAAAACAATGTTGTTTAGAGCTATTGCTGGATTAATTTTTCCGACAAGTGGATATGTTCAAATAGATGGTAAAACTATAGGAAAAGATATAGAGTTTCCAGAAAGTCTAGGGCTGTTGTTGGAAACACCCGATTTTGTAGGTGGGTATAATGCATATCAAAATTTGAAAGCTCTTGCGTCTATTAATAATGATGCGGATGATGAGATGATTTATCAAATAATATCAGACTTAGGGTTGGAGGGTAATAATAAGAAATTTAGACAATATTCTTTGGGAATGAAGCAAAAACTTGGAATTGCGGCAGCTTTTTTAGGGATGCCTCAATTGATACTTTTGGATGAACCAACAAATGCATTAGATGAAGACGGGGTAAAAAGGCTTGAGAGACTAGTTAACAAAGCAAAAAATGAAGACAGAGTTATTTTGATTTCTTCTCATGACAAAGATGAGCTGAAATTGCTGGCTGATGAAATATATTTAATGCAAAATGGAAAAATAAAAGAGAAAATAGTTAATTATGAATAAGAATAAAAATGTATTTTATGTGATATTGATAATTATTGTTTTTGCAATAGGTGTCGTTCGATTTTTGAACGTGAATCTTAAATATCCGGGGTTAGAAAAAAGGAAAGTTGAAAAGCAGACAATGTCGTCGTTCTCAAAAGGGATAGATTTTGAAGTGGAAGGCGCGGAAGTATTTGAGAATGATGAAGTCTTTAAACATCTTCAAAGTGATTATTATAAAATATGTAAAGAAGAAGGCAGCGATAAAGTAAATCGAAAACTATTTGAAGTCTCAGTTAGATTTAAAAATAAACTCAATCGAAGTGTAGAAGTTGAATTATATAAACTTCGTATAGAGAATAGTTTTTATTCTAATGCGCTTTGTTTGGATGCGATGCAGTTTAACGGTGAAAAGTGCTATTCAACAGTACAACTAGAACCGAATGAATCAAAAACTATAAAAATGGAATATGAGATTTTGAGTGTTCAATTTTCTGATACGTATTGGAAGCATTTAAAGCTAAATGATTTCTATTTGGTAAATGATGATAAAAGGTATCCAGTTAAGGAGCTATATAAATTGGCATAAGAAATGAATAGATTAAGAAATGAATTTATCAATGTATTTTGTGAACGTTGGAAAAGAGTGGTGCTGACTATATGTATATTGTTTCTTGCTTTGCTTAAACAGTATGACAGGATTCATAATAGTTTTATTTGCGATGATGGGTTTAATAACTTGGAAGTATTGAAGCTGTGCATGAAGGGGGTATCGAACTATTATAATCCCGATGTAGAAGGAATTCCTATCGAGTGGCTGTCTTTTTATATTGCGTGTATTTTGATGGTTTCAGGGATAAGAGATAAGTCAAAGAGTCGATTCTATTATGACGTTATTAAGGAAAAAGGTAGAAAAAACTGGTATATAAACAAGGTCATAGATATTTTGATTCTTACTTTTTTCGCTTTTCTTTTATTTGTTTTAGGAGGAAGCATTCCTTTTTTATTAAGTGCAAAGATGCTTTCGATTGAAGAACTTAAGCGTTATTTGCTATATATATTAGCGATGTATTTTTCGATAGTATTTATTACATTGATACATTTGATTGTCGAATTGTATTGTAATCAAGCGGTTGCAATTATGTTAGATGTGATGATAGTTTTTCTGTCTATGTTTTTACCGGGATTATGGATTCCTCTTCAGCAAACTATGGCTTTTAGAAATGGAAGTATGTCGTATTTGTTCTTGTTGTGGGATTTATTAGTAGTAGGTATTGTAGTATTTTCGGAGACTAAGATGATTCTACGTTACGAGTTTTTAAAGTGATTTGAAAGAAAGTTATAAAGGGGTGGCTATGGAGTTTGGGAAGATAGAGCGTGGCGGAGTAGAAAACTATGTCAGAAAAGTTCGAATTTTAAAATCAAAATTAGATTCAGCGGAAGCTATATTTATAGGAGCTGGAGCTGGACTGTCAAATGCTGCCGGCTTAAATTCTACGGAAATATTTGAACGTTATTTCGGTGATTTTATTTCAAAATACAATATTGAAAATGAATACAAGGGATTGTTTTATCCGATTATTAATGCATACGAGTTATGGGCATATCGCTCGAGATTGATATGGTGCTATTCTTATGAGACCTATGATAATGGAACTTATGAGAATCTGGCTACATTGCTTCGGGATAAGAATTATTTTGTGATGACCTCAAATATCGATAATCAGCTTATAAAGAATGGTATCGATAAAGAGCGGATTTTCTATATGAAGGGTAATTATAATTATTTTCAGTGTAGCGAGCCATGCCATCAGGAAATATATAACAATCGTGAGTATGTTATAAAGATGATGAAATCGCAGGGATTCGTTTATGATGGGGAAGCAAAGATGTCTTTCCCTTCAAATGGAAAAGTAAAGATGGAAATTTCAGAGGACCTAGTTCCGACGTGTCCGAAGTGTAATAGACCTATGACATTGAATGTGGACTTAGGAGCGCATTTCGTTCATCCGGATGGGTGGTATATAGGTTCAGCGCAGAAAGATGATTTTCTCTTAAAGAATCGAGATAAGAAAATTCTGTATTTGGAACTTGGGTCAGGCCCATATATGAAGGAACAAATTCGACATCCTTTCTGGGAGCGAGTTATGCGAAACAGAAATGCGACATATGCGTGCATTAATCTAGGCGAGTGCAGTGCGCCAGAGGCGATTATAGATAGATCTATCCTTATAGATGCAGATATAAAGACGGTATTAAATGATTTGGTAAAGCTTTAATCATTATATAACTCTTAATGAGAAATGGAGAAAGTAATAATGAAACTGTCGTTAAAGGGAATATCTAAGGAATACAAAACGAATCAAGGAGAGTTGCTTGCTCTTAAAAATATATCGTTGGATTTTGAGGAAGGAAAAGTATATGCAATAGTTGGACCATCTGGTTCAGGGAAATCAACAGTAATTAAGATCATGGCTGGTATATTGAAGCCAAGTAAAGGCAAATTTTCGATAGATGATTTGAATTTTTATAGTTTGAATGTGGATGAAAGGTGTAAATATAGAAACCGTAATATTGGTCTTATATTGCAGGATTATGGATTAATAGAATCGGATTCTGTTTGGTTCAATTTACAATTGCCCTTTATGTTTAAGGATAGTTTCGCTAGAAGAATGAAAAAAAAGAATATTTCTTATTATGCAAAGAGGTTACATATTGAAGATTTGTTAGATAAAAGAGTGGATTCATTATCAGGAGGAGAGAGACAAAGGGTGGCAATTACACGTTCTTTGGCACTTGAACCTAGTATTATTTTGGCTGATGAACCGACGAGTTCATTGGATAAAAGTAATAGAAATGATGTTGTATGTTTGCTGCTTGAAGAAGCGAAAAAAGGAAAGATTTGTATTATTGTAACACATGATGAGTCTGTTGCAGCTGAATGTGATGAGATAATTAGACTGGAGGATGGTAGAGTTAAACAACCCACATTGTAAGAAAGGAGGTCTTATGAAGAAGATTATAAGGGCTTTGATTTTGCCTATATTTTTTTTCATAATGATATGTGGCGTGAAGAAATATGGTTTTGCAGGTTCGCCAAATTATGGTAAAAGTACTCACCCAGATATTTTTACATATAATGGCTATGTTCAGTGTCAACCGTCTTTTAATGATAAGATGGATGGACATGCTGCAGCAGCGTATCTAAGATATTCTATAAAAGGAATTAAGGATACGGGCAGAATATGGACTAATTATGGGTATGGAAAAAATGACACAAGGATTTATTCAAGGTCGTATGTGTTCAAAGACAGCTTAATTCCTAATGCTCCTAAAACAAAGTTTAACTATGGATTTCACTGGGTTCCAGATAATGATTCATACTGGCCGCAAGATAGTAGCTTGAGTGAGTAGTAATTATTAGCTTTAATGTGGGTTGTTTAATATATGTTTAAGAAGATTTTTTTATTTAATTTGATTCAACTTAATATTTTGATTGTACTAGAAATTGGTTTTCTTGCATTAGGCCTTTATGAGAACAATTTAAGTTTTATTACGAATTTGGTTGTAAATGTTACTAACGGTAGATTTATATCGATTGTATTTATACTATCAGTTTTGGCATTGCTTTTTGAGTATATTTTTTTAGATATTTCTTTTTATAAGAATAACATATCTTATTTTAAGATTCTTTTTTTATATGGAATGACATGCGCTTGGTTGAAAAAAAGAATTTGTGAAATCATGATTTTTAAGATGTTTTTTTCTGTAATTATTTCCTTTTGCTTATTGTTGTCTTGGGGCTTGAAGTTCGATGAAGTGATAGAGTGCTATGGTTTCTTTGTATTTATGTTATTTTTAATTGTTATTATTATTGTTTCAAAGATATGCGGAGTAAGATATTTTCTAGATGAGTTAAAGAGTGAGGGAATGTTTTAAATATGTTAGTTTTGGTTTGGAAAGATATATCTCGAACTATATATTGGGCGATAATTTACGGTTTAGTAGTTGTGGCGATTTTTATAACATTGTTTTACTCTGTAATATATAATTATGGAATTGGTAATAACATTGATACAATAAATCAATACAATCAAGTGAAGTGTAATTATCTTTCGATAAATGAGTATAAGGATTCTTTGGAAATAGATTCAGAACTGATTTTGGACTTAAATAAAAAGCTGATTATGGCGTTAAAGGGAGAGAATACAGGAACTTTTTTTGAAAATGATTTAGGTGGAAAGTATGTATTATGGGGCTGCTTTGGGATTTATAATAAGCAGATTAATAAGACAGGAAAGACGATAGTATTATATTCGGACGATAGTGTTAAAGCATATGCTGAGGATTATGCCAAAAAGTTGGGTGTAAATTGCAAAAAAATGTCATATAAAACAGCGTTTTATACTCCATCCTATAAGTATTCATATATTGGGGGAGAACTTGCGGATTCTATAATAATAGCTTCGGACGATTATGCTTTGATAGAATCCAAAATAGGAAATATACAATATATAATACAATTGTTTGAACACATGGTTTGGACTAATTCTTCAAAAAAACAATTGATGGATTGGAAAAATACGTTAGATTATTTATTTGAAAGTTATGATGTTATAAATTTTGTTGATGTTTATCCGGATGTTTATAAGGCGCTTACTAAAGAAAAAATAATGGGAAAATATTATATTATTTCTTTTGTATTATTAATCTTACTATTGATTTATAAACACATGGAATTTTATAAGGGCTTCTCTACGGAATACTACATTAGTTATTTATGTGGAAGTACGTTGAAAAAAATATTTTTGAGAATATGGATATTTAGTGTATTTTTTAGTTTATGTGGATATGTATCACTTTTGGTATTTTTTAAAGCGTGTTATTTGCTTATAAGACACGTTTTTGAATTGAAAATGTTGATGCTTATATGTTTTGGATTCATGATACTATTTTCATTGGTCGTTTCTATTATTGTATTTTGTAAGTTTATAAAAGAATATAAGATTCTAGAATAGTCAAAAAAAGGAAGCAGAGATTATTCTGCTTCCATTTTTCTAAATATTAATCGTTTAAATTTACGTTTGTTCTGATATGCCTGATATACATAAGCTGTATTTCTCGCATCGTCGATAGCAGAATGAGGTGTACCCTCGAATTCGATTCCTAAACCGTCCAGTACATAGTCGAGTGCGAGGCATGTTCTGGATTTAAGAGTTCTATCGACATCGGCCTGTAAATCGAGCCAGTTTCTAAGCATATATTTCAGGTTGATATGATGATATTTTTTTAAAGCTATTTCTTTGCGAAGTACACCTATATCACACTTGCTCCAGGAATAGATTACGTAATCTTCTCCACACCAAGCTAGAAAGTCATCCATTACCTCCTCAAAAGACCTCTTATCTTCAAGCATTTCATTCGAGATGTGTGTTAAGTCTTCGATGTACTCTGAAACTCTGGAGTATTTAGGTTTGATATATTCATTAAAGCAATCTATTTCCTCGTTATATTCGTCGAGCATAACCGCACCAATCTGAATCAATTCTTTCTTGCAGATACGTCGTTCTCTAATGAAAGTTTCAAGCACTTCGCAATATTCAAAATCTAATATTATCTTGTTCATGAGGAACATTATAGCATGAAATTCGTGATTGAACGAATTATTTATAAGCTTTTTAGATTAATGTCCTCCACCGAAGCCTCCTTTGCCACCAAAAGTTTCACCCATATTGCCTCGTCCCATGTTGTCTGGAGATCCCATTCCACTTGAAACATTTGAATATGTAATAGCATCCATGTTTACAGAAGTACTGCTTGAACCAGTCTTTACTGTATAAGTAGAGCCGCTCTTTACTTCAGGTGTGGAGATTACAACCGAGTTGTAGGCTTTGTTTGGAGAGAAAGTCGCAATCTCGTTTCCGTTTGAATCGATGAGTGTTACCGCATCACTGGTTTGACTTACTCCGACGAGCATAGAGCCCTGTGTAGAATTGGAACTGAAGTTTACAGCCATTCCGGATCCGCCAGTTGCTATAACTGTACCACCTGTGATAGTAGCTTCTGTCCCTACATCAAGTGCGCCATTTCCGTTATCGCTAGGGCCGGCTACGTATACAGTTCCACCTGTGACAGTCAAGGTTCCATTTGAATCTAATCCATCTCCTGAAGCATTTACAGTTAGTGTTCCTCCGTTTATGTACACTACAGCAGTGGAATCTGAAGCGTTTGGATCATCTGTATGTGGTCCATTAGCAAACATGCCTTGAGATTCTTCTGTCGAATCATCATTTCCTGATGCAGCATTTAGGCCGTCATCGTTGGATGTGATTTTAATATCTCCTCCGTCGATAGTGATAGTGTTTCCTTCTAAACCTTCATAGCTGCTTTCTATATTAATACTTCCTTCTTTGATGTATAGGTCTGTGTCGGCGTGAATTCCGTCATCTTTAGCATTTATCGTAAAGCTTCCACCTTCGATATAGATGTATCCTTTCTTTGTGTCATCGGCATTGCTGGAGTGGAGGGCGTCTTTTTCCGCAGTGAGATTAAGTGTTCCACCGGCTACGCGAATGCTGTCTTTGCCAGAAAGAGCGTGGCTGGCAGCTTCTACATTTAGAGTTCCGCCGGTGACTTTTAGGTCATCTTTGGACACGATGCCGTGAGCTGCAGACTTGATCGTCAGAGTTCCTTTGCCGTTTAGAGTGATATCATCCTTTGAAAAAATAACACCGTCTACGTTCGTCTCCCCATCTGCAGTAAATGTGGATGTGTTTTCGAGTGTGTTAGTTGAACCGGACGCTGTTGTAACGAATACTTTATCAGCCTGCTTTACATAGAGAGCAGCTGAGGAAGAGTTAGTGATGTTGACATCGTCTAATACGATTTGAACCTTATCAGTAACCTCTGCTTCGATTACAATCTGTCCATTTGAGAGTGTTCCCGATAATACGTAAACGCCAGCAGATTTAATAGTTACCGTGTTTGTCGTGTTGTCTATGGATACACTGTTTTTAGAACCCGATCCAGCGACTTTTGAAACTTTTGATGCGCTGTCTGATAGAGAGATGGATACAGCGTCAGAAGTGTCAGCTTCCTGCTCGAGGTCACGACTGGAGAACATCGAGCTTAAATCCATGCCGGAAACCTGGTAGCTTAAAGTCTTTGCTGAAGCGTTCGCTGTAGCCACTGTGGATGTAGAACTCTTTGCGGAGGTCGTGTTTGATGCTGTTTTTGTCGTAGAGCATCCGGATAGGATGAGTGTGCCTGCGAGTATGAATGCAGGTACTATTTTTAAGGATTTACGGTTTGAAAAAATATTCTTATAGTTCATTATAGTTTACCTCCTGTCGGGAAATCATAACTTCGAGGTTACCGTTTCTCTCGCGAAGCGCGTCGAGGAATTCTTTGTCGTTAGTTGCTGGAAGCATATCAATGGAGTAGACGAGCTTGAAGAGTGCTCCCATATTTGTGCTCTTTACGCTGAGCAATTCGTAATTTGATGTGTATCTGTCTAGTACATCATTGAAGATGTCACTGTAATCCAGATCCTCTGGAATGGTAATCTTTAGAATTCTAGGTGCATTTCTCTCTGCAGTATTTCCAATTAGATTAAAGATGGCGAGTAGTGCTGAAAAAATAACTGTAAAGATTACACCATACATCAGATAGCCCATTCCTGTGATGAGACCGGTAGACATGGCCAGGAATATGGTAGAAATCTCTTTCGCGGTCCCTGGAACTGAACGGAAACGAACTAAGCTAAAGGCTCCGGCGACTGCGATACCTGCACCGAGCTGTCCGTTTACCATGATGATTACTACGCTGACGATGGCGGGTAGAAGTGAGATCGTCATGAAGAATGAGTTGGTGTAGCGGCTTTTGAATGAATAAGCAAATGCGATTATAAATCCTAGTACCAAAGATACAGCTATACAGGTTAAAAATGATGTTAGCTGGAGATTGGTAGTAGCGGTGCTTGTGAAGATATTTGTGAATAAGTTTGACATAATGTTTTCTCCTGTTCTGTGATTCGTGTATAAGCTTCTCTATATTTTGAGTAGGAAGTTTTGTAGATATGGTTCTCTGATAGCAATCTGGCAAACCAGAGAGGCATCGCGTTTAGTATCTTTACTTCCATAATGTAGTAGTCGTCCTGAAGTATGGATTCGCCGTCGGCAGCAGAGTTTAGAGAGATATCTGCGGTCTTGAAGCGAATATTTCTATCAAAGGTGATTCTGAAATCGTGGTCGTCTTTGTGATAGTAGGCTTGTCTGTCGTAGGTCATCAGTACACGCGGTTTTAAATCGGGATAACGTTTCATTGAGTAGTGAATTTCGCGTAAAACCTGTGGATTTGTAATAGTAGAATTACCTTCGGGGGAATAAGCTTCCCCCTCTTCCAAGAGTTTTATTAATTCGGGGTAGGGGAGGGATATTCGTCTCTTGGTTGTGGTAGTTCTAAATTTCTTCTTTATTTCAAAGAAGGTTAGTGTGTTATCGTTTGCCCGTCCGTAACTTCGGAGTCGAAGTTTCTCTTTGTATAGAGGTTTCTCTAGAGACCGACGAGCCAGGAGAAAATCAGGAGTATCTAGATACAAACTGTAAATAGTACTCTCTCCATAGTTATCTGGGACGAAGAGACCTTCGAGAGATGCCAGGATTATATCTTTTTTCTCTTTAGAAATCAGAAATTTGATTTCTTCTCGGTTAAATACTGTTTGAATACTCATTAGAAAAATCCTCCTATCAGATCGCTGTCATTTGATCTAATAGGAGGATACTATGTGAACCTTAAAGGAAATTTAAATTTGAAATTTTTTTTGCAAACTAGAATTTAATAGTAAATATGATCGATTTATCACCCGGGCTTGATGCTTCTATCGTATAGCCGTGGGCTTGAAGTATCGCATAAACTACAGAAAGTCCGATGCCGAAACCACCTGTCTTTGAATTTCTGGATTTATCTCCTCGATAAAATCTGTCGAAGAATTCAGAGTGATCTCCAGGTACGATTTCTTCACATGAGTTTGCGATAGTGAATATGGGATGTTTTTCTCCGGAGAGACGAATTTCTATCCATCCACCTTCGTTTGTATATTTAATCGCATTATCGATGAGAAGTGAGAAGCATCGCCTAATCATCTCTTCATCTGCAAAGACAGAAATGCCGGGAGTAATCTCTGTATCGACATTTAGGTGAGATATCTGCTCTAGTGATTCGTATGCATCGATAGTGTCTTCTAATGCATAGGATAAATCAAAGTTTGATTTGCTTAACTGTTCTTTGGTGTCCTCATCCATACGACTTAGAAAAACGAGTTTTTCTGTAAGTGTATTTAGACGGTCTATCTGGTGTGAGGTGGAACGAGTCCATTCGCTTTCGCCGTTTTCTAAAGTTATGACATCATTATTTGCTCGGATGATAGCCAGTGGTGTCTTTAATTCATGAGAGGCATCTGTTATAAACTGGCGTTGTTTTTCTGCGCTCTCTAACATAGGTTTAATAACCATACTGGAGAGGTGATAGATTAGTATGAAAAACAGTAGGATTCCTATTGCGCTGATTCCGAGTGAGGCCCATAGGAATTTGTAAAAAGTGGAAAGGTTTTCAGCAATATCTAGAAAGATGTAAGTCTTAGAATCACCTTTGTTTATTACAGCATATTTATAATCTGAAGTGACGCCGGATATGGATTTCTTTCTATATACATTAGTTGCTATAGATTTTGCATCATCTACGGATATAGCTGCTATTTTGTCTGTGTTAATACTGGTGATTTCTCCAGATTTTGAAAAAGTAGCAGTAAAGTATCTGGTAGAGAAAGGTTTCTCCATTCCTTCTCTCGGATGCGAAAAAAGAGGATTGTTGTCTGGTGAATCAACTTCCGGCTTTTCTGGGCGCATATCTGGAAATTCTCCATCATTTGAGACTAGTATCGAAAGAGTCTCATCGGCTTCTTTCATAATTGAAGAATAGTTGATGATATTTATAATCGTAATTAATCCAAAGAGAACTAGTACACTGGATAGCAAAGCTATCTTTATAAATTTAGTTCGAATCTTTCTAACCATAAACTTACCTTTCTATAGGAAATCATTCTATCAGGGAGTAACCGACATTTCGGGTGGCTTTGATAGAAACGTGCGAATTTATGTCTTTAAGCTTTTTCCGAAGGTAGGAGATATAAACCCAAACGACGCTCATCTCGGTCTCGGAATCGAGTCCCCAGATTTTGTCCATGAACTGATCCTGGGAGATTATTTGTTTAGGGTTGGCAATCATCATCTCCAGCATTTGAAATTCTTTGTTTGAAAGTGCTATAGATTTATCGCCACAAGTAAGAGTAAAATTACTCCTGTTGAGTGTTAAATCGGAAAAGGAAAGCGTCTGACCTTGGACTTCTCCGTTTCGTCTCGTTATAGAGCGGACTCTGGCGAGAAGTTCCTGCATAGCGAATGGTTTAGTGAGGTAGTCGTCGGCGCCGGAATCGAGTCCTTCGATTTTGTCATTAAGCTCGCTCTTTGCGGTGAGCATGAGGATAGGCGTAGAATTGCCCTCACTTCTGAGTTTTTTTAAAACTGAGATTCCATCGAGTTTCGGCATCATGATGTCGAGAATCGCACCGTCGTATTCCTGTGCGCTCAGGTAGTCGTAGGCGTCGAGTCCGTCATAGACTGCGTCCACGGAATAATTCTGGTGTTTTAGAATAGTGACGATAGCGTTTGAAAGTTCTACTTCGTCTTCTGCTAATAATAGTCTCATGCTGTTAGCTCCTTTCTGATTTTGATTTTACAGATATTTTGAGATAATGACAATGGAGGTTTTTCAGTGAATATTTATTTGATGCGCCATGGCGAGACTGATATGAATAATCAGAACAGACTTCAGGGCAGACTGAATACTGAACTGAATGAGAAGGGAAAAAATGATGCCATAAAGGCAGGGGAGTTCCTGAAAGAACAGGGAATCCGAATAGATGAAGTCTGGGCATCTCCTCTCGAGAGAACTATAGTAACAGCTGAGAATGCGAGTGGAATAGTTCGTTCTGATGATAGATTCAAGATGGAAGAGAGAATCATCGAAGTGGATTTCGGTCCATTCGAGGGTAGCACTATTTCAGAGGATGAGACGGCTTATACACATACTTTTTTCTCTGATCCTGCGCATTGCGTAGCTCCAGAAGGAGTAGAGTCTTTCGATGAGCTGATGGTTCGTGCAGAGAACTTCCTCGATAGTTTGTTTGAATATTATATGGAACATAAAGATGAGGATTATAATCTCCTCCTTACATCTCATGGTGGATTTTCACATGCTGTGATTTGTGATATTTTGAATCTGCCACTGGAAGAGTTCTGGAGTATGCCGGTCCGAAACTGTTCAGTTCACAGATTGGTTCCAGGAGATGAAGAATTCGTTGATATTGAGGTGACATTTGAGGGCTTCCTTCGCAAAAATATGCGAAAATTTTAACGAGGACACAGAATGGTCACAAACCCCTTGAAATAAAGGCTTGGATTCACAAAGGTTTTATAAAATATAAATCGAATCCTATTGCTTTTAAATGGGTTGTTACCTATAATAATCTCATTATGTTAGGAGGGCTTACATGAACGAAGAACAGAACAGAAATAATAAGCCAAATGGAAACAATAATAATAGGAAACAACCTTTGTTTATCTTCCTGTTATTGACATTGGTGGCTGTATTTATAACTACTATGATTTATACTTCTGCACCTGGATCACAGAAGCAGAAGATACCATATTCTGACTTCATTAAACTTGTTGAGAAGAAGGAAGTCGTATCTGTCAAATTCTCAGGTGACAGAATCAACTTTGCGTTGAGTCCGGATTCAAAATACAAATATAGTAAAGCTGATCAGAGCAGAGATGATTACTATGCGAGATTAACAGGTCAGAAGATGAAGAGAGAGTTCTATACAGCTGCTCTAAATGATGAAGATTTGTTACCTTTATTAAAGAAAAAGAATGTAGAAATCGATGCTGAGCTTTCAAATGGAACTATGGATATGGTTTACAATATCCTTTCATTTGTACTGCCACTTCTAATCCTCTGGGGACTCTTTGCTATCCTCATGAGAAGAATGGGCGGCGGCTCTATGGGAGTTGGAAAGACAAATGCAAAAGTCTACGTTCAGAAGACTACGGGAGTTACATTTAAGGATGTAGCTGGACAGGATGAGGCAAAGGAATCACTTGAAGAAGTAGTAGATTTCTTGAAATATCCTCAGAAATATACAGAAATCGGTGCGAAGCTTCCAAAGGGTGCCCTACTCGTTGGACCTCCGGGAACAGGAAAGACTCTTCTCGCAAAGGCAGTAGCTGGTGAGGCTGGGGTTCCATTTTTCTCACTTGCCGGTTCTGATTTCGTAGAGATGTTCGTCGGTGTCGGTGCATCACGAGTTAGAGATTTGTTTAAGGAAGCAAATAAACATGCTCCTTGTATCATCTTCATCGATGAGATTGATGCTATCGGAAAAAGCCGTGACAGTAGATTTGGTGGCGGAAACGATGAACGTGAGCAGACTCTAAACCAGCTTCTTGCAGAGATGGATGGTTTCGATACTTCAAAGGGTCTCCTGGTACTCGCTGCTACAAACAGACCTGAAGTACTTGATAAGGCTCTACTTCGTCCGGGTCGTTTCGATAGACGTATCATCGTAGACAGACCTGACTTAAAGGGTAGAGAAGAAACATTGAAGGTTCATTCAAAGGATGTTCCTATGGATGATACCTGTGATTTACATGCACTTGCGCTCGCTTCTGCTGGTCTCGTAGGTTCAGACCTGGCGAATATCATCAATGAAGCAGCTATCATCGCTGTAAAGAACAAACGTAAATATGTAAAACAGACAGACCTCTTTGAGGCTTTTGAAAATGTCGCTGTAGGTGGTAAGGAGAAGAAAGACCGCGTTATGAGTGACAAGGAACGAAAGATTGTTTCTTATCATGAAGTAGGTCATGCGCTCGTTACAGCACTTCAGAAGAATACAGAACCAGTACAGAAGATTACTATCGTACCTCGTACTATGGGTGCTTTGGGATATACACTTCAGACTCCAGAGGAGGAGAAGTTCCTTCAGTCAAAGGACGAGTTGCTTGCAAAGATAAAGACTTATATGGCTGGTCGTGCAGCTGAAGAACTCATCGGTGTGTCTCCTACATCAGGAGCTTCTAATGATATCGAGAATGCTACTGCAATCGCACGTGCTATGATCACACGTTTCGGTATGTCAGATAGATTTGGAATGATGGGGCTCGCTACAGTAGAGAGTCAGTATCTTGAAGGCAGAGCTTCACTTAACTGTGGAGATGAAACAGCATCACAGATTGATGAAGAGGTTAAGAACTTAATCAAGCAGTCTTATGAAGATGCAAAGAATATGCTGATTGAGAATAGAGATATCCTCGATCATATCGCTGGATATCTATATCGCCAGGAAACTATAACTGGTAAAGAATTCATGCAGATATTCTGCAAGATGAAGGGAATCGATATCCCTGAAACAAAGGAAGAAGAACCAGGTGCAAAGAAAGCAGAAGTAGCTGCTGAAACAGCTGGTGAGTTCCTTCTCGGTTTCAATGATGAACTTAAGGATGAGGAAGAGTCTGCTCCTGCAGAGGAAAGTCAGTCTATTAATGATACAATTTGATTTAGAGAAAGAACTTAAACAACTCCCGGATAATCCGGGAGTTTATATTATGCACGATAAGCATGATGCTATTATCTATATAGGTAAAGCAAAGAGCTTGACTAAGCGTGTGCATCAGTACTTCCAGGCCAGTCATGATGAAGGAATAAAGAAACAGCAGATGGTAGAGAACATCGCCTGGTTCGAATATATCATCACGGACTCTGAACTTGAAGCACTCGTGCTAGAATGTAATCTGATTAAAGAACATCGTCCGAAGTACAATACTATGCTTCGCGATGATAAGACATACCCATATATTAAGGTGACTCTGGCGGAACACTACCCTAGAGTCCTCTTTACCAGACGCGTGAAAAAGGACGGAAGTAGATACTTTGGTCCTTTTTCCAGTAATACAGCTGTAAAGGAAACGATAGATTTCATACAGAAGTATTACAAGATTAGAAACTGTACTCGTCGCTTCCCAGAACAGATTGGTAAGGGGCGTCCGTGTTTGAATTATCACATGAAGCAGTGTGATGGAATCTGTATGGGAGAAGTCTCTGAAGAAAAATATATGGAGCGCATAAACAGAGTACTCGAATTCTTAAACGGAGATGATAAAGTCGAAATAGAATATCTCACTGCAAAGATGAATGATGCCTCAACAAACTTTGATTTTGAGGAAGCAGCGAAGTTTAGAGACTTAATTAACTCGATTAGGTTCTGTACTCAGAAGCAGAAGATTACAGATACAGATATGGAAGATCAGGATATAGTTGCTTTTGTCTCAGATGGAGTCGATGCCGTTGCGGTAATTTTTTTCATCAGAAACGGTAAGCTGGTTGGCAGGAACCATTTCTTCCTGAGGCCATCCAGAACCGAAACAGAGGTCGACGAAATTAGAGCTTTCTTGCAGCAGTTCTATTCAGGAACACCGATAATTCCGCACGAAATCTATCTGCAGGAAGAAATCGAAGATGCGAAAGTATTAGAGGATTGGCTTTCTGAAAAAAGAGGATCGAGAGTCTATCTCAAGTTCCCGAAGAAGGGAAAGAAAAAGAAGCTTCTGGATCTCGCAAAGAAAAATGCGTTCCTCGTGCTTCAGACCGATAGAGAAAAAGCGCGTAGGGAAGAGGGCAGAACTATAGGAGCGATGAAGGAAATTTCGGATTTGCTTCATATGGAAGGTTTGTCCAGAATGGAAGCTTACGATATCTCGAATACGAGTGGATTTCAGTCGGTAGGTTCTATGGTAGTATTCGAAAGAGGAAAGCCGCTTAGATCGGATTATCGTAAGTTCAAGCTCAGAACGGTAAGTGGTCCAGATGATTACAAATCTATGAGGGAAGTACTAACGAGACGTTTTTCGCATGGACTCGAAGAGCGCGAAGAACGTATAGATAAAGGATTAGATCCAAAGGAGGGTTCCTTTACTAGGTTCCCTGATGTTATAATGATGGACGGTGGTCGCGGGCAGGTAAACATAGCCCTGTCTGTTCTGGCTGAACTAGGGTTAAACATTCCGGTTTGCGGTATGGTCAAAGATGATCATCATAGAACCAGAGGTTTGTATTATAATAATGTTGAAATTCCGATAGATAAACATTCAGAGGCTTTTAAGCTGATAACGAGACTTCAGGATGAGGCGCATAGATTTGCGATAGAATACCATAGATCTCTAAGAGGAAAGCACCAGGTGCATTCCTTCCTGGATGATATCGAAGGAATCGGTCCGACGAGGAGAAAGGCGCTCATGAAGCATTTCAAATCAGCGGACGCTATAAAGGAAGCTTCTATAGATGAGCTGAAGGAAGTGCCATCTATGAATGAGGCAGCAGCACTAAATGTGTATAATTTTTTACACAAGCCTGACTAGGGGAGGAAGAAAATATGAGCGGAGCTAAACTCACATCAATCATTTCTCAGTTGGAACTTACTAACTATACTGAGAAGATGGATATCACAGACAGAATGATTGAAACAAAGGATGTAAATCGCCCAGCTTTACAGTTGAATGGGTTCTATGAGCATTTCGAGAAAGATAGAATCCAGATTATCGGAAACGTAGAGGTGGCTTATCTGTCACAGAAATCTGAAGACGAGAAGAGAGCCATCTGGGAAAAATTCTTCTCAACAGGTATTCCGGCAGTTGTCTTTGCCAGAGGTTTTAGACCAAAGGAATATATACTTGAGTTGGCTTACAAATATGAAGTTCCTATTCTGGGAACTGACAATGCTACATCTGCTTTTATGGCAGAAATCATCGTATACTTATCAGAAGCACTGGCTCCGATGAAGACAGTTCATGGTGTGCTAGTCGACGTATATGGTGAAGGTTTGCTTATCATCGGTGAGAGTGGAATCGGTAAATCTGAAGCTGCCCTCGAGTTGGTTCGTAGAGGACATCGTCTCGTAGCGGATGATGTCGTTGAAATTAGAAAACCAAATGAGCATGAGCTTATTGGTACTGCTCCGGCTACTACTAAGCATCTGATAGAGCTTAGAGGTATCGGAATCATCGACGTAAAGAGCCTATATGGTGTAGAATGTGTCGAGGAAAAGCAGTCTATAGATCTGGTAATCAGACTTCAGGAATGGAAACAGGAACAGGAGTATGATAGATTAGGACTTACGGATGAATATATGGATATCCTGGGAACACAGGTTATTTGTCATTCACTTCCTATTAGACCAGGTAGAAATCTCGCAGTTATCTGTGAGACAGCAGCTGTAAACCATCGTCAGAAGAAGATGGGCTATAATGCAGCGCAGGAACTCTACCGTAGGGTCCAAGAAAATATTAAAACAGGCGGACATTACGGAGAAGACTAGGAAA
Source organism: Lachnospiraceae bacterium (assembly GCA_045579705.1). Taxonomy (GTDB): domain Bacteria; phylum Bacillota; class Clostridia; order Lachnospirales; family Lachnospiraceae; genus Lachnocurva. Next base: position 44,678 of record JAZNMP010000035.1, read on the forward strand.
AGAAAAGGAGTACTACTAATGGAAACAAAGAACGCATGGGAGAAATATCCAGCAGGAGCAAAGAGAGACGAAGTTATGAACTTCGCTGAAGGATATAAGGACTTCATCTCAAAGTGCAAGTCTGAAAGAGAATGCACTTCTTATATTAAGGCTATGGCTGAAAAAGATGGTTTCGTAGATTTAGAGGAACTTATCAAGGCTAAGAAGTCACTTAAGGCTGGAGATAGAGTATATAGAGTAAACCGCGACAAGGCTATCGCACTATTCGTAATCGGTTCAGAACCTATCGAGAATGGTGTACGTATCCTCGGAGCACACATCGATTCACCTAGAATGGATTTGAAGCAGGTTCCACTTTACGAAGATACAGAGATGGCTTTCCTCGATACACATTATTATGGTGGTATTAAGAAGTATCAGTGGGTTACACTTCCACTTGCACTTCACGGTGTTATTGCAAAGAAAGACGGCAGCGTAGTAAATGTAAATGTAGGTGATGACGAGAACGATCCTGTATTTGGTGTATCTGACCTCCTCATCCATCTCGCTGCAGACCAGATGAAGAAAGACGGAGCAAAGGTTGTAGAAGGTGAAGCTCTGAACGTACTCATCGGCTCTATTCCACTCGAGCAGGCATCTGATGATGATAAGAAGAAGGAAGCAGTAAAGGAAAACATCCTCGCTATCCTTAAGGAAAAATATGACATCGAAGAGGCAGATTTCCTCTCAGCTGAAATCGTAGTAGTTCCAGCAGGAAATGCTCGTGATTATGGTTTCGATAGAAGTATGATAATGGGATATGGACATGATGACAGAGTTTGTGCTTATCCTTCATATGTAGCTCTTCGTGATGTTAAGGCTGGCAAGCAGACTTATGCATGTCTCCTCGTAGACAAAGAAGAAGTTGGTTCTATCGGTGCTACAGGAATGCAGTCAGCATTCTATGAAGATACAGTTGCTGAAATCGCAAACCTTCTCGGCGAGACAGACTTCATGACAGTACGTCGTGCTATGAGAAATTCAAAGGCACTTTCTTCAGATGTAAGTGCTGCATTTGATCCAAACTATCCAGAAGTTATGGAGAAGAAGAACTCTGCATACTTTGGTAGAGGTTTGGTATTTAACAAGTACACAGGATCACGAGGAAAAGGTGGTTCAAACGATGCATCAGCTGAATACATGGCCGAAGTTCGTGCTATTATGGAATCAGATGATGTAGCATTCCAGACAGCAGAGCTCGCAAAGGTAGACCAGGGTGGCGGCGGAACTATCGCTTATATCCTTGGAAATTATGGAATGGATGTAATCGACAGTGGTGTAGCAGTTCTCAATATGCATGCTCCATGGGAGATTATTTCAAAAGTAGATTTATTTGAAGCATACAGAGGTTATAAAGCATTCTTGAATGCTTAATGAAAAAAGGAAGAAATGAAGCAAGTTATTACAGAAGCACAGTTAAATGAAATCAAAAATCTAGTTCGTTCTGACGAAATATTTATGAATGAACCTATGAAGAAACATACTACTATGAGGATCGGAGGACCTGCAGAGGTCTTCCTGAAACCTCGTGCGGTTGAAATCGAGAAGCTGCTCGATTATCTCGCAAAGGAACAGATAAAGACATTCATCTTAGGAAATGGAAGTGACCTGTTAGTCACTGATGAAGGATTATCTGGAGTAGTGGTTTCTACTCGTAGTATGAATTCTATAAATGTAAACGAAGGAACAGGCGTAGTAACAGCAGATGCAGGTGTATCTCTTGGAAAGATCGCAAATGCTGCAAAGAACGCATCACTCGCTGGTTTTGAATTCGCTGCCGGAATTCCAGGAAGCCTCGGTGGTGGAGTATTTATGAATGCTGGAGCTTATGGCGGTGAAATGAAACATGTTGTGAAATCAGTGAAGTACTTCGATCCTGAGAACGGTGTTCAGACAGTTTCAGGTGATGAGGCAGACTTCGGATACAGACACAGTATTTTTTCAGAGAATCCGTCGTTCGTAATTCTGTCAGCAGAGATTCAGCTGGAGAGAGGAAACTTCGAGGAAATCGATGCCCTCCAGAAAGATCTCATGAATCGCAGAATTGAGAAACAGCCACTCGAATACGCCAGTGCTGGAAGTACATTCAAGCGTCCAGAAGGTTATTTCGCAGGAAAGCTGATTCAGGATGCAGGTTTGATGGGCTATCATGTGGGAGATGCGGAGGTGTCTACTAAACATGCTGGCTTCTGTATTAACAAAGGCAACGCAACATATGCTGATATGAAGGCTCTAATCGATCATGTGATTGAAACCGTAAAGGCAGATTCTGGTGTGACACTTACACCAGAGGTTAGAATTATTGGAGAATAATTATGAATCTATTGCTTTTGACCGGCATGTCCGGTTCTGGTAAATTTACAGCTTTCAAATTCTTAGAGGATATGGGCTACAACTGTGTCGACAACCTGCCGGTGCCTCTATTAAAGAATTTCGTGGACCTGATGCAGCAGAATGGCGAGGATAAGAAAGTCGTAGTCGGAATAGACATCAGAAGCGGTCGAAATCTAGAGCAGTTGCAGGATACTCTAGATGAATTGTCTCATGATGGAAAAAAATGTGACATCCTATTTTTGGATGCCGAGGATTCAGTTCTCGTAAAGAGATACAAAGAAACCCGTAGAAATCACCCGCTTTCAAAGAATGAGAGAATTCAGGGAAGTATCACTGAGGAGAGAAAGCGTATCGCTTTCCTAAAGGAAAGAGCTGACTATGTCATCGATACGACACATCTTCTGACTCGTGAGTTAAAGGAAGAACTGACAAAGATCTTTGTAGAGCATGAGTCCTATAAGAGCATGAATGTTATGGTGCTTTCTTTCGGTTTTAAATATGGAATTCCGGAAGATGCTGATTTGGTATTTGATGTTAGATTCCTGCCAAATCCTTATTATGATTTGAAACTTCGTCCTCTGACTGGAAATGACCTTCCTATTAAGGAGTTCGTCATGAAATATGATGAGGCGCATGAGTTTCTAAACAAGATTACTGATTTGTTGGATTTCTTGATTCCGCATTATATCTCTGAGGGAAAAAATTCTCTCGTAATAGCAGTGGGATGTACAGGCGGTAAGCATAGATCAGTTACGCTGGCCAATGAAATCTATAGTGCATTGCTTCCCAAGAGCACTGAATATGGATTGAAGATTGAGCACAGAGATATCGATAAAGACAGAAAGATTGGAAAATAAAATTTTAATGAAGCAATCCTATTCTGCTAAAGTAAAGGAAGAACTTCTTAATATAATACCAAGCCCTAATCATTGCCGCATTGCTGAGGCAGCAGGGCTTTTTTCCATGAATGGAGAAGTGGTAAACGATCCTGTATATGGTAAGTGTTACAAAATCAATGGTGATGAAAGAGTTTGTAATAAGTACTTTACTTTGGTCAAAAAAACGAATATATTAGGTGAGTACGATTGCGGTTTGGTGGATGAAAGTCTACTTAAGAAACCTTGTTGTAGAAGCGCTTATTTAAGAGGCGTATTCTTAGCAGGCGGGTCTATTACTGATCCTGAGAAGACTTATCATCTAGAAATAATCGCGAAATCGAAAGAGCAGGCAAAGCAGATTATTATGGTTATGGCTACTTTTTCGATAACTGGAAAGCTTATCAATAGAATGGATAGATATGTAATCTATCTCAAAGAAAGTGGTTCTATCTCGGATATGCTCGCATGCATGGGAGCATCAGTTGCGATGCTAGACTTTGAGAATATCAGAGTAGTAAAAGAGATGAAGAACAACGTAAATCGAAAAGTTAATTGTGAAACCGCCAATATCGGGAAGATGGTTGATGCGGCAGTCCGCGAGATTAATGACATTAAGCTGATAGACGAGACTTATGGACTAGAAAGTTTATCTCAGAAGCTTCAGGAGACGGCTAGACTTCGTTTGGAACATCCAGAGATGCCGTTGAAAGAATTGGGAGAAATGCATAATCCACCCGTAGGAAAATCAGGAGTTAATCATAGACTCCGTAGGATAGCAAAGATCGCTTTAGATATCAAAGATCAGGAGGAATCAAAGCAATCATGAAGAAAGAAATAACAGTACAGATGTCAGGTTTTACCGAAGCAACACCAATCGCTCACTTAGTTCAGCTTGCTAATCAGTATGAGAGCAAGGTGTATGTTGAGATGGATGACAAGAAAGTGAACGTAAAGAGTATCATGGGCATGATGAGCTTAGTACTTACAGAAGGATCAGTTATTACTGTTATCACAGAAGGACAGGATGAGACACAGGCTTTAGATGCAGTAGAGAAATTTCTTACTGCGTAAAATCTTAGATGCAGATTATTATGAAGAAACTATTATTTATATTTAATCCTAGATCAGGAAAAGGTCAGATTAGAAATAATTTGCCTGAAATATTAGACTTGGGAATTAAAGCAGGTTTTGATGTCACTGTACATACTACTCAGTCACAGGGTGATGCTATTGGAGTAGTAGAAAGACGTGCGTGTGAATTTGATAGAGTCGTTTGTAGTGGTGGAGATGGAACACTTGATGAAGTTGTCACTGGAATGATGAGATCACCTGTTAAAGTACCTATTGGATATATCCCAGCGGGATCTACAAATGATTTTGGTAATTCTCTAGGTATCGATAAAGATATGCTTAGAGCAGCTGATATTGCATTTAACGGTAAAGAGTATAAAGTAGATATAGGAGCCTTTAATGAGGATTCGTTTGTATATGTCGCAGCTTTTGGACTTTTTACCGAGGTATCATATTCCACTAGTCAGGATTTGAAAAATGTCTTAGGACATGCGGCTTATATACTCGAGGGAGCTAAGCAGCTTCGTGATATTCCAAAGTATAGAATGCAGGTAGAATACGATGGAAATGTATTCTTTGATGATTTCATCTTTGGAATGGTTACAAATTCTAAATCTGTAGGTGGATTTAAAGGAATCCTGCCTGGTAATGTGGAACTAAATGATGGTTTGTTTGAGGTTACCCTGGTAAAGAATCCGCGTAATCCTCTCGAGCTTTCAGAAATCATCGGAGCGCTCGCATCTGATAGCAATGATTCAGAGCTTCTATACAAATTTAGCACATCAAAGATCAAGTTTACGTCCTCTGAGGACATATCATGGACGCTAGATGGTGAATTTGGTGGAAAAATGAGCGTTTGTGAGATTGTAAATCGTAATAATGCACTAGAGATTATGATTGAATCGTAACCGAAAATGCACTATAATGCTACTTGACATAAAATTAACGTTGGCGTCCTGGGGATGCTTCACGTATATAAGTAACTATAAGAAGCTTATATGATTGAAAGGAGATTATCATGATCGTATCAGCAGCAGAAATGTTAAAGAAAGCTAAGGCTGGTCACTATGCAGTAGGACATTTTAACATTAACAACCTTGAGTGGACAAAGGCTATCCTTCTCGCAGCAGAGGAGAAGAAGTCTCCAGTAATCCTCGGTGTATCAGAAGGTGCTGGAAAATACATGACAGGTTTCAAGACAATCTCAGCTATGGTTTACGCTATGCATGACGCTCTTGGAATCACAGTTCCTATGGCTCTTCACCTTGATCACGGTTCATACGAAGGATGTAAGGCTTGTATCGAAGCTGGTTTCACATCAGTTATGTTCGATGGTTCACACCTTCCATTCGATGAGAACATCGCAAAGACAAAGGAACTCGTAGAGCTTGCTCACAGCAAGGGAATCTCTCTTGAAGCTGAAGTAGGTGCAATCGGTGGAGAAGAAGACGGTGTTGTAGGTGCTGGTGAGTGCGCAGATCCAGAAGAATGTAAGTCTGTATGCGATCTTGGAATCGATATGCTTGCAGCTGGTATCGGTAACATCCACGGTGTATATCCTGAAAACTGGGCTGGTCTTTCATTCGAGACTCTTGATGCTATCCAGCAGAAGACAGGTGATATGCCACTCGTCCTTCACGGTGGTACAGGAATCCCTGACGACATGGTTAAGAAGGCTATCACACTTGGTGTTTCTAAGGTTAACGTTAACACAGAGTGCCAGCTTGCATTCGCTGAAGCTACTAGAAAGTACATCGAAGCAGGTAAGGACAAGGAAGGTAAAGGATTCGATCCTCGTAAACTTCTTGCTCCTGGTACAGAAGCTATCAAGGCTAAGGTTATCGAGAAGATGGAACTCTTCGGATCAGTTGGAAAAGCTGAGTAATCATATTTTTGATATTTTGAAACGCAGAAGCTTAGGCTTCTGCGTTTTTTTGTGTTGGAAGTGTAAATTTTGTAGTATGCAGAGTGTGTTTTGCTATGGTGGGGCGCCTGGACTACGAAAAATCGACGATTAGTGCAGGTGATTTCGCATTTAGAGGAAAAGCAAGTGTTCGCTTCGCTCACAGAGTGGACTTCGTTTCCGATGGTTTTAGGCAAGATTCCAGGTTGTGTGCATGCGCACAAAATGAGATATATGTTTGCTTGGCTGATTATATTCTTCAAAGAAAGCAGCCTGTCAAGGACGTAGCCTTAGGTGGCTTCGCCATCCTTGACAGGCTACTTTTTGATGAAAAGGTGTGATTAAGCAAACATAATAGGATATCCTTGCGGCGCAGCCGCACTTGCTTTTGGTAGCTTTGGTATAGGGAAAAAGTTTGATGTTGCAGGATTCCCCATACTTTGCGGAGCCAACAAGCTAGTACGTGAGGTATACGAAGAGCATGTAAATTTGTACAAAAACAAAGTGCCAGATGGCATAATCTTTTGGCAATATAAGTTCAGAAATATCTTTTTTCTAAAGAGAAAAAGTTTTATAATATCATTTGTTATTTAAGGGTAATGGAACATTTTTACACTAGAAAGGGAAACCAATGAACGAGAAAAATTTGTTTAATGCATCGGAAATATTCGGAGAGAATGTTTTCAATGACAAAGTAATGAGAGAGCGTCTGCCAAAGAAGACATACGCAAAGCTTAAAGAAACTATTCGAGAAGGCAAAGACCTGGATCTCGAGACTGCTGATGTAGTAGCTCATGAAATGAAAGAGTGGGCTATCGAAAAAGGCGCAACACACTTTACTCATTGGTTCCAACCCCTTACTGGTGTAACAGCTGAAAAGCATGATTCCTTTATAACATCCCCACTTCCTACAGGAGAGACTCTTATGGCATTCTCTGGCAAGGAACTTATTAAGGGTGAGCCTGATGCATCTAGCTTCCCATCAGGAGGACTTAGAGCGACATTTGAGGCTAGAGGATATACAACTTGGGATTGTTCTTCACCTGCATTCGTAAGAATTGATGAATCAGGTGGAACATTGTTGATTCCAACTGCTTTTTCAGCATATACAGGAGAGGCTCTGGATCAGAAGACGCCACTTCTGAGGTCAATGGAAGCACTTGATAAAGAGGCTGTTAGATTACTTCATCTACTCGGCATGAATGATGTTAAACACGTAAGCCCATCAGTTGGTGTTGAGCAGGAATACTTCCTTATCAATCGTGATAAATTCCAGTCTAGAAAAGATCTCGTATATACAGGTCGTACTTTGTTTGGTGCTATGCCTCCAAAGGGACAGGAAATGGATGACCACTACTTCGGAACTCTGAAGGAGAACGTAGCGGTATTCATGAAGGATGTGGATAAAGAACTTTGGAAACTTGGAGTTCCAGCAAAGACAGAGCATAACGAAGTAGCTCCAGGACAGCACGAGCTTGCTCCTATTTATGAGGAGGCTAACGTAGCAACTGATCATAACCAGTTGATCATGGAAACACTTCGTAAGGTTGCTAACCGCCATGGCCTTCAGTGCTTGCTTCATGAGAAACCTTTTGATGGCGTAAATGGTTCAGGAAAGCATAATAATTGGTCTATCGTAACTGATACAGGTGTTAACCTCTTAGATCCAGGTGAAACACCTCATAACAATATTAGATTCCTGTTATTCCTCTGCTGCGTTCTCGCTGCAGTTGATGACCATGCTGATCTTCTCCGTGAGTCTGCGGCTGACGTAGGAAACGATCACAGATTGGGCGGAGCAGAGGCTCCACCAGCTATCATCTCTGTGTTCCTCGGAGAGCAGCTTGGAGATGTTATGGATCAGCTCGTTTCAACTGGAACAGCAACTCATAGCAAGAAGGGCACAAAGGTAAAGACTGGTGTTCGCGCGCTTCCTGATTTCATGAAGGATGCAACTGATAGAAACAGAACTTCACCTTTTGCTTTTACAGGAAACAAATTCGAGTTTAGAATGGTTGGTTCTGAGGACTCAGTTGGTGAGCCAAATGTAGTTCTGAATACAATTATGGCTGAAGCTATCGCAGATGCATGCGATTACATCGAAAAAGCTGATAATGTAGAAGAAGCTGTTCATGATTATATTAAGCTGCTTGCTGAGAAACATCAGAGAATTATCTTCAATGGAAATGGTTACTCAGATGAATGGGTTGAGGAGGCCGAAAAAAGAGGACTTCCAAATATCCAGTCTATGTTTGAGGCTATCCCGGCACTTACAGCAGAACATAATGTAAGTACATTTGAAAAATTCAAGGTATTTACAAAGGGTGAGCTTGAGTCACGTGCAGATATTGAGTACGAGCAGTATGCAAAGAAGATTAATATCGAAGCTCGTACTATGATAGATATGGTTGAGAAGCAGTTCATCCCGGCTGCAATCGCTTATGAGAGAAAAGTTGCTGAGACTATTAATGCGGTTAATGCTACAGGTGCAGGACTTACATGTGATACTCAGATTGAAATTCTGAAAAAGATTGATAAGCATATCGGAGAGATGTCTGCAGCTAGAGCTGTTTTGGCTGACAGCATCAAAGAATTAAACTTTGATAATAATCACGATTCTGCAGAACACTTCTATAAGAAGGTTGTTCCAGCTATGAATGCGCTTCGTAAACCTGTAGATGAGCTGGAAATGCTCGTTGCAAAGGAAGATTGGCCTATGCCATCTTACGGAGATTTGTTATTTGAGGTATAATTAGCTTAGATAACATTCAATAGTAGATGGAGAAAGCCTATGGAAGAACTACGTGTTCTATTTATTCATCCTGAAGAGGAAGAATGTGATGCATTCAGACATGCCTGTATGGGACAGAGTTTTAAGGTTGAAACCGTTCCAAATCTGGAAGAGGCTGAAGGCAAGCTTAATGAATACAGATATGAAATGGTATTTGTGTGCCGTAAATATGCTCCAGAGAAGGTTCTCGATTTTATAAAGAATTTAAATCAGAGGTTTCCGGATACGGAATGTATTATGGGGGTTCAGACCTTGACGAAGGGCGATTTGATTCATTATCAGAATTCGGACGTTTCCTATCGAATGTATCTAGAGCCTGTGAATTACAGAGTGGATTTGATGCCTCTCATCGAGAATACGATGCTGACAGCCAGCGCTCGTATGATTGAAGCTTCTGATAAGGGCGCTTCCCTAAAGGAAAAAGGCTGGAAGGAAGCCAGAAGCGTGCTTTTAAAGCTCGTATCTACCCCTGATTCGGATGATATGAATGTCCTGATGGGAATCACAGATAAGTATCACAAGCTGTGTATGGCGAATCGTTCGAGAATATCTGAGATTCAGGATGAGTTAAAGGAGCTCTATATAGGACAAGGCAATCTCACTGTGAATTGGAATGTTACAGAGAATGCCAGACGAGTTCTAGAATATACGGACAATGCTCCGAAGCTTAATATGACACGTGTGATGGTTATGATAGCTATCGAGGAAGCCATGGCGCTTTCAGGTGGTTATAAGTTTAGTTCAACAGTAGGCTTAGATGTGACTAGAAACGGCGTAAGAGTGACAGTTCAGTCCATGATGTCTAACAAACCGAGTCCTAGCGGAAACGAATATAGTGAAAAGAATCTAGGAATAGTAAATGAAGTCGATGGCGTCTGCAAAGAACTTTGCCAGATGTGGGATCATAGTGAAGAATTCCCTGCTGGAATGTGGATGCATATTCGAGATGTTATATTTGATGCATAAAACAAAGACCTTTGAGTGTCTCAAAGGTCTTATTATTATGTCATTTAGTTGTGTTCTTTCTCTGATTTCTCAGGTTTGCCTGCGTCGTGATGAGTTTCCTTAGATGGCTCCTTGTCACTCGAGGATGAGGATGATGGAGGCGTTAAGGCTGTATTGTGCTGATCGCAGGTTGAGGACATTTGCTCTGGGGTGATTCGATATGGGTCTTCCTCAGAACCGTTTATTTCTCCCAGAATTTTTATAGAAGATGTAACCTGGTCAGATGGGCAGTAAGCATTTGAAGGCTTGCCGGAGAGGCTACAGATGTTTACACGAACGTGTTTATCGCAAGTGTCTGTTTCCTTTGGCTCAGTTCCTTCGATGAAATATTCTGTGATGATAGAGCTTCCTCTAGGATCATTTGCACATAAATCATCAACCGGACGTTTGCCGGATTCTTTACATACCTGTGCTTCTACGATACCATCCGGTCTGACGAAATCTTTGTCTTCTAATCCCTGATGAATTTCCTGCATTACAGCTTTCCAAATCTTTTGAGTATATGAAACGCTCGATTGTGGCGAGTTGTCATCATATCCGCCCCAGATACCGCATGTATAGTAAGGTGAGAATCCCATCAGGATACCGTCCTTAGAATCGTTTGTAGTACCTGTCTTACCAGCCAGATGCATTCCGTCGAATTTGGCTGCTGTAGCAGTACCGGATTCGAATACATCTTGCATAGCACTAGTAAGGAGCCAAGCTGTAGTTTCTTTGATTACGTGTTTATCTGTCTTTGACTTCTCAGTATTGTCGAGGATTACGTTTCCGTCGTGATCCTTTACTTTAGTATAGAAGATAGGCTTGTGGTATACACCTTTGTCGGCGATAGTGGCAAACGCAGCGGTTAGTTCCACATTTTTTACACCGTTAGTAATACCACCGATAGCAAGTGCCTGGTTGTTATCACCACTTTCAAGAGTTGTAATACCGAAATCTTCTACATACTGGAAGCCCAGGCTGGTTCCGATTTCTGTCAATGTCTTTACTGCGACGACGTTGATAGAGTTTCGGATACCTTCACGGAGAGTAGTGTATCCCGTGTAAGTATCAGGGAAGTTTGAAATCTTCTTTCCGTTTGTGTATGAGTAAGGCGCGTTGTCCTGAACTGTGGCAAGCGTTAAACCTGCTGAGTCGAGGGCTGGCGCATAAGTGGAGAGAATCTTAAAAGTAGAACCTGGCTGACGTGTGGTGTTTGTAGCACGGTTCAGTGTCTTTGAAGCTGTTTTATCTCCACGACCACCTACTAAGGCAACTACGTGACCTGTCTTTTGATCCATAACTGTCATGGCAACCTGTGGCTGAAGCGTGTAAGTGATGCGCTCGCCGCCTTCTGGAATCTTGTCACCTTCCTCCATGATCTCTGATTTATACTGCTCGATGGCTTTGTTACAAGCTTCTTCAGAGTTGAAGTTGATGGAGTAGTTTGGATTGCTCTTTCTATAGTAAGAAAGCATCGTCTGGTCACTGTAATTCTTCTGAGTGCCGTCTTTTTTATTAACAGTAAGTCGGTAAGAGAAAGAATACTGTACATTTGCAGGATAGTTAGCAGGGTCGGCTACCGCCTTGTCACAGGCCTGCTGAATCTTTGAACTCTGTGTAGAGTAAATCTTTAGACCTCCTGCATAAATCTTTTGATAAGCCTGTGTTTCAGTATAACCAAGCTTGTCTACCATATCTTCTACGAGCTCATCAGTCAGAGCGTCAGTGAAGTAGGAAGTTGCTGTGTCTGAAGAAATCTCAGAATTTGCATTCTTGATTCTTGAGTAAACATCATCTTCGATAGCTTCGTTGTACTGCTTCTTTGTGATGAGATCCATCTTCAACATGTTTTTCAGAACTTTCTCTCGTCGAACTGAGTTGTTCTTTGGGTGAGAGATAGGATTGTAAGCTGAAGGGTTCTGTGTGATTGCAGCGATAACACCACATTCGGACAGAGTCAAATCCTTTGCATCTTTGTTGAAGTATCTTCTGGAAGCGGCCTGAACACCGAGAGTGTTCTGTCCGAGGTTGATCGTGTTTAAATAGTTTTCGAGGATTTTTTTCTTGCTAGTAATCTTTTCAAGCTGGATAGCGAGATACTGTTCCTGAATCTTTCGATCAATCTTTTGCTTCGTAGTAGTTTCACTGGTCCATGTTGTGAAGTAGTTGTTCTTCAGGAGCTGCTGAGTGATAGTCGAAGCACCCTGTGAACGTCTTCCAAGTGATAGAACGCCAGTGATTGAAGCTCTAAAGATACCTTTGATGTCGATACCGTTGTGCTTGTAGAAACGAGCGTCTTCGATAGCGATAAAGGCATTTTGGAGATTCTCAGGTATTTCGTTGAGCTTAATATAAACTCGGTTTGCGCCTGACGCGGCCAGCGTTTCGATTTCTTTGCCGCTGTCGTCATATACCTTTGAGGAGAAACCTGTTGGAGATATATCAACCTCCGAGATGTCAGGCAAAGTCTTTAACAGACTTCTGACATAGACTGTTATTCCTATCAGTGCTGCTGCGAAGATTATCAGAAAGAATACGAGGATGGAGCGTAACACTAATACAGCGTTTCTTTTTCCGCGTCGCTTCTTCTTTAAAGTCTTCTTCTTTGTTGCGTCTGATACGTTTTTCTTCGTATATTTCATATTTCCTCCGTAATAAACGTTAGGTAAATCTTGTATATTATATCAGATAAACGTATTATATTAAAGCAAACGAATTCTGACGTATTAATATAGAAGGAAGAGATTTGGAAACGAGATATTGTATATTTGAAAAGCATGAAGATGAGTATGATGAGAAGCGTTCGAGATTCATAGCTGAGATGTATCCTATTGCGTCTGAGGAAGAGGCGAAAGAACTGATCACGGCTACTAAGAAAAAATATTACGACGCACGTCACCATTGCTACGCATATATAATAGGATATGATTCGAACATAAAGAAGTCCTCGGATGACGGCGAACCTAGTGGTACAGCGGGAAAACCAATACTGGAGATCCTGGAGAGCAGAGAGGTCTTTAACGCTTTGATCATAGTGACGAGATACTTCGGCGGCATCAAACTCGGAACGGGTGGACTGACCAGAGCGTATCGTGAAGCGGCCAGAATGGTTTGTGACGGAAATACATTAAGTCCAGTTCGACGTGGATGTAGGATGGAAATCACATTGGATTACTCTATGGGAGGAACTCTTTCTAATTATTATAGGAGAGAAGGCATCTTTATAGAGGATACTATTTATGGAGAAAAGCAGACTATAAAGGCTTTAATACCTGAAGAATTAGTGGGTAAACTCAGAAAAGACCTGCAAAATATGCTCGGAACAGAGGATTTGCCGGAGATTTCGGAGCCGGTTTCTTTTTGCGAAAGCGCTGGAAATATAGTGTTTCTCGAGGGAAATTGAGGTTTTTTGAAAAAAGTTTAAATTTTTTTCAAAAAGTGCTTGATTTTCTCTCGAGAAAAGTATATTATATTCATCGTTGCGAAAGGTAATGGCCCATAGCCAAACGGTAAGGCAGCGGACTCTGACTCCGTCATTTCAAGGTTCGAATCCTTGTGGGCCAGCTAGAATTAAGCACTGTGGCATAACACAGTGCTTTTTTTATATTCTAAAACGAAAACGTACAAACTGTAGGACTGTGGCAGAAGGGGTAGAGGTGTTTATATGTACGAGATAAAAACGAAGGTTAGATTTAGCGAAACTGATTCAAAGAGCAACTTAACGATAAATGCGTTAGTAAATTACCTACAGGATATAGCGACTTTTCATTCTGAGAATTCAGAGTTCAGTTTGGAGAGTATGCGAGATAAGAAGATGGGGTGGATGATTCTGTCCTGGGATATTAAAATTGAGCGTATGCCGGTATTGGGTGAGGAGATAACTTTGCAGACTATGTCTGTCGGGTTTAAAGGCCTCTATGCGTACAGAGACTTCAAGGTGTTAAGCGGTGAAGAAGTTCTGGCTACGGCGCATTCAGTCTGGTCTATTATAGATTTGGAGAGAATGCTTCCGAGGAAGATGACGGATGACGTGATATCTTTTTACGGAGTGGAAGAGAAGCTCCCTGGGGAATGGTCGGAGAGGAAAGTTCCTACACCAAAGGAAAAAGAACTCGTTTCGACTGCACGTGTTGAAAAATATCATCTCGATTCAAATGGTCATATGAACAACCAGTATTACATCAATTTCGCACTCAGTGCGATTGAAGAGACTTCTAATATAAGTAGAATTCGTGTAAGTTATAAACAACAGGTTGTTCTGGGCGAAGAGATTGGTATATATTTAGGTAAGGATGTAGCAAATACTGTTACTCTTGAGAAAGACGGCAGAATTTGCGCAGTGGTTTGTTTCAATTAAGAGATTGGAAAATGTATGGAACGTAAAAACAAGAATTTTGGGAAAATGAAGAAGCAGAAGGTTGAGAGAAGCGTATTTGATCTAGGTGAAGTGTCTAGATTATATGTGCTTAGATTTACAGATTTCGGTGCGTATCTCGGACGAGAAAGGGATGATGCAAATTCTGTACTGCTTCCAAAGAAGAACGTAACTGAGGATATGCAGGTCGGTAGTGAAGTAGAGGTGTTCCTCTATCGCGACTCTTCAGACAGAGTTATAGCTACTACAGATATTCCTGCGATTTCTACTCATAAGATGGCTGTTCTCAAGGTTAAAGAAGTTAGCAAGATTGGAGCCTTTCTCGATTGGGGATTGGATAAAGATCTGCTCCTTCCTTACAGAGAGATGGAAGGTCGAGTAGAGGAAGGCGAGGAAATCCTCGTTCGTTTGTATAGAGATAAGAGCGATAGACTTTGTGCCAGCCAGCGAGGCTTGTGGAAATATCTATCAACTAATCCGCCTTACAGAAAAGGCGACGTTGTAAGCGGCCGAGTGTACGAGTTGGGACATGACTTTGGAACTTTCGTAGCTGTTGATGACAAATACAACGGTATGATTCCACGTCATGAGAAGAATGAAACTCTCCACGTAGGAGATATGGTTACAGTTCGAGTAACTGGAGTAAAGGAAGACGGTAAACTTGATCTCTCTATGAGAGAAGATGCCTATAAGGAGATTCAGAATGATGGAGATGTTATCATGGAACTTCTCGATTCATACGCTGGAACTCTTCCATTTACTGAGAAGGCTTCACCTGAAGTTATTCTTAGAGAAATAGGAATGAGCAAGGCTGCTTTTAAGAGAGCGGTAGGACATCTCTATAAAGAGAGAAAGATCGTCATCGAAGATGGCAAGATTAGAAAGAATTAAATAATTTTTTTCATAAAAAAAGAAGTTCTGGGATTTCATCTTCCAGAACTTCTATTAGTTTCCGCTAAATATACAGATCAATATTTCCGCCTATGGCAGGATTGACCATACTCTCCAGAGATGGACCAGGAGCCTGCTTGATCTCCTTTGCGAGCTCTTTGCCCATCTCCTCAGTATTGTCTAATTCTTTGCCGAGCATAGCTGTACTGAAAGAATTAGCGGTAGTCACGTTATTGTATGCAATAGATAATGAACCTAAACTCACAATATCATCTCCTTTCAAGAGTGTACATCGATTATGTCACAAAGATTTATGTTCTTCAACTAGAAAATTAACTTTTTTTCTAAATGTTTATAATGATTATGTTTTGTTTATTATTATAAAAAGAAGTTTAGGATTAGATAATTGACAAAATATATTTTGCACAATATAATCGTGCATATGGGACGAGCGAAAATATTACGAGGAGGTAATATATGGAATTATATGATTTAGTAATAATAGGAAACGGACCTGCGGGGTTGTCAGCTGCAATCTATGCAAGGAGAGCAGGAATGAAAACTTTGGTGGTTTCTGGTAACCCTGCAGGAGGCGGACAGATTCTCGATACATATGAAGTGGATAACTATCCTGGACTTCCGGGACTGAGTGGAGCGGAACTTGGTGAGAAACTTTATAATCACGCAGAGAAGCTTGGAACTGAATTTAAGATTGATACTATTAAGAGTATTGAGTCGGATGGAGATATAAAGGTGGTGAAATCCAGACGTAATGAATATCGCACTAAAGCGGTTATCGTTGCTACAGGAGCTGGCCATAGAAAACTGGGAGCACCTGGTGAAGCGGAATTTACCGGTATGGGCGTTTCTTATTGCGCAACTTGCGATGGGGCTTTTTACAAGGATAAGACTGTCGCTGTAGTAGGTGGCGGAGATGTAGCGCTTGAGGATGCTATCTACCTTTCAGATATAGCTGAAAAAGTTTACCTCATACATCGCAGAGATGAGTTCAGAGGAACAGAGGTGCTTCAGGAAGAGGTTAAGTCTAAAGCGAACATCGAAATCGTATATGACACAGTTGTTGAAGAAATCGTAGGAACTAATCAGATTGAGAAGGTTCTTACTTATAATAAAAAGACTGAAACGAAATCTGAGATCAAAGTCGATGGAGTATTTCTCGCGGTAGGTATTACACCAAATACCACAAAGATAGAAGGGCTGCCTGAAACAGATGAAACAGGATATATAATCGCAGGCGAAGACTGCGTTACAAGTGTTCCTGGAATCTTTGCTGCTGGAGATGTTAGAACTAAAATGTTACGACAAGTAATAACTGCTGCAGCGGATGGTGCAAATGCCTTAACAAGCGTAAAAAGGTACATTTCTAGTTTAAAAGCTTGACAGTATACAATGAGGTTGTTATAATAACGGAGAAATATTTGTAACAAGTTTGTAATATTTCTTATTTATGGAGGTTATTATTACGATGAATTGGACACACAGAGCGGTTAAGGTGGCTACACTTTCTGCTACAGTTGGAATCCTTGCTGGTGCAAGTGTTCTTAGTACAGAAGCAGCTCCTACAGCAGGTGTTTCACAGATGTTTGCTTCAAACAGTCTTACAACATCTACTAAGCCCGCAGACAAGTCGTCTTATACAACGAGATCAGGGGTTAGCTTATATGTTTCAGGAAGTGTTGCTACAGCAGACACTTCAACTGATAAGACGGTTGCTACAGCACTTTCAAATGCTGCTACAATAGATACAGAAGATGTATCACATATCGGTATTGCAAATGTTACTGATTATGTTTATATTAGATCAAATCCAGATGCAAACAGTGAATATGTAGGAAAGCTTTACGCAAAGGGAGCTGCTACAGTTACTGGAGAATCAGGAGATTGGTATCAGGTTACATCAGGAGATGTTTCTGGATGGATTAACAAAGAGTTCCTTACAGTAGGAAACAAAGATATGATTAATCAGGCTTCCAGAAAAGTAGCTACTGTAACAACAACCACTCTTTATGTTCGTAAAGAACCAACTACAGAATCAAAGATTGTAACTCAGGTTCCTATTACTGACGATCTTACAGTTATTGATGATTCTATGAAGACAAAGGGTTGGGTAGCTGTAGAAACATCAGAAGGAAACGGTTATGTTTCTACTGAATTTGTAAAGCTTTCAGTAGAATATACATATGCAGAGTCTAAGCAGGCTGAAATCGCTAGACTTGCAAAGGAAAAGGCTGAGAGAGAAGCAGCTCAGAAGGCAGCTCTCGAAGCAGAAAGAAAAGCTAACTCTAAGAAGTACACACAGAGCAGAAGCCAGTCTTCTAGATCATATTCTGCACCAAGCGGAAGTGGCGGAAGCTCAGTAGTAGGATTCGCTTCACAGTTCGTAGGAAACCCTTACGTATACGGTGGAACATCTCTTACAAACGGAACTGACTGTTCAGGATTCGTTATGGGAGTATATTCTAACTTTGGTGTATCACTTCCTCACTCATCTGCAGCTATGAGAGGTTGCGGATATGGTGTAAGTGTAAATGATATGCAGCCAGGCGATATCGTATGTTACAGTGGTCACGTAGGAATCTATGCTGGTAATGGACAGATTGTTCACGCATCTAGCCCATCTACAGGTATTACATACTCTAGCGCATATTACACAAACATCCTCGCAGTAAGACGAGTATTCTAATTGAAACATAATGCCACCGCTTTAGGCGGTGGCTTTTTTTATTGATGAAACAGACTATTAGTTGTGAAAAAGCTTCCTCATTTAATCTAATCGTTTGATAAATGTTACAAAAAGATTCGTTGTAAGAATATTATATGTCAACTCCTAATTTTGAAATTTGTCAAGTTCATCGCTATGCACAAAAAATGATACATAATTTATAAATGAAAAATTAACTAAAACGTTTTAGACGGAGTTATCCACAATTTGCGTCTCTAAAACCCTTGAAAAATGAGTTATACACGAAATTATCCACATTATCAACAGAAAAAAATCGTTTTTCAACTAAAAAAAGAAACATTTGTTTTGTTGTAAAGTGATAAAAATTATTAAATCGTCTCAGATTTGTTGACAAGAAAATTGTGATTCATCAATCGAAAATGAAATGATTTTTGAAACAAAACTGTAATAATTTTGAAAATTCTGAACGATGACTTTCCGTCATTTTTTACATAGGTCAAATTTCTTCGTTTAATGCATAAAATACACAAAAAACGTCTTTCATTTTTGGGCAGTTTATATTAAACTTAACTAAACGATGTGTAAAGTAGTATAAAAATGACATATCGAATTTGTACAATATGCATAGAAAACTATGTGTGATATATGTACCTATTACGGGAGGGAGTAAAATGGTATCCAACCAGGTTCTTCAGAAAACTATAGATGGTATGACTTCTATAACACAGATCGGCCTCGCAGTTCTCGATCCAGAGGGCGGCGTGCTTGCTTCTAATGTTGAGAATTCAAAGATCTATATGGAATCTTCTAAAGCATTTGCTGAATCAGAAGCAGAAAGCCAGGCGTTGAACGGTGGCTTTTATATTAAGGTATTTGAAGAAGAGAATCTCGAATTCGTGGCTGTCTGCGAGGGCGACTCTGATAATGCTATTATGACTGGCAAGATTCTTAAGATGCAGCTAGAAGAACTTTTGATTGCCTACAGAGAACGTTTCGATAAGGACAACTTCTTTAAGAATTTGCTTCTTGATAATCTGTTGCTTATCGATATCTATAATCGTGCAAAGAAGCTTAGAATCGATTACGATCATAAGCGCATCTGCATGATTGTTGAAACAGGTCCTAGCAAGGACGGCAGCGATATCGAAAGAATTCATTCTATTATTGGAAAGAAAGCTTCTGATTTCGTTACAGCTGTTGATGAAAACAATGTAATTATTATTCGCGAACTTAATAATGATGAAGATGAGGAGTCTGTAGTTCCTATCTGCAACAAGATTATCAATATTATGAAGAGTGACGAGGGCAGAGATGTCCGCGTTTCTTATGGTACTGTTGTCGAGGAACTTAAGGATGTATCTAAGTCTTATAAGGAAGCTACACTTGCGCTCGATGTTGGAAGAATCTTTTTCCAGGAGCACAAGGTTATCGCTTACTCAGTACTGGGAATCGGTCGACTGATTTATCAGTTGCCACTTCCACTTTGTAAGATGTTTATCCAGGAAATCTTTAAGGGGAAGTCACCTAAAGATTTCGATGAGGAGACTCTCACAACTATCAATAAATTCTTTGAGAATAGCTTGAATGTGTCTGAGACTTCTAGACAGCTCTATATTCATAGAAATACTCTAGTATATCGTCTGGATAAACTTCAGAAGAGTACAGGGCTGGATTTAAGGGTGTTTGAAGATGCGATTACTTTCAAAATCGCTCTCATGGTCGTTGAATATATGAATTATATGGAAGATCACAGCTTTTAGATTAGTTACACATTGAGTTCGACTTTTTATAATTGGAGTAATTTTAGCAATGATAAAAATGGAACATGTGAGCAAGACATACCAGACAGGTCTGCCTGCTCTGAATGACATCAACATTCATATTAGACCGGGAGAGTTCGTATTTATTACTGGAACCAGTGGTTCTGGTAAATCTACTATTATTAAACTCCTACTAGATGAATTAAAACCAACAAAAGGAAAGATCTTTGTAAATGGAAAGAATCTGGAAAAGATTACACATAGAAATATTCCATACTATAGAAGAAATATCGGTGTAGTCTTCCAGGACTTCCGTTTACTACAGGATAGAAATGTTTACGAAAATGTCGCTTTCGCGCTCAAGGTTGTGGAAGCTTCTGCACGTAAGATAAAGAAAGCAGTCCCAGAGATTCTGTCTACTGTAGGACTAGCACCTAAATATCGTTCATTTCCTAAACAGCTTTCAGGTGGTGAGCAGCAGCGTGTAGCTATCGCTCGTGCCTTGGTCAACCAGCCAAAGATTTTGCTCGCAGATGAGCCTACGGGAAATCTGGATGATAGAAATGGTTGGGAGATTATGAAGCTCCTCGAGGATATCAATGCCAAAGGTACTACAGTAGTTGTAGTTACCCATAACATGGAATTTGTAAAGAAGATGAATAAGCGTGTCATTACGATTCGTAAGGGACAGGTAATCAGTGACGTTGATCCAAACGAGGAGTTATAAATGAAAATTAGTTCTTTATTTTATTCAATCAAACAGGGCTTTAAGAGCATCTGGAGAAACAAGATGTTCTCAATGGCCTCTATCGCGACCATGGCCGCATGTATATTTTTGTTCGGTGTTTTCTATTCTTTGGGAGTGAATTTCTCGAAAATGGTTGATTCTGCTGAGGAGAGTATCGCTGTAACAGTCTTTTTCCAGGAAGGAACTTCCGATGAGACTATTAAGGCTATTGGAAAAAAGATTGAAAGCAGACCTGAGGTTGCCTCATACAAATTCGTTTCTGCAGAAGAGGCTTGGGAGACGGCGAAAAAGGATTTCTTTAAAGGAAATGATGAAGTAGCGAAATCATTTGCTGATGATAACCCTATGGCTAACTCAGCTAACTATCAGATTTTTATGAAGGATGTATCACATCAGGGTGAGCTGGTTAAGTATCTGCAGGGTATCGATGGTGTACGTCAGGTTAACCAGTCAGCAGTGGCTGCGAAAACTTTGACTGATTTCTCTAGATTGCTTTCAATCATCTTTGTAGCAATCATCTTGATTCTGGTAGCGGTAGCAGTATTCCTGATTTCAAATACTATTACAGTTGGTATTTCGGTTCGTAAGGAAGAAATTGCTATCATGAAGCTGATCGGTGCAAAGGACAGTTTCGTCCGTGCTCCGTTTATCGTAGAAGGTGTTGTAATCGGATTAGTAGGTTCTGGAATTCCTGTAGTTGCGCTCTGGTTTATGTATCAGAACATGGTGAAGTATATTGCTTCTAAATTCCAGTTCCTGTCAAATATCGTCAATTTCGTTCCAGAAGGAACGGTATTTAAAGTGTTAATACCTATTTCACTTGCCCTAGGAGTTGGTATCGGTTATATCGGTAGCCGTGTTACACTTCATAGACATCTGAATGTCTAGCTAGTATATGAGAGGGAAGTCTTCATGCAGTTTGAAGAAAATCAGAATGAATATGTTTTTGAAACAGATTTCAAAGGCATAGAACGAGAAAAGAAAAGCTATAGAAAAGGCTTGTTTGTAGGTGCGCTCGGAACAATATTTTTAGCGATAATAATTATTGCTATACTGATGTCTGTGTTTAACAGCAGAGTTGCGGGTGAGTTTCTTACAGTGGGTCAGAGACATAAGCTTGGACAGTTAAATGCTCTATTAGATGAATATTTCTACGAGGATGTTTCGGATAAAGACAAAGTAGAAGGTATCTACAAAGGTCTGTATGCGAGTGCCGGCGATGAATATACGGAATACTATACTCCAAAGGAATACGAGAAGCTGAATGCAGAACTGACTGGTGATTATGCAGGAATCGGAGCTACACTTCAGAAAGATCCGGAGTCTGGCGAGTATAAACTTATAAAGATTTATAAGGACTCTGCTGCTGAAGAAGCCGGCATAAAGGAAGGGGATGTTATCGTCTCTGTAGATGGAAAAAAGACTTCCGAAGACGATGGCAACATGGATGATTTCGTTGCGAATAACATCCGTGGAAAGGCAGGTACAGTTCGTTTGATCGTAATCCGCAGAGGAGACGAAGAGAAGACTGTCAAAGTTACATTAAAGCGAGTAATCGTTCCATCTGTTTCTTATAAGATGTTAGATGGAAAGGTTGGATATATTGAAATCGCACAGTTCTCTACAGGAACAAAAGATGATTTCGAAAAAGCTGTTAAAGACCTGCAGAGTCAGGGAATGGAATCTGTAATCTACGACCTCCGTAATAACGGTGGTGGAATGGTTGATTCTGTAACAGCCATCCTCGATGACATATTGCCAAAGGGTAAAGTCGTTTACACTAAAGACAAAAATGGCAAAGAGGAAGACTATTATTCAGATGATGAAAAACAGTTGAAGATTCCTACGGTAGTTTTGGTAAATGGAGGAACAGCTAGTTCGTCTGAAATTTTTACAGGAGCTATCAGAGACTTTAAGTGGGGAACTATCATCGGTGAGAATACATTTGGAAAAGGTATCGTTCAGATAACTCTTCCACTGTCTGATGGTTCAGCTATCAAAGTTACAAATGCAAAATACTACACACCAAATGGTGAGTGTATACATAAGAAGGGTATCAAGCCGGATATCGAATTAAAATATCAGTTCCTCGGAAATGAGAATGATGAATACGATTATACCTTGGACAACCAGATCCAGAAGGCTTTAGAAGTACTGAAAAAATAGGGAGTAAACCCTGCATCCATAAAGCGAGGTGATTTCTGTGGTTGAATTGGATGAGATTAAATCAAATTTAGGATCCTATGTGGACCCACTACAGGAAGCGAGGGATTCACTTTGACCTCGCTAACAAAGGTCGAAGGATAGAAGAGTTGGAACGTGAGATGGAAGCCCCAGATTTCTGGGATGATCCACAGGTTTCGGCTGAAAAAACTAAAGAATTAAAGAGTCTAAAGGATGATGTGAGTACGTTTGAATCTCTTACAAATATGTACGAGGAAATCCTGGACTTTATAGAGATGGCATTGGAAGAAAATGATCCGGATATGATTCCTGAAATTCAGGAAGAGTATGATCTCTTCGTTTCTACTTTTGATAAGTTGAAGATGAAGACTTTGCTTTCAGATGAGTATGATTCTGAAAATGCTATCGTTACACTCAGAGCCGGTGCGGGTGGAACAGAAGCCTGTGACTGGACATCTATGTTATATAGAATGTATTCTCGTTGGGCTGATAAGAAAGGTTTCTCTGTAGAAGTGCTTGATCAGTTGGATGGTGATGAAGCTGGAATCAAATCTATCACTTTCCAGATTACTGGTGAGAATGCTTACGGCTATTTAAAATCAGAAAAAGGTGTTCACCGTTTGGTGCGAATTTCGCCATTTAATGCAAATGGTAAACGACAGACTTCTTTTTCCTCATGCGAAGTTATGCCGGATATTGAGAAAGATTTGAATGTCGAAGTAAATGACGATGATATTCGTATCGATACTTTTAGAAGTTCTGGAGCTGGTGGACAGCATATCAACAAGACTTCATCTGCTATTCGAATCACACATTTTCCAACAGGAATCGTGGTTTCATGTCAGAATGAGAGATCTCAGCACCAGAACAAAGATAAAGCTATGCAGATGCTAAAGGCCAGACTTTACATGTTAAAGGAAGAAGAGCAGAAGCAGAAAGAAGCTGAGATTCGTGGTGAGGTTACAGAGAATGGATTTGGTAGCCAGATTCGTTCATATGTATTGCAGCCTTATACTATGGTCAAAGATTTAAGAACTGGTGAAGAATCAGGAAATGCAAAGAATGTTTTGGATGGAGATTTGGATCAGTTCATTATGGCTTATCTAAGATGGCTTTCACTGGGAATGCCAAAGTGGAAGGGTGCCGATATAGATTAGACTTGAATCTTGAGAAGGGTATTATGAAGAATACTAATATTAAATACATAATTCATGAGGGGGATTAAAATGGCTAAATATGTAATGGCATTAGACGCGGGGACTACTAGCAATCGTTGTATTCTATTCGACCATGAGGGCAATGTCTGCTCTGTGGCACAGAAGGAGTTTCGTCAGATTTTTCCGAATCCGGGTTGGGTAGAGCACGATGCAAATGAAATCTGGTCTACACAGTTAGGTGTAGCAGTAGAAGCAATGTCAAAGATAGGAGCGCAGGCTTCTGATATTGCAGCTATAGGTATTACAAATCAGCGTGAGACTGTTATCGTTTGGGACAAGACTACAGGCGAACCTGTTTATCACGCTATCGTATGGCAGTGTCGTAGAACATCAGCTATAGCTGATGAACTTAAGGCAAAGGGCTTAGAGGAAAAATATCGTCAGAAGACGGGACTTATCATCGATGCTTATTTCTCAGCTACTAAGGTAAAATGGATCCTCGACAATGTAGAGGGTGCAAGAGAGAAGGCAGAGCGCGGAGACTTACTGTTCGGTACTGTTGAAACATGGCTCATCTGGAAACTTACTAAAGGAAAAGCACATGTAACGGACTATTCCAATGCTTCCAGAACGATGTTGTTTAATATCAACACTTTAGAGTGGGATGATGAGATCCTGGAAGAACTCAATATTCCAAAGAGTATGCTTCCTGAACCACGTCCATCCAGTGATGTATATGGTTATTGTGATTCATCATATTTTGGAGCTGAGATTCCTATCGCCGGTGCGGCAGGAGATCAGCAGGCCGCTTTGTTCGGTCAGATGTGTTTCTCAGATGGTGAAGCAAAGAATACTTACGGTACAGGTTGTTTCCTTCTGATGAATACAGGCGAAAAACCTGTTTTTTCAAAAAATGGTTTGGTAACTACTATTGCATGGGGCCTGAATGGAAAAGTAAACTATGCTCTCGAAGGTAGTGTGTTTGTGGCAGGAGCTGCGATTCAGTGGCTTAGAGACCAGATGAAACTCATCGATAGCGCAGTGGATTCTGAATATATGGCAAAGAAAGTTCATGGAACACATGGTTGCTATGTAGTACCTGCTTTTACTGGACTCGGTGCTCCACACTGGGATCAGTATGCTAGAGGAACTATCGTAGGTATCACCAGAGGTACAAACAAATACCATATCATCCGTGCTACGCTCGAATCTATCGCGTACATGGTTACAGAAGTCGTAGATGCTATGAAGGAAGATTCTGGAATAGATTTACGTATGCTTCAGGTAGATGGTGGTGCTTCTGCAAATGATTTTCTCATGCAGTTCCAGTCTGATATGTTGAATAAACCGGTAAACAGACCTGCCTGTGTTGAAACGACGGCGACAGGTGCTGCTTATCTCGCTGGATTAGCTGTAGGTTTCTGGGAAAGTAAAGAAGCTTTGCTGAAGAATAAGAAGCTCGATCGAGTATTCATTCCAAAGATGGAAGATGAAGAGAGAAAGACAAAACGTAAAGGCTGGAACAAAGCAGTTAAATACGCTTATGGTTGGGCCAAGGATTCAGATACAGAAGAGGAAGAATAAATGAGTCAGGAACAGGTGAATTTAGATGTAACTATCGATGACAAAGATATGTTTGACTTCAATCTATACCATACTTATCATTCAAAGAATGGTTGGCTTGCGATTATCTTTGGAGTCGCTGCTGTAGTTGCAGCATTTGTAACTTATGGTCGTGTGACTAGAGCCTATACTACTATCTATGTTATGATCGGTTTTGTGATGCTCATCTACGAACCATTCGCAGTATATTCAAACTCAAAGAGACAGATGAAGCTTTCAGAGGTTCTTCAGAACGTATTGCACTATGCAATCAACTCAGAAGGTGTTATGGTTACTACAGATGTAGAAGTGGAAGATGGACAGAATTCAGTACTCCTTCCATGGAAGCAGGTTTACAAAGTAGTGCATACAAAGAAAGCACTGTATATTTTTTCCAATAATGTTAATGCGTATATCATTCCAAATAGATATACTGAAGATAACTGGAATGCATTGGAAAAGATTATCGTTCGAAATGTAGACGATTTTAGAAGAAAACTTTAATAGGTGTCTTATGGGAAAAAAAGAAATCATAGAAACATTTTCTCAAGAAGAAACAAAGGAATTTGCTAGATCACTGGGCGAAGCTGCTTCGCCTGGTGATGTTTTTGCGCTATCGGGAGATTTGGGAGTCGGAAAGACAGTCTTTGCAAAAGGAATGGCTGAAGGCCTCGGTGTTACTGAGCCAGTAAGCAGTCCTACCTTTACGATATTGCAGGAATATACATCTGGCAGGATTCCGTTTTATCATTTTGATGTATACCGCGTCGAGGAACCGGAAGAAATGGAAGAAACCGGTTTTGACGATGCGATATTTGGTGAGGGCGTATCGCTCGTAGAGTGGGCGGAGTTGATTAAGGATATTATGCCACAGCATTATACGCAGATTCTCATCGAGAAAGAACCTGAGAAGGGGTTCGACTATAGAAAGATAACATTGGAGCAAGTATGAAGATTTTAGCAATTGATGCATCTGGATTGGTCGCATCTGTAAGTATTATTGAAGATGACAAGATGGTGGGTGAGTACACTTTGAATCACACGAGAAATCATTCTGTGACTCTGCTTCCACTTATCGATTCTCTCATACAGGCGACGGACACTGATCCAGAGAGCTTGGATTATATAGCTGTAGCGGGAGGACCTGGAAGCTTTACGGGACTTCGCATCGGTGCAGCGACAGCAAAGGGATTGGCATATTCTTGGAAGAAACCTATCATTTCCGTTCCGACAGTCGATGCTTTGTGCATGAACGTGTTTGGAGTTTCGGGATTGGTATGTCCTGTTTTAGATGCGAGAAGAAACCAGACTTATACTGGTATATATAGATTTGTCGAGGATGGCGATACTTACAAGTTGGAAACTATCATGCCTCAGATGGCGACGGAATTGGGTAGCCTCATAGAGAAGCTTAATGACCTCGGGGAAAAAGTTACCTTCCTGGGCGATGGAGTGCCTGTATTCAAACAGGAACTGGATGAGAAACTTAAGGTGGCACATTCTTATGCACCAGCTCACCAGTCCAGACAGAAAGCTTCTTCTGTAGGTGTTCTCGCGATGGAGTATGCTCATGAGGGAAAGGTTGAAGATGCTTTTTCACATAGACCTATCTATTTGAGAGAAACTCAGGCTGAACGAGAGGGAAAGCTTCGAGAAGGAAAGTAAGATGGATACGAAGAATCTTTCACCGGATAAGATGAAAGTCAGAGCGGCAGTTCCGGAGGATCTCGAGATTGTTGCAGAGATCGAGAAAGAAGTGTTTTCGGAACCTTGGAGTTTGGATGGCTTTAAGCAAGCACTTTCAAGCTCGGACAATGTCGTGCTGGCAATCAGTGATGAAACAGATATATATGGCTATCTTGTGCTGTACACCTCTATGGATGAGGGTGAACTCATGACTATAGCGGTTAGACCGGGATTCAGAGGTTATGGACTCGCTGATAAACTGGTGAAAGCTATGGTGGAAGAAGGCAGACGTAGAGGGCTTGTAAATATTTTTTTAGAAGTGAGAAAGACAAATGAAGCTGCCAGAAGACTGTATCGAAAGAATGGGTTTATAGAGGTAGGCGAGCGAAAGAACTTCTATCGTTTTCCGACTGAAGATGCGATAATAGGCAGATTGTCACTTTAGATTTAGAAATGGAAGAAATATGTTAGATATTTGTTTGTTAGGAACAGCGGGGATGATGCCGCTTCCGGACAGATGGTTGACTAGCCTGATGGCACGTTTCAATGGCTCCAGTCTGGTTATAGATTGTGGCGAAGGCACGCAGGTGGCTATGAAAGAGGCGGGATGGAGCCCGAAACCTATTGATGTCCTGTTGATTACGCATTTTCATGCGGATCATATCAGCGGATTGCCGGGGTTGCTCCTTACGATGGGAAATGCGGAGAAGAAATCGCCGCTTACTATCGTGGGTCCAAGAGGAATCGAAAAGGTCTGTGAATCATTGAGAGTGGTCGCGCCGGAAATTCCTTTTGAAATAAAGTATATCGAGCTTACAGACAAAGAAGTGGATTTAGAGCTTTGCGGCTTTCAGATTCATGCTTTTAAAGTTAAACATAATGTGACCTGCTATGGTTACTCACTTTCGATACCTCGAGCTGGCAAATTCGACGTGGAAAAAGCAAAGGAATTAAATATTCCACTTAAATGCTGGAATCCTCTTCAGAAAGGTAATACAGTAGAAGTAGAAGGCGTGACTTATACACCTGATATGGTTATGGGACCGAGTCGTCGTGGAATCAAGGTGACTTATTGTACTGATTCACGTCCGGTAGATGTAATCTGGAAGTCAGCTCAGGGGTCTGATCTCTTCGTCTGTGAAGGAATGTATGGTGAACCTGAGAAGGCGGTAAAGGCGAAACAGTTTAAACATATGACCTTTTACGAAGCAGCAGAGCTTGGAAAGAAAGCTTGTGTTGAAGAAATGTGGCTTACACATTTCAGTCCTTCACTGGTTGCGCCGAAAAGATATATGAAAGAAGTTAATTCAATCTATTCAAAAGTTTCTTTGGGATATGATGGAAGAATGAAAACTTTAGATTTCGTGGACTAAGAACACGGGGGTAAAGCGTATGAAGAGAGTAGTTAGTGTTTCAATTGCAATCGTTATTATGGCAGGCTTAATAGTTGGGTATTATTTTTTTCTGTCAAAGAATAGTCCTGCAAATAAAAAGAAGGATACAAAAGTAACTGAGTATTCAAAGATAGTCGCAAAGGATTTGGTGAAGGATTATCCGCAGACTCCTCGTAAAGTGGTTATGACTTATAACCAGATTATCACTGAGTATTACAGAACTTCACATAAAGATGATGAGATTGAAAAAATGGCTGATCAGGCCAGATTGCTCTTTGATGACGATTTGTTGAAACAGAATCCAACTTCTGCTTATTATGCAAACGTAAAGGCTGATATCCAGGATTATGCAAAGAGAAAAGCGAAGATTCTGCAGACGAAGGTAGTAGGTTCTGGAAATGTAGAATATGCTACATATCAGGGCTATGATGTTGCCTTCGTAGAATCTTACTATTTTTGTAGAGAAGGTAGTGATATCGTTAGAACATACCAGAAGTTCTGTTTGAGGAAGGACAAATCTGGAAAGTGGAAGATCCTCACTTGGGAATTAGTGGATGGAGATCCGGAACTATTTGATTAATTTAGGAGTATTTTGATGCTTATATTAGGAATAGAAAGTTCATGTGATGAAACAGCTGCTGCGGTAGTTCGTGACGGACGTGAGCTTATTAGTAATGTTATATCGACACAGATACCTATTCATACTTTATATGGCGGTGTTGTGCCTGAAATCGCTTCGAGAAAGCATGTAGAGAGAATCTCACAGGTTGTAGACAAGGCTTTAAGTGATGCAAATGTTACTTTAGATGACATCGATGCAGTTGGTGTCACTTATGGACCGGGACTCGTAGGTCCTCTTCTCGTAGGTGTTTCTTTTGCAAAATCCATGGCTTATGCTGCAAAGAAACCACTGGTTGGCGTGCATCATATCGAAGGTCATATCAGCGCGAATTATATCGAGCATCCTGATTTAAAGCCTCCATTCCTGTGTCTCATCGTATCAGGTGGTCATACACACCTCGTTAGAGTTAAAGACTATGGAGAGTATGAAATACTGGGTAGAACAGTAGATGATGCTGCGGGAGAAGCCTTTGA
This sequence comes from Lachnospiraceae bacterium, assembly GCA_045579705.1. Taxonomy (GTDB): domain Bacteria; phylum Bacillota; class Clostridia; order Lachnospirales; family Lachnospiraceae; genus Lachnocurva. Next base: position 74,277 of record JAZNMP010000035.1, read on the forward strand.
CAAGGTGGCTCGTGCTATAAATCTCGGATATCCGGGTGGACCAAAGATTGAGAAGATTTCATATGAAGGAAATAGTGACGCTATCGAGTTCCCTCAGGGCAAAGTGTCGGATCATCCATATGATTTCAGTTTTAGTGGCCTTAAATCAGCTGTACTTAACTATTTAAATGGAGAGAAGATGAAGGGCAATGAAATCAATCCAGCGGAAGTTGCTGCGTCCTTCCAGAAGAGTGTCGTTTCTTCCCTCGTACAGAGAGCAGAAATGGCTATAGATGAATTTGGAACAGAGACTTTTGCTATCGCAGGTGGAGTGTCTTCTAATGGGGTATTTAGAGCCGCGATGGAAGAGATGTGTAAGAGAAAAGGTGTACGTTTTGTAGCACCTAGTCCTATCCTATGTACAGATAATGGCGCTATGATCGCTTCTGCGGCTTTCTATGACTATCAGAAGGGCTTTAGAAGCGGATTGGATTTAAATGCTATACCTAACCTTAAACTCGGTGATAGATAATGAATACTACTATTAAATATGCAGGAATCATTCTAGCGGCTGGAAGTGGCTCTAGAATGCATTCTGATATTCCTAAACAATACATCGAAATAGATGGAAAACCTCTAATATATTATACCCTCGAGACTTTTGAACGAAGTGTAGTGGACGAAATCGTTCTAGTAGTGCGTCCTGGAGACGAAGAATACGCTAGAAGAGAGATAGTAGACCGCT
>JAZNMP010000036.1:0-72765 GCA_045579705.1 Lachnospiraceae bacterium
CGAAGAAAACTCTGAACGAGGAATAACAAATCTTTCGACTTGTCGAAAAGATTTGTTATGAACGAGTGGTTGTTTGCGCAGCAAACTCACCGAGACGAAGCGAGGCGTAGTCGAGGTGATCAGAGTTTTTAAGAAAAGCTTGAGGTGATCAAGGTTTTACCAAAAGCTTAATTCCTCAGTTAGAAGAATTCTGTATGAAGTTTTGAAGGTACGTGATTTACGTATCCGATATAGTGAGAAATTCCGACGACATTTATGTCGCCGTTTTTCTATATAGGGGTATAGTTCAGTTGGTAGAACGTTGGTCTCCAAAACCAAATGTCGAGGGTTCGAGTCCTTCTGCCCCTGTAAATGATGATCCAGAGCTGGAAATTCAGCTCTGGATTTTTTTCGTTCAAAAACATTCGATATCATTCATGATATGATGAGAAATCTTTCAATATCGTTCATGAAACTTTCATAGAATTTGTATTTACAAGCGCCCAAAATTATGTTTTAATAGTGCAAGTTCGCATTTATTTATTTTAGCAAAAAAATTATTGTTGTATTTATTGTTGAAATGAAAGTTTGAAAGGTGAGAATTGTATGTTTCAGATTTTATTACATGATTTGAATGATGTAGAGGAATTTGTAGAAACAGCATCTAAATCTGACAGTGAAATTAATCTTGAGAGTGGTAGTGTATTTATAGATGCAAAATCTTTTCTAGGAGTATTGACTATGGGCATTCACAGAAAGCTTAGAGTTAATGTAATAGGAGAAGATGCAGAATTTGTTAATAGCGTTCAGAAATTTGCTATTGGTTGATAGCAATGAGAAGTGGTTTATCTATTTTTAGAAAAACTGCTTCTTTTTTTGAACAAAAAACAAGTGCCTTTTGGCACTAATTTTTATTAAAATCATGTATAATATATGAGGCTTTTAATTTCAGCCTACTAGTTAAAGAGAGGGATATTATTTAATGTCAAATCTATGTATCGCCCAGTCAGGTGGACCTACAGCAGCAATCAATGCTTCTTTGGCTGGAGTAATGAGAGAGTTTATTAAGGATAAAGACTACGATAAGCTCTACGGTCTTAAATTTGGTATCACAGGAATTTTTACAAATGAATATGTAGAACTGGATGAAATGTTTAAAACGGATGAGGAGATTGATAAGCTTTCTCTGACGCCATCTATGTTTCTGGGGTCTTGTAGATATAAACTTCCAGAGGTTACTTCTGGAGCAACTATTGATATAGCTGGTAAACCATATACAACTAAACAGGTTTATGAGCTCATCTTTGATTTCTTTAGAGAGCACGATATTAAGTCTTTCTTCTATATTGGAGGAAATGATTCTATGGATACTGTGCTTAAACTTTCCAGATATGCCACAAAGAACGATATTGACGTTCGAATATGTGGTATCCCAAAGACTATCGATAATGATCTTCCGCGTATAGATCATACACCGGGATTTGGTTCAGCAGCGAAGTATATAGCTTCATCTTTGCTCGAAATCTCACACGATACTTCTATTTATAGAATTCCTAGTGTAACTATCGTAGAAATCATGGGTCGTGATGCTGGCTGGCTGGCTGCAGCTTCTGCTTTGGCGAGAAACGAGTATTCAACCGTTCCAGATAGAATCTATCTGCCAGAAGTGGCTTTTTCCGTTGATAAATTCATCGAAGATATAGAGACAGTTTTAAAGGAAAAAAGAAACGTTGTAATGGCAGTCTCCGAGGGAATCAGAGACAGTCATGGAAATTATATCTCGGAGAGTGAATCAAAGCACGACAAGTTTGGTCATGCTATGCTTTCCGGTGCAGGTAAATTCCTTGAAAACGAAGTAAAGGAAAGACTTGGCATCAAATGCAGATCAGTTGAAGTGAATATCCTGCAGAGAGTAGCGGGACATCTTACTTCAAAGACAGATATATTAGAATCGGAAAAATTAGGTGCGACTTCTTATTATGCCGCAAAGAATGGAGAAACTGGTGTGATGTCAGTTATTAATCGCGTTAATCCAGTTACCTCTTCTTTGGACGACGAATATTTGGTAGAATACTCTACGGAGCGTATTGAATTTATAGCTAATGGAGTTAGAAAAGTCCCTAGAGAATGGATTAATGAAGAGGGAAATGATGTTACTCCTGAAATGATTAGCTATTTGAAGCCATTGATTCAGGGAGAAGTTTCTCTCGGATTTAGAGATGGTTTGCCTGATTATCAAGGAATACTAAAGAATTGTTAGAAACAGAGAAACTACATTTTCATATTTCAGTTCGAAATCTGGTCGAATTCATCTTCAAATCAGGAGATATAGACGACAGATTCGGAGGCAACGACCCTATCGTTTCCATGCGAGAGGGGCAGCGCATTCATAAGATGATACAGCACAGGCAGGGAAGTAGTTATGTGCCCGAAGTTGCGCTAAAGACTCTCGTGGATTTCGATGAATATGAAGTCTCTGTCGAAGGTAGAGCTGATGGAATCGTATACGATGACGACGGTGTTACACCGATATTAGTAGATGAAATCAAGGGCGGTTACTTTGATTTGGACTCCATGGATGAACCGGTATTGGTTCATCTGGCTCAGGCCAAGTGTTATGGATATATACTTTGTACTCAGTTTGATTTGGAAAGTATATCCATTAGAATTACTTATTGTAATTTCGAGACGGAAGATGTGAGGGCGATTGAAGATACCTATACTATGTCATCGCTCACGGAGTTCTGGACCGATTTATGGAAAGAGTATCAGAAATGGGCAGATTTTTCCTATCATTGGACTCTAGACAGAAACCAGATGATACAGAATATGTCCTTTCCATTTGAATATAGAGAAGGTCAGCGAAAGCTTGTCGGTCAGGTTTATAAGGTGATTTGTGACAAAGAAACTCTTTTTGTCGAAGCGCCTACAGGTGCTGGCAAGACGATTTCAACGTTATATCCGGCTGTCCAGGCACTCGGAAGAGGTTATCTGGATAAAATATTTTACCTGACATCAAAGACTATTACGAAGAGCGTTGCTTTGAATACGTTTGAGATATTCCAGGAAAAAGCTACGCGACTGAAGGCAATCGCTTTGACTGCCAAAGACAGAATCTGTATGTTGGAGGAGAGATCCTGCAACCCGGATGATTGTATGTATGCAAAAGGTCATCTCGACAGAGTAAATGATGCCGTGTACGACCTTTTGACTTCAGAAGATATTTTTTCTGAAGATATAATAATTGAATATGCGAAAAAGCATAAGGTTTGTCCTTTCGAGTTTTCGCTCGATTTGTCACTTTGGTGTGACTGTGTAATCGGCGATTACAACTATGTGTTTAATCCAACTTCGTATTTGAAGAGATTCTTTGCGGATGCTGTGAGACATGATTATGTGTTCTTGATGGATGAGGCGCATAACCTCGTAGACAGAGGCAGAGATATGTACTCTGAGAGTCTCGTAAAGGAAGATATTCTCGAATGCCGAAAGGTTCTTAAGCTCGTCGACAAAAGACTGTATAATGCGCTAGGAAATTTAAATCAGTCTATGCTCGCCTGGAAAAAAGAAAATCCAGAGTTTCTGAAGATTGACAATGTCGATCCATTTGCTTTTAGAGTGATGAGGACGTTAGGTGACTTTGATAGATTCTTCCATAAGAAGATTCATTATGAAGGAGAGGAGATAGTTAGAGATTTCTATTTTAGACTTAGGAATTTTAATAATCTCTTAGACTATTATGATGATCATTATCTCGTATATGCAGAGACGAACTCAGCTGGGAAGTATGAGGTACATTTATCCTGTATGGATCCATCTAGATTGCTGCAGGAGAAATTAGACAGGGCGAGAGCCAGTGTCTTCTTCTCAGCGACTTTGCTTCCGCTGCACTATTACAAAAGCCTGCTTACCACAGATGAGGAGGCATATGCTGTCTATGCGGATACTGTTTTTACGAAGGATCAGATGTGCATCGTAAATGGCTGCGATGTCACTTCTAAATACAAAGCTCGTGGAGATATCACTTTTGATAAATATGCTAGGTACATTTATCAAATCACTTCACAGCGAAAGGGAAATTATATTTGTTTCTTCCCTTCTTACAAACTTATGCAGGATATTTTGAATCATTTCTATGCTTATTCAGACGGCGTAGAGATCATGGTTCAGACGAATGATATGACTGAAGAGGGAAAACATGACTTTCTGGATTCCTTTTATCAGAAACGGGATAAGAGTTTAGTGGCATTTTGTGTCATCGGGGGACTTTTTTCTGAAGGAATCGACTTAACAGGAGATAGCCTGATCGGAGTACTGATATTAGGAGCGGCGCTGCCTATGGTATGTAGGGAGAATGAGCTTCTGAAAGAGTATTTTGAGGAAAAAAGAGGTGATGGCTTTAAGTATGCCTATCTATATCCTGGAATGTGCAAGGTTCTACAGGCTGCAGGCAGACTGATTAGAACAGAGACTGACAGAGGCGTGGTTGCTCTATTAGATGACAGATTTGCGAAATCTGAATACAGCTCATGTTTGCCGAAACATTGGGGATATGTGAAGAGAGTTAACCTGGATAGTGTCACTGCCAGCATTAATTCGTTTTGGAACGAGGATTAGATCTCGTATCTAATCCCTTTCAAATATAAACCAAGAAATATTTATTTAACTTTGGGAGGGTTATAATGTCAAACGTCAGACGTATCTATGTCGAGAAGAAGTCAGAGTATGCAGTAAATGCGAAATCGCTTCTTAATGAGCTTAGAACTTACCTTGGAATTAATGGCATCGAAAATGTTCGTATCTTGAATAGATATGATATCGAAGGTCTCTCCGATGAGACGTATGCAAAGGCTCTTAGAACTATATTCTCAGAGCCACCAGTGGACTATGTCTATGAGGAAGAGTTTGATTATGATGGTAGAGTTTTTTCTGTAGAGTATTTGCCTGGTCAGTTTGATCAGAGGGCTGATTCTGCAGTTTTATGCGTGAGATTTTTGAACGAGAAGGAGACTCCTCGTATTCTTTCTGCTATGACTTATGTTATTAGTGGAAATATCAGTGATGCTGAATTTGAGAGAATTAAGCAGCATTGTATCAATCCTGTGGATTCTAGAGAAACAGGAATGGTGAAGCCAGAGACTTTGGCGGACAATTTCAAAGAACCAGAAGACGTACAAATTCTTAAAGGTTTTAGCAAGATGGGAGAGAGTGAACTTAAAGCTCTTTATGATTCCTTGTCACTTGCTATGACTTTTAAGGATTTTTTGTTTATTCAGGATTATTTTAAAGGCGACGAGAAGAGAGATCCTAGTATCACTGAGATTCGAGTTCTGGATACATACTGGTCTGACCATTGCCGTCATACGACATTTTCAACAAGTCTTACAGACGTTCAGTTTGAGGATGGCTTTTTCAAAAAGCCTATCGAAGAAACATTCTTAGACTATAAGGATAATTTCAAGAAGTTATATGTAGATCGTGATGACAAATATATCTGTCTCATGGATATCGCGCTGATGGGAGCAAAAGTTCTTAAGAAAGAAGGCAAGCTTACTGATCAGGAAGTTTCTGATGAAATCAATGCATGTTCTATCGTAGTGCCTGTAGAAATCGATGGCGAGGTGGATGAGTGGCTTATCAATTTCAAGAATGAAACTCATAACCATCCTACAGAAATCGAACCTTTTGGCGGGGCGGCTACCTGCCTGGGTGGAGCTATCAGAGATCCGCTTTCTGGCAGAACTTATGTATATCAGGCTATGCGTATTACTGGAGCTGCTGATCCAACAGTTCCTGTTGATGAAACTTTGGAAGGTAAACTTCCGCAGCAGAAGATAGTTCGCGAAGCTGCGCATGGATATAGCTCTTATGGTAACCAGATTGGTCTGGCTACAGGTTATGTAAAGGAAATCTATCATCCTAACTACGTTGCAAAGAGGATGGAGATCGGAGCTGTTATCGCAGCTGCTCCTAAATCGGCTGTAAAGCGTCTGACTTCAGATCCTGGGGATGTAATTATCCTCCTCGGTGGAAGAACAGGAAGAGACGGAATCGGAGGCGCTACGGGCTCTTCAAAGGCTCACAATACAGAATCAACCGCAGAGTGCGGTGCTGAGGTTCAGAAAGGTAATCCTCCTACTGAGAGAAAGATTCAGAGACTCTTTAAGCGCAGAGAAGTCAGCCTCCTCATAAAGAAGTGCAATGATTTCGGTGCTGGTGGTGTTTCTGTAGCCATCGGAGAGCTTGCTGATGGTCTGATCGTTGACCTCGACAAAGTTCCAAAGAAATATGCGGGGCTCGATGGAACAGAACTCGCTATTTCTGAATCTCAGGAGCGTATGGCTGTAGTTGTAGATCCTAAGGATGTTGAAGAATTCCTTAAGTACTCACATGAGGAAAACCTCGAAGCTGTAGTGGTTGCTACAGTCACAGAAGAACCTCGTATGATTCTGAAGTGGAGAGGTAAAGAAATCGTCAATCTCTCACGTAAGTTTATCGATACAAATGGTGCTCATCAGGAGACAAAGGTTTGTGTGGAAATGCCAAATCCTGAAGAGAATTTTTTCAAGAAATATGCTTCTAGAAAAGTTGAAGATGCGCTTAAAGCGGGCGATATAGAAACAGCAGTTACAGAGACACTTTCTGACTTAAATGTAAGCAGTCAGAGAGGATTGGTTGAGCGTTTTGATTCATCTATCGGGGCTGCGACTGTTCTCATGCCATATGGTGGAAAGAATCAGCTCACAGAGACACAGGGTATGGTTTCCAAACTCCCAGTTGGAAATCACAAGTGTGATACTGTGACTATGATGTCTTATGGTTTTGATCCTTACCTTTCTGCATGGAGCCCTTATCATGGCGCTCAGTATGCTGTGCTTTCATCTGTTTCAAAGATTGTAGCGATGGGTGGAGATGCTTCAAAGATTCACTTTACTTTCCAGGAATACTTCCGCCGCATGACAGACGATCCGAAGAGATGGAGTCAGCCGGTGGCAGCACTTCTCGGTGCATATCGCGCACAGATGAAGCTCGGCTTGGGATCAATCGGTGGAAAGGATTCTATGAGCGGAACATTTGAAGATATCGATGTTCCACCTACATTGGTTTCTTTTGCGGTAGATGTATCAGAGGGAAAAAATATAATCTCTCCTGAGTTTAAGAAACCGGGAAACCGCGTTTATCTCATCAATCTTTCACAGGATGAGTTCTCACAGCCTGATTTCGAAGCTGACCTCAGAATCTTTGCGAAGGTGAACGCTTTGCAGAAAAAGAAGGAAATCGTTTCTGCTTATACCGTTGAGTCACACGGTGCGATTGAAGCGGTATTTAAGATGGGCTTTGGAAATGGTCTCGGATTTATCGCTGATGCAAATCTGAATATGAGAGACCTCTTTAAGCCTGCTATCGGTTCGCTCGTGGTTGAAGTAAAGAGTGGCTCTGATGCATGCATGAAAGAGTTTGATAGTGTACTCTTAGGAACAGTAACTACAGATGTATTTACTATCAAGAATATGACTATGAGAGTTTACGATGCCATAGATTTATGGGAGGGAAAGCTCGAAAAAGTCTTCCCGGCAGGTATCGATTTCTACAGTGAACCTGTTGAGACGAAACTATATAATGAACCAAATGTTTATGTATGCAAGCACAAGGTTGCTAAACCTAAAGTGTTCATCCCAGTCTTCCCGGGAACAAACTGTGAGTTTGATAGTGCAAAGGTGTTTGAACAGGCTGGCGCAACTACAGAGACTATAGTATTCAGGGATTTAGGTGAGAATGATATCCGTGAGTCAGTTGAAGCCTTTAGAAAGGCTATCAGTGAGTCTCAGATCGTTATGTTCCCAGGTGGATTCTCAGGTGGAGACGAGCCGGAAGGAAGTGCTAAATTCTTTGCAACAGCTTTTAGAAATGAAGTGCTGAAGGAAGAAATGATGAAGCTTCTAAACGAAAGAGACGGTTTGGCTCTGGGTATTTGTAATGGATTCCAGGCGCTTATCAAATTAGGATTAGTGCCTTTCGGTGAAATCAGAACACAGGATGAGGATGCGCCGACACTTACATACAATACTATCGGCAGACATATCAGCAGAGAAGTATATCTGAGAGTGGCTTCTAACAAATCTCCTTGGTTACAGAATACTAAACCGGGGGATGTATTTGTAAATCCTGCTTCACACGGCGAGGGACGTTTCGTTTGTTCACAGGAATGGGCAGAGAAGCTTTTTGCAAATGGTCAGGTTGCTACTCAATACTGTGACTATGATGGAAATGTTTCCTCTGGCGATAAATGGAATGTAAACGGTTCTGTTTGTGCGATAGAGGGTATTACAAGTCCGGATGGTAGAGTTTATGGAAAGATGGCGCACTCTGAGAGACAGGGCGAGCATGTAGCTATTAATATTTATGGAGAACAGGACATGAAGTTGTTTGAAGCTGGTGTAGACTACTTCAAATAATCATTAGATTGGCAAGCAAAGCGAGAGAGTTGATTCTTTTTTCGCATAATATTATAATCTTCGGAGTTCGTAACATTTGAATTCCGAAGATTATTTATTACTAGGAGAAATGAAATGATTGAATTTATTAAAGCTTTTATCCTCGGTGTTATCGAAGGTATAACGGAATGGTTGCCTGTTAGTTCGACAGGACATCTGATTCTGTTTAATAGTTTCTGGCCTATGAATATGTCTCATGAATTTACAGAGATGTTTGATGTCGTAATCCAGCTCGGAGCTATTATGGCTGTTGTTGTGATTTATTTCTGGGAATTGTGGCCGTTTAGAAGAAGAGGGAATAACGAAGGAAACTTCATCGTATCCAGAACAGATACTTCAAAGATCGTGTTATGGTGCAAGATTATCGTTTCTGTATTGCCAGCTATAGTTATAGGTGTTCCTTTTGATGACTGGCTTGATGAGCATCTTTATAATGCCGTAGTTGTTTCTATTATGCTTATCGTTTATGGTGTGCTCTTTATCCTGGTTGAGAATGCTAACAAGCATAGACAGTTTAGAGTTAACAGCATTGCAGATATCAGATTTACAGACGCTTTGTTGATCGGTATATTCCAGTGTTTGGCGATGATTCCTGGAACATCCAGATCGGGTGCAACTATCATTGGAGGTATTCTCATCGGTTTATCTCGTTCTGTAGCAGCTGAATATACATTCTTCCTGGCTATTCCAACTATGTTTGGAGCTTCGCTGTTAAAGATAGTGAAATTCGGATTTGATTTTACCATGACAGAAGTAGCGGTATTGATGGTTGGATGTATCGTAGCTTTTGTGGTTTCCGTTATTACTATTAAGTTCTTTATGAGCTTTATCAGAAAGCATGATTTTAAGGTATTCGGTTTCTATCGAATTATCCTCGGTGCTATAGTGCTTGCTCTAGCAGCTTTTGGTATGCTGGAAGTATAAGATTGAATAGTTTGACATTTTGGCGGATTTTTACGTATTTAACAACTATAAAAAAATCGTAAAAATCCGTTGACATCAAACTTCTGGTTTGATATATTATTACTCGGCCGTTGAGAAACGGCAAAACAAATGGAATCATAGCTCAGCTGGGAGAGCATCTGCCTTACAAGCAGAGGGTCATAGGTTCGAGTCCTATTGGTTCCACTTTATAACTAAATATGGTTATATGGCGAGGTAGCTCAGCTGGCTAGAGCATGCGGTTCATACCCGCAGTGTCGAGGGTTCGAGTCCCCCTCTCGCTATTAGATGAGTCTCAGGAATTAGTTCCTGAGATTTTTTTATTTAAAAATGTATTGATTTATTACGACTGTCGTAGTATATTTACTTCATCAGATATAGTACGTCTGTCGTAGTAAATGGAGAAGTGCAGATGAATGAGATTAGCAGTGATGTGATTAGAGGCTATAACGACACTATGATTTTAAGCGTTCTGAATGAAGCGCCATCCTATGGTTACGAGATTTCGAAGCAGATTAAGATGATTTCTGAGGGGAAATATGTGATCAAAGAAACTACTTTATATTCTGCTTTTTCGAGGATGGAAAAGAATGGATTTATTGAGTCGTTTGTGAACTCTTCAGATTCAGATGGGAATGGGAAAAAGAGAACCTACTACAGAATTACCACTAAAGGCGAGGAATATTTCAGAATGAAATGTGATGAGTGGGAACTCACGAAAGATGTAGTAGAGAGATTTATTCAAAGAGGAGAATGATTATGGAAATCATAAGAGAGTACCTGAATTCTATGTTTGCCAGCCTCAAGGATACACCGGAGGTTAGAAAAGCCAGAACAGAGCTTATGCAGATGATGGAAGACAAGTATAACGAGCTAATCAGTGAAGGCTGTAGTCAGAATGAGGCAGTTGGTACAGTTATTTCAGAATTCGGTAATCTGGATGAACTGGCTGATGAACTTGGTGTTTCTCGTGAAGTCGAAGAAACTAAACAGATGGAAGATGAAGATGATAAAGAATATCTCACTGTAGATGATGCTGAGGAATATATCGAGTATGGAAAAAAGAGAGGCTTGAATATCTCGATTGCAATTCTTTTGTTTATTTGCTCTGTTATTTCGCCGATAGTGTTTGATAATATTCATGAAGGAATTGGATCGTCTCTTATGTTTGTCATTGTGGCTGTCGGTGTGTTCTTCCTGCTGACGGGATATAGAGGCAAACAAAGACAGTATTACTATGCTGGAAAACATGCACTTAGTAAAGAAGCTGCAAATTATGTTAAAGATCAGAGACTAAAAACAGAGAATGTTGTTGTGACATATAGAACTATTGGTATTATGCTATGCATTTTGTCAGTGGGCGCAGAAACTTTTTTAGAAGAATGTATTAAGAATGTGCTTCCGTTTCTTACGAAACTTGATATGGATGGTGTTTTATTCTTCGTTCTGATTGGATTTGGAGTGTTCTTTATAACTTTAGGCGGATATACTCTTAAGCCGTATGTAGAACTTTTGAATCTAAATAGAGGAGATACGGTGTTTGATAATTATATTAGACGTGAAGCTGGCTCAAAGAAATATATAAGCTCTAGTGCTGAGTTTGTGATGGATGTGTTCTGGCCAACTGTGGTATGCACGTATTTCATTGTGTCATTTCTAACTTTCGAATGGGCTACCACATGGATAATATTTGTTTTGGGTGCATTACTTAAGAAGCTTCTTATGGTTAATCTGGTTGTAGAGGAGGATGTTTAGAGATGAACGGAAAAAAGAAATTATATTTGGGTGTGTTGTTTATAGTAACAGCAATCGTAGTCATAATTGGCTTGAGTCGTAATCTGGGATTTAAATTCTGGAATATATCTTTAGGTGGATATAGCAAGGAAAAATTGGTGTCTGATGAGATTAGTTTTGATAATTCGACAGATATACAGAGCCTGGATGTAAAAATGAGTATGGGCGATTTAGATATAGTAGAAGGAGATGTATGGAAGATATCATATACTTCTTTTGATAAGAAACCTACTATAACAAATAAAGATGGAAAGCTGTCTATAGTTGTCGAGGATAAAGCAAAACCTTTGTTTGGAAATTCTAATCATGATTCAAAGAAGATGGTAATCACTGTTCCTAGGGGAACAAACTTAAATACTGTTAAGCTGAATATGGACATGGGAGATGTTGATATAAAAAGCGTTAAAGCATATAAGTTTGATATGGAAATAGATATGGGCGATGTGGACCTCGAAAGATGTAGCGTCGATGTGATCTCAGCTTCATTAGATATGGGTGATTTTGATGCAAAGAAGTGCTCTGTTAAATCCGGAAAAGTTAGTGTTGATATGGGCGACTTGGATATGAGTGGAGATATCGGAGATGTAACGACGGATGTTTCCATGGGAGATAAGGATATTAAAAGAACAGAAGTTGATGATTGAATAGATAAAAGCCTCTAAGCTTGGTTGCTTAGAGGCTTTATTATTATGCTTTTGCTGTTTTGCTATCCATGGACAGGTTTGAAAGAGCTCGATTTATAGCCATAGAAACTAATTTTGCTCCGATTACTGATAATACATCTTTTACCAGGTATGGTACGGATACGAGCAGGAATGAAGCTCTTAAAGTTGACTTTGTAATAAATGCAAACTGAACAACTCCTAAAGCGTGGCAGAGTATCAAACCGAGGATTCCGAGTATGATAGATAAGGCAAAATGAAATCCCTTAGTCTGCTTTTTTCCAAAACCGGTGAGAAGTGCCATCAGGATAAATCCCCATATGAATCCGCCTGTTACTCCGAATAGAACACCAGGACCAGATGCAAAGCCGGCATAGCAAGGAACTCCGATTAATCCAAGTAAGAGATAGAGTGCTGCGCATGATGCTCCGAGTATAGGACCCAGTACATAGCCTGCTAAGGCGATTGCAAAGGTCTGAAGTGTGATAGGCACGCCTGTCGGCATTGGAATCTGAAGCACTGAAAGAGTACAAATGACTGCAGTCATCATTCCAGTAAATACAATAGTCTTTGTCTTGTTCATAATTAACTCCCCTTTATGAAAAAAATGTGTAGGCTTACATTCTGCCTAGAAGTTTGTGCTTCCGAGGCTTTCTGTTTGTCTCGTCATCCCTGTAATTTAGGTAGGATAGCTGTTTATGAGGGCTTGAATTCCAAATCTGATCAGCAACTGTTCCCCAATCTTTAGAATACTGAGATGTCTTGTCACACAGTTCATCGACCTCTTCAGGTGACTCTACGTTTGTCTGATGAGCTCCTGTTTTCTTTACCATACTTCTCAGTATTTCAGGATTCTCGAGCATAGGACAAGGTCTCAGGTGATTCTCGTTGAATGGCTGTCCGTCGTGGTAAGCCATAAATAGAGGATTCTGAAGCATTTCCAATATGGAGTTGTCTCGAATGTTGGAGTCGGAGTAGTGGATGAATACACATGGTTCGGCGTCGCCGTTTGCATTTATGTGGAAGTAGTTTCTACCTCCGGCAATACATCCTCCTACAGATTCTCCGTCGTTCTGGAAGTCCATCGGGAAGAATGGTATATCGCATTCTTCTGATCTGACTCTTCTTAGAGTATTTATAATATCAACTCTCTGTTCGACAGTAGGTATTAGATCCATTACAGCATTTTTTCCAACAGGCATGTAGTGGAAATAAAAACCAAAATGGGCTCCTTTGTCTGAAAGCATTCTTAAAAAACTATCGCTTGTTACAGCCTTGACATTGTTTCTAGTATAGCAAATCGAAGTACCAAATAAAATACCATTTTTCTTTAGTAAATCCATCGCTTTCATTACGGCTTCATAGTGTCCGTCGCCGCGTCTGGAGTCGTTTGTATCAGGTGTGCCCTCGATGGAAAGCATGAAGATTAAGTTTCCGAGTCTCTTGATTTCGTCGCATAATTCCTGGTCGATCAGAGTAGAGTTTGAATATGCTACAAACTGGCAGTCGTAGTGTTTCTCCATAAGCTTTAAGATGTCGTTCTTTTTAACCATAGGCTCGCCACCTGTGAGCATGTAGAGATGTACACCGAGCTCTTTGCCCTGTGTGACAATCTTGTCCATTTCTTCAAAAGTGAGGAAGCTTTTATGGCCATAAGTTCCTGACCAGCAACCTACACAATGCATATTACATGCCTGGGTAGGGTCAAAGAGAATGAGCCAAGGAATGTTGCAATGATATTTCTTTCTGTTGGAACGGATTTTTTTGGTCCCGTACAGGAAAGATTCATAACCTAAATTAAGAAGTGTTGTTTTAGCAACGTTTCTATCTGTAGTTATAAGCATTTCGTCGATTAGCTTTACCCATCTATTATCAGGGTCAGCAAGGGCCTTTTTTACAGCATTATATTTATCTTTGTTAGATTCGTTTCCTAAGAATCGTTCGGATAAATCTACTATGTTTTGAATGGTTTCTTTTCGGTTTGCTGTATCGTCAAGCTTATCTAACATATTATCGATCATAAGTCCGATAGCATGTCTTTGAATGATATGTGTGAAATCTTGCATATAAAACCTCCATTATCTAGTAAATTTAAAGAAAAATAAGTTGCTTAAAATGTATTTATTCTTTATTTTAGATTTCGAATATATTATACTTTATAGGATTGTTTATTATTAATATACAGAAATGGACGAATGTATGAGAATAGGACAAGGATACGACGTACATAAACTCGTTGAAGATAGAGATTTAATAATCGGTGGAGTAAAGATTCCTTATGAGAAGGGGCTACTCGGCCATTCAGATGCTGATGTTCTCCTTCATGCTATCATGGATGCGTTATTAGGAGCAGCGGCACTGGGCGATATCGGGCTTCATTTTCCTGATACAGATGAGCGTTTTAAAGGCGCATCATCTATTGAACTTTTGAAGGAAGTTGGCCGACTAGTCAGCGAAGCGGGATATCTCATTTCAAATATTGATGCAACTATCATCTGTCAGGCACCAAAGATGCGTCCGCATATAGATGATATGCGAAAAAATATTTCCGATGCTCTAGGTCTGCCTATCGACACAGTAAATGTAAAGGCGACTACAGAGGAGCATCTGGGCTTTACTGGAAGAGGCGAAGGCATTTCTTCAAATGCAATTTGCCTGCTTGAGTCTTTCTATGAAGGAAGCGGCATGGTTTACGATTCTGAAGCAAGTTCAGACGGAGGATGTGCTGCCTGTCGAGGCAAGAGTTGTTGTCAGAGATGATTTTTTCAGTAAGCATGAAATAGAATACGTGGAGTGAGAACTCCTAGAAATATAGAGGATTGATATGATTGAGATTTACAATACATTAACTAAACAGAAGGAAGAATTTAAACCTATAGAAGAGGGCAAGGTTTCCATGTATGTATGTGGACCTACAGTTTATAACTACATTCATATCGGAAATGCGAGACCTATGATCGTATTTGATACAGTAAGAAGATATTTTATGTATAAGGGATATGATGTTTCTTATGTTTCAAATTTCACTGACGTAGATGACAAGATTATCAAAGCTGCTATCGAAGAAGGAACTACTTCTACAGAAATCTCTGAGAGATATATCAAAGAGTGCAAGAAAGATATGAGTGGTATGAATATCATGCCAGCTACAAAGAATCCTAAAGCTACAGAAGAAATCGATGGAATGATTTCTATGATTCAGACTTTGATCGACAAGGGATATGCTTACGTAGCTTCTGATGGAACTGTTTATTACAGAACAAAGAAGTTTGAAGGTTATGGAAAACTTTCTCATAAGAATATTGAAGACCTTGAAGGTGGACACAGAGATATTAAAGTAACTGGTGCAGAGCAGAAGGAAGACGAACTTGACTTCGTACTTTGGAAGCCGAAAAAGGAAGGAGAACCTTTCTGGACTTCACCATGGTGCGATGGTAGACCAGGTTGGCATATTGAGTGTTCAGTGATGAGTAAGAAATATCTCGGAACTACTATCGATATCCACGCTGGTGGAGAGGATCTAGTATTCCCTCATCATGAGAATGAAATTGCTCAGTCAGAAGCTGCTTCTGGTGAACCTTTTGCAAATTACTGGATGCATAATGCATTCCTTAATATCAATAATAAGAAGATGTCAAAATCACTCGGAAACTTCTTTACAGTTAGAGAAATCTCTGAGAAATATGATTTGGCAGTACTTCGATTCTTTATGCTTCAGGCTCATTACAGAAATCCGTTGAATTTCTCAGCTGATCTCATGGAGTCTGCAAAGAATTCTTTGGAGAGAATTAAAAACTGCGCTGATAGGATGAGAGATATCCTTTCTACATACGAAAGCGAGACTACATCTCCTTCGGAAGATAAGATTGGGATTCAGGAAGCTCTCTTCGGATTTAGAGAAGAATTTGAGAATGCTATGAATGATGATTTCAATACTGCAGATGCGATTTCTGCTGTATTTAATCTCGTAAGCTATTTGAACTCAAATATGAACAGCGAGCTTACATATGATATCGTAAAGGAAGCTTACGATGAACTGGTTGAACTTACAAATGTTCTCGGCTTGGATGTAGAAGCTGTTGAAGAAGATTTGGATAGTGAAGTAGAAAAACTTATCGAAGAGAGACAGGCTGCCAGAAAGAATAAAGATTTCGCAAAGGCCGATGAAATCAGAGATAAGCTTAAAGATATGGGTATCGAACTTCTCGATACTAGAGAAGGTGTTAAGTGGAAGAGAATCTAAATTCAAATTTCAAGGAAGATAGAGTGAGCTCAAACCTGTGGATACTTAAGTCCTTTGGTGTAGATCCTAAAGACGTGAGAACTTTTTCGCCATTGGCGCTCGCGTTCCTAGGCGATGGTGTGTATGAAATAGTCGTTCGTACATTGATCGTCTCACAAGGCAACCGCTCACCGCACAAACTTCATCTGGACAGTGCAAAGATAGTAAAGGCGGAGTCACAGTCTAAATCGATAGACCATCTGCTTCCGTTCCTCACAGAAGAGGAGCAGAACGTATATCGCAGAGGAAAAAATGCGAACTCCCCAACCAGAGCGAAGAATGCTTCTCTGGGTGATTACAGAAAAGCAACGGGCTATGAAGCCTTATTGGGTTATCTATATTTACAGGGTGAAGATGAGCGTATATTGGAACTGGTCAAAATAGGACTGGAAGTTTTGAATTATTAGGTTTGAGGTTTTATAAATGAGAGATAGTGAATCAGTAATCGAAGGAAGAAATGCCGTAGTTGAGGCATTTAGATCAGGAAAAACCATTGATAGAGTTTTTCTGTTGGATGGAATTAGAGATGCTTCGATTTCTACAATTCTTCGTGAAGCAAAAAAACAGGGAACTGTAGTGGATTTCGTTCAGAAATCACGTTTGGATGAGATGTGCCCGGGTGATAGACATCAGGGTGTTATCGCATTTATGGCTGCGTACACATATAGCACAGTAGATGAAATCTTAGAGAGTGCTTATGCAAAAAATGAGGATCCGTTCATCATAGTGCTAGATGAAATCGAAGATCCACATAATCTCGGAGCGATTATCCGTTCTGCGAACTGTGCCGGTGCTCATGGTGTTATCATTCCAAAGCGTCATGGCGTAGGTCTTACAGCTACAGTTGCAAAAGCTTCAGCGGGAGCTATAAATTATACACCGGTTGCAAAGGTTACTAATATTACCAGAACTATGCAGGATTTGAAGAAGAAAGGTCTCTGGTTTGTCTGCGCTGATATGGGTGGAGAGGCTATGTATGATTTGAATCTTACAGGTCCTATTGGATTGGTAATCGGAAATGAAGGCAAGGGTGTTAGTACACTGGTTAAGAGAGAATGCGATATGATAGGTTCTATTCCACTTAATGGTGATATCGAATCTCTAAATGCTTCAGTTGCATGTGGTGTACTTTCTTATGAGATTGTTAGACAGAGAATGCTAAAAGGCAGGAAATAATGAATCTTAAGAATCAGTCAGATGAAACACTTGTGAAAATGGCTAAGGAAAATAATAAAGAGGCTACTGATACTTTACTTCTCCGTTATACGGAGATAGTAAAGCGATTAGCAGGCTCTTATTTTCTTATTGGCGGAGAAACGGATGACCTCGTACAGGAAGGTCTTCTGGGTGTTTTGGATGCAATCGATTCTTATGACAATACAAAGAATGACAGGTTTTATCCGTTTGCAAAGCTATGCATAAATCGTAAGATGATTAAAGCGATAAATTCGTCTCAGACACAGAAGAATTCTCCACTGAATTCATATGTCTCTCTCGATAACGAGGAAGGCATAAATGATTATCTGATTGATGAATTTATGGATCCGGAAAGATTACTTATGGACAAAGAGAATGAAGAAATTGCGCGTAATATGATTCTTAAGATTCTCAGTCCTTTTGAAAGAAAGGTTTTTTCTCAGATGCTGTTGGGGTATGATTATGTTCAGATTGCAGATTTGTTAAACAAACCTGTTAAATCTATAGATAATGCAATACAACGTATTAAGCTAAAAGTAAAAAAATGTGGGAAAAGAGACTAGAAATGATTTATTTAGATAATGCGGCTACAACAAAACTATTAAAAAGTGCATACGAAGATATGTATCCATATATCAAAGATCAGTATGCGAATCCATCGGCTGTCTACCAGTTTGGCGTGGAAGCGAGAAATGCTGTAGATAAAGCCCGTGGAAAAGTTGCAAAATCCCTCGGGGTAACACCGGACACTGTTTATTTTACAAGTGGTGGAAGTGAAGCAGACAACTGGGCTATTCTGTCGACATTGGCCAGTCATCCAGGCGAGAAATGCCATATCATTTCTTCAAAGATTGAACATCACGCGATACTTCATACCTTAGAATTCGCGGAAAAAATGGGCCATGAAGTAACTCTGCTAGATGTAGATTCAGCAGGTATGGTTAATCCAGAAGATGTGAAAGCAGCAATCAAACCTAATACGGTTTTAATAACTGTAATGTTTGCAAATAACGAAATCGGAACAGTAGAACCTATAGTTGAAATAGGCAGGATTGCGAAGGAACACGGTATTTTGTTCCATTCTGATTGTGTTCAGGCATATGGACATGTTCCGATAGATTTGGATGAGTGCAACCTCGATATGATTTCGATATCGTCACACAAGGTTTACGGACCTAAAGGTGTGGGAGCGCTTTATATCAGAAAAGGTGTAAAGATAGGAGCTTTGATTCATGGCGGCTCACAGGAGAGAGCCAGACGTGGTGGGACGGAGAATGTTTCAGGCATAGTCGGTTTCGGTAGAGCTGCAGAGTTTGTTTCTAATACTTTGATGGAACGCTATGAGAAGGAAAAAGCTCTTCGCGATAGTTTTTGGAAGATGCTATTAGATGCAATTCCTGAAGTTAGAATGAATGGTTCTATCGATTTCAGAGTTCCTGGAAATTTGAATGTTACTATTCCGGGAGTAAAGGCTGATTCGATGCTTATTCGTCTGGATATGGCAGGAATCTGCGCTTCGGCTGGATCTGCGTGTACATCAGGTGCTGTAGAACCTTCGCATGTTCTGAAGGCGATAGGACTTTCGGATGAAGATGCAAAGAGTACACTTAGATTCTCTTTGGGAATATATAATACTTTAGAAGAAATTATGACTACAGTTGAAACTGTGAGAGAGATTTATATAGATTTAAAGAAATAGGTTTTATTCATATGAGTAAGAAAGTAGTAGTTGGTATGTCAGGTGGAGTCGATTCTTCTGTAACCGCTATGCTTCTGAAGGAGCAGGGGTATGAGGTTATCGGAGTTACGATGAAACTCTGGCAGAGTGAGGAACAGGCAGTGCTGGAAGACAACGGTGGATGCTGTGGTCTTTCGGGAGTAGAAGATGCTAGACGAGTTTGTGATCATCTCGGCATTCCTCACTATGTTTTTAATTTTAAAGATGAATTTAGAGAACAGGTCATCGACAATTTCGTAGAAGTGTATCTCGGCGGACGTACACCGAATCCTTGTATCAGATGTAATAAGTTCCTAAAGTGGGGAGCGATGTATGAGAAGGCTAAAGAAATCGGTGCGGATTATGTTGCAACCGGACATTACGCTCGTATTGAAAAGCTTCCAAATGGAAGATATGCGCTAAAGAACTCGGTTACTGCGGACAAAGATCAGACATATGTCCTTTATAATCTTACCCAGGAATTCCTCGAGCATACATTACTTCCTATAGGTGATTTCGTAAAAGATGAAGTTCGAAAGATGGCAGAGGAAGCTGGACTTCCTACTGCGCACAAAAAAGACAGTCAGGATATCTGCTTTATTCCAGATGGTGATTATCAGGCTTTTTTGGAAGAACAGGGTGCAAAGTGCGAAGTGGGCAATTTTGTAGATGTTCATGGTAATATCTTAGGACAGCATAAAGGAATTACGCATTATACAATAGGTCAGAGAAAAGGTTTGGGAATAGCACTCGGAAAGCCGGTCTTCGTAATCTCTATCAATGCTAAGACAAATGAAGTGGTTCTCGGAGATAATGAGGATTTGTTCCACAGAGAAGTATACTTCGCAGATGTTAATATGATGGGTGAGCCGGAGTTCGTTCCAGGGAAAAAATATTTAGCAAAAATTCGCTATTCACATCGAGCTTCAGAGTGTATAATCGAGGATGACGGTGACGGAATATATAAAGCTGTATTTACTGACCCTGTTAGGGCGGCAACACCAGGCCAGTCCCTCGTTGTGTACGATGGAGAATTTGTTGCTGGTGGTGGTACAATTTTTACAAAAATGTAGTACATATTATGTGAAATACTAGACATTTGACAAAAATTGACAAAAACTCAACAAGCGACTTGAAATCCGAAATGAAATTAGCTATTATTAATTTTGGTTTGAGAACAGACTCGAACCAATAAGCAGATTATATTATTTAGGAGGATATAATTATGGCAGTTAGAGTAGCAATTAATGGTTTTGGACGTATTGGACGTCTTGCATTCCGTCAGATGTTCCAGGCAGAAGGATTTGATATCGTTGCAATCAACGATCTTACAAGCCCTGACATGCTTGCATACCTTTTAAAGTATGATTCATCACAGGGACGTTATGCATTAGCTGATAAGGTAGAGAACACAGATCATTCAATCATCGTTGATGGTCACGAAATCGAAATCTACAAAGAAGCTGACGCAAACAACCTTCCATGGGGCAAGCTTGACATCGATGTAGTTCTTGAGTGTACAGGTTTCTACACATCAAAGGACAAAGCTCAGGCTCACATCAATGCTGGAGCAAAGAAGGTAGTTATTTCTGCACCAGCAGGAAATGATCTTCCTACAATTGTTTACAATACAAACCATGAGACACTTACAGCAAATGATGACATCATTTCAGCTGCTTCATGTACAACAAACTGTCTTGCACCTATGGCAAAGGCTCTTAACGACCTCGCTCCAATCGAGTCAGGTATCATGTGCACAATCCACGCTTACACTGGTGACCAGATGATCCTTGATGGACCACAGAGAAAAGGCGACAAGAGACGTTCACGTGCAGGCGCTGAGAACATCGTACCTAACACAACAGGTGCTGCAAAGGCTATCGGCCTCGTAGTTCCAGAACTTAAAGGAAAGCTCATCGGAGCTGCACAGAGAGTTCCAGTTCCTACAGGTTCTACAACAATCCTTACAGCTGTTGTTGATGGTGAAGTTACAGTTGATCAGATCAACGCTGCTATGAAGGCTGCTCAGACTGAATCATTCGGATATAACGAAGACCTCATCGTATCAAAGGATATCGTTGGTATGACATATGGTTCACTCTTCGATTCTACACAGACTATGGCTCTTCCAGCTGGTGATGGTAAGACAGAAGTTCAGGTTGTTTCATGGTATGACAACGAGAACTCATTCACATCAAACATGTGCAGAACTATCAAATACTTTGCAAAATTTCTTAATAAATAATTGATATTTATCTAGATTTAGAAGGTCCTGTCATATATAATAATGACCGGACCTTCTTTTTTTTAGAATAAATACAAAGGAGATAAAAAATGGCATTAAACAAAATGACAATTGATGATGTCAATTTTGAGGGAAAGAGAGTACTCTGCCGTTGTGATTTCAACGTACCTCTTATTGACGGTAAAATTACTGATGAGAACCGTTTAGTTGCAGTTCTTCCTACTATTCAGAAAATCGTGAAGGACGGGGGAAAAGCTATTCTTTGCTCACACCTTGGTAAGCCAAAGGGACAGGTTGTACCTGAACTTTCACTTGCTCCTGTAGCAAAGAGACTTTCAGAGCTTCTCGGCCAGGAAGTAGTATTCGCTGCTGATGATACAGTAGTTGGCGAGAATGCAAAGAAGGCTGTTAGCGAAATGCAGAATGGAGACGTAGTTCTTCTTGAGAACACACGTTTCAGAGCTGAAGAGACAAAGAATGGTGAAGAGTTCTCAAAGGAACTTGCTTCACTTTGCGATATCTTTGTTAATGATGCTTTCGGTACAGCTCACCGTGCACATTGCTCAAACGTAGGTGTTACAAAGTTCGTTGACACTTCTGTAGTTGGATACCTTATCCAGAAGGAAATTAAATTCCTTAATGGAGCAGTAGAGACTCCAGAGCGTCCATTCGTAGCTATCCTCGGTGGTGCTAAGGTTGCTGATAAGCTTAACGTTATCAATAACCTCCTTGAGAAGTGTGATACACTTATCATCGGTGGTGGTATGGCTTACACATTCGTTAAAGGCCAGGGCTATGAAGTAGGAAAGTCACTTGTTGACGATTCTAAGATTGATTATTGTAAAGAAATGGCTGCAAAGGCTGAGAAACTTGGTAAGAAGCTTCTTCTTCCAATCGATGCTGTAATCGCTGATGGCTTCCCAAACCCAATCGACCAGCCAATTCCTACAGATACATGCGATATCACAGCTATCCCTGCTGACAAGGAAGCTCTCGATATCGGACCTAAGACAGCAGAACTTTTTGCTGATGCTATCAAGAATGCAAAGACAGTTGTTTGGAACGGACCTATGGGTGTTTCAGAGAACCCATCTCTTGCAAATGGTACTATCACAGTAGCTAAGGCTATGGCTGAGTCAAGTGCTACAACAATCATCGGTGGTGGTGATTCTGCAGCTGCTGCAAACAACCTTGGATTTGGTGACAAGATGTCACACATCTCTACAGGTGGTGGAGCTTCACTTGAATTCCTCGAAGGTAAGGAACTTCCTGGTGTAGCTGCTATTACAGATAAATAATTATTATTAGTATTTACAATTATAAAAATAGAAGGCGGTATTAAAGATGTCTAGAAGAAAGATTGTTGCTGGAAACTGGAAGATGAACAAAACTCCTAGTGAAGCAGTAGCTCTCGTAAATGAGCTTAAACCACTCGTAGCAAACGATGACGTGGATGTAGTATTCTGCGTACCTGCTATCGATATTATCCCTGTAGTAGAAGCTGTTAAAGGTTCTAACATCCATGTTGGTGCTGAAAACATGTACTTTGAAGAGAAGGGCGCTTTCACAGGTGAAATCTCTCCAGAAATGCTTACAGATGCTGGTGTTGAATATGTTATCATCGGTCACTCAGAGAGAAGAGAATACTTCAATGAGACAGATGAAACTGTAAACAAGAAAGTTCTTAAGGCTTTCGAGCATGGACTTACACCTATCATCTGCTGTGGTGAATCACTTACACAGAGAAAGCAGAACATCTACATCGATTGGATCAGAATGCAGATCAAGATTGCATTCCAGAACGTAACAAAAGAGCAGGCTACAAAGGCTGTCATCGCTTACGAACCAATCTGGGCTATCGGTACAGGTGAAACTGCTACATCTGATCAGGCTGAAGAAGTTTGCTGCGCTATCAGAAAGTGCATCGAAGAGGTTTATGATACAGATACAGCAAATGCTATCAGAATCCAGTATGGTGGATCTGTTAAGCCAGCTAACGCTGCTGAGATTTTTGCTAAGCCAAACATCGATGGTGGTCTCGTTGGAGGAGCTTCTCTTCAGGCAGACTTTGGTGGTATTGTAAATTATTAATTATAGTGAAAAAAGGCAAAGCCTAGTATCTTTGCCTTTTTTCTTTTTTCGTTTAAACTTATGAAGAAAAAAAGAGTATTAGTAATGCTTCTGATGCTAGGTATATTATTAAATACCGGTTGTCAGAAGAAAGATGAATCAAAGAATATAGAATCAGATTCTCAGACAGAAGAACGTAACTTAAACTACTCAAAGATGACTGAGAATGAATTAGAGGTTGCATCCTACGACGGAGATGGGGATGCGGCATTAGAACTTGGACGTCGATATGATTTTGGTATCGATGTTAAAACAAATTTCCAGGAAGCTATGTCTTGGTATCAGGTTGCTTATGATAATGGTAACAAGATGTCATCTGTATATTTGGGATATTTGTACTTGAATGGTTTAGGCACGGACAAAGACGTGAACAAAGCTATAGAATACTTTGATAAAGCCATTTCAAACAATGAAATTGAAGGATATAGTGGATTGGCGAGAGTCTATCTAGAAAACAAAGACTTAGAAAATGCGCCATCACTTTGTTATAATAACGCGAAGAAAGCGTATGATGAAAAGTCTCCGATGGGAACTTTTCTGATGGCATATCTGACAGAGACTGGCTATGGTACTCAGACGAACATAGTTGGTGCTAAAGAATTATATAAGAAATTAGCCGATTCGAACTTTAATAACTTGAAAACATATGATAGTTATCCTTACTGTGAAGCGGCTATTCGTCTAGGCATTCTCTATACTCAGTCTACTGCTACTGATGAAGAAAAAGAAAAGTCTATTGAGTATTTCACAAAGGCTGCCAGCATGAATAATGCTAAAGCCTATTACTACGTAGGTGCTTCTTATCAGAGCGGAATTAATGTAGAGAAGAATTCTGAGCAGGCAGTGAATAATTACACTAAAGCGGCTGATATGAAATATGCTCCAGCACTTAATCAGTTGGGTTATATGTATTTTAATGGCTATGGTGTAGATGAAAATGTGAAGAAAGCGATTTCTTATTTTAAGCTTGCCGCTGCACAGAATTATGCACCTGCACAGGTTAATCTTGGTTATATTTACGAGAATGGTTACGGCGAAGAAAAAGATTTAAAGCTTGCAAAGCAATACTATGAACTTGCTCAGAAGAGCAATTATGATGGTTCTATCGAAGCTATTACAAGAGTGGATCAGTTAATAAATGAAGCAAACGCATCGTAATTCCCTTAAATTTGTTTTAATTATATTTATGGTAATTGCCTTAACCTCCTGTGCATTGGGCCAGGGGGTTAAGTTTGTTTCTAAAAATAAAGCAAATGATGAAATTCATTATTCAAAGGAAGAAGCTTCGCAGTACGAAGAGTGTGTGAATACTATCCTTGATAATGGTACAAAGGCTTTCTTTGGAAACTATAGGGTTGATGAGAATTTCTTCTCGTATATAGTTTCTAATTTTGGCATTAAAACTTTGAAAAAAATATGCAAAAATGGGGATTTCAATAATCCTGAAATATGGTATAAATATACCGGTAACACTATTAATTCATTGTGGTTTTATTATAAGAGTGATCAGCATTTTCATTTTGAAAATGAAGATCGTGTTATTGCGAAGAATACAAAGTCTTCAAAGACTGTCCTCGAATTTACGGGTGATTTCAGTCTGGCTAACGATATCTCCACAGTTAAATATCTAAGAGATCATGGAAATGATATTACAAAGTGCTTCTCTCCAAATCTGTTGAAGGAGATGAGAGATGCAGATATTTTTTCCGTAAACAATGAATTCTGTTATTCAACACGCGGTGAGGCGTTAAAGGGTAAAGATTATACTTTTAGAGCTAATCCTACGGATTGTGCGCTTCTTAAAAATATCGGTGTTGATTTTGTTAATTTAGCGAATAATCATACCTATGATTATGGCGAAGAGGCTCTGCTCGATACATTGGATACTTTGAGTGTCTATAATATTCCTTATGTGGGTGCAGGTCGAAATCTGGATGAGGCTTCACGTCCTCTGTATTATGTATTAAATGGTCGAAAGATTGCTTTCGTATCAGCTACACAGATTGAAAGATCAGCGAATTATACAAAGGAAGCCACTGAGAGTAGTGCGGGTGTTTTGAAAACGCTTAAGCCAGATAGGTATGTTTCTGTTATACAGGAGGCATCAAAGAATGCTGATATTGTTATTGCGATAGTACACTGGGGTACCGAAGGAAATGATAGATACGGTGCTGATCAGGTGGAACTTGCGAGAGCCTTTGTAGATGCGGGGGCTGACTGTATCATAGGTTGTCATTCTCATTGCCTTCAGGGAGTTGAATTTATAGATAATGTTCCTGTTTTCTATAGTTTAGGAAACTATTGGTTTGCGGTAGATGATAAGATGCCGGAATCATTTAAGACGGGGATTGCCAAGATAGAAATAGGCGAGGACGGAAGTGTAAATCCGTATTTCTTGCCTTGCGAATTTAATATGGGTGTCACAAAGCTTATTACCGAACAGTCGGAGCGTGCGAAAGATTGTGCTTACTTAGAGTCATTATCGACCAGTGCTAGGGTCGATTCTAAGGGTAGAATCTTCGCGAAATAGAAACCAAGAAAGGATTTGTAACATGCAGGAATTCAGACCAGCAAAGAGTGGCAAAGTGAGAGAGGTTTATGATCTCGGCGATCAGATGGTTATCGTCGCTACAGATCGAATCTCAGCGTTTGATGTGATTTTGAAGAACAAAGTCACACACAAGGGGGAAATACTTACTCGTATTTCGGACTTTTGGTTCGATTATACGAAAGATATTGTAGCAAATCATGTGATTTCTACAGATACAAAGGATATGCCGGAGTTCTTTAGAACTGAAGAGTTTAAGAACAGAACTATGCTATGCAAGAAGCTTAATATGCTTCCTATCGAATGCATTGTAAGAGGTTATATTACAGGTAGCGGTTGGAAGAGCTACCAGGAGAATGGTACAGTTTGCGGTATCAAACTTCCAGAAGGACTTAGAGAGTCAGAGAAACTTCCAGAACCTATCTTTACCCCATCTACAAAAGCGGATTTAGGGGATCATGACGAAAACATTTCTTTTGAAGAATCTATTAAATATCTCGAGGAGCGCTTCCCTGGAAAGGGCGAAGAATACGCTTCAAAGATCAGAGATTATACTATTGCGCTATACAAAAAATGCGCGGAACATGCTTTGGAATGTGGAATTATCATAGCTGATACTAAATTTGAGTTTGGTATTGACGAGAAT
The DNA here is from genome assembly GCA_045579705.1 of Lachnospiraceae bacterium. Taxonomy (GTDB): domain Bacteria; phylum Bacillota; class Clostridia; order Lachnospirales; family Lachnospiraceae; genus Lachnocurva. The sequence continues at coordinate 26,638 of JAZNMP010000036.1, forward strand.
GGAGATATTCTCATCGGAGATGAGATGCTTACACCTGACAGCTCTCGTTTCTGGCCAGTTTCAGAATATGAAGTTGGAAAGAGTCAGCCTTCATACGATAAGCAGTTCGTACGTGATTGGCTAAAAGCTAATCCGGATAGTGATTACTTACTCCCAGATGAAATCATCGATAAAACTATAGATAAATATATTGAAGCTTATGAACGACTGACTGGAAAGAGGTTTTAAGCAAATTGATACGATGAGTTTTGATTTATTTATGGAGTTTATATGCTAAATTATATTACTGATAGAAACCTGGAACGCGAGCCTGATACAGGCGTTAGAGAAGAATGCGGCGTATTTGGAGTCTATGATTTAGACGGAAATGATGTTTCATATACTTTATATTACGGCTTGTTTGCATTGCAGCATAGAGGACAGGAGAGCGCTGGTATAGCGGTTTCTGATACAAATGCTCCTTATGGTAACATCGGTTACCATAAGGAAATGGGATTAGTAAACGAAGCCTTTACGGAAAAAGATGTAGAAGCTTTACATGGAAATATCGGCGTGGGTCACGTTAGATATTCAACAGCAGGTGAAAGCACCAGAGAGAATGCACAGCCGCTTGTCTTAAATTATGTAAAGGGTACGCTTGCACTCGGCCATAACGGTAATCTGATTAACGCGAATGAATTGCGTAAGAAGTTGTCCGAGACGGGTGCCATCTTCCAGACGACTATCGATTCTGAAACTATAGCTTATCTGATAGCGAGAGAGAGACTTAATACTAGGACCGTTGAAGAGGCTGTAGTTCGTACTATGAATCACCTGAAAGGCGGTTATTCTGTTGTTATGATGAGCCCTAGAAAACTTATTGGATTTAGAGATCCATATGGTTTTCATCCGCTCGTTCTCGGAAAGAGAGATAACACCTACATTCTTTCTTCTGAGACTTGTGCGCTCGATACAGTTGGAGCAGAATTCATCAGAGATATCGAACCTGGTGAAGTGGTTACTATTACTAAAGATGGAGAGGTTCATTCGGACAGAACGAACTGTCTTCCAAAGGAGAAGAGAGCCAGATGTATATTCGAGTACATTTACTTTGCCAGAAACGATTCTTATATCGATGATATCAGCGTTTATAATGCTCGTATCAAAGCTGGAAAGTTCCTCGCAATGGATTCGCCTGTAGAAGCTGACCTGGTAGTTGGTGTTCCTGAATCAGGAAACGCAGCTGCTAAAGGTTACTCTATCGAGTCAGGCATCGAATTCGGACAGGCTTTTGTTAAGAACACCTATGTGGGACGTACTTTTATCAAGCCTCGTCAGAGTGCCAGAGAATCCAGTGTTAGAGTTAAACTGAACGCTCTTAGAGAAGTGGTTAAAGGAAAGAGAATCATTATGATAGATGATTCTATCGTTCGAGGAACTACTTCAGCTCAGATTGTAAAGATGCTTCGTGATGCTGGAGCGAAAGAGGTACACGTTCGTATATCTTCACCGCCATTTTTATGGCCTTGTTATTTTGGTATTGATGTTCCAGCCAGAGAGCAGCTTATAGCTTATAATCGTTCAGTGGAAGAAATTCGAGAGATCATCGGAGCAGATACGCTGGCTTATTTAGAGATAGACAGACTTCATCAGATGGTAGACGGTACAGAAATCTGTACAGGATGTTTCAACGGTAAATATCCTATGGATCCGCCACAGGAAGATATACGCGGCAACTTTGATAAATGATGGAAAGGTAAGACGATAAAATGAGAGAAGATAGTTATATCAGCCCGCTTTCAGAGAGATATGCATCTAAGGAAATGCAGTATATTTTTTCCGAGAACAAAAAGTTCTCTACCTGGAGACGCCTTTGGATAGCTCTTGCAGAAACAGAGATGGAGCTCGGATTAAAGGGTGAAGATGGTCAGCCTGTTATCACTCAGGATATGATAGATGAGATGAAAGCTCATATCGAAGATATCAATTATGAAGTGGCCAGAGCTCGTGAGAAGGAAGTTCGTCATGATGTTATGAGTCATGTTTACGCGTTTGGAAAGCAGTGTCCAAAGGCTGCAGGCATCATTCATCTCGGAGCTACTTCATGTTTCGTAGGTGATAATACAGACGTTATCGTTATGAGAGATGCTCTTACTTTGGTTAGAAAGAAGCTCATCAATGTAATCGATGAGTTGGCTAGATTTGCTGATGCAAACAAATCACTTCCGACTCTTGCTTTTACACATTTTCAGCCTGCTCAGCCTACTACAGTAGGAAAGAGAGCAACTCTTTGGATTAACGAATTTATGATGGATTTAGAAGATCTGGATTATGTCCTTTCGACTTTGAAGCTTCTGGGATCTAAAGGTACTACAGGCACACAGGCGTCCTTTAAAGAACTTTTTAAGGGAGACGACGAGACTATCGATAAGATTGATCCGCTTATCGCGGAAAAAATGGGCTTCAAGGCATGTGTTCCAGTTTCCGGCCAGACTTATTCCAGAAAGATGGACACACGTGTTATGAATGTACTCGCTGGCATCGCTGCTTCAGCGCATAAGATGTCAAATGATATTCGTCTGCTTCAGCATCTAAAGGAAATTGAGGAACCTTTTGAGAAGAAACAGATTGGTTCTTCCGCTATGGCTTACAAGAGAAATCCTATGAGAAGTGAGAGAATAGCATCTCTTTCCAGATATATCATGATCGATGCACTGAATCCGGCTATCACATCAGCTACGCAGTGGTTTGAGAGAACACTTGATGATTCAGCTAACAAGCGTCTTTCTATCGCAGAGGGATTCCTCGCTACAGATGGAGTTTTGGACTTGTGCATGAATGTAGTAGATGGATTGGTTGTATATCCCAAGGTTATCGAGAAGAAACTTCGTTCTGAACTTCCATTTATGGCTACTGAGAATATTATGATGGATGCCGTAAAGATGGGCGGTAACAGACAGGAAATCCACGAGCGTATTCGTGAACTTTCTATGAAGGCCGGTGCAAACGTAAAGGTAGAAGGTTTGGACAATAATCTATTAGAGCTCATCGCAGAGGATAGTGCATTCAACCTTTCAGAAGCAGATTTGCAGAAGACGATGGATCCTAGTCTGTATGTAGGTAGAGCTCCACGTCAGGTTGAAGTTTATCTACGTGATTTCGTACGTCCTGTATTGGATGCAAATAGAGAGCTTCTCGGCGCAAAAGCTGAAATCAATGTTTAAGTTGTAATTGTTACAATTTTATGATAAATTATTATGAGCGAAAAAAAATAAGAACACTTGGAGGGGATTACTTTGAGTACAGCTATTATTAAAAATATTGTAACAATTGCATTTATCGTTATAAGCGTTGCGATTTCGGTTATCATTCTGCTTCAGCAAGGTAAGGATCAGGGACTTGGTTCACTTAGCGGACAGCTTTCTGATTCATCTTATTGGGCAAAGAACAAAGGCCGTTCTAAAGAAGGAATTCTGGTTAAACTTACTAGCGTTCTAATCGTCCTTTATTTCATTTGCGCTGCAGTTTTGAACATCGGAAGTTTTTAGAATTTGATTTCAGAAAGGCCATCGCTTAGGCGGTGGCTTTTATATTTTATCGGAGAAAATAATTTGAGAAATAGACGTAATAAACCTTATAAAATATCAAAAAACAGAAAAGAAGCTTTGAAGAGCAAGCTTGGAGCTAACCGTGGAAAGAAACACAGATCCGGTTTAGGAAAGAAGGCTCAGGCAAAGACAAAAGCACGCCATGCAAAGAAATCAAATGTAGTTACTTTGCAGGGAGAATTTACTGCGCATCCTAGAGGATTCGGTTTCGTAACTGTAGAAGGTTATGAGCAGGATTTCTATATTCCAGAGAAGTATGTAGGTCATGCTATGCATCAGGACACAGTAAAGATCGAGTTGCTGCCTGAAACAGAAGGAAAGAGACGTGAAGCAAAGGTTGTTGAAATCGTTTCTCATAATATAGAGCGAATCGTCGGTACTTTTACAAAGATGAACGGCTTCGGCTTTGTAATTCCTGATGATAAGAAGTTTACTGATGACCTCTATATCCCATCAAATGCGTTCTTAGGTGCAAAGAACAACGATAAAGTCGTTTGTATCTATACTAAGTATGGTGATGGAATAAAGAAGCCAGAGGGAAGAGTTGTCGAAATCATCGGTGGAAAGGACGATCCTGGCGCTGATATTCTATCTGTGGTAAAAGGTTTGGATATCCCTTCAGAATTCCCGATAGAGGTTTTATTAGAAGCTCAGAAGGCAAATAAACCGGTGAAGAAGAAACAGATAAAGAAACGTCTCGACTTGAGAAGCATTCCTATGGTTACTATCGATGGTGACCATACAAAGGATTTCGATGATGCCGTTTCTATCGGAATCAGAGGGGATAAATATATCCTCGGCGTTCATATTGCCGATGTTGCAGAATATGTTACTGAAGACAGTTGCCTGGACGAGGAAGCTGTAAAGAGAGGCACTTCCGTATATCTCTGTGATAGAGTCATTCCTATGCTTCCAAAAGAACTTTCAAATGGAATCTGTTCATTAAATGAAGGCGAAGACCGTCTGGCTTTGAGTTGTATTATGACAGTTTCTAAAGAGGGAAAAGTTCTCGATTATGTTATCGATGAGTCAGTTATCAATGTTGACCACCGTATGACATACCACGATGTTACTGAGATTATCAATGGAAATGAAGAGCTTTCCAGGAAGTATGATGACTTTGTGCCATATTTTTTGACTATGTATGAGTTATCAAATATCATTCGTGGTGCCAGAGAGAAATCCGGATGCATCGATTTCGACTTCCCTGAAGCTGAGATTACTTTGAATTCAGATGGTTCTACTAAGCAGGTAGAAGTTCGAGAAAGAGATCTAGCCTCTCTCATAATTGAGGATTTTATGATTCTCGCTAATGAGACTGTTGCCAGAGAGTTTGCGACAAAGGAAATCCCTTTCCTGTACAGAACTCATGGAGCGCCGGATATGGATAGAATCATGTCTCTCAATGATTATACAGAGACTATCGGTATTCATATCCGTCCAAAAGGCACTGAGATTACACCTCGTGAAGTGCAGAAGGTATTAGAACAGGTCGCAGGACGAGACGAGGAATCAGTTGTAAATCATATGGTTCTTCGAGCTATGCAGAAAGCAAAGTATGATACTGAATGTATAGGACACTTTGGTCTGGCTGCTGAGTATTACTGCCACTTTACGTCACCTATCCGTAGATATCCAGATCTTCAGATCCATAGAATTATCAAGGAATATCTACATGGTGATTTAGATAAAAAAAGAAGGAAGCACTATACCAAACTGCTTCCAGACAGAGCTGAGAGAACCAGTCTGTTAGAGCGTCGTGCTGATGAAGCCGAGAGAGAGACGGACAAGATGAAGGAAGCTGAATACATGAAGCGCCATATCGGCGAAGAGTTCGTAGGAACTATTTCTGGAATCACAGGATTCGGAATCTATGTAGAACTTCCAAACACTATAGAAGGCTTGGTCCATATTTCTACTATTAAGGGCGATTACTTCGTATTTGACGAAGCACGTCAGGAATTAGTAGGTGAGAGAACTAAGCTCGTATATAGAATAGGTCAAAAGATTAGAATCGTAGTAGATGGCGCTAGCAAAGAAACTAGAACTATAGACTTTATACTTTCGGAGAATCAATATGCCTGATAAAAACGCAAAGAGAATGATTGCTAATAATAAGAAAGCCAGACACGATTATTTCCTGGATGAATTCTATGAAGCTGGAATCGAGTTAGTCGGTACAGAGGTAAAGTCACTTCGTGCCGGCAGATGCAGCATCAAAGAGTCTTTTATCGAGATAAAGGATGGAGAGGTGTATATCATCCAGATGCACATCCCTCCATATGAACAGGGAAATATCTTTAATCGAGATCCTCTTAGAAAGAGGAAACTGCTGCTGCATAAGCAGGAGATTAATAAGCTTCTCGGAAAAATAAAAACAAAGGGATATACACTTGTGCCTGTAGAGATTTACTTTAAGGGGCCTAGAGTTAAGGTGGAAATCGCCCTAGCTCGTGGTAAGAAACTCTATGATAAACGTAGGGATATCGCTGACAAGGATCAGAAGCGAGAGGCTGAGAGAGATTTCAAGGTTAGAAATCTGTATTAGTTATTTAAAATATCAGTTTTTTCTGGTATTATAAATATATATTCATGGGCTAGTAATGGTTTCGACAGGAATCATGAAGCTGGTGAAGCGAGTCGTACGGGATACGTTAAATTCCAAACTTAAATTTAAACGCTGAAGATAATTTAGCATACGCTGCCTAATTACGGCAACGGATCCAACATGGTCTTACCTGCGTGACTAGGAACTGGGTCTCATCTAACCTAGCAGGAAACGGCGATTACAAAGCTTTGAGTATTCGGACGTATTTATGAAGCTACTTGTAAGATTTCGGGTGTTCTTTCCCTTATCTTACAGGGAATTTTAATAAAAGAACTACACTCGTAGAAGAACAGGGGATTGGTTTTTGGACACGAGTTCGACTCTCGTCTAGTCCATCTTTTTAAGGGAATGGTAAAAGCCATTCTCTTTTTTGTTGTAAAAATCATTCGCTTCGTGTATATTTTTCTTTATTATTAAATAGTGATTTATTTAATGGGAGGAAAAATGGGAAGAGAAGAGATTGTAAAAGGATTCTATGCAAAGTATGTAGAAGATGACAGATTATCATCAACCAGACAGGGGCAGACGGAATATATAGTTACAAATCATTATATTCATGAAGCGCTGTCTAGATTTGGCAAACATGCAAAAGTTATTGAAATAGGAGCAGGTACAGGAAGAGTATCTATTCCATTAGCTCAGGAAGGCTTCAAGGTTACTGCTGTAGAATATTCGGATAGCAATTATGAAGTTCTTCGTGATAAGTGTAGAGGAATACCAAACATAGAAGCTGTTCATGGTGATGCTGTAGATTTATCCGGGATACCAGATGAAACCTATGATGTAACATTACTATTTGGACCGATGTATCATCTTTATTCAAAGGAAGAACAGCTAAAGGCACTTAGTGAAGCTAAACGAATTACTAAATCGGGAGGAAGTATACTTATAGCTTATTTATCGATTCATGCGATAATGTATACTAATTATATAAATGCTTTATGCGGAAGCTTCAAAGATGGCTTTAAGGAAAATTTTGATCCTGAGGATTTTTCTGTAAGACATTTTCCGGAACAACTGTTTACGGGGTTTGATGTAGTAGAGTTTGAAGAATTAATTGAGGAATCTGAACTTCGTCTCATAAAGACAGTGGCTCAGGATGGAATGTTGGAGCTGGTTCAGAGATGTGATTCTTTCCAAATGGATGATTGTAACTTTGATGCTTTTATTAAATATCATATGGCTTACTGTGAAAAAAGAGAGTTATTAGGTCTGTCTAGCCATTTACTTGCTATATGTGAACGTTGATTAACTTAAATGTCTGCTTTTGATATGAAAGGCAGACATTTTTTATACCTCTTCTTTAACTTCAATTTAAAAAAAGATATAATAATTGAGATAGGTTAATAAAATTTAATCCAGGGGATAATATGAGCGATAAAAGTTTAATTGTTGATGCATTTGATTATGCAGATGAAAATCTATATGAGATAGCTATCAAAGAACAGAAAGCTATAAACTATCTATCTAAACAGCTTGGAAATGCTTCACAGAAACAGATTCAGGATGTTTATGACAAATTGATAGATGAGAATTTCTTTAAATCAGAGAATGGTTTGACTTTCCTCTATTTGTTGAGAGAAAACCTGATAAATGTCTACAAGGTCGATGAATCGACGTTGAAACCTATTCCTGTTGAAAGAGCAAATGATTCTAGAGTAAAGAGCGTTATGTTCGATTGCAACGAACGTGTAAAGGCTGCGCAGAAAGAAACGAAGAATATCAGAGATAGATCTCGTATCTTTATTGTAGCCATAGTCGTATTGATCATCGCTTTAGGCGCTATGTTCTATATCTTACGTACGTCTGATATTCCAACGATTTTGGACTATCAGGAGAAGCTTGAAAACAAATACTCACAGTGGGAAGAAGATTTAAAACAGAGAGAGAGCATCATTCGAAAGAAAGAACGTGCATTAAACATTGAAAACGAAGATTAGTTTTGGAGGTGTTTAAGAAGTGGAAAAAGCAAAGGTTTTAATAGCAGATGATGAAGGACGTATCAGAAAGTTGGTTCGTGATTTCCTGGTAAAGGAAGGCTATGATGTTTACGAAGCAGCAGATGGTATGGAAACTATAAAGTATTTTCAGGATATCGACGATTTGAAATTGATCATTCTGGATGTGATGATGCCTGGAACAGATGGATTCGCAGTTTTGAAGAGAATCCGTACTACATCAAATATTCCTGTGATTATGCTTACAGCAAAGACTTCTGAGGAAGATGAACTTAGAGGATTTGAATTAGGTGTAGATGAGTATGTTCAGAAACCTTTTTCTCCCAAACTTCTAATGGCTCGTGTCAATGCTGTTATTAGACGAAGCGATGATAAAAACATGGTAGATTCTACACCGCAGCTTATTACTGCTGGAGGGATTACTATCGATGTAGGTGCTCATGTGGTTAAATGCGATGGACAGGAGATACTTCTGTCTGTTAAAGAGTTCGAGTTGTTATCTTACTTTGTAAACAATGAAGGCATAGCTCTGTCTAGAGATATGATTCTTAATAATGTTTGGAATTATGATTTCTTTGGAGACGCTAGAACTATAGATACTCATGTAAAGAAGCTTCGTAATAAACTAGGAGTCTATGGCAAGTATATTAAGACTATCTGGGGAATGGGGTATAAGTTTGAAACTGTTTCGGAATAATAAATCCATATTATATAAACAGATCTTGTTTGTTATAACAGGCGTTATTATACTTACGTTTATCATTCTTTTTACAGCAAATACTTTTTTCTTAAAGAGATTTTATCAACGTGAGAAGACATATACTATAGAAAATGTTTTCAATGAGCTGACGATTGCTGACGAAGATGGTACACTTTATAAGAAGCATTTTAGACCTGAATTTGAGAAGATTTGTACAAATGCAAATCTCTCTATTTTTGTTATGTCTTCGGATCGTTCTATCGTTCTTTCATCAGCAGGTGAATCTTCTACAGCTCGTATCGTAGGCCAATTCTTCCAATCGGTTTTTGATAATCCAGATGACAAGATTATAAAGCAGACTTCTTCCTACACTATTGAATTGCAGGAAGATAATGATATAAATGGTGACTTTATTGTGTTATGGGGAAATCTCCCGGATGGAAACATGATAGTAATACGAAGTGCCATGGAAAGCTTAAAGGAAAGTGCGCAGATTTCTAACAGGTGTTTGCTCGTTGCAGGTATTTTTTCCCTGATAATCAGTTTTGGAGTTACGGCGGTTCTCACTAGAAGAATCACCAAACCTATCACTGAGCTTTCTCATCTTTCAAAGAAGATGATCGATTTGGATTTTGAAGCAAAATATCATCCTAGAGATAAAGAGAACGAGATAGATACTCTCGGAAAGAACTTCAATGAGATGTCATCACATCTAGAAGCTGTAATCGGTCAACTAAAAAATGCAAACGCGAAACTCAGCCGAGATTTGGATGTTATGGGAAAAAATGAGGAGATGCGTAAGGACTTCCTATCAAACGTTTCTCATGAATTAAAGACACCTATAGCGCTTATAGAGGGCTATGCCGAAGGTCTCCGTGATGGGGTTGTTAGTGAGCCTGAAGATACTAAGTATTATTTAGATGTAATTATTGATGAAAGTAAGAAGATGGACGATCTGGTTCAGCAGCTTCTCGCTTTGAACAAGCTAGAATTTGGTGAAAGAGATTATAGTATGTCACGATTAGATTTAACAAATGCTGTTAAAGAAATCGTGAAAAATGCCGATATATTATTACGGAAAAATGATATTAAGGTTAGATTTGATAATACAAAGAAGGTTTGTATTTGGGGCGACGAAATGTGCGTAGAGCAAATCTTTCAGAACTATCTGTCTAACGCAATTCATTATGCTAAAGATGACAAAATCATAGAAATAAATCTACTGGAAGAAGATGATAAGGTTATACTCTCGGTATTCAATACTGGTGATGCGATTCCAGAGGATTCCCTCGATAAAATCTGGGATAAATTCTATAAGGTAGATAAAGCCAGAACGCGCGAATATGGCGGTACTGGATTAGGCTTGTCCATAGTTAAAGCATGGGCTGATGTATATCATCAGGAATGTAAAGTCGTTAATAAATCTAATGGAGTTGAATTTATATTTACTTTCGACAAAGCATAGCGCATCTACCGTGGGTTTATTAGGATTTTATTATGTTTTTATTGATTATTGTTTTCGACAATGCTACGATAAATACAAGTTTTAAGCATTTTGGGAGAAATATATGAATAAACGTAAGATTATAGTTCTTTTCTTTCTATGCATTTTTACTTTTTCTATGACTGGTTGTGGAGATAAACTTGAGAAGCTTTCCAAAGAACAGGAAGATGCGATTATCGCGTATTCTACAGCCTGTGTTGGCAGATATAATAAGAACCAGAACAAAGGGTTCATTAGATATGCCGAAGAGAAGAAGACAGCAGACAAGACTGAGACAGAAACAAAAGAAGAGACATCTGAGGAAAATGCATCTAAATCTGAGAAAGATTCGGAACAGAAAGATGGACAGAATAATCCTGATAATGCTACAAAGGAAACTGGAACATCTTTAAACGATGCACTTAAAGTTGAGGGCATGAACTTCACTAGTGAAGGCACACAGGTTACTGAGAAATACACCTATGGTGATTATGTTTCACTCAGACCCAATAGCGGTAAATCTTACCTCGTATATAAGGTCAAAGGAACTAACACTTCACAGAACGAAATCAATGTTGATTTCCTATCAAAAGGTTATAAATTTAATTTTACTATAAATGGAACTGAAGTTGCATCGAATGATACAACGATACTTTTAAATGACTTGTCTACATACCAGGCTACTGTGAAGCCAGGTGAAGAAGTTGAATTGGTTTTATTATTCCAGTTCCCTTCGTCAAAGGTTGCTAATATGACAAGCCAGTCGATGGAAATGGTCGATGGTGACCAAACTATCAAGATAGGTCTGTAGAGACAAAGGAGGAGAACGGACATGGACACAAATATTTTGCTGGAATCAGGAACTAACGAGCTGGAGGTTCTGGAATTCACTGTGGCCGGTATTCATTATGGCATTAATGTAGCGAAGGTGCTTGAAATCATGCCTTATGAAGAGGTTACACCAATCCCAAATTCTAATCCTTTAGTTGAAGGTATTTTTATGCCTCGTGATACTATTATCTCTGTTATCAATCTTAGAAAGTGTTTAGGATATGAAGATGCTGATTCAAAAGATGGTCTTTTGTTTATCACAAACTTCAACAATCTAAATACAGGATTCCATGTAGATACAGTATTAGGAATTCATCGAGTATCTTGGAAAGATATTAATGAACCTGATTCTACTATCAGTTCAGATGCTGGTGGAACAGCAACTGGTGTATTGAAGTGGGAAGACAGACTTATCGTTATTATCGATTTCGAGAAGATTGTAGCTGGTATCAATACAGAGACATCACTTAAAGTTTCTGATTTGGATAACTACGAAACTAAAGATAGAAGCGCATCTCCACTTCTTATTGCAGAAGATTCAAAGATGCTTATGAAGATGATTCAGGAAAGTTTGACAAAAGCTGGATACACAAATATCACACCTTGCTACAATGGTAAGGAAGCTTGGGATAAACTTAGAGAACTTCGTGAGAAGGGAACAGCTCTCAATGATGTTCATCTTGTTATTACTGATATCGAAATGCCACAGATGGATGGTCATAGATTATGTAAGCTTATCAAAGAAGATGACACATTGAAGAAGATTCCAGTAGTTATCTTCTCATCACTTATTAATGATGATATCAGAAGAAAGGGCGAAGCTGTAGGAGCAGATGAACAGCTTACTAAACCTGAAATCGGTAAGTTGGTTGGTGCAGTTGATCGTCTAGTTGCACAGTATGAACAGTATCGTTCTGAAGACAAATAATTGATTTGGATTCATTAACGAGGGATGTGGATATATTTCTCACATCCCTCATTTTTCTATTCGTTGGAGGATTACGACATTGCCAAACCAGGAAGACTACTTAGATAATCTATTAGATTCGATTCAGGACGTTAGACATAAGAAGAGAGCTGAAGAAAATCGTGCTGATCAGATGAGACAGAAGAGAAATCAGGAGCGTAGAGCTATTAATCCTAATGAGGATTTCCTCGAAGCTTCTGGTCTGGATAATTATGAGCCAAAACCAGTAGTTCGTAATAATCTTAATGAATTTTTATCTGAAGAAGCTTTCTTAAAAGAATTTGAAGCGCAGCTTGATGAAGAAGACGCTGACGAATTCTTAAAGGAGTTCGAACGCGAATTAGATGACATTTCTCCGGAAAAAGAAACTGCACCTGAAGAAATGCCAGAAACAAATGAAGAAATTGAAGAAGATGGCCCGCTTGAAGTAGAGGAGGCACCACTTGAGATGGAAGAGGCACCGCTTGAAGTAGAAGAAGCGCCACTTGAGGTGGAAGAGGCTCCGCTTGAAGTAGAGGAAGTACCACTTGAGATGGAAGAGGCACCGCTCGAAGTAGAGGGGGCACCACTTGAGGTGGAAGAGGCGCCACTCGAAGTAGAGGAAGCCCCACTCGAGATGGAAGAAGCGCCACTTGAGATGGAAGATTTTTCTATCGATACTCTAATGGAGAATGCAAAGGATGCCATGGAGAGTGATGGAGATTTCCTTCAGGATGAGTTTAAGCCTGATGAATTAGATGCAGAAGTTCCTGTAGATATGGATGATGGTGGACTTAATCTCGCCGGGGAGGAATCAAATGACGATGCGGATTTGATGTCATTACTTCAAGGTGAAGGTGACGCTTCTTTGGGAGAGATTTCTGATCTATTAAATGCAGATGAATCTGGAGATACATTAGAGGAAGCTGAGGGCCTCTTTAATCTAGAAGAAAATCCGGTTCCTGTAGAATCAGATGGGGCATCTTCTGGTGAAGAAACATCAGAAGAAGGCGAAGAACCTAAGAAACAGGCCTTTTTAGCAAAACTTTTATCTAAATTTAAGAAAAAGGATAAGGGCGATAAAGCGGCCGAAGATGATAAATCTGTTGCAATCAGTGAAGAAACACCGGATGATTTCGACCTTGAAAACCAGAAGATTCTCAAAGAGATGAGCGGAGAAGAAGTTGATGCTCCGATAGATCCGGATGATGATGGAACTATGCTGATTTCTAACTTCTTCAAGAAGTTTAAGGCTAAGAGTAAAGCAAAGAAGGAAGCAAAGGCTGAGGCAAAGAAGAATGCACCGAAGAAGGAAAAGAAGCCTAAGAAGGAGAAGAAACCAAAGCCACCTAAGCCACCAAAGCCTCCTAAGAAACCGGATAATTCGCCAGTAATTCCGATAAAAGGACTGTTGTTAAATCTAGTATTAGCTATTTCTTTGATTGTTATGGCTATACTTACTGTTAATACTTTACCTGAGAAGATTAGAATTAGTAATGCAAAACAGACTTTTGCTGCAGGTAAATATGGCGAAACTTATGCTGCTCTTTCAGGAAAGGCAACTTATAAGGATCCAAAAGTCCAGGAACTTTATGACAAGACTGCTATGCTTTACAATCTGGAACACAGATGGGAGAGATATCAGTCATTTATAAAGATGGAAAAATATGACTATGCTTTAAATGAGCTTCTCGTATCCTATGGTATTTACTCAAGCAATATTGAGCAGGCTAAAGCGATGGGAATCGAAGCGGAATACCAGAAGTTTGGAGAGAATGTAAAACAGGCTTTGCAGGATAAATTCAATGTTTCTAGTGAAAAAGCTCTCGAGGTTTATAATTCTACAACTAGAAAGAAATATACTATTGAATTAAACCAGATCATTCTGGATGCACATTTGGATAAAGCTAGTAAATATAAGAAGTGATTTGACCGAAATAATAGATAAGGAATAGATTATGTTGAGTATTTCTTCCGATTGGAATGAAATTTTAAAAGATGAATTTGAGCAGGAATATTTTAAGGAACTAAATAGCTTTCTAGATGAAGAATATGCTTCTGCGACAGTTTATCCTCCAAAGGACGAAATATTTAGCGCGTATAATGTTACTCCTTATTCAAAAGTGAAAGTGGTCATTATCGGACAAGACCCATATCACAATCCTAACCAGGCTCACGGAATGAGCTTTTCGGTAAAGCCGGGAGTGAAATGTCCTCCATCATTGGTGAACATTTACAAAGAGTTAAATGCAGAATTAAATATTCCGATTTCTGAATCAGGATATTTGATGGATTGGGCGAAGCAGGGTGTGTTCCTCTTGAATACAGTTTTGACTGTAAGAAAGAATGAACCGGGATCCCATGCAAAGAAAGGATGGGAGAAGTTCACTGATAGAACTATTAAAGCTCTGTCTGAAAGTGATCGACCTATCTGTTTTATGCTTTGGGGGAAAACTGCTCAGGCAAAAAAGAAGCTTATCGCATCAAATCCGAAACATTTAATTTTAGAATCGGCTCATCCAAGTCCTCTATCTGCTTATCGAGGATTCTTTGGCTGTAATCATTTTATTGAAGCAAATGAATTTCTTAAGGCAAATGGGTTAGAGAAAATCGATTGGAGTATTAGAGATTGTTGATTTTTTCAAAAATCGCATGCTATAATACTCATACACAAAGGAATGGAAGGTAGGTGTGTAAGATATGTCAGGATTGAATATTCAAAACAACAGCTGGAACGGCTGGACATCATCTTCAATAGGGACATTATTTTCAGGATTTACACCGACAGGTGTAAATAGTTTGTCGTCTATCGTCAGTGACTATTCCCAGATTAAAAATGGTTCGTATGGTAAGCTTGTTAAAGCTTATTACGACAAGATTGAGACACCTATCACGAAAAAGACGACTGCTTCTAAAGATGTAGTTACTAAAGATTCAAAGAAAACTAATGCAAAGATGGACGTGAAATCACAGGCTGCGGTAACTGATGCAAAGCAGCTTGCTAGTGTTGCAAACAAATTTGACAGTAAACTTTTTGCAAAGACGAATGTCAAAGATGCTGAAGGCAAGACTGACTATAATTATGATTATTCAAAGATTTACTCAGCATTAAATGATTTCGCAAATTCTTATAATGATGTTTTGGCTAGCACAGATAAACTTGAGAATAGCTCTGTAGAAAGAGCTGTTTCTTCTATGCTTAATAATACTAGAATTAATTCTTCGGCTCTTCAGAAGATTGGAATCAACGTTAAGGGAGATTCTACACTTTCTGTAGATAAGGAAGTATTTATGAAGAGCAATATTTCAGATGTAAAGAAGCTGTTTGAAGGAAAGAATTCATATGCAGCTGGAGTGGCTATGCAGGCAGACGCTATCAGTGCAGCTGTTATTGGAAACAGCGGATATACTAAGGATGGCAGCTACAACGTTAAGGCTGCAGACTTTTTCTCAGAATACATTTAAACATAGTTAAGGCCCCGGTTAACCTCCGGGGCTTTAATTATGCTTAAAGTTTAAGCATATAACCAAGAAATATTTATTTTATAGGAGGATGTAATGAAACTTTCTACTACTAGAGACGTGCTATGCTCAAATTCCTATCCTGGCAGAGGTATAATTACCGGTTTGTCAGAAGATGGAAAAACCGCAGTTTGCGCTTATTTTATAATGGGACGCAGTGAGAATAGTAGAAACAGAGTATTTGAAGAGACGGAGGACGGTATTAGAACACGTGCTTTTGATGAGTCTAAACTGGAAGATCCTAGTCTAATCATTTATTCACCTGCTAGAACTTATGGACAGAATATTATCGTGACGAATGGAGATCAGACCGATACTATTTATGATGGTTTGAAGTCTGGATTTACTTTTGAACAGAGCCTGAGAAGTCGTACTTTTGAACCTGATGGTCCAAATTACACACCTAGAATTTCAAGTTGCATGAATTTTGAAGGTGGATATTCTATTGAAATGTCTATTCTAAAGTCAAATGAAGGATGTCCTGATTGTACTGATAGATATAATTTCTATTATGATAAGCCTATAGCTGGCGAAGGTAGATTTATTCATACTTATATCGGAGATGGAAATCCATTGCCTTCTTTTGAAGGTGAACCTGAGCGTGTGATTATAAGCGGAGATATCGACGAGTTTACAAACGAAATCTGGGAAGCATTAAATAGTGAGAACAAGATTTCTCTGTACACGGTATTTGTAGATATTGCTTCTATGAAAAAAGAAACACGTATTATTAATAAAAATAAATAATGGATTTAATTTTCTGTGAAAGGCTTGAAAAATGAACGAATTATCATTGAAATATGGATGCAATCCAAATCAGAAACCAGCTAGAATTTTTATGGAAGAGGGCGAACTTCCAGTTAAAGTTTTGAATGGAAAACCGGGTTATATTAATTTCCTAGATGCGCTTAATGGCTGGCAGCTTGTTAAAGAATTAAAAGAAGCTACGGGCTTATGTGCAGCTACTTCTTTTAAACACGTATCACCTGCTGGTGCAGCTGTTGGTGTTCCACTTACAGAAATCGAAAAACAGATTTACTGGGTAGCAGACATGGATATCGAGTTTACTCCGCTGGCATCTGCTTATGCAAAGGCCAGAGGTGCAGATCGTATGTCTTCTTTTGGAGATTTCATTTCTCTGTCTGATGTTTGCGATGTGGCTACTGCGAAGATTATTAAGAGAGAAGTTTCTGATGGCGTAATCGCTCCAGGTTACGAACCAGAAGCTTTGGAAATTTTGAAGGCAAAGAAAAAAGGAAATTATAACATCCTAGAGATTGATCCAGAGTATGTTCCTGCACCTATTGAGAGAAAGCAGGTTTTCGGTATTACATTTGAGCAGGGTAGAAATGAGTATGAGATTAATACTTCATGTTTAGAGAACATCGTTACTGAGAACAAAGACCTGCCAGAAGAAGCGAAAAGAGATTTGTTAATTTCTCTTATAACTTTAAAATATACTCAGTCAAACTCGGTTTGCTATGTAAAAAATGGTCAGGCTATAGGAATTGGAGCTGGTCAGCAGTCTAGAATTCACTGCACCAGATTGGCAGGAAGCAAGGCGGATAACTGGTTTCTTCGCCAGAATCCTAAGGTCTTAAGTCTTCCGTTCAAAGAAGATGTTAGAAGAGCCGATAGAGATAATGCTATAGATCTGTATATCGGAGATGAAAGTGAAGATCTGCTGGCAGATGGAGCCTGGGAGAATCTGTTTACAGAGAAGCCAGAAGAGTTTACTCGTGAAGAGAAGAAAGAATGGTTAAAGCAGAATACGGGCGTTTCACTTGGATCGGATGCATTCTTCCCATTTGGAGATAATATAGAAAGAGCTCACAAGAGTGGAGTTACCTACGTGTGCGAACCTGGTGGATCTATCAGAGATGACCATGTTATAGAAACAGCCAATAAATACAATATGGTGATTGCATTTACTGGCTTTAGATTGTTCCATCATTAATTGATAATAATAGGATATGGACTACTAAACTCGTTTTTGTAAAGTTTTTGAGTCTTTGCGGTTAGTATCGTATTATAAATATCATCAGCCTTCGCGTTTAGGTCGAATTCGGTTTGGCCTAAATGCGAAAGGCTTTTTTTATCTTTTGCGGTATTTAGGATTACAGGTACTGAAGCTTTTGCTTTGAGTTGAGAAAGTAGAGGCTTGGCAGTAGATCTAAAACCTAATACCCTAACATAATTTATTAATTCAAAGTTTAATTTGCAAGGATTTAGCAGCAAACTAAAGAGTTTTCTAGATACTGCAGTGTAGGTATAGTTCTTTGTCTTTATAAGTTTTATAAAAGATTCTGCTGTTTCGTACTCGTATAAATGATTCTGAATACGCTTTTCTAAATCATCCAGAGGCTCGTTTTCAGCAAAGTAATTTATTAATCCTAACTTTAATATTACATCATAGTCCTCTAATAGTGCGTACTCGTGGCTTTGAACCAACTCTTTGTAAAATGGGATGATCTCTGCAGGGAGTATATCAACTACTTCGTCGAAGGAGTTATAGTTCCTTCTGATATACTCTGCGGAATAAGCCTTGTTAGTAGAGTGGTAGTCGCCCTTTGCTCTATTTATAGCATAGGTCTCTGCATTTAGACCTAAACGCTTGTTGCTCTTTAGATATTCTATGGCGAGAATATTGTTTGGATGCGTCAGCGATTCTGTCTCTTCAGGTTTTAGGTGTAGAATTTCGCTGACACTTTCGAAGACTGCTCTGGCATAAGTAGCGCCTGAGGAGATTTTTTTACGAAGTATATCCTTATAAATAGGAGGTTCGTCGTAGAGTAGATCGGAAACTCGCTTTAGTAGTTCTGTATCATCTGTTTCAGCACCGAATACGATAGAGTCTACTATATTAGATGCTTTCATGATGCGCAGGGATTTCTCGGCGTAAGTTTCTGCGCTGGACAAGACGCTTGTGAGCGGTAATTCGATGACCATATCGTAGCCGGCTTCGAGAGCCATTCGAACGCGGTTTTGTTTTGAAAAAAAAGCACACTCGCCCCTTTGCACAAAAGAAGGACTCATCAGGGCGATTACAAAATCGCTTGAAAGTTTTGATTTTGCGTAGTTTAGGGGATATAGATGACCTTTGTGCAGAGGATTAAACTCTGCTGTAATTGCTGTTATTTTCATCGAATTTGCTTTCTTTCTCTTTTGAATATTAGTTTTAGTTATAGTATAATTACCTCGATTATTTTGTGTCAATATTGAAAGGATTGTGAAATGGATATTTTAGTAATTAACTGTGGTAGCTCTTCACTGAAGTATCAGGTTCTTAATTCAGATACTGAAGAAGTGCTTGCAAAGGGTCTTTGTGAAAGAATCGGAATCAGTGGTGTTCTTAAATATACTCCTAAGGGAGGCGAGACAGAAGTTTCAGAACTTGCTATGCCTACTCATACAGAGGCTATTAAATATGTTCTCGAAGCTTTAACAAATGAAAAAACTGGTGTTCTTAAGAGCCTCGACCAGATTGATGCTGTAGGTCACAGAATCGTACATGGTGGAGAAGCTTTTAGCGAAGCAACACTTATTACAGATGATGTTATTAAGGCTGTTGAAGGCTGCAACGATTTGGCTCCTCTTCATAATCCAGCAAATATTATCGGTATTAGAGCTTGCCAGGCTGTAATGCCAAACGTACCAATGGTTGGTATCTTTGATACAGCTTTCCACGCAACTATGCCAAAGAAAGCTTATCTATACGGTATTCCATATGAGTACTATGAAAAAGATAAACTTCGTCGTTATGGTTTCCACGGTACTAGCCATAGCTTCGTTTCACAGAAGGCAGCTGAACTCATTGGCAAGCCATACGATCAGTGTAAGACAGTAGTTTGTCACCTCGGAAATGGTGCGTCTATCTGTGCAGTAGAGAATGGTAAATCTGTAGATACTTCTATGGGACTTTCTCCACTAGAAGGACTTATCATGGGAACTCGTTCAGGTGATATCGATCCTTCAGTTATTCAGTATATTGCAAATCACTATGACAAATCTCTCGATGAAGTAGTAGAGATTCTTAATAAGAAGTCTGGTGTACATGGTCTTTCTGGTATTTCTTCTGATTTCAGAGATATTACACAGGGAATCGAAGAAGGCAACGAAAGAGCTATCGCAGCTATGGATGCTTACTGCTACAGAGTTGCTAAATATGTAGGATCTTACATCACAGCTATGCACGGCGTAGATGTAGTTGTATTCACAGCTGGTATCGGTGAGAATAACAGTATCGTTCGTAGCAAGGTTATGGGATACTTCGATTATCTCGGAGTTGTAGAAGATAAGGAAGCAAACAGTGTAATGCATATCGGAGATGACACTCTTATGACTACACCTGAATCAAAGATTCCTTTCTATGTAATTCCTACAGATGAAGAACTTTCAATCTGCCGTCAGACAGTAGAAGTTCTAAAAAACGCTTAATTTAATTGTTGACATTGATTGAAAAGTCTGTATAATTAGAAAAGTATGGATTGGAGAAGAACGTGTTAATCGATATCACTAAAGCATTAAACGAAGAAGGATATAAGAAATCTATACCTGTTTCGATTGCGAAAGAGGATATCGAGCTTGGCGGTGATTTCACTGTCGCGCATGATATTGAGACCGAAATCCAGATTAAAAATGATAATGGTTCAGCATTGTTTATCACTTGTGATGCGAATGTAGAACTAACTGCACCATGCAGCAGATGTCTCAAAGAAACATGTGTTAGTTTAGATATTCATATTGATGAAGAACTTAAACTTAGCAGACACGAGATCATTTTAGATGATGATAACGATGCACCTTTTGTTGAAGGCGAACTCTTAAATGCATGCAAGCTTCTCCATGAATGGATTCTAAGTGCTTTACCTACTAAGGTGTTGTGCAAAGAGGACTGCAAAGGCTTATGTCTGAAATGTGGTCAGAATCTAAATGAGCGAGACTGTGATTGCGACCGAACTGTCATGGACCCGCGAATGGAGAAATTCAAAGACTTATTTGATAAATTTAAGGAGGTGTAGACGATGTCAATTTGCCCAAAGAATAAATCATCAAAGGGAAGAAGAGACAGAAGAAGAGCGAACTGGAAAATGAGCGCTCCTACTCTTGTTCGTTGCTCAAAGTGCGGCGCTCTTATGATGCCACACAGAGTATGCAAGGCTTGTGGATCTTACAATAAGCGTGAGATCGTATCTTCTGATAAATAATTTTAAATTTTCGACCTCCGCGGTATGGCGGAGGTCTTTTTTTCTTTACTAAACGTTTGATATATAGTATATTTTTATATGGTTTTTTGACTGTAGAACGTGAGGTAAGTATGAGCGAAAAAACTATAGTTGCTCTCGATGGTATGGGCGGCGATAATGCGCCGGTTGAAATCGTAAAGGGAGCGATTGATGCAATTAATTCTACAAACAATGTAGAAGTTATGCTGTTTGGCGATGAAGAAGCTTTAAATAGTGAGCTTTCTAAATACAAATTCGATTCTAGTAAGATCAAAGTAGTTCCTACTACAGAAGTTATTGAAACTTCAGATCATCCAGTACAGGCTATTACAAAGAAGAAGGATTCTTCTCTCGTTCGTGCGCTTAAAGCTGTAAAGAATGGAGAAGCGGATGCTTTTGTATCAGCTGGTAATTCTGGAGCAATCCTGGCTGGAGGTCAGGTATTGGTAGGAAGAATTAAGGGAGTGAAGAGAGCTCCTTTTGCACCTATTATTCCTACGGAAAAAGGTCCTGCGCTCTTATTGGATGCCGGAGCAAATGTCGATTGTAAAGCTGAGAATTTAGTTCAGTTTGCAAAGATGGGTGCTATTTATATGCGTCCTATTTTGAATAGAGAACCTCGAGTAGGCATCGTTAATCTCGGTGTTGAAGAGGAAAAAGGAAATGCTTTGGTTAAAGAAGCTTTTCCTCTTCTAAAGGAAGCATCTGGTATCAACTTCATAGGAAGTGTAGAATCTAGAGACATTCCTTTTGGCGAAGCCGATGTCATCGTATGTGAAGCATTTACTGGAAATGCTATCCTGAAGATGTTCGAAGGTGTTGCAAAACTCTTTGGTAAGTTGATGAAGAAGGCGTTCTTAAGTTCTGTTAAATCAAAGATTGGTGCAGCGCTTGCGCTTCCTGCTTTGAAGAAGGAACTTAAAAATTATGATACATCTACCTACGGCGGAGCTCCTATGCTTGGCTTGAAAGGATTAGTTGTAAAAACTCATGGCAATGCTAAAGCGGTTGAAGTAAAGAATTCAATCCTACAGTGTCGTGATTTTAAGAATCAGCATATTTTAGAAGCTATTCAAAATGAACTAGGAGAATAATTTAAAAGGAGATAAATTATGGAACTTGATATTTTAAAGAAATCAATCGCTGATGTTTTGTCAGTAGATCCAGACGAAATTACACTTGATTCTACATTTGAAGAGGATCTCGGAGCAGATTCACTTGACTTGTACCAGATTCTACTTGACGTACAGGATCAGCTTGGCTTAGAAGTTGATGAGCAGGTTTTAACAGAAGTTAGAACAGTTGGAGATGCTGTAGAGCTCATCGAAAACGCTAGATAATCTATGTAAATCAATATGTAAGGTTGCCCTTTCTTCGGAAAGGGTGATTTTTTCTATATTAAATGGAGGTTTTATGCAAGATATAGCAGAACTTGAAAAATGTATCGGCTATGTTTTCAAGGACAAACAGTTGATTAAGCAGGCTATGACTCATAGCTCATATGCGAATACTAATCACATGAAGAAACTTTCTGATAATGAGCGTCTGGAATTCTTAGGAGATGCTGTATTAGAAGTGGTTTCCAGCAAATTCTTATATGATAAATTTCCTGATTACGATGAAGGAAGTCTTTCAAAACTTCGCGCAAGTTTGGTTTGCGAGCCGACTTTGTCTTATTGTACTGAGGAAATTGATCTGGAAAAATACATCCTACTCAGTGATGGTGAAGAAAAAACAGGTGGTAGAAAGAGAAAATCTATCCGTTCTGATGCCATGGAAGCTTTGATTGGTGCTTTGTTCCTGGATGGCGGTATGGAGGTTGCAAAGTCTTTTATACTGAAATATATCCTGACTGACATAGAGCATAAACAGCTTTATCACGATTGCAAGACTGCACTTCAGGAAGTAGTTCAGTCTATGCACAAGACACTTTCCTACGAATTAGTTGGAGAAGAAGGACCTGATCATATGAAGACATTCTACGTAGATGTATTAGTAGATGGAAAAGTATGCGGTTCTGGAAAAGGTAACTCGAAGAAAGCGGCAGAACAGGAAGCGGCATTCATGGCTATGAAACGCTTCAAGAAGGATATATAAAGGTAAATTATGTATTTAAAAAGTATAGAGATGCAGGGATTTAAATCCTTCGCAAACAAAATAGTTCTCGATTTCCATGATGGTATCACTGGAATCGTAGGACCTAATGGCTCGGGAAAGAGTAACGTAGCTGATGCGGTCAGATGGGTTCTCGGTGAGCAGAGTGCGAAGCAGCTTAGAGGTGCTTCAATGCAGGACGTTATTTTTTCCGGAACGGAGAATAGACGTGCTTTAGGTTTCGCATACGTTGCGATTACTATGGATAACTCTGATCACACGCTTCCTGTAGAGTACAACGAAGTAACTGTGTCTAGACGAGTTTACAGATCTGGTGAGTCTGAATACATGATTAACCAGGTGCCTTGTCGTCTGAAGGATGTACAGGAGCTGTTCTTTGATACGGGTGTCGGTAAAGAAGGATATTCTATCATCGGACAGGGTCAGATTGACAAGATTCTTTCTGGCAAACCTGAAGATCGTAGAGAACTTTTTGACGAAGCGGTTGGTATCGTAAAGTACAAGAAGAGAAAAGAAGCAGCTGAGAAAAAGCTTACCAATGAGCATGATAATCTGCTTCGTGTAAACGATATCCTGGTGGAACTCGAAAGTCGCGTGCTTCCTCTTCAGGAGCAGAGCGAGACTGCAAAGAAATATCTCAAATTAAAGGAAGATCTGAAGAAACTCGATGTAAACATGTTCATTCAGGAAACTGAGCGTATCGAGCAGGAACAGGAAAAAACAAAGCTTAATGGCGAAATCGTGCAGAAGGATCTTCTCGAAAACCAGCAGCACCTCGAAAATATTAAGCAGGAATATAGTGAATTAGAGCAGAAGCTTCGTGATTCTGAAGAATCTATCGAAGGTTATCGTGTAGAAGAGAATCGTATCATCGATGAGAAGAATGAAGTTGAAAAACAGATTTCTATCTTAAACGAGCAGATAAAGATGTCAAAGACTTCTGATGAAGATCTCGGTAAACGTATCGATGCTTTGATTTCAGAGAAAGCTTCAAAAGAAGAAGAATTAAAGAAAGTTCTCGCTGAAAAAGCCGAGACTGATGAACTTCTTTCTGGAATCAGAGAACGTTTGAAAGAAGTTATCGATAAGAAGAATGACATCGAAGGAAAGATTCGTGATGCAAACGACAGAATAGATGCCGCACAGAATCGTATCGTTGAGATTCTCCGCGAGAATGCTGAAATCAAATCTGAAGAGCAGAAATATGCAACTATGAGAGAACAGGCGAATATTAAGAAAGCCTCTCTCGTTAAGCAGATGATTGAAAGAAAGAGCGATGAAGAGAATCTGGTCGCTCTGAAGCAGGAAAAAGAAGCTGCTCTTAAGAAAGCCAATGATGAATATCTGTCAGCTGTAGAGAATCGTAAAGGTCTCGAACAGAAAAGCATCGAGTGGGAGAAGAAAAAGGCTGATGCCGAAGAAAAATCTCAGGATTTAATTCTTAAGATAAAGACATCGGAGCATTCTCTAGAAGCATTGAAGAACATGGCTGAACGTTATGAAGGATTCGGTAATAGCGTAAAGACGGTCATGGAAGAGAAGGCAAATGAGAGCGGTCTTATCGGAGTAGTATCTGATCTCATTTCAGTTGATAAGAAATACGAAGTTGCAATCGAAACAGCCCTCGGTGGAAATATTCAGAACATCGTTACTGAAGATGAAGCAACAGCAAAGCGCATGATTGCCACTTTGAAGGAAAAACGTGCCGGACGAGCTACATTCCTTCCTCTTACATCAGTTCATCCGGACAAGGATAGATTTACTGATGGTGAGCTGGATGAAGAAGGCGTAGTAGGCGTGGCTTCTGATCTCGTGGATACTGATAGCAGATTTAAAGATGTAATTCGTTATCTCGTAGGTCGAGTATTAGTAATCGATACTATGGACCATGCGCTTAGATTTGCAAAAGCTCATAAATACAAGGAGCACATCGTTACTCTCGAAGGTGAATATTTGAGACCGGGCGGATCTCTGACCGGTGGTGCTTTTAAGAACAAAAATAATCTACTTTCCAGAACTCGTAGATTAGAGCAGCTTGAAACATCTCTAAAGGAGAATCGCGAGGAATTTGAAAATCTGAAGTCCAGACTTGGCGAGATTCAGACAGCGTTTGAATTAAACAAATCTGAACTCAAAGAGACTAGAGAGAACGAGAATAAACTCATGCTAGTTCTTAATACTGCAAAGATTGAATTCGATCAGGCGGCTAAAAAGGTAGAAGAACAGAGCGATTTCTCAAACGGAATCGAAGACGAGAAGAATTCTATCGAGAAAGAACTAGTAGATATTGAGACAAAGAAGAAAGAAGCTACAGAGAAACTTCAAGCTTTGGATGAAGAGCAGAAGACTCTGAATAAATCTATTACTGACTTACGTGACAGTTTGGATTCTATTTCAGATGGTGCTCCAGAAGCTTCTGATCTCGTATCAAAGATTCGTATTGAAGAGTCTAATGCACTTCAGAAACTCGTGTTCATCGAGGAAAATGAGAAGCGTATTAAGTCTGAAATTGAAAGATGTGTTTCTGATATCGAAAAAATGCAGGACGATTCAAAGAATTCTGCAACAGTAAACGAAGAGAAGCAGAAACAGATTGAAGAACTCACAAAGAAGATTGAAGACTTCGATGTGGTTAGAAAGTCACTTTCTGCAAAGAGAGAACAGGCTATCATCGATAAAGATGAAATGGATACGAAATATAAAGGATTCTTTGATAAGCGCGCTGAAGTTGCAGATAGAATCAATGCGTTGGATAGAGATCTCTATCGTTTGAAATCCAAACTTCAGAAACTTACAGAGGAACTTGAGTATCAGAATAATTACATGTGGGAAGAGTATGAGCTTACACTTCATAGTGCTATGGATTTGCGTGATGAAGAAGTTATCAGCTCTACAAACATAAAGAAGGATATTTCTAATATCAAAGAAGAAATCCGTAAGATGGGTAACGTTAATGTTAACGCTATCCAAGAATACAAAGAGGTTTCTGAAAGATATGAATTCCTTAAGAAGCAGCATGATGATTTGATCGAAGCTGAAGATGCTTTGAAGAAGATCATTTCTGATCTCGATGAGGGAATGCGTCAGCAGTTTGAGGAAGGTTTCAAAGATATTCAGAGAGAATTTGATAAAGCGTTCAAAGATTTGTTTGGAGGCGGTAAAGGAACTCTCGAACTTTGCGAAGGCGAGGATATCCTCGAGACAGGTATCAAGATTGTAGCTCAGCCACCTGGAAAGAAACTCATTAATATGATGCAGATGTCCGGTGGAGAAAAAGCTCTTACAGCAATCGCGCTTCTGTTTGCTATCCAGCATTTGAAGCCATCACCATTCTGTCTGTTAGACGAGATTGAGGCGGCTCTCGACGATTCAAACGTAGACCGCTTTGCAAATTATTTAAAGAAACTTACAAAGAATACTCAGTTTATCGTTATCACTCATAGAAGAGGTACTATGAATGCTGCTGATAGACTTTACGGTATTACTATGCAGGAGAAGGGTGTATCCGTTCTCGTATCAGTAAACCTCATTGAGAATCAGCTTGATCAGTAATAGTATCAGGAATTAGGAGGAAGTATGGCAGAGGAAAAGGGTGGATTTTTTTCCAGACTGTTCTCAGGTCTTTCAAAGTCCCGAGAAGGCTTTGCGGACAATGTAGACAACGTATTTCTGGGGTATGAGCGTATAGATGATGACCTCTTCGATGAACTCGAGGAGGTGCTCATCATGGGCGACCTCGGAATGAATACTACAGAAGAAATTCTCGACGAACTTCGTGACGTGGTAAAGAAAGAACGCATTAAAAGTCCAGGTGTCTTAAAGATTAAACTTATAGAAATCCTCGAACGACTTATTGCAGTAGATGAGAGCGCTTATGATTTTTTAAATGGTAAGGCTGTTATCATGGTAGTCGGCGTAAATGGTGTAGGAAAGACTACAACCATCGGTAAGTTGGCACAGCAGTTTAAGGATAACGGGAAAAAAGTTATCATCGCCGCAGCTGATACCTTTAGAGCTGCAGCGAGGGAACAGCTTGAAGTTTGGGCAGAGAGAGCCGGCGTAGATATCATCGGTAGCGAAGAAGGCAGTGATCCTTCCAGCGTAATCTTTGATGCTATCAGTGCTATGAAATCCAGAGGTGGAGATATACTTTTGATCGATACAGCTGGACGTTTGCATAACAAGAAGAATCTAATGAACGAGCTTTCAAAGATGAATCGAGTGATCGATAGAGAGTGTGAAGGCTTTAATCGAGAGACTTTTGTAGTTTTAGATGCTACAACAGGTCAGAATGCTATTATGCAGGCGAGAGAGTTTGCGTCTGTAACTGATATTACAGGAATAGTTTTGACAAAGATGGATGGAACTGCAAAGGGCGGTATCGCTTTTTCTGTATCAAAGGAATTAGAGTGCCCGGTTAAGTATATCGGTGTGGGCGAAACCGCACAGGATCTACAGAAGTTTGATCCTTCAGAGTTTTCAAAAGCGCTATTTGGCGAGGTTAAAGCTGAATCTGAAATTTCAGATTCAGAAGATGATGTATAGAAAACCAAATATTGGTAACTGTAAAGAAAAAACACTTGACTGTAAAGTGTTTTTTCTTTATACTATCAAAAGTGAGGTTTTATGGAAGATAAGATTATACAGGGAAATCTCTATGAATTCTATGGAGATCTTCTCAACGAGCATCAAAAGAAAATATATGAAGATTATGTTCTGAATGATCTCTCTCTCGGTGAAATAGCTGAGAATGAAGGAATTACGAGACAGGGTGTTCATGATCTCGTAAAGAGAGCCACAAATACGCTTTTGGAATACGAAAGCAAACTTGGAATGATGAAGAGATTTTTTTCCATAAGAAATGAGATCAATGAAATGAAGGGGTTGATTTCTGATGGGAATTACGATAGTAGCCAGTTGCTTGAGATTTTAAAAAGAATTGACGGAGAATTGTAATGGCATTTGAAAGTCTATCTGAGAAGATTCAAAACGTATTTAAAGGACTCCGCGGAAAGGGCCGACTCAGCGAAGCTGATGTAAAGGCTGCGATGAAGGAAGTTAAACTTGCACTTCTCGAGGCGGATGTTAATTTTAAAGTTGTTAAGAAATTCATTTCTGACGTTACTGAAAGAGCGGTTGGTACTGATGTACTCAATGGATTGAATCCAGCTCAGCAGGTTATTAAGGTCGTAAATGAGGAGATGATAAACCTCCTCGGATCAGAAAGCGCAGAATTAGAATTTGAACCAGGACAGGCTATCACAGTTATCATGATGGCAGGTCTACAGGGTGCTGGTAAGACTACTACAGCGGCAAAGCTTGCTGGAAAGCTTACTGAGAAGAGCAAGAAACCTCTTCTGGTACCTATGGATATATACAGACCAGCGGCTACAAAACAGTTGCAGGTCAACGCTGAAAAAGTCAAAGTTGATGTATTTCAGCCTACAGACAATACTAATGTATTGGCTATCGCCCAGGAATCTTTGGAATATGCAAAGAAGAACGGGAATAAAGTAGTTATCTTCGATACTGCTGGTCGTCTTCATATCGATGAAGACATGATGAAAGAGCTTCGTGAAGTCAAAGAGAATATCAAGGTTACGGATACAGTTCTCGTCGTTGATGCGATGACTGGTCAGGATGCCGTAAATGTTGCAAAGACTTTCGAAGATGAAATCGGTATCGATGGTGTAATTCTTACTAAGCTTGATGGTGACACTCGAGGTGGTGCGGCCCTTTCTATTAAGGCTGTAACTGGAAAGCCTATCTTGTTTGCAGGTATGGGCGAGAAACTTTCAGATCTCGAGCAGTTTTATCCAGATAGAATGGCTTCTAGAATCCTGGGAATGGGAGATGTCCTTTCTCTGATTGAGAAAGCGGAGGCCAACATCGACAAAGAAAAAGCTTTAGCTCTTTCAAAGAAGGTAAAGAAAGCTTCCTTTGATTTCGATGATTATCTTCTGTCTATGGAACAGATGCAGAAGATGGGAGGTTTAGGCAGTATCCTCGGAATGATGCCTGGTTTGACAGGTAAGCAGACGGATCAGATTATGAATGCTGTAGATGATAAGAAGTTACTTCATATCAAAGCAATAATCGAATCTATGACTATCGAGGAGAGAGCAAATCCTAAACTTATGAGTCCTAGTCGTAAAGCTAGGTTGGCAAAAGGTAGTGGCGTTGACATCGCTGAGGTAAACCGTTTTATTAAACAGTTTAATGAAGCTCAGAAGATGATGAAAAAAATGCCGGGTATGATGAAAAGAAAAGGAAAAGGTTCATTCCGATTCCCTTTCTAATAGATTTTAAGGAGGAATAATCATGGCAGTAAAAATTCGTTTAAAGAGACTTGGTCAGAAGAAAGCACCTTTCTATAGAATCGTTGTTGCTGATTCAAGATCACCTAGAGATGGTCGTTTCATCGAAGAAATCGGAACTTACGATCCAACAAAGGATCCATCAGTTTACAATCTTGATGAAGAAGCTGCAAAGAAGTGGCTTTCAAATGGCGCTAAGCCAACTGAGACAGTTAACAAGCTCTTCAAAATTGCTGGAATCATTAAATAATTGATTTTTAGTAACGGAAGGGGTGGGTCTCAATTATGAAAGAACTCGTAGAATTTATCGCTAAATCCTTAGTTGATTCACCATCTGAAGTTTCAGTTTCAGAACGTGAAGATGCAAAGAATGTTTATCTTAAGCTTCACGTAGCTTCTTCCGATATGGGGAAGGTTATCGGAAAGAAAGGTAAGATCGCTAAATCTATCAGAACAGTAGTTAAAGCTGCTGCTACAAAGACAGATAAGCGTGTTATCGTTGATATTGAGGATTAGTAAATAGGGGCAGTTTATACTGCCTCTATTTTTTATTAAGGGAGAAAAACATGTCAGAATTACTACGTGTTGGTATTATAGGAAAAGCGCAGGGTATCAGAGGAGAAGTAAGAGTTCATCCTACTACAGATACTTTGGAAGATTTTATGGAAATCGACAACTTCATTTTGGGAAAGTCTAGAATTAGAGGCTTATCAGAACTTACTTTGGAAAAAGTAAGAATACAGAAGAATTTCTGTATCGTTAAATTTGAGGAAATTAAAGACAGAAATAATGCAGAACTTTTGAATGGAGCAGAACTTTTTATAGATAGAGCTGATGCTATCGAACCAGAAGAAGGAATGTATTATTATTCTGATATTATAGGTTGTGAAGTGGTTACTGAAGACGGTCGCGTGCTTGGAACACTTACAGATATCTATGAAACAGGCGCTAACGATGTTTATAGCGTCGTAAACAAAGAAACTAAGAAAGAAATATTACTACCTGCTATCAAGGATGTTATCCTAGATGTGGATGTTTCGAATAAAAAGATTTTAGTTCATTTGCTTTCAGGTCTGGAGGATCTAAATTAATGAATTTTCATATACTTACATTGTTTCCAGAGATGGTTTCAGAGGGCCTAAATACGAGCATAATCGGTCGTGCAAAGGAGAATGAGGCTATTTCTATAGAGGCTATAAATATCAGAGATTATACTACTGAGAAACACGGTAAAGTCGATGATTATCCTTATGGCGGTGGCGCAGGTATGCTCATGCAGGCTCAGCCGATTTATGATGCGTATCAGGCTATCATAGAAGGTAAAGAGAAAAAGATTAGAACAGTGTATGTTACTCCTCAGGGACATACTTTTAATCAGCAGATGGCACATGATTTTGCAAAAGAAGAGGATTTGATAATCCTTTGTGGTCATTATGAAGGAATTGATGAGAGAGTTTTGGATGAAATCGTAACTGACAGAGTTTCTATCGGTGATTATGTATTGACTGGTGGAGAGTTGGCAGCTATGGTTATGGTAGATGCTATTTCGAGACTGGTTCCAGGAGTTCTTCATAACGACGATTCTTCTATGGATGAATCATTTGAGAACGGACTTTTAGAGTATCCGCAGTATTCACGTCCAGCAGTTTGGAATGGGAAAGAAGTCCCACCAATCCTGCTTTCTGGAGATCATAAGAAGGTGGATGAGTGGCGTCATAACATGTCTTTGCTTCGTACGAAGAAGTATAGACCGGATTTGTTGGAAAAATACGAATTAAATGACAAAGAGCGCAAATTCTTAGAAGAAAACAGTTGAAAAAAATAGATTTTACTGATATTATATTTGAGTTGTATTTTTTGTTCGGCGGTCCTCTGTTACCAATTAGGTATTAAGAACGTCTGAAGATGGAGGAAACAAAATGAACGCATACGAAGTTATTAGAGAAATTGAGAATGGCGAGAAGAAGTCAGAAGTAGTTGACTTCAGAGTTGGTGACACAGTTCGTGTTCACAACAAGATTCGCGAAGGTAACCGTGAAAGAATCCAGATCTTCGAAGGTGTTGTACTTAAGAAGCAGGGGGGTTCAAACCGTCAGACTTTCACAGTAAGAAAGATTTCTGGTGGAATCGGTGTTGAGAAGACATGGCCACTTCACAGCCCTAACGTTGAGAAGATTGAAATCGTTCGTCAGGGTAAAGTTAGAAGAGCTAAGCTTAACTACCTTAGAGAACGTGTTGGTAAGAAAGCCAAGATCAAGGAAGTTATCAGAAAATAATTTTCGTTCGATTCAAAGGCAGTCACTGGTTTTGGTGGCTGTCTTTTTTTGACTTGTTTAGAAGACCTAAATGCGATATATTTTTAGTTATGAGTAATATAATTTTAGATAACAAATTTTCAAATAGAACATCCAAGAGAAGAGATTCTCTCGATTTTAATCGTAGAAGGAAAAAGATTGATTTTGACAAATGGCAGAGACGTGGAATCTTTATAGTAGAGGTTTTCGCTGTCATTCTTTTTGCGTACTTAATTGTTAAATCTATAGGAATCAAAAGTCAGAATTTCGGTGAATCCATGGAGAAAACTATAGCGAGTGGTGATTATGTACTGGTAGATAGATTTATCTACAAGATTAAATCTCCAAAGGTTGATGATATTATCATCTTTAAGCCAAAGGATTCAGGTTCTGCTCATTCTATCAAGCGTGTGGTTGGAGTTCCGGGTGATCACATCCTCATAAAGGATGGAATCATGTATGTAAATAACCAGGCTAGAGAGGAGAATGCCGGAATAGATCATATTTCTGATCCAGGTCTGGCTGAGAACGAAATCGTTCTAAAGAAAGATGAGTACTTCGTGCTAGGGGATAATAGAAATAACAGTGAAGATAGCCGATATGACAATATCGGAAATATCTCAAAGAAAGATATAGTAGGTAAAGTTTGGTTTGATATTTCTTCAGGCCATTTTGGATTATTGTAAGAGGTTATATGGAATTTGAATGGTATCCTGGGCACATGGAAAAAGCCCGTCGAAATATAGTAGAGGATTTAAAGCTTGTAGATTTGATTATTGAAATCATCGACTCTAGAATCCCTTATTCTAGCTCGAATCCTACACTTAATGAGCTTACAAAGAATAAAAAGAAGCTTATCGTAATGAGCAAGATTGATTTGGCTGATCCTGCAGTTACAGATAAGTGGATTGAGTATTATAAAGAGTCAAATATAGCTTATTTACCTATTAATGCTTTGAAAAAAGATGCTAGAAAGCTGATTGTAAATGCATCTAAGGAAGCATGCAAGGAGAAGATTGAAAGAGATAGAAGACGTGGACTTAGAAATCGTAAGATCAAGGCGATGATCATCGGTATTCCGAACGTAGGCAAGTCTACGCTTATCAATACTTTGGCAGGAAAAGCCAGCGCAAAAACTGGAAATAAGCCTGGTGTAACACGAGGCAAACAGTGGATTCATGCAAGTAATGAAATCGATTTCCTGGACACTCCAGGTGTACTCTGGCCTAAGTTTGACAGACATGAAATCGGTGAGAATCTGGCTATCACAGGTGCTATTAGAAATGAGCTTATTCCTTTCGAAGAGCTTGGAGAGATTCTAATAGAGAAGTTGAAAGACAGATATCCGGGTCTCATTGAGAAGCGTTATAGCATTTCAGAGGAACTTTCTCCTAGAGAAATGTATGAAGCCATCGCTTTAAACAGAGGATATCTGAAGAAAGAAGGCGTTGCAGATACTCTTAAGGCTGCAGAAATTCTAATTCAGGATTACAGAACTGGAAAATTCGGAAGAGTATCTCTTGAACTACCAGAAGATTATATGGATGATGGAGAATAGACATGACTATTGAAGAAGAACTTGAGAAGAGAGAAAGAAATAAACGTGATGGCATAGAACTGATTCTGTATATCATCTGTCTCGTTGCAATCAGCTTCTTAATCGTCACTTTCGTCGGACAGAGAACTGTAGTAAATGGTTCATCTATGAATAACACTCTTCATGATGGAGATAATTTGATTATAGACAAGATTTCTTACAGATTTACTGATCCTAAACGTTTTGACATCGTCGTATTTCCTAGTCCTGAAGACGAAGATACTTATTATATTAAGCGTATTATTGGCCTTCCTGGAGAAGAAGTGTTTATAGATACTGATGGAAGTATTTACATAAACGGTGAGAAACTCGAAGAAAACTATGGTAAAGATGTGATTATGGATCCGGGAAGAGCTGGAAATACAGTTTTGCTCGGTGATGATGAATATTTCGTGATGGGTGATAATAGAAATAACAGTAAAGATTCCCGTTTCGATGATGTAGGAAATATCCACCGTAAAGATTTCATAGGACGAGCTTGGCTACTGATTTATCCGTTTAACAAATTTGAAAGTTTAATACCTAGTAGAGATTAATATGACAAAGCAAGAAAGACTTGAAAGAGAAATAGAGCGTACAAAAGCAGCTCATGAATTTGATAGAGAATTTATTGAAAAATACGATTTAGTATGTGGAATAGACGAAGTAGGTAGAGGTCCTCTGGCTGGACCTGTTGTAACTGCTGCAGTTATCCTTCCAAAGGATTGTGATATTCTGTATATAAACGATTCAAAGAAGCTCTCAGAGAAGAAACGAAAGGAAGTTTCTAAGCAGATTTTGGAAAAAGCTGTTGCTGTAGGCTTTGGTATCGCTGACGAAGAGACGATAGATAAAGTAAATATACTAAATGCTACAAAGATGGCTATGAGAGAAGCTGTAGCAAATTTAGATCCTAAACCTAATTTTGCTCTCGTAGACGCTGTTTATATCGAAGATTTAGGTATAGAACAGCAGGGCTTTGTTAAAGGTGATGCGAAGTCTATGTCTATTGCGGCTGCTAGTATAGTTGCGAAAGTAAAGAGAGATACATTCATGGAAGAAATGGATGAAAAATATCCTGAGTATGGATTCAAGTCAAACAAAGGATATGGAACTAAAGCTCATATGGATGCTTTGAGAGAATATGGACCTTGTCCTATTCATAGATTATCTTTCTTGAAGTTTTTGAAAGAAGAATAAACGGGGCTAAATTATGCAGATTCAGGATATTATCGGACAGCTTGGAACCTATGTTTCCAGCCAGAAAGGTTCAAATCAAATAAAGAAGGAAGAAAGTGTTTCTACTGTTCGAAATTCTGATGCCCTTTCTAAGGGTGAAATCTTTGAGGGCAATATTTCTTCGGTTAAAGGAGACAAAGTTATCCTGTCCCTTCCAAACGGGCAGAGTATGACCGCGAGACTTCAGGGAAATTTCAACCTCGTAGAAGGTGAATCGGTATTCTTCCAGGTTAAATCAAATGATGGGGAAACCATCGAAATAACACCACTTCAGAACGGGATTTTAAACAATCCTATCTTACTAAATGCGCTTGCAGAGAGTTCTCTGCCGCAGACAGCGAGAAATATCGAACTCGTAAACAATCTCATGCAACATTCACAGCCTATAAACTCCGAGAATCTCGGTAGAATGGGCAGACTCATCGCTCAAAATCCAGATGTTCCAGTAGAGACTTTAGTAAAAATGGATCGATTTGGTTTAGAGGCAACGCCAGAAAATATTGATAATTTTATAAGGTTTGAGGAGAATTCAAATGCGATTCTCGAGGAAGTGGATCGTTTCGTCATGGAGCTTGCTGACAATCTTGAAAGTATGAATCTTCCAAAGCAAGACATGCTTGCTTTACAGCAGGCGATTATAGATGCAGCTGATTATAATCTCGATGAGTTTACGAATGAAAGATTAGGTTTAACGACTGAATCTAGTGTGCCTACAGAGGAGGCTGCTGAGATACCTGTTGATGGAAAGACAGTAGCAGTTTTTGCAGAAGAGGAAACTCTCGCTTTGACAAATCGGTTAGATACTGAAGCTTTGAAGATTGCTAATCAGACACAGCCTGAAGAGACTCAAATTATAAAAAATCAGCCGGTTGAATCTCATATTTCAGAAGGACAGGCTGTAGAAATTACTCAGCATGAAGAAGCCGAAGGGCCGATAGCAGAGAAAAACTATACAAAGGATTTAACTTCAGAGCTTACTAAACTAGAAGGATTCAAGGAAGCTAATCCAACACTCTTTGATGATAAGGGAAATATTAGTCCTTCTGTTTCGGAAAAAGAAATCCTTACGAAGATTAACGATTTCCTGAAAGCGAATCCGGAAATAAGCAGAGAAGCGTTAAAGGATATTTTTTCCGGAAAAGGATATAGAGAAGCGTTCAAAACTATGCTCGAGCAGGAATGGATGCTTAAGCCTGAAGAAGTAGGAAAGAAAGATGCTGTTAAGGAGCTCTATGAGAGGCTGGAGAGCCAACTCTCGAATATTGATAAGGTTGCAAAAGCTCTTTCCAGTGAGAATAATCCTATATCGAATACGATAAAGAATGTTCAGAGTAATGTAGACTTCATGAACCAGATGAATCAGTTGTACTCATATATTCAGATACCGCTGAAGATGATGAATCAGAGTGCGACAGGTGATTTGTACGTGTACCAGAATCGTAAAAAGGGAAATAATGCAAGTGACGATTTATCGGCTTTTTTGCATCTGTCGCTTACGAATTTGGGAAATACGGATATTGCAGTTACGATGCACCAGAAGCAGGTCGGCATCAGGTTTTATATGGAAGATGAGGATGCATTTAAGCTAATAAATGATAATATCCATATTTTGGATGAGAAATTAACTGCTAAAGGTTATATTTCAAATATTTCTGTTTCTGAGACGAAGGCGGAGGAGAACTTCGTTGAGAAGTTGCTGGAAACAGAAAGTGTAGGGGCTAATCAGAAGATAAAGAGGTATTCATTTGACGTTCGGGCGTAGTATACGTAATAAAGGGGCTTATTATGAACAAATTGCTGCAGCATATCTGTCTAAATGTTTAGGATATGATATACTAGAACTTAATTTTAAAAGTCGTTTTGGTGAAATCGATATTATCGCGAAAGATGGCGAATACCTGGTGTTTGTCGAGGTTAAATATCGTGATAATTCGCAACATGGCATGCCTGAAGAATTCTGTGATTTAAAAAAACAGCGAAAAATAGTTTCTTCTGCACGTGTATTTATGTTAAAATCCCATAGCGACTTAGATGTTCCAATCCGCTTTGATGTGGTTTCCATATTAGGGGACAAGATTAAAGTGATTAAAGACGCTTTTTGGAGTTCTATTTAACAGATTGGAGTATTAAAGTGCCAGAAGAATTTGACAAAAACAAAACTGCCGTTGCGCTTTCATATGATGCGGGCGATGATGCGCCGCGCATATTGGCGTCTGGTAAAGGTAGAGTGGCTGAAAGGATTATAGAGGAAGCAAAGAAGAATGATGTTCCTTTTTACAAGGACGATTCTCTTGCTGAAACCCTTTCAAAGCTTGAGATTGGAGATGCTATTCCGCCAGAACTATATGAGGTGGTTGCTGAGATCCTCGTATTCGTCGATGGAGTAGATAAGCTCAAATCTAAAATGGGAAGATAGTATTTTATAATAGAAATGGATTTAAGTAATTATGGCAAAACCTATCGTAGCCATCGTTGGTAGACCTAACGTTGGTAAATCAACTTTGTTCAATGCGCTAGCAGGTGAACGTATTTCAATCGTAAATGATATGCCAGGTGTTACACGAGACAGAATCTACTGTGATGTTACTTGGCTGGACAAAACTTTTACTTTAATCGATACAGGTGGTATCGAACCAGAATCTAATGATTTGATTCTTACAGAGATGAGAAATCAGGCTATGATCGCTATGGAGACAGCTGATGTCATCATGTTTGTTGTTGATATCAAGTCCGGTCTTACAGATGCGGACAGAGGAGTATGTGATATGCTTCGTCGTACACATAAGCCTGTAGTTCTCGTTGTAAACAAAGTAGATGATTTCAATAAATACATGAATGAAGTATATGAATTCTATAATCTTGGAATAGGTGATCCTATTCCTATTTCTGCTACTTCAAAGATCGGTTTCGGTGATATGCTCGAGAGCTTGGTCTCTGACTTCCCGGATGATGTGAAGAAGGATGACGACGAGGATACTCCAAAGATTGCTATCATCGGTAAGCCAAATGTAGGTAAGTCTTCACTCATTAACTATCTTTCAGGTGAGAAGCGTGCTATCGTATCTGATATTGCAGGTACTACTCGTGATGCGATTGATACAAAGGTACGTTATAACAAGAAGGACTATATCTTTATCGATACAGCTGGTCTAAGACGTAAGTCAAAGATTAAAGAAGTTCTCGAGAGATACAGTATCATTCGTGCGGTAGCTGCTGTTGAGAAATCAGATGTAGTTATCATTATGATCGATGGTACAGAAGGTGTCACTGAGCAGGATGCAAAGATCGCCGGTATCGCTCATGAGAGAGGCAAGGGTATCATCATCGCAGTAAATAAATGGGATGCTGTCGAGAAGAATGATAAGACTATGAAAGAGATGAAGGACAAAATCCACCAGACACTTTCATTTATGCCTTATGCATGTATCATCTTCATCTCTGCAAAAACAGGACAGAGAACTGGAAAGATTTTCGATACTATCGATTTGGTTATGGAGAATAACTCCCGAAGAGTTCCTACAGGACTTCTTAATGAGATTATTGCTGAGGCTACAGCTATGCAGCAGCCTCCTATGGATAAAGGTAAGAGACTTAGAATCTATTATGCGACACAGGTTTCTGTTAAACCGCCTACATTTATTCTCTTTGTAAATTACAAGTATCTCATGCATTTCTCATATGTCAGATATTTGGAGAATAGAATCCGTGATGCATTCGGATTTGAAGGTACTACTTTGCACTTTATTACTAGAGAAAAGGATGGCGACAAATAGTTATGTACAGATTACTCGCGATATTAATCGGATATGTGTTTGGAAACTTTCTGTTTGGTTTTCTCTATGGAAAGATGCACAATAAAGATATCAGAACTCTGGGTAGCGGAAATGTAGGTACTACAAATACAGTTAGAACTATGGGCGTTCTTCCGGGTGTACTGACTCTGTTCTTTGATTGTTTTAAAGTAGTATTGGCATATTTCGTTTGTGGCATTATTTTTTCAAAGACAACTGATCTGGGGGCGTCATATATTAAGCTTCTACAGGCTTATGCAGCTTTCGGAGCTGTAATCGGACATGATTTCCCTGCAGTTTTGAAATTTAAGGGCGGAAAAGGAGTTGCTTCAAGCCTGGGCTTCCTCTGTGTTGTTTTACCAGAAACATTACCTGGAGCTCTCGTATGTTTCGTGCTGGTTGTTTGGTTTACCAGATATGTGTCACTGGGATCTATTCTGGCCGCGATAGTGATATTTGTAGAATCATTAATCTTTTATCGTTATGATATGTTTCATTTCGAAGGATTATTCAATACAGAAGTTCTGTTGATTATAATCTTCTTAGTTTGTTTGACTATCTTCTTGCATAGATCAAATATTAAGAGACTTGCTTCAGGAAACGAGAATAAATTCAGCTTTCATCCAAACGTATAAGGGAGGATAATATGGCAAATATATCAGTTGTAGGTGCAGGTAGTTGGGGAACAGCGCTTGCGGTATTGTTATGTAAAAACGGACATCAGGTTACACTTTGGTCTTACAGACAGGACCAGACTGAAGAACTGATTAGAACTAGAAGAAACGAATCCAAACTTCCCGGAGTAGATTTACCGGAGAAACTTAAGTTTACTTCTTCAATCGAAGAAGCCTGTTTAAATATGGATTTGATAGTATTTGCAGTACCTTCTAAGGCAACTAGAAAGACTGCTGAGAATTTTAAACCATATATTCATAATCAGAAGATTATTACTGTAGCAAAAGGTATCGAAGAGGATACACTGATGCTTCAGGGCGAAATTCTTGAAGATGTATTCAAAGGGGAGGCTCAGGTTGGTGTACTTTCTGGTCCTTCTCATGCAGAGGAAGTAGTACTTCTTCAGCCTACACTCGTAGTTATAGGTTCAAAGGATAGAGATCTCTGTGTATTTGCACAGGAACTATTTATGAATGATAGCTTTAGAGTTTATATCAGCCCTGATATTCGTGGAATCGAAATCGGTGGTTCTCTTAAGAATGTAATTGCATTAGCTGCAGGTATGTCTGATGGGTTAGGTTTTGGTGACAATGCTAAAGCTGCGCTTATCACTCGTGGTATTAAAGAAATTTCAAAACTTGCTATAGCTATGGGAGCCAGCTCTGAAACACTTGCAGGTTTGTCTGGCATCGGTGATTTGATCGTCACATGTCAGAGTAGACATAGTAGAAACCGTAGAGCAGGTGTTCTCATCGGACAGGGTATGAAGATGAAGGAAGCCATGGATAAAGTTGCCATGATAGTAGAAGGCGTTTATTCAGCAAAGGCTGCAAAGGCGCTCGGGGAAAAATATGGTGTTGAGCTTCCTATCATTGAAGAAGTTAATCGTGTACTCTTTGAGGATGCGGATCCTAGAGAATCAGTATTGTCTCTGATGACTAGAGATAAGAAGAGCGAGATTACAACTCCAGAGTGGGATTAATTCTTTAGATAAAGTTGTGTTAATTTTGAAAATTCGATAAGATAAATGAGGATTTTGAAATGTCAGATAGAGAAACTATTCGAATTAAGTATCATTCAGATGAAATCGAGAAGCTTACATACATCGAAGGAAAGTCAGATTGGATCGACCTTCGAGTAAGTTCAGATTATGTTTTGAAAAAAGGCGACTTCAAGCTTATAGATATGGGTGTATCTATGCAGTTGCCACAGGGTTACGAGATGCTTCTCGTAGCTAGAAGTTCTACTTTTAAGAACTTCGGTCTCATTCAGACAAATGCAATGGGTGTAATCGATGAAACTTATTGCGGAGATGATGATCATATCATGATGCCAGTATACGCAACACGTGATACAGAGCTTCATGTTAATGATAGAATATGTCAGTTTAGAATTATTAAACATCAACCTACTATTCATTTTGATGAGGTTGAAAGACTATCTGGTGAATCAAGGGGAGGTTTTGGTTCAACAGGTGTAAACTAATCCAATATTTGAAGGGGGCATTGTCATGAGTGAAAGCATTCAGGATCGTCTAATCAAATTCTATGCACGTAATGATCGTTCAGTAACTATTAATGCTGCACAGGGTCATTTCGCGACGAGTAACTCACATACGAACTTCTATATCGATGTGACGAGATTGAAAGTTCGTATCGGAGAGGCAAAGGGAGCTGCTAAATTCTTAAAGAGCCAGCTCGAGGGAAATATTGATACTGTAGATACTATCGTTTGTTTGGATGAGACACAGGTGCTCGGAGCACTTCTCGGTCAGGAGATTGAGAAAGGTGGTTTCATCAATAACAACAATATTCATGATACGACATACGTAATTCGTCCAGAGGTGAATTCCGTTAACCAGTTTATGTTCAGAGAGAATAACAAGCTGGCTATCGAAGGAAAGAGCGTACTCGTTTTGGTTGATACTATGACGACTGGCGATACCGTTAAACAGGCTATGGAATGTATCAATTATTATGGCGGAAAAATATGTGGCGTAGCAGCTATTTTTTCCACACAGACGGAAGTAGATGGTATCAGAGTATTTACTATATTCGATGACGAGGATTTGCCTGGATACAGCGCTTTTGATCCTCATGAATGTCCAATGTGTCAGAGAAAGATTCCTCTCGACGCTATGGTAAATGGTTATGGATATGCTAAATTGTAAGAGATTTAGATAGAATGATAATAGCCTCTGTACAGCGTTTAGCCACTGTATAGAGGTGATTTTTGTAGGAGTAATATAATGGCAAAACTTGAAGGTTATGATGACAGCAGTATTTCAGTTCTCGAAGGTCTAGAAGCTGTTCGAGTTCGTCCTGGAATGTATATCGGTTCAACTTCCAGAAAAGGTCTAAATCACCTGATTTATGAGATCGTGGACAACTCAGTCGACGAACATTTGGCTGGAGAATGTGATACTATCTGGGTTACTCTTGAGAAAGACGGCTCAGCTACTATTAAGGACAATGGTAGAGGTATTCCTGTTGAAACAAACAAATTTAAAATACCTGCTGAACGTGTCGTACTCACAACTTTGCATGCAGGTGGTAAATTTGATAATAATGCGTACAAGACTTCTGGTGGACTTCATGGTGTAGGTTCATCTGTTGTTAATGCGCTTTCTACACATCTCGACATCGAAATATCCAGAGATGGAAATATATATCACGATTATTTTGAAAAAGGTAAGCCGGCTCTCGAGCTTGTAAAGGGACAGCTTCCTATTCTCGGAAAGACAAAGGAGAGAGGAACGAAGATCAACTTCCTTCCTGATCCTGAAATCTTTGAGAAGACTGTTTTCAAAGAAGATGAGATAAAGAGTCGTCTTCATGAGACAGCTTATTTGAATCCAGAGCTTACTATCATTTATAAAGATGATAGAGGAGAAGAATCTGAGAATATTACATATCATGAACCAGATGGTATCAGAGGTTTCGTTCGTGATATCAATGTTAAAAGCGAAGCTGTTACGCCTGTAGTATATTATACAGGAAAGATGGACAATATTTCCGTAGAAGTGGCTTTTCAGTATGTAAATGAGTTCCATGAGAACATACTAGGTTTCTGTAACAATATTTACAATGCTGAAGGTGGTACTCACTTAACTGGTTTTAAGACTACTTTTACAACGGTATTAAATAATTACGCTAGAGAAATCGGAGTATTAAAGGACAAAGATCCAAACTTTACCGGTGCCGACCTTAGGAACGGTATGACAGCGGTTGTATCTATCAAACATCCTGATCCGAGATTTGAAGGACAGACAAAGACTAAGCTTGATAACCCAGATGCATCAAAGGCATCCAGCAAGGTTACGAACGATGAAATCCAGCTTTACTTCGACAGAAATCTGGATACTCTTAAGGCTGTTCTTTCCTGTGCGGAAAAAGCGGCAAAGATTCGTAAAACTGAAGAGAGAGCAAAGACTAACC
Source organism: Lachnospiraceae bacterium (assembly GCA_045579705.1). Taxonomy (GTDB): domain Bacteria; phylum Bacillota; class Clostridia; order Lachnospirales; family Lachnospiraceae; genus Lachnocurva. Next base: position 68,942 of record JAZNMP010000036.1, read on the forward strand.
TGCTTACAAAGCAGAAGTTCTCTTTCGATTCAAACGGTAAGCTTGCTAACTGCGAATCCAGAGACGCAAAGAAGTGCGAAATCTTTATCGTAGAGGGAGATTCTGCGGGCGGTTCTGCGAAGACAGCGAGAAATCGTATGTATCAGGCTATCCTTCCTATTCGAGGAAAGATTCTAAACGTAGAAAAAGCTAGTATCGATAAAGTTCTTAAAAATGCCGAAATCAAAACGATGATTAACGCTTTCGGATGCGGTTTTTCCGAAGGGTATGGAAATGATTTTGATATCACAAAGCTTCGTTATGACAAGATTGTAATCATGACTGATGCCGACGTAGATGGTTCACATATTTCTACATTGCTATTGACTCTGTTCTACAGATTCATGCCGGAACTCATCTACGAAGGACATGTATATATCGCTATGCCACCTTTGTACAAGGTTATGCCAAAGCGTGGTGAAGAAGAATATTTGTATGATGATGCTGCACTTGAAAAATACAGACAGAATCACAAAGGTGACTTCACTTTGCAGCGATACAAAGGTTTGGGTGAAATGGATGCAGAACAGCTTTGGGAGACTACTTTAGATCCTGAAAGACGTGTGATGAAGAGAGTTTCTATCGATGATGGACGACTTGCTTCAGAAGTTACAGAGATGCTTATGGGAAATGATGTAGCACCTCGTAAGACATTCATTCATGATCATGCACATGATGCAGAACTTGATGTATAAGTTTTGATTTACTAGACCTAGATAGAAAGAGGGATTAGAGAATGGCAACGCCAGAGAGAATCATCCAGACGGAATATTCCGATGAGATGCAGAAATCATATATTGATTATGCCATGAGCGTTATCGTAGCTCGTGCGCTTCCAGATATCAGAGATGGTTTGAAACCGGTTCAGCGTAGAACTCTCTACGATATGTATGAACTTGGAATTAAATCAGACAAACCTTATAGAAAGTCAGCCCGTATCGTCGGTGATACTATGGGTAAATATCATCCACATGGTGATTCATCTATTTATGATGCACTCGTAGTTATGTCACAGGACTTTAAGAAAGGTCTTCCGTTAGTAGACGGTCATGGTAACTTTGGTTCTATCGAAGGAGATGGAGCCGCTGCTATGCGTTACACAGAGGCCAGACTTCAGAAGGTTACTGAGGAAGCTTATCTTTCAGATTTGGACAAAGATGTTATAGACTTCGTTCCAAACTTTGATGAGACGGAGAAGGAGCCAGAGGTATTACCTGTTCGTATTCCTAACCTGCTCGTAAACGGAGCAGAAGGTATCGCTGTAGGTATGGCTACCAGCATTCCGCCTCATAATATCGGAGAAGTAATCGATGGCGTTATCGCTTACATGAAGAATCCTGATATTAATACAAAAGAGATGCTTGAAATCATCCATGGTCCTGATTTCCCTACTGGAGGAATCGTAGCTAACCAGGATGAGCTTTTAAATATCTATTCTACAGGCGAAGGAAAGATTCGTATTCGAGGCAAGGTAGAAGTAGAAAAGGGAAAAAATGGAAAGCAGAACATCGTAGTTACTGAGATTCCATATACTATGATCGGTGCAAATATCGGTAAGTTCCTAAATGATGTTTATTCTCTCGTTGAGACAAGACAGACAAATGACATTACTGATATTTCAAATATGTCGTCTAAAGAAGGTATCCGAATCGTAATCGAGCTTAAGAAGGGCGCAGATGTCGAAAATGTAAAGAATCTGCTCTTTAAGAAGACTCGTCTCGAAGATACTTTCGGAGTAAATATGCTTTCAGTAGTAAACGGTAAGCCTGAAACTATGGGTATCGTACCTATTATCAGACATAACGTGGATTTCCAGTTCGAACTTACTACCAGAAAGTATAACTATCTGCTTAAGAAAGAACGTGAGAAGAAAGAAATTCAGGAAGGTCTTATCAAAGCTTGTGATGTTATCGATCTGATTATCGAAGTACTTCGTGGAAGTAAAGATAGAAAGATGGCAAAGGAATGCCTGGTAAACGGTGTAACTGAAGGAATCAAGTTTAAGTCAGAGCAGTCAAAGAAAGATGCTGGATTACTTCTCTTTACTGAGAGACAGGCAGACGCCATTCTCGAGATGCGTCTCTACAAGTTGATCGGACTTGAAATCGAAGCTCTTCGCGGTGATTATATGAAGACTTTGAAGAACATTCAGGATTTCACTGAAATACTTAACGACAGAGGAGTTATGGCGAAAGTTATCATTACTGATCTCGCCCGCTTCAAAGAAGAGTTCAATCGCGAACGTAGAACAACTATTTCAAATCTCGAAGAAGTTGTAGTAGAAGACAAACCTATCGAAGAAGAGGATGTGGTGGTTCTCTTTGATAGATTCTTCTACGGTAAAGTCATAGATATCGCTACATACGAAAGAAATCAGGAAGCAGTTCACAAGGAGTTCAAACATATCATCTTCTGTAAGAACACAGACAAGATTGCTATGTTTACTAACAAGGGAAATCTGCACACCGCAAAGATTCTCGATATGCCACAAGGCAAATTCCGTGACAAGGGTACGCCTATCGACAATGTTTCAAACTTTGACAGCAGCAAAGAACGTATCCTCTATATAGATTCTATTAACAACCTCAAAGGAAAGAAACTCTTCTTTGGTACAAAGGAGAATTTGATCAAGGTAGTTGATGGCGAACTATTTGACGTAGCGAAGAAAACCACCGCAGCAACTAAGCTTTCAGATACCGATGAAGTACTGACAGTGAACATAATTACACCAGAAGATACTGTTTGCGTATATTCTGACAAGAATTACTTCTTGCGTTTTGCTGCAGAAGACGTCCCTGAGAAAAAGAAGGCCGCTCTCGGTGTGCGTGCCATGAAGACAAAGGGAACCGAAGAAATTGTAAATTATGTTATCATGCAGCCTGGTGTATCCAGAAAAGTTAAAACTGACAAGGGAGATGTAAACTTAGAAAGACTTCACATCACATCCCGTGATCAGAGAGGAACTAAGCACTAATTACTAATGAATAGAAATACGAGTTTTAGGACAAATAGAATATTTCAAATCTTGTATCCATTATTGGTATACTTTATTCTTTATCAATTCTCGGCAAAGATTTTCCTGGCGATAGTACCATCTTCGCTGGGAAGATTGTTTGCTTTATTTCTGGCGGCTTGGGTTACTTATCCCGCTATATTTGCTATTTATAGAAAGGTACCCATAGTTCGAAGCGAAAATCTTTTTTCACGTAAAGATTTAAAGATGGATGTATCACTAATACTATTAATAGTGGTCGTAGGAGTTCTGGTTAACGTATTAATCAGTCATACACCTTTAGTCGATATGTCTGAAGCGTATAAACATGCTAACAAAGAATTATATGACGGAGCGATTTGGGTGAAACTGATTACTAACTGTCTTATGATTCCTATCTTAGAAGAAACTCTGTTTCGAGGTATCATAGCAGCACAGATTGATTTGTGGTATGGAAGAGTAGCCGCTGTCATCGTTTCATCTCTGCTCTTTGGAATGTTTCATTTCAATCTCGTACAGCTTTTGTATGCTTTTTTGATCGGCGCATTACTCGCGTATGCGATTACAAAGACTCATAAACTTTGGGTTTGTATTGCAGCACATAGTATACTGAATTTAATCGTGGTTATAGTTTCTGTGATTAAGCTTTGATAAAGCAATTTGGTAAATAGTCAAGAAGTATTTTGAAATGAGATTCAGATAAAAGGGTAACTTTAATAGACCTACGGTTTTCTAAGAAAAACGTAGATTAAAAAATCGATATGGATTACCTACTCTTTTCCGGAGAGTAGAG
>JAZNMP010000037.1:0-58448 GCA_045579705.1 Lachnospiraceae bacterium
TCAGACTGAAGACAAACGCCTTTCGTGATTTAGGTAATCATGAGAGGCGTTTCTTCGTATATATTTTATTTTCCCTTGTTTGGAAGCCCCCAAATGTAAAATATATGAGGATTTTACCTGCCTATACAGGTTGTAATCTCCATTCTTCCTTAATCATTGCCAGTTTTTTAAGATTCATGGCAGCATAAGTAAGCGCGACCTTCATTTTCATTCGCGCCTTTCCATACATCTGCGTATATCTGAATCCATGGTTTTCTTTTGCTGTCCCAAAGATCCGCTCGATTGTTTCTTTTCGATGTGAATATACATCTTTCATGCCTATAGTTTGGCGTATGTCCTCACATTTTTCCATGTAGTCTTCCCATACATGCCGCGTAACGAGCTTTACATGATTTTTACTTGCCGTACACTGCTCAAGATACGGACATGATTCGCAAACCTTTCCACAGCTCTTATATTCACGATATCCATCACGATTTGTAGTTCTATAATTTAAAACCTGATTGTTTGGGCAAATATAGCAATCATTGTACTCATCGTACACATACTCGTATTTCTTAAAGAATCCATCTTTGGTCATCGGACGTTTATATGGGAACACAGGGTCTACACCATCATCTAATAAAAGTTTTGCAATAGCAGGTGTCTTGTATCCGGCATCAACGACACAACGTTTCATTCCAATATCCTGCAATTTATCGTAAAGACCTTTGAAGGTACGGCTATCGTGTTCGTTACCGGGATTAACTGTAAATCCAAGAATCCAGCCATTTTTATCACATGCTGTTTCGATACCGTATGCAAAGACATGCTTATGCTCACCTTTACGGAACCATCCGCTTTCCGGATCCGTTGTGCTACATTTGATAGTTTTTCCATCTAATGGGACATCATCAGTATAGTCTTCGAACTTATCGCCAGAACCACCGCTTGGCTTGTTATCATCGTCTTTATCTTTTAATGGTTTCTTCCCATGTGCTTCACGATCAACATCAATGTCCTTACGGAGCATTTCGGCATAGAATAACGCTTCCTCTTTTGCGATGCGACGCTGCATCTTCTTATTGTTCGCGCGAGCCTTTACGTGAGTTGCATCCACAAAAACTTCGGTCGGATCCACCAACTTAAACTTATAGCATTCTTCCAGGATATGCTGAAATATTTGTTCAAACAGATCAGTACCTTCAAATCGACGCTTATAATTCTTACCGAATGTTGTAAAGTGTGGTACTTTTTCGCCTAGTTCTAAACCAAGAAACCAACGATATGCGATATTTACATCAATCTCTTTGATGGTTTGACGCATGCTTTTTATACCATACAAGTACTGAATAAATGCGATTTTAATTAGCACAACTGGGTCAATGCTAGGACGACCATTGTCTGGAGAATACTTATCGCGAACGAGGTCATAAATGAATGACCAGTCAATTGCTTTGTCGATAATTCGTAGAAGATGATCCTGTGGAACAAGGTCATCAATCGATACCATTTGAATCTGTTTTCTTACGCGCTCTGTTTGTTCCGTAATCATGGGTTACACCGCCTTATTTGATACTATTATTATACCAAACAAAAGGGTGAAAAGCCCGTAATATAAGGATTTTTTGATATTTCAGCATAAAGAAAAGGCCGTGTTGATTAACACGACCTTTGTCTTCACTCTGTGGGAGATTTGTAAAAATCTCCCTTTTTTTATGCAAATATGGTATGATTTTTATTGATTAAAATTAAAGGGAGGCACATTAGTTTTGGCTGAAACAGAAAAGAAAATCATCCTTACCGGAGACCGTCCTACAGGCAAGCTCCATCTCGGACATTATGTAGGTTCTCTAAAGCGTCGCGTTGAGCTTCAGAACTCTGGTGAATTTGATGAAATTAATATTATGATTGCCGATGATCAGGCACTTACAGATAACGCAGATAACCCTCAGAAGATCCGTGATAATATGATTGAGGTAGCACTCGACTATCTATCAGTTGGACTCGATCCTTCAAAGTCTACAATCTTCGTACAGTCAGGCATACCTGCACTTCACGCACTAACTTTTTACTATATGAATCTGGTTACTACTGCCAGACTTTCACGTAACCCAACAGTAAAGAGCGAAATTCAGATGAGAGGTTTCGATAATGAAGGACTTCCAGCTGGATTCTTTACATACCCGGTTTCACAGGCTGCCGATATCACTGCTTTTAAAGCTACAACAGTTCCAGCTGGCGAAGACCAGGAACCTATGATCGAGCAGACACGTGAAATCGTTCGTAAGTTCAACTCTACTTATGGCGAGGTTCTCGTAGAGCCAAAGATTCTACTTCCTGAATCAAAAGCTCAGCTTCGTCTGCCAGGTATCGATGGTAAGGCAAAGATGTCAAAGTCACTCGGAAACTGCATCTTCCTCTCAGACGATGCCGCTACTGTTAAAACTAAAGTTATGAGCATGTACACAGACCCTACTCATATCAATGTAGCAGATCCAGGACATGTCGAAGGAAACATGGTATTCACTTACCTCGACGCATTCTCTCGTCCTGATCAGTTCGCAGAGTATCTTCCTGATTACTCATGTCTCGATGAGATGAAAGAGCATTATGCAAAGGGTGGTCTCGGCGATGTTAAATGTAAGAAATTCCTCATCAAGGTATTAGAGGAAATGCTCACTCCTATCAGAGCAGAAAGAGCAAAATGGGAAGCAAAGATTCCTGAAGTATACGATATCCTGCTCAAGGGAACAGAGAAATCCCGTGAGAAGACAAACCAGACTCTCGAAGAAGTTCGCGAGGCCATGCGTATCAATTACTTCAAAGATGATTCTATTATTTCAGATTGGGAAAAATGGATTACTAAATAACAGGAGTAAAATGTCATGAAGTACATCAGACCTGAAAAATTAGAAGTTGGAATGATTCTGGCCAATCCCGTCTACGACGAAAAAGGCTTGTGCTTGCTTACTGCAAACAAAGAACTCACCCCAGATATCATTTCTAGACTACAGGAAAGACATTGTGGATTGTATATCTTTGATGAGTTTTCTAAATTCGAAGATATCAACATAATCATCTCTGACGATGTCAGAAATGCCATTATGACCAACACTGAGCAGTTAAAGATTGACAGCGTACTCTTCTACTCTAATATGATCGTAGAGAAACTGCTTCAAGAAGAGAACATCCTCATGGACACTGGCGCCTTGAAGGAATACGACCAGAGCATCTATGAACATTCATTAAATGTCGCCATGCTTGCAACAAACACAGCTATCGGAATGGGACTTTCAAATGAAGAATTGCAGCATGTAGCTCAGGCAGCGCTACTTCATGATATTGGAAAACAGATGATCCCCCTTGAGATTCTCAACAAACAAGGCGAATTGACAAAGGATGAATTCGAATTGATTCGTTGCCATCCTCAGTTCGGATATGACATGCTGTATTCAGACAACAGAATTCATCCGGAGGTACGCTCCGCTATTCTGTGTCATCACGAGAATTATAATGGAAAAGGTTATCCAAACAAACTTTCAGGAAATAACATTCCATTGATCGCACGTATCATTCGAATTGCCGATACATACGACGCTATGTATCATAAGAGAAGCTATAAGAACCCACTGCCAGCAAGCGAGGTTCTCGAATATCTCATGAGTAACAACGGTACACTCTTTGACCTGTCTATCATGCAGGTATTCCTACAGTACATCGTACTCTACCCGGTAGGTACAGACGTACTTCTCTCCACAGGAGAAAAAGCTCGTGTTATCAAAAACCGAGCTAAATCTGTAAACCGACCTGTTGTTATGACTTATGGAGATATGAAAACACTCGATCTAGCAAAGGATCCTGAGTGCTTCTCTATCACTATCATAGATACACAGCACATGGATCAGGATTCCGAGCTGGCTCGCGAAGAACACAGACTCGAGCGAATCCTGGAAACTACTTCAGAAGAAGAGAAATCCAGTGAACTGGTTGAATACGACCAGGAACCAAACGCAACATCAGAATAAATTATAGATTTCTATATATCTCTGCGATTCGGTCTGCGATAGCTCGCATCCTCTGCTTATCAACCTTGCAGATGCGTCTATCATAGGTGTAAAAACCGTTTGACTCATCTTCGACATCGTAGCTCTGAGTAAAGATCGTACCGCAGAGACCTCTTTTTATTTCCGGAAAAACTTCATTCGTGTAAAGTTTCTCTATCATAGACATCAGCATTTCTTCATCAGTGGCATTTGAATAACCATAAGAACTCTTAGGATTAAACATATGTCCATCGACTGTAAGAGAATACCCACCAAACTCAGAAACTACTACCGGTCTGTCTGACTCAGGATATTTAACTGGGTGATAATAAACATGATAACTGTCTACGTCAGATTTGTCCTGCCAGAACCAACCTGAAGTTGAATCAACTATACGGGTATCATCTACAGACTTCAGAATTTCATACATCTTATCACTTTCAAACTGTCCCCAGCCTTCATTAAAGATCGTATAATAGCAAATCGACGGAAAATTATAAAGGCGCTCGAGCGTACCTATCATATTCTCACGAAAGATTTTCTTTACCTTCAAACTGATAGGTCTATGCAAATCAGACTTCTTCTGATTACCCATGTTTGCGAGCGCAGTATCCCTCACAAAGGAATATTTTCCGTTATTTACCATATCCTGCCATACGATCATTCCAAGCCTGTCACAGGCCTCATAGAAGTAGCTAGGCTCTATCTTTATATGTTTTCGAATCGTATTAAATCCGAGTTCCTTCATACGACGAACATCGTCATAGTAATCCTGCTCCGTATTTGGAGTGTAGATGCCTTCCGGGAAGTAACCCTGGTCCAAAACACCGTGGAAGAAGTAAGGCTTACCGTTTAGAAGCAGACGATTCTTCTCACCAACTTTTTCTATGCCGACTGTACGAAGTCCAAAGTAAGAGTTCACGATATCGTGCTGCTCGCCCTCTTCGAACCCCTCTGCCACAATATCATCATAAGACCTGCCATCCAAATCGTTATATGCACGAATTCGAATGTCATAGAGGTTCGGCTCCTCCGGTGACCAAAGGTGAGGATTCTCTATATCTATCCTCTTCTCTATACAACTTCCCATAGTATCCATATACTTGGAAAGCTTAATATTTTTAACTACTTTCTGGTTTGGATCCTGACTCGGATAGAGAATATCGACATCGAAATACGACGCCGTAGATTTGATCTTTAAATCAATCCCTTTCAAATCAGGTTTAATCTTTATATCCTGAACATAATCTTTCCACACGCTCTCCATCCAGACAGTCTGCCAGATGCCAGAAACAGGTGTATACCACATGCCTCCTCGCATCCTGCGCTGCTTTCCATAAGGATAGATATGGGACAATCTGTCGATAATACGAACTCTGAGAACCTGTTCTTCATTTGGTCGCACGAATTCTGTTATATCATACGAAAAAGGAAGGTATCCGCCTTCATGCTTGCCTATATACCTTCCATCTATAAAGATTTCAGCCACCTGATCGACAGCACCAAAATGAAGGATTACCCTGTCTCGGATGAAATCCGATGGCACAGTAAAATCCCTCATATAGGTGAACTCGTCCGGGACTAATTTCATTCTATATTTTGAATTTAATGATTGAAGTGGATATGGAACTACTACTCCTTTATTCCAGATCCCATTCAGATTTAGATATGAATCTCTGACTAATTCACGTCTTGGATACTGAGTTAATGGGATATCCCCAACCTGACTTTCCATACGAAGTATGTTCTTCTGCATATTAACCCCTTTTTGTAATATTAATCGTGTATAACAGGAAGAATTATCTTGTAGAAAGTTCCTTTGCCATTTATCTTTCTATCAGAAATAGAAATCTTTCCTTTGTGGCTTTCCACGATAGATTTCGCGATAGAAAGTCCGAGCCCTGTTCCTTGTCCATTGCTTCGAGCATTCTCCGCAACCACAAAAGGTTCAAAGATGATTTCCTTCATTTCCTCTGGAATTCCCGGTCCATCATCTCCGATTTCTATCTTCATAATATCTTTTCCGTATCTCAGACAGAAATAAATAGTGGTTCCTTCTTCTGTATATTTTACAGCATTTGAAATGATATTTTCAAATACTCTTCTAAACTGAAGCTTATCAAAAGAAACCTTTACCACTTCTTCTGGAATCTCAACATCCACTTTGTAGCCAGCCAGTGTCAGTTCCTGGTATTTTGAAGCTACGTACTCACGGAAGAATTCACAGATATCTTCCGTTCTAAACTCATATTTAAACTTCGGATGCTCCAGTCTCGCGAAATCACTGAATGAGTTAATCAGCTCAACCAAAGCAGTCGTCTTATTTCCTATGATTTCCAGATACTTCTGCATCTCCTGCTCAGGAATCAGACCATCTCGCATGGCATCGACATAACCCTGAATAACTGTAATAGGTGTCTTTAGGTCATGCGAAATATCCGCGAGCATCTGCTGTCTGGATTCCTCCGACTTCTGCAGCTGCATTTCCATATTATTAAAGGTATCTACTACCTGGTTAAATTCTTTCGTTCCCTGTGGAATATCGATCTGCTCCCTGTCACCTCTTGCGAATCCATTCATCGCCATACGAAGTTGTTTCAGTGGACGACGCATCTTTGAACTCATCCTAAAGATAGTGATAAACACCGCCAGCAAGATAGCTGTCAAATAGAAACTCATCAGTGCAAAATGAAGTTTCGCAGATTTATCTTCTGCCTTATGATATGGACTTTCCGAATGAATCAACAGGAATCTGTGCTTTCCACTGTTTGTCTTAAAAGCATACTTCTGAAGTACCAAAGCATTATCATATTTAAGGTTTTCAGAGGACTCGATCAGATAATTAAGTTCTTTTTCCGTAAGCTTCTCACCCTGGAATTTCATGTTCGTGTACATAATCTCGTTATTCGAATTCAAAACGATAATACCGTTAACATCTTCGCCCGATTTCTGATTGTATTTGTTCTGAATAACCAGCATTCCATAGTCACCGTTCTTTAGAATAGGCACTATAGAGTAGTTAATATCAGTATTTACATCCTCGATATACTTCAAAGCCACTTCATCATATTTGTTCTTTGTATTAGGTTTTGATGAGTAATAAACCTTTCCCTTAGAATCAACTACTTCGATGTAGCCTTTGCGACCAATATAATTCTTTAAAATGATAGAGCTATAGTCTTCGTCCTGTAATGCGGATTTCTGCTCAATAATCTTGTTAATCTTTGACTCTTTGTAGATATTTGCATTTATCTTTGCATTTCCCTTTATAAGTAGAAAAGTAAAGAATAGAATTGCTGCAATCAGCACAAAAAACTCTTTAAGCAAAAAAAGATAGAAGCTCGGGGCTTCTTCTCTTTTCTTACGGATACGCTCTATTAAGTTGTAAATCATCGATTTCTTAATACATTCCTGCATAGATTATTTACCATCTTCAAATTTATATCCCAATCCTCGAACTGTCATCAAGTACTTAGGATTCTTTGTATCCTCTTCTATCTTTGTTCTCAGATTTGAAATATGAACAGTAATCGTGCTTTCGTCAGCAACAAAACTATCACCATTCAAATATTCATAAATCTGAACCTTTGTATAGATTCTACCCAGGTTTGACATGAGTAGATTTAAAATCTTGTACTCGGTAGGAGTTATGATGATTTCCTCTTCATTCTTAAAAAGCTTCATCTTCTGATTATCCAATGTCAGTTCACCAACATGAATAGTATCAGAATCAATAGATGTTGCTGAATCGAGTTTATACACTCGACGAATATTGCTGTTTACCCTAGCGATAACTTCGAGAGGATTAAAAGGTTTAGTGAGATAATCATCTGCTCCGATATTTAGTCCTATAATCTTGTCACTGTCTTCTCTCTTTGCAGAAATAACGATGATAGGGAAAGTATAATCCTCTCGCACTTTCTGAATGAGATCATAGCCATTCATTTCAGGCATCATGATATCAAACAGCGCGATATCTACTTCATTCTCCTGAATAAGCTCGAAAGCTTTTCGACCATTTGGAGCAGAGAGGACTTCATAGCCCTCATTCTCCAAATATAGACGAAGTACGCCTACGATATCAGAATCATCTTCTGCAATTAAAACACGATACTTTCTCATATATAAAACCTTACTGCTCTTCCTGAAGGCGCTCAACCATAGCGAGAATAGCTTCAGCTGAGTTAAAGTTCTCTGGTGTCATTTCTGAAGCGTCGATAGAAATATCGTATTCTTCCTCAAGTTCTCCAACCAAAGAGATGATTCCAAATGAATCTAGTAAATGATCATCGATAAGAGCTGTCTCATTTTCAAAATCAATGCTATCATCGATATCTTCCAAAATCTCAAGTAACTTTTCCATTATAAATACCTCTTTCTTAATGTAATGGTGTGTTTAATCTAAAGCTTTCCTGCTGAGCTCTAACGAGTTTCAAACCTTCTTTCTCACTATAGAAGGCAACTGCAGGAAGCTCATGACTGAGGAATAATGACATTCCTTCATAAACAGAATACGCTCCTACACGTTCAAATACAATATAATCTCTATCTTTTATTTCTGCATTTTCAAATTCGCTGATTAGTACATCATTTGTAGTGCAGAGTGAACCGTAAAGGCTGTATTTTTTCACCTCAGATGCTAATTCATCCTGACGAATAACCTGGATGTGTGGCTTGTACATACCACGAAGCTGACCGTCGTAATTAATCTGATGAATACCACCATCACAAATGATGTAATTCTTTCCAGCACTAGTCTTAATATCGCGAACCTGAACGATATAGTAACCACAGTTAAAGGCGAGAGCTCTTCCCATTTCGATGGAGATTCCGCCCTTCCAATTCATATTACGAAGGAGTGCGCTAAATTCCTTTAAGCTCTCCTCTGTAGTAACAGTCTCTTCCTGATCTACAAAGTAAGGAACACCGAAGCCAGTACCATATTCGAGATTTAAAACAGTCTTTCCCGTTTCTTCTTTAATTCTCGCAAAGAACTCATCCAGCTTAGCGATTTCTTTCTCATGCTTCTTAAGCTTATGCTTCTGAGTACCAGTAAAATAGTGAATACCATAAAAATCTATATTTGGATAATCATCGCTCTTTAGCAGGTCGATGATAGTATCCTCATCCATTCCAAACTGTCCACAGTTCAGACGGAAATAAACCTGAAGTGTGAGGCCTGACTCAGCTGCAATCTGCTGCATGATCTGTACCTGGTTAGGAGACTCTGCTGTATAAACTCCATCCTCTTTACAGTACGCGATAATCTCGCGCATATCCTCTTCCTTCTTCAAAACACCTGAAATCAGAAGCTTATGAGGATCAATTCCGAGTTCCTTACAAATCAGAAATTCTCCATAAGAGCACACTTCGATTCTATCTGTATCGTCGACAGAAACCCTTGTCAAAAAAGGATTTGTCTTCATACAGAAGTTTACCTTTATATCCTCTCCTACTGCGTCCTTTAAATACTGAAATCTATCATGAAAAGCATCTAGGTCGAACACATAAGTCGGTGTGCCAAACTGTCTCGCTGCTTCTGTTAATACTTCTCTTCCTAGGATTTTCATCCTACAACCTCCAACTCATCTAGTACTTTTCTATCTACTTTTCCGTTTTTATTGAGACGGAACTCTTTAACATGATTAAATCTGTTAGGAACCATGTACACCGGAAGTTTTTCCTTCAGACGCATATGCAGTTCCTTCTTATCAATTTCTCCTGTGTAGTAAGCTGTGATGCGTTTTCTCTCAGGATTATAAGTACATATACTTCTCTCAACCTCTGAGAGTGCGTTGATACCTCTCTCGATTTCCTCAAGCTCGATTCTATGTCCCATATGTTTAATCTGGAAATCTTTTCGACCAGCGAAATACATCTCGCCGTCCTCTGCTATCTCAGCCATATCTCCAGTTCTGTACATACGAACTGTCTCACCTGATTCCTCTGTAAAGCTTACAAAATGCGAAGCTGTCTGCTCAGGATTGTGATAGTATCCGATAGCCAGTGATTCACCTGTTACACAGATTTCACCGATTACTCCCGGCTTTGTAATCACATGATCCGCCTCATCTAACAGAAATACTTTCCTTCCGGAAAAAACTTTTCCAAGCGGAAGTTTTTCCTCTTTGCCATACTTTCTCTCTAGTTCGAAGTAAGTACAGTTACAAGTAATCTCAGATGGACCATAGAGATTTACGAAACGTGTTTCGGGAAGGTTCTCCTGCCAGATTAGAAGCTGCTTCATAGGCATAACTTCACCTGAAAACATAACACGCTTGATTTCTGTAGGAACTCTGTAAGAGAATCCCTTCAATCCAGAAATGATACAAAGCGCTGAAACTGCCCAGGTCAGATTAGTCACGTGATTATCACAGATGTAATCCAATAATCTGGCAGGAGTTGAGAAATACTCTCTAGGGATAAGTACTAAAGTAGCACCTGTAAAATAAGCTGTTACAATATCTTTGATAGATACATCGAAATCAAATGGAGCCTGATTTCCGATGACATCTGATTCTGTAAATCCAAAAGTATCTACGAAATGGCTGATAAAGTCCATCGCAGAACCATGTGCGATAAGTACGCACTTAGGAGTTCCTGTAGAACCTGAAGTAAAGATTCCATAGAGTGGAGTTTCACGATTTACATATGCGCGCTCCTGCTCTACTAATTTACCTTCCATCTTCATATCTGAAAAAGGAATAACTGGAATTTCAACTTCTACCTCAGCAAATCTCTCGAGAAGTCCATCTTCTACGAGAACAGCCTTTGGCTCTAAAACTTCTAGAATCTTTGCAATTCTGTCTGCCGGCTGTTCTGGATTTATGTATGTGTAGAAAGCACCAGCGTAATTAATTCCTAGAATACTTTCGAGAAGGTGGATACTTTTTTCAGAAAAAACTGCTACTGGATAGCCATCTTCCTGAAGTCCAACCTCAGATAGGATTCTGTTTGCTATAAGTTTCGCTTTCTGAACGAGAGAGCTCCATGTAATCTGTCCTTCTGGATCGATAGCTGCTACTCTCTCCGGAAATTTTTCTGCTGTATGTTCTACTACATCTAATACTGATTTAAATTCTGTCATGTTCATGCTGTAACACCTCTAGCATTTCCTAAAATTCAACTTTCTTCATATTCTTGAAAGCGATTTCTGCATTTTCTCTAGTCTTGTACTTTGCCTTGTCGAATTTCTTATCATATCCTTTGAGAAGTTTGTTCCAAGTTGAAGCAATCTGTTCGTTATGTCTGTCTTTCAACTCGAAATTCTCGTTTAGATAGGATCCGATGTATTCTGTAGTCTTCTCGGCTCCGGCACAGTTTAGGTGATCACCCTTGTCACGAGTATCTCTAGACCAGTCGATTCCCATCTCATCTACTGCTGTATTTAAATCGAGGTATTTAAGGCCTTCGTTCTTTGCAAGCTGAGAAAGTGCGTTGTGCTTCTTAAAGTTATAATTCTTTGGTGATGGTGCCGAATAGAGAACGAGCTCTGCTCCGCTATCATCACACATCTTCTTAATATCACGAAGTGACTCAATATTTGTCTCTTCGACCTTCATCTTCTTTGCCGTTGTCATCATATAGTCGCCACCGTTATATGGCTTAACCTTTGATGAAATTGCAAATCCTTTGTAAGTCTTTCCACGAAGTTCCATAAATGGGGACTTCCAAACATTGTGCTCCTTCAAAAGTGGAAGGTGCTTATAAGCAATATTTGAAATCTTGTTCTGTGCAGGATTTGTAACCGTCTCATATCTAAAGAGCGAATTAGTCTCCAGCATTACAACCTTTGGCTTCTGCTTCTTTAAAGCAGTCTTTAGAACTGACTTTGTCTCAGAAAGCTTTGCACCCGGCTGACCCGCTGCGTAAGTTGTAAAACCATAATCTTTCCAAAGCTGCATAGGTGAAACCGATGTATAACTCTCACTGTCACCGATTACGATTACATCGAGTGAGTCGGCTGGTTCAACGGCGAGTTTGGCGTGAACACCATTTTTTCCGTTAGCCAGATGGTTTCGTTCCATAAACTTAGATGTCATAAATAATCCCGGAATAGAAAGCATCAATGCCAGAATTACAAAGAACAGTATGTTTTTTCCTAACTTCTTCATATCTTTCTCCCTTAGAAACCTGCGTAGATCAAATCAGCTGGCTGATAACCTACACCATAAGCTCCAAAGATTACTATTGCCATAATCAATGCGTAATAAACTGCCCATCTCTTTGCTGTAGACATCTTAGGTATCTGTTCAAACAGCTCAGGGTTCTTCTCAAGTTTGTAATCCATGTAGAATACAACTATAGAAGCTACTATTACTACTACATAGTCACCTATATCCAGGCCAACCTCGAGGATTTTGCCTCCAAAGAAATTTCCGTCCCAAGGTCCGACAAACATATTCTTCATCATGCTCACAAACTGTCCGAGTGTTTCAGCTCTAAAGAGGACTTCTCCGACGAGGATTACTACCCATGTTCTAACCATACGAACTCTATTTACGAATGGTTCATCTGTTTTAAAGTGAAGTGCTGTCCAGAATTTCTCTCCAACTGGTTCGAGCATTACTTCTAATAACAGGATTACGAAGTAGTAAACACCATACATAATGTAAGGAACTTTTGGTCCATGCCAGAGTCCATTAAGCATCCAAACCGGGAACAATGCGATAGCTGATGTAACAACTGTTGTGATGTATTTGCCAGCGTGCTTACGTCCGAATTTGTTCCATTTCTTCATAATCTTTGAAGTTGATACCGGATAAAAGATGTAATTCTTAAACCAGGTACCGAGTGAAATATGCCATCTTCTCCAGAATTCCGCTGCGCTCTTTGCGAAAAATGGCTGGCGGAAATTTTCAGGTAATTTAATATTAAAGATTCTGGCTGAACCGATTACAATATCAATCGTTCCAGAGAATTCCATGTAAAGCTGAATAGTTGTAACTACTGTCGCTACGAAAACCATAAGTCCGTTATAAGAATTCGTAGGTTTGTAGAAGATGTTTACTGCTGTGTTCAATCTATCAGCGATAAGCATTCTCTTAAAGAGACCCCAGATGATTCTGATAAATCCCTGTACGATGCTGTCGCCTGTAATAGGCTCACCTTCAAACAGCTGATCCTTCAAATCTGTATATCTACAGATAGGTCCTTCCATAAGTGTTGGGAAGAAGATCATAAACAATGTAAGCTTCAGGATATTCTTCTCAGCTTCGATTCTCTTCCAATACACATCAAGCAAATATCCAACTGCCTGCATAGTGTAGAATGAGATTCCGATTGGAACTAGAATGTGAAGAGCTTTAAAATGTGTGCTCTTACCCATTCCACTCATAGCTGCATTCATCATCTCTAGTGTAAAGTTCGTATATTTAAGTCCTGCGAGAATAGCAACTACAGCCAGGATTGAAAGAGCAACGATATGTTTCGCTTTCTTCTCTGCAACCTTTTTTACTGCTTTCTTATCTATCTCAATGCCTTCTGCTTTTGCTCTCTTTATTTCATCCTTTGATTTATTAAAGATAGCTTCTATAGTAATTCCACCGAAGTATGTGATAGCTGTTGTGATCAGCGCCCAGTAGATCAGGTGCTTACTAATCAACATAAAGAAAGCCACACTAGCGATTAGTAATGTCATAAATCTCATCTTCTTTGGTGTCAGCTGATATAGCAGCATAACCACCGGAAGGAAGATTACAAAATAAGTATTGGTGTTGTAAGCCATAAATTAATTCCTCTTAATAAAAACTTTCACATTTAATCCTCAAATAATATAACCTAACAAAATTAAATTAACATTAATTTAACATTAAGATTTCTTAATAATTGATTTATCCAGCATTGGTGCGGCTTTGAGAGCCTTTTCTATTAAAAAAATTTGTTTAAACTAAATATTTGTAGTATATTTAAGCCTGAAATTTTAAGAAATAGTCAAGACTCGCTCGCGAGTCTTGCGCGCCGGATTCGGGTCTGCTTCAGCAGACAAATTCCTGTCCGAATCCGTGCGCATCCTCGCGGAGCGTCTAACTCAGTCGGAGCTTGTACTCCGACTGAGTTAAACTATTACATCTAAGTCGGATCGTAGCCATGTCGTTCTGTGAGCCAAGGAGTTGTAGCTAAGTGTTGTCTTCCTAAGACCGCTTGGCCTCCGACTTGCTTCAGCAGACAAATTCCTGTCCGAATCCGTGCGCATCCTCGCGGAGCGTTTAACTCAGTCGGAGCTTGTACTCCGACTGAGTTAAATTACAACAGAAATGGAACAGAATATGAACATAGAAATAGCCTGTGTCGGAAAAATAAAGGAGAAATTCTTTAGGGATGCCATAGACGAATATTCAAAACGTCTCTCTCGCTACTGCAAACTAAAGATCATAGAAGTCAGCGACGAGAAGACACCTGACGGCGCATCCGAAGCCCTCGAAACACAGATTAAAGAAAAAGAAGGCGAACGCCTCCTTAAAAACATCAAAGACGATGCCTACGTAATCGTCCTCGCGATAGATGGCAAACAGTTGAGCTCCGAAGAACTCTCCGCAAAGATTGATTCACTCGGAATTTCCGGAAAAAGCCGCATCACATTTGTAATCGGCGGATCACTCGGTCTCTCACCTGCTGTTATTAAGCGAGCAGACTACAAACTCTCCTTCTCTCCTATGACTTTCCCTCATCAGCTGATGAGAGTCGTTCTGCTGGAACAGATATACAGATCATATCGAATCATTTCAAACGAACCTTATCATAAATAAAAAAATACGGTACAGACTGATAGGCATGCCTTCAATCTGCACCGTATTTTTTATCAAGCCCATTTGAACCTTCCTCCTACAGAGCTTCCTTAATAGCCTTTGAAAGCTGATCTGCACATGAAGTTCCTCGTCCTCGACAATCATTTCCTTCGAGAATCTCAGCTGCACGCTTTGCGTCCTGTCCCTCCAGCAATTTTCCGATAGCCTTCAAATTCCCATCGCATCCGCCTACAAACTGAAGATTATGAATGATGCCATCCTCTAAATCAAAAGTAATCTTTCTAGAACATACACCCTGTGGTGTGAACTCAATCTTACTCATATATTTCCTCCTCTTACTAACAAAACTTCATATATATTACCACTATTTTTGAAAAAAGAGTACCTTAATCAAGGTACTCTTCCGTCAAATAATATCTATACGTTATAAACTATTTCCATAAGAGGCATCTGATTGCATTTAATATACAAAGCACAGCGACTCCAACATCCGCAAATACCGCACCCCACATATTCGCTATACCAAAAGCTCCTAGCAAGAGGAATAGCACTTTCACACCGATTGCGAAATAGATATTCTCATAAACTATGCGGAGACATTTTCTAGAGCCTTTGATAGCAGTTACTATCTTCTCCGGGTTGTCATCCATCAGAACTACATCAGCAGCTTCTATCGCTGCATCTGAGCCCATAGCTCCCATAGCAATTCCGATATCTGCTCGTGACAGAACTGGAGCATCGTTTATACCATCTCCTACGAAAGCTACTATACTGTCCTGTGATGACTTTGCATTTATGATTTCTTCTACTTTCGAAACCTTATCCTGTGGAAGCAGCTCGCTGTGGTACTCATCCAGTTTAAGCTCGTTTGCCACTTTCGAAGCTACGTTTTCTTTGTCGCCTGTAAGCATAACTGTGTTTTTCACACCATTTTTTTTCAAAGAAGAAATGAGATTTAAACTCTCAGGTTTAATCACATCTGAAATCAGAATATGTCCAGCATAAACATCGTCGATTGCCACATGAATAATCGTTCCGAAATCTCCGTCGCACTCATGCCAGGAAGCATTTATGTCCTCCATCAGCGCAGCATTTCCGACGTAAACCTGTCTACCGTTTACTATAGCCTTCACACCTCGTCCTGAGATTTCCTCTACCTCTGTAACTTCGCAACCGTCCGTCTCGTTTCCAAACGCATTCTTCAGAGAAACGGCTATCGGATGGGACGAAAAGCGTTCAACATGAGCTGCCAGATGCAAGAGCTCTTCCTTTGAAATCATCTCCGGATGGATATCCGTTACGTCAAACACGCCTTTGGTCAAGGTACCAGTCTTGTCGAAAACTAAAGTTTCGGTCTTTGAAAGGAGTTCCAGGTAACTCGAACCTTTGACGAGGACTCCGGCTCGGCTCGCCGCTCCGATTCCTGCAAAGAATGAAAGAGGAATACTTACAACCAACGCACATGGACAACTAATAATCAGGAAAGTAAGCGCACGATAAATCCATGTCGCATACGTAACTCCACCGCCCAATGCCATGATAACTGTTGGCGGGATCACAGCCAGCGCTATAGCTGAGTAAACCACTATAGGTGTGTAAACCCTCGCAAACTTAGTAATAAAAGCTTCGGACTTCGACTTTCTGGAGCTTGCGTCCTCAATCATCTCGAGAACCTTTGAGGCAGTCGACTCGCCAAATTCCTTTGTAGTCTTTATCTTAAGTAGACCATTGATATTAATACATCCACTGACTACTTCATCTCCCACCTTTACATCACGTGGCAGAGACTCGCCCGTCAAGGCTGCAGTATCTAGAGATGAGTTACCTTCTACAACGATACCATCAATAGGGATTTTTTCACCCGGACTAACCAGGAGAACACTTCCGATTTCGACATCATCAGGATCGACTTCCACTTTCTCGCCGTCATCGCCTTCGACATAAGCCACATCTGGACAAATATCCATAAGCTCCGAAATATTTCTTCTGCTTCGACCAACCGCATAGCTCTGAAACCACTCACCTATCTGGTAAAACAGCATAACCGCGATAGCTTCAACATAATCTCCATCTTCATAGAGTGCGAGCACTATCGCACCTATCGTCGCAATCGCCATCAACAAACTCTCATCAAAAGGCTGGCGATTCTTAATTCCTTTGAATGCCTTTAGCAGCACATCATAACCGATTATGAAATACGGAACCAAATAAGCGACAAATCTAATCACTCCATGCACCAGAGCAAAATGTAATATCACGAGCAAAGCAGCTGATACTAGTATTCTAATTAAGTTCTTCCGCTTTTTTTTCGTCATATGAATCACTTCTTTCTTTTTTCTATTTCAAATAGCACTTGAAATCTCTTTCACCTATTTAAAATAAATCTCACAATCACTTTCAACTTTTTTACAGTTTGAAAGCACATCATTCATAACAGCATCTGCATCAACACCTTCTTCAAACTCGACTTTCATCTTTAAAGCCATAAAGTTTACTACAGCATCCTTAACTCCAGCAGTATTCTTTGCTGCATCCTCCATCTTTGCTGCACAATTAGCGCAATCAACATCAATCTTATAAGTTTTCTTCATAATAAAACCTCCTATTATTATCTTATACGAATTCATAATCTAAGCCCAGAATTTGCAACTTAGTTGCGATTCGATTAAACGAATGTTTAATCGTTTGATTTGATAATACCATTATTAGATTTAAAGTCAATACTTTTTAGAAGATTTTAATTAAACAAATACTTAATCGTTTATCAATGCTTGATATAAGACCAGATTTTCTCTAGAATAAAGATATAATTAGTAATAGAAAAGAAATAATCATAATAGAGATTAATATAGAAGATTATCAATCAGAATTTTGTCAATCAGAATTAAAAGGAGTCCCAATATGGCAAAGGACAACAAAAACCTAAACAGCGCAAATACAACATCACATACACTTCCACACAACCACGGAGAAGTAGATATAAACGCATTGTTGGAGCATATTCCTTCAGACGAAGTGATAGACTCGGTATCAGCAGCTATGAAACAGCTCGGTGATCCAAGTCGACTTCGTATCTTCTGGTTGCTCTGCCATGCTGAAGAATGTGTGATCAACATCGCATCGGTCGTAAACATGTCCAGTCCTGCTGTCTCTCACCATCTTAGACTTCTAAAGAGCGCAGGCCTTATCACATCTCGCCGCGACGGAAAAGAAATGTACTATAAAGCCGCCGACACACCTCTCGTCGACAGCTTACATCATATCATTGAAGAGGTAGGCTTCATAACCTGCCCATACTAGAGCATAAAATATTAGAAAGCCCGATCAAATACGGGGAAACCTGATGGAATACGGAAAAGTCCTGATGGAATACGGAAAATCCCGACTAAATCTAGGATTTTCCGTATTTTTCAATTCCCACCAATCAAGTCAGCCGCATACTACGAAATATCCCATCTAAATCGTCAATCTATCGTAGGTTTCACTTTCTAACCATTCCAAATCATGTGAAACACATCATTTCCCCTATTTCACATGACTTCTCGCACCCCGCCTTCAACCATATCCCAATTAGATTAATCAAGTGCGGCTATCGCCGCAAGGGAATCCTATTATGTTTGCTTGATCACACCTTTTCATAAAAAAACAGCCTGTCAAGGATGGTGAAGCCACCGGAGGCTACGTCCTTGACAGGCTGCTTTCTTTGATGAATATAATCACCCAAGCAAACATATATCTCATTTTGTGCACATGCACACAACCTTGGATCTTGCCTAAAACCTTCGGGAACAAAGTCCACTCTGTGAGCGTAGCGAACACTCGATTAAAACCCAAAGCATAAAGCAAGTCAAAAGAATTGGTGTGAACCTCTACTTTTCCCAGATTTCACACCAGCCTCGATTTTGAGCACTAGTGTGAAACTGCACCTTCCGTTAATCTCACACCACCAATGAGCTTGAAGTAATGGTGTGAATCCATGCTAATCCTCAATTTCACACCACGCCTCAAAAAAGTCAATGGTGTGAGATTAACTATTTCTTGCTTTTCACTCCACAAAAATTCTTGAAATGATAGCGTGAATCTTGAGCTTTTCCTGATTTCACACCAACCCATAATTTGAGCACTAGTGTGAAACTACTACTTCCGTTAATCTCACACCACTAATGAGCTTACAGTAATGGTGTGAACCCAAACAAATCCTCAGTTTCACACCACACCCCCGAAAAACCACTGGTGTGAGATTAACTATTTCTTGCTTTTCACACCACCCATCACCTGCAAATCTCCTTCGAATCCAGCACGATCGTAAAAGGCCCAATATTTGAGAAAGTCACCTTCATCTCCTCCCCGAACACGCCAGTTCCGACCTGGTAGCCGGCTTCGCGACATTTGTCGACTACATAGTCATACAAACTCTCAGCCAAGTCAGGCTTCGCCGCATTCACAAAACTAGGTCTGTTTCCATGTGAGCAATCCGCATACAGCGTAAACTGTGACACCAAAAGCAGCGAACCGCCAACCTGCTCCAGATTCAAGTTAATCTTGTCATTCTCATCTGGAAAAATTCGAAGGCCAAGCATCTTTTTTATCATCTTGTCCGCAATCTCTTTCGTATCATCTGGTGCGATTCCAACGAGCACCATGTACCCCTTGTCGATTGCCCCAGTCACTTCTCCATTTACTCGAACCTCAGCGTCTTCCGCTATCTGAATCACAAATTTCATCTCACAAAAACCCTTCTAATAATCTTCCTGCAGACTCTCGGAAAAAGACTTCATCAATCCATCTATTACCTCAGAATCATATTCTGACACATAAACATTTGAAGCAACTCTAGAAGCTAGAATATGAAGCGATAATCCCTTCGTACCCAATATTCTAGATAATAACTTCTGCTTTCCGCGCATATACTGAACTTTTGAATAATCAATCACATGATAATTCCAGTTCAAGCTTCCTTCTCGAATCCAGAGTCTGTCTTTATCAAACGCTATCCTACAAACAGATTGTTTAAAGAATAGACACAAAATACTATACAGGAGCACCAATCCGATAACTACTATAATCGGCACAGCTATAAACTGGTTCTCGCCAAACACATCTATCTGATGCCCTGAACTTACAAACGCTATAATCTCCCCGATTCCAAATCCTATCAGCGACCAAATTATAATCTCAATCGGGCCATCCAGAATATCTCGAATTAGAGATTTCTTCGATCTCTTCTCCATCTCCTCAGGCTTCTTAAACTCAAACTCAGGCAGAACCTGCTTCATAAGTGGTTCAATACTTTCAATCGGTATAGCAGGAAAAAGCCACTGTCCATCGACATCCTCATCCTCACCACCGACATTTATAACATTTACTGAAGCTCTACCCATAAATCTTCCAAGCAAAGCACACTTCATACGAACTGCCTGAATCTGATTCACCGGCACAGAGTATGAACGCAGTTTCAAAGCTCCACTGGAAATATAAATCATATCTCCGCGTCTCTTCACTCTGAAATCATGATATCTCACAAAAGACTTAAGGATATTTTTTCCTGCATAATAACAAGCTGTCAACGGAATTATTAGGAGTGGGAATATGCTCGAAAGCCTCTCTCCAGCATTCCACATCAGAACGAAGATTATCAGCGCTGCGATAATTCCAAGCGAAAATCCCGAAATCACACCGATATCAATCGAAGCAATCGCTGCTGCCATATTCTCACTTTCATCCAGCCTAAAATCATATTCTTCCTGTCCGGCTGCTGCCTCATTTGATTCTGCTGCTGCCTCTTTTGATTCTGCTGCCGCATCTCCATACAACGAGCCATCCGTGATATAACTCATCACGAGGTCACGAACCTTCATCGCATCCTTTAGGCCGAGCACGATGAACACATCCGTCTTGTCCGCAGTAGAAAGCGTACTGGTATCAAACTTTACCTTGTAGATGTGCGTCAATCTCTCAAAGACATTCTGCTCCAGATTAACATTTGAAACATTCCTTATCGAGATTTCGTCTTTTTTTGCGAAAAAAGTCTTCCTCTCAACCACAATCATGCCATCTTTAATCGAAAGCGTGGTTTTCTTCCAGCGGAAGTAGGATAACCCGAATCCGACGATTAGTATCAGCAGGAATATCCCGATGTCTAATCCAAAACTGGTTATAACCCCTTTCGTCCACCCCGATCTATTAAGCTCATGAAATGTATCTACTATATCCTCTACCTGTCCTAGAAAGAGTACGATGATGCCCACTAATACTCCCCAGATGCTCTCAAGCAAACACAGCTTATGATTATGAAGTCCTACTATTTCTCTATTCATAATCAATCCCTCGCATCAACAACATACTTATTAATACGCGCTTTTAGTCTGTCTCCGATTTCCTGAGCTCTTTCTTTTTCCATAAATCGGATAGTCACATCTCCTCCAGCTGTGTAAACGACGAGTTTCGTCATTCCAAACATTCTGTCTAGCGGACCTGACTCCAGAGAGATCTTCTGAATTCTCTCGATAGGTACGATTTCTTCTGTAATCATAATGAATCCTTCACGAAGAGAAATCTGTTCATCCGTAAAGGAAGCTCGATACCAATGGTACCGAGCAAAAGGCATAATCAGGGATATTACCCAGCTAAAACCTAGTATTATTAGTAGCGAAAAAGTAGCCCAATCTGGAAGATCATCTCCAGCAAACGCAAATATCAAACCTACGCCAGCTGAAACTATAATCATCGTGATTAGTGAAGAACATAATAGCAATCCCTTCATCTTAGGATTTCTTTTTTCGTACATGAAACACTCCTTAGAATTTCTTGAAATAAGTTCTAAATATCTTTGGGCTAACTGGAACTCTAAACAGAGCTCTTGAAATCACTACGTATATCACTAGTGAGATTGCAACGATTGCATATCCTACTGCAACCATTACACCAAAAGGCTTATTACATAAATCCATCAAAACCTTCGTGATATCCGGGCCGATTCCAACCATAGGGAAATAAATACCCAGGTAGCAAATCAAGAAGATAATAATCGAAATAATGTAATACTTAAATACTGTTGCAGTATAAATATTGATAACCAGCATAATTACCGCAAGTTCGATTACTCCCATCTTCATAAAGATTTCGTATTCTGGATGTGAATGCATAACCACCAAACGTAACAGCACAACAACAGTATATGAGAACATTGTCATTACGCAGTAAACTCTAACCGGGATATCGTAGAGCATCTTTTTCGAAAAGCCTGATGAGCTAACGTATCCAGCCAAGTTTAATCCCATGAGAACCTGAGGGAAATACATAGGAATGATTGCCATGAATAGTCCACCTATAGGGAACATCATAGCTGCACCGTTCTGTGTATCATAGAACACTTCTGGAAAAAAAAGATTCTGCACGATTTCAAATGCCAAACCAACCACAAACATAACTATTGCAGAACCAATAGTAAGCTTTGGCTTAATACCATATTTTATAAGCGAAAGTGCTCTCTTAAAATCACTCATCGAAATAACTCCTTCCCAACTTTCTATAAATATCAAAGAAATAGAAAGCTATGATAAACACGATTGCAATATCAACTAGTACAACTATCCATCTTGGAATGATTCCTATAAACATAACAAAAGGTCCAACCAGATAAACAGCAATCATCGAAATCAGTATGCTCATTACAAATGTTCCTGACAAACGACTCAATATCAGTTCCAGCATAACTACACCCAACACACTGAATGCTGCAGAAAAATACAGAAATGCATCGAACTCTGTGCTTCTTAAATACAGGCAATATGGAATGACTGAAAATGCCACTATTACAAAGGCTTTTCTAATAGCATCTACTATTATTGCTGAGCCAAAGAAATTCTTTCCTTTAGCTGAGCTAAGCAGATAACCCATTCCCTGAATCTTTTTCCTGTCAACTGCTTTCATGAAAAAGATATCTGAAATAACTTCAGTCAACAGCATAATCATAATAGGCACTAATAGCGCTATAAACACAATTCCCATTCCCCTTCCTGATAAAACAGGAAGAGTTACATCTTTAAGGAAATGATATAGAATCAATGTCGTGGCTAACTGTGCTGCAGGAATAACTCCCCACATTAGAATCTTGTACCACGGTGAAGTAAACACCGAGTATTCTTTAATCATCTTCATAACAGCCTCCTACTTAATGTTTGAGTGCTGCTTCATAAGTGATACTGAAATCTCTGTCAGATTTGGTACTTCACATACAGCATTCAAAAGCTCAACATTGCTTCTATCAGTAGCAAGCGCCAGACCTTCAATACCCTGGTTACCTTTATGTACACCGATCAGGTACTGCTTAAGCTGGTCAGCATTTTCTGCGTCACCGCGAACCATGATGTATTTTTCTTTTAAGTCTTCTGTAAATCCTGTTTCGAGAACTCTACCTTTGTCCATGATGATAACGTAGTCTGTTACATTCTCCATATCTGCGATATTGTGTGTTGAGAAGAATACTGTTCTCTTTCCAGGCTTAACATCCATATAGTCACGGATGATTTCACAAAGCTTGTCTCTCATCAGAGGATCGAGTGGAGATGCCGGCTCATCTAGAATCAAAATATCTGTATCACGAGCCAAAACTGTTGCCATCTCGAGCTTCATTCTATTTCCGTCGGAAAGCTGAGAAACTTTCTTCCATTTTTTTCCAACCTTATCAACCGGAATATCGAGGTCTACGATAATCTGGTCGAATTTGTTCTCATCAAAGTTTGAGAACAGAAGCTTTGATGCTTCGCGAACCTGCTTAACTGTCCACTCTGGAAGGAAATAATCGTTAGGCGCTGTAAAACCGATTCTCTCTCTCATCGACTCTGTCTCTGGAAGGAATGGATCTACGTTTCCTCTTGAGTTCTGTCCCACCCCATTAAATGAATTATTCTCTTCTTCAAAGAAATTGACGCTGCCTTTGTAATCCATACGAACACCAGCCAAGATGTTTAGCAAAGTAGACTTACCTGCACCGTTCTCTCCAATCAAAGCTGTTGCAAATCCCTCAGGCACTCTGAAATCTGGAATGTTAAGTTCAAATCCGCTGAACTTCTTTGAAATGTTCTCCCCATGAATAGCATTCTTAAAACTAATGTTGCTCATAATCTCTTCCTTTCCTTTAATAATTCTCAACATCTAGCAAATCACGTAAAGTCTGAATTAATTCCTCATTTGAAATCTTCGCTACCTTTGCCGCTTTAATAGCCTCACCTAGCGAGCTTTCTACTAATCTTAAGTGTTGTTCTTTCATCATATCGGTATCTTGCGAGTTAACACAGAACCCTTTTCCTTTGATGGCACTTACTATTCCTTCCTCTTCGAGAACCTCATAAGCTTTCATCGTAGTGATGACACTAATCTTTAGGTCCTTCGCCAGAGATCGGATCGAAGGCAAGAACTCGCCCGCCTTTATCTCACCATTCAAAATCCTAGTTCTGAAATCATCTGCAATCTGTCGATAAATGGGAACTCCACTATTCTGTAATATAATCATTCGCCCACCATCTTTCTGTTTATGGAAACCGACTCGATTTCCACGTGTATATACAGTTCATATAACTGTTTATGTGTTATATATACAGTATATACATTCGTTTGTCAATGGATTTTTGATATTTTTTTGTTTAAGTTTGAGGGAAGTTGTCTTTTTCTTGCTTCCAAGAACCCGGATACCTACCAAATCTTGTTTTTTGCCACTTTGGTGGGTATTCATCCTCCCTAACTCGTCCTCATATACCCACCAAATCGTGATAATCGGCACTTTGGTGGGTATCCACACTACCCAACTCGACCTCATATACCCACCAAATCGAGAAAATCAGCACTTTGGTGGGTATCCAACTAGTCATATAACAATTCAGCTTTTTTCCACCTAAAAATTAGATATCCACCATCAAACTATCTATTAAGCCAATAAACATATCCGATTAATATGGTCGTCCCGGATTTCTACAATGCTAAAATATCTCTTGGGTTAAATATATAGAAGGAGGAGAACCTATGAGGAAATTACAGAAATTCAAGGTGATACTGGCATTCACGCTTGTACTCGTAATGTCTTTTTCCGGTTTGACCGGATGTAAAGGCTCAAAAACGGCATCTAATGGAACGAGGATTACCATGCCACAAAACACTTCTGACACAAGCCATGATAAAACTTCCACTTCAAACAAAAATGTCATAAATCACTCAAACAAACGTTCATCAAATTCTACTAACACAAACACAGCTAATACGAAGTCAAACTCTAATCAGAGAGCATCAAATTCACAGAAACCAGATTATTCTAAGATGTCTGCTCTAGAGGTTACAAAATATCTTGGAAACGGAATCAATCTCGGAAACACATTTGAAGCTTATGGACATAACACTTTGGGTACAAACGCAAATGTCTACTCTTACGAAACTTGTTGGGGACAGCCGGTGACAACGAAAGCTATGATCTCCGGAATGAAAGCAGCCGGTTTTGACAGCATCCGTATTCCTATCGCCTGGACAAATATGATGAACTTTGAATCTGGTGACTATACTATAAATCAGGCATATATAAACAGAATAAAGGAAGTTGTAAACTGGGCATTAGAAAGTAACATGTTTGTCATTATAAATGATCACTGGGACGGCGGCTGGTGGTCCATGTTCGGTTCAGAGGATCAGACTAATCGCGCAAAAGCCTGGACTATGTATGAAGCACTTTGGAATCAGATTTCAAGGGAATTCTCAAACTATTCTGAGCAGCTTATCTTCGAATCTGGAAATGAAGAACTTGGAGACAGGCTCAATGAAAGCACTGACTTTTCGAAATACGGAACTCTGACAGAAGATGAAAAATACGCCACAACAAATGCCATCAATCAAAAATTTGTAGACATTGTCCGTAGAAGTGGCGCAAAGAATGATCATCGTTTTCTTCTACTGGCAGGCTATAACACGGATATCGATAAAACAGTCGATTACAGATTCCAAATGCCTAGAGATACTATTGCAAACAAGCTGTTTGTTTCTGTTCACTACTACTCACCTTGGAATTATTGCGGTGTAGATAATAATTCCCGTTGGGGCACCAAATCAGATTACACCGACATGAACACTGCCTTTAAGAAACTTCAGCGTTTTACAAACGAAGGATATGGAGTAATCATCGGAGAATATGCCGCTATTCCTTACTATGATAAGCAGGCAAATAAATCTGTCATGAAGGATAACACTGTCGAATTCACAAACAACCTTCTCGACAACTGCGATATATACAACTACTGCCCGATGCTTTGGTCCACGAACGACTCTTATAATAAGAGCACTAACACGATGATCGATGCTTCACTAACTAAGCTTTTTACATCCAGAAATTATGTTGCGGAAAAAAATTCCGGATCATCTTATCTGCCTACAGTAAGAGCCAGAATGGAAGCAAATCTAAAGGATGCTCCTGATAAATGGGATGATGTAGAAGATTATAATCCTGGCGATTCTGTTGCATGGATTATGTGGATGGGAGGAGCCGGAACCTATAGCACCGGCGATACTTTCAATCCTTCTGATAACACGCCTGGTATCAAAGCCACAAATGCAATCGTCACAGGACCTGGAGAATACACAGTTTCTCTCGATTTTGAAAACGGAAACAATGGAGTAACTTTTAGCGCACTCGGAATCAAGGACGCAGAAATCAAATATCCGGACTGCATCATCGACATCAAAGAAATCTCCATCGATGGCAGAATTTTGCCAGCACCAGCAGGAGCATACACAACCTCTGATGATGGAAAATGCACCCGAGTAAACCTGATGAACGAATGGGTTGGAAACATTCCTTCAAACGCCAGAACTAAAACGGGCGACCTATCAAATGCTTCCGCAGTAATACTGGACAAAAGCCAGATTAACAACATTCACAACATTACTATCAAATTTGAACTAATCTCTAAATAACAAAAATCCCTCCTTACTGGTTGTCCAGTGAGGAGGGTACATATCAAATTAGCCGTTTTTTTATCAAACCAAACTCATTCCTACTTCTTTATACTATCAAACTGCTCCACGATTTCCTGTGAAGGCTTTGGTGTAAGCAAGCTTACTACCACCTCCACGATTATCGCAAAGATAAACGCTGGTAGGATTTCATAAATATCAAATGCGCCGCCGAGTGGGCGTACGAAGAATTTCCAAACGAATACGAAGCCGCCGCCTGAGAGGAGTCCGGCCATAGCGCCATATTTGTTTGATCTACGCCAGAACAAAGCGAGAATCATAACTGGTCCAAATGCTGCGCCGAGTCCAGCCCAGGCAAAACTTACTATAGCAAAGACTGAACTGTTTGGATTCCAGGCGATCACAATTCCGAGGATTGCTATCAACACGATAGTTGCTCGAGAGATGACCATCAACTTCTTCTGTGAGTACTTCACATGGAAGAACTCCACGAGAATATCACTTGAGATTGAAGAAGATGCTGCGAGAAGCTGTGAATCCGATGTAGACATTGTCGATGCCAGAATTCCTGACAAAACGATACCCGCGATGATTGCCGCAAGGATTCCATATCTAGACAGAATCTTTGACAATTCGATAATAATAGTCTCTGACTTCGCTCCTTCCAACATAGGAAGTCTTCCGCGGTTAGTGATGCCGAGTCCGATGATTCCGATCATCACTGAAACCATCATCGAAATCAATGCCCACGCTGAAGCGATTCGGCGTGAAAGCTTGAGCTTTGAGTCGTCTTCAATCGCCATAAATCTAAGCAAGATATGTGGCATTCCGAAGTATCCAAGTCCCCACGCAACCGTTGAAACGATAGATACCACTGAGAAATGACTTGCCTTATTCTGTACTGGGTCAAAAGTCTCTGTTAGTGAAAAAAATCCAGGCAATTCCGATGCGTTGCCTACCACATTTTCAAATCCGCCTGCAAGCTGTAATCCGAACACCATGATGATAATCAAGGCGATAGACATAACTATACTCTGAATCAAGTCCGTAGTAGATGCCGCGAGGAAGCCTCCGAGTGTAGTATATAGCAGGATTACGATTGCAGCGACAATCATAGCAACATGATAATCAACTCCAAACAGACTGTTAAAAAGTTTACCGCAAGCAGCAAAACCGGATGCCGTATATGGAATGAAGAAAACTACAATCCAAACGGCAGATATCATCATGAGGATATTTTTTTCATCGTGATATCTACGTGAGAAGAAGCTAGGAACTGTGATAGATCCAGTCGCTTCTGAGTATCTGCGAAGTCGCTTTGCGGTTATCAGCCAGTTTAGATATGTGCCGGCGACCAGACCGATGATGGTCCAGCCCACATCTGCTACACCTGACAAATAAGCAAGTCCGGGGAGCCCCATCAATAGATAACTACTCATATCTGATGCTTCAGCACTCATTGCTGTCACAAGTGGGCCTAGTTTTCTGCCTCCGATATAGAAATCGTTGACCGTATTATTTCTCTTTGAAACTAACCAACCTACGTAAACCATTCCAAGGAGATATACGACCATGGTCAGCAGAATTGAAATTTCCGAACTGTTCATGTTTAATACCTCTTTCTATTATTCGCTGTGTCCTAAACCCATGAATTCTTGAATACCAATATTAAAAGGAGTATAATTTCACAGTGTTTAGGCTTTTTCAGCCGTAGAAAGATATATTAACACTAAAATATAAATCATTCAATTTAATTTGACATGAGAAATAATAAAGTGTAAGGAGAAATAAATGGAACAGAAATTTTATCCTCTCATCTTTGGCGGAGATATCAACGTATACTCCGTAGCCAGAGCTTTTCATGAGGAATACGGAATTAAATCAACTTGTTATGGAAAATACCCATCAGGCCCAGCCGCTCGTAGCTCAATCATCGACTACCATGCGCACCCTGACAATGAAACTCCAGAAGCTTTTCTCAGATATGTAAATGAATTTGCATCTACACACACTGATGCTCCTATCCTCGTAATCGGAGCCGGCGATGCTTACGTACAGCTCATCTCTGAGAACAAGGACAAACTTCCAGAGAACTGCATCGCTCCTTACATCGATGCCGAGATGTTAAACAACCTCGTTCAGAAGGAATACTTCTACAACCTTTGCGACAAATACGACATCGATCATCCTGGAACTTTCATATATAAAAAAGAAATGGGTCACGATTTCGAAATTCCATTCGAAGCGCCATTCATCTGCAAGCCAAGCTGCTCTATCAGCTACTGGGAGCATCCTTTCGAAGGTAACAACAAAGTCTTCATCGTAAATTCACGTGAAGAACTTCTCGACATCCTCGACAGATGCTACGCAGCTGGATATCCTGATTCTATGATCATTCAGGATATGATTCCTGGCGATGACACTTATATGCGAGTTCTTACCTGCTACTCTGACCAGCACGGAAAAGTAAAGATGATGTGCCTCGGACACACACTTCTCGAGGAGCACACACCTCACGGAAGTGGTAATCACGCTACTATCATCACAGAGTACAACGAAGAAATCTGCACAAAGATCAAAGCCTTCCTCGAAGACATCGGTTATGTCGGATATTCTAACTTCGATATCAAATACGACGAACGCGATGGCAAATACAAATTCTTCGAGATCAACTGCCGCCAGGGCCGTAGCAATTACTACGTAACCGGCGCAGGATATAATATTGCAAGATACTTTGTAGAAGACTATATTTTTAATAAAGATATCAAATTCGAGATTTGTAAGACAGAATCACTCTGGAGCGTCGTTCCAATCAAGGTAGCAAAGGATTACATCGTTTCAAAATACCATCCTACTATCGACAGACTGCTCCGCGAGAAAAAATTCTCTAATTCGCTGGTTTACAGCGGGGAGAAGAATCTCCTCCACAAACTTTGGGTTAGACACAATCTCGCTAGACACAAGAAAAACTATGCAACTTACTATGAGAAGAAGAACTAATCCTCTCTAGTTAGTAAGAGAGATGAAATTATGAGAGACTTTAAGAATCAAAAACTTGGAATACTCGGTGGAATGGGTCCACAGGCTACACAAATTTTGTATCAGTGGATTCTCGATCGTACGGACGCCTCCTGTGATCAGGACAATATCCCTACAGTCATCCTCAGCGACACAGTTATGCCAGACAGAACTTCTGCTATCCTATCCGGCAAAACAGATGCTGTTTTTCAGAAAATGCTCGAAGACTGCCGCACTCTTGAATCCTGCGGCTGCTCCTGCATCGCCATTCCTTGTAACACATCTCACTATTTTGTCGATGACATCCAGAAGGAAATCAACATACCAATCCTTCACATGCCACGAAAGACTGTCGCTCGAATTCGTGAGGCTTATCCCGCTGACGCGAAAAAAGTTGCCATCCTCGCTACAGATGGCACACTAAAGACAGGAATCTACTCTCGTGAGATAGAAAAAGCAGGTCTAATCCCTTATGAACCTGAACCAGAGATTCAAAAATACGTTATGTCTCTCATTTATGATGAGATCAAAAAGGGCGAAAAGGGGAACCGCTCCACCTTCCTCAAAATAGACAAAGCCATCCGTGAAGCCGGCTGCGATTGCTGCATCCTCGGCTGCACCGAACTCTCCGTCTACCGCGAGTATCACGGTCTACCTAGCTTCTACATCGATGCTATGGAAGTTTTAGCAGAGGAAAGTATCAAGTTCTTTGGCTTAGAGCCTATTGATGTTTAAGAATTTGTTGTAGCGTTGTAATTTATAATTTTGCCTATACTAGCGCCGATCAGCGAAAGCTTGATGAGGGCGTTGTAACCCATAATTTTGCTTTTATTAGCGCCGATCAGCGGTTTGAAACATCGTTTTTGTTTCTAGAAACGAAACAAAAACCATGTTTCACCGGCTCGGCGCTATTTCTATGCAATAAATTCATAGATTAAACGCTCGCAAGCTCGCTACTGGGGCCCCACATACGAAATTTAGTGCACTAAGCGTCATTTTTTCGTAGGTTTCACTTTCCCACCAATCAAGTCAGCTCAGCAAACTACGAAATATTCCACCTAAATCGTCAATCTTTCGTAGGTTCCACTTTCCTACCTAGCAATTCAGCTCCGCGAACTACGAAATATTCCACCTAAATCGTCAATTTACCGTAGGTTACACTTTCCTATCTATCAAGTCAGCTCAGCAAACTACGAAATATTCCACCTAAATCGTCAATTTTTCGTAGGTTTCACTTTCCCACCAAGCAAGTCAGCTCCGCAGTGTATTGGGAATTCCTCTATATCAAACTATTTCCCTATACCAAAACTCCTAGATCAAGCAAGTCAGCCCCACAGTGTATTGGGAATTCCTCCATATCAAGCTCTTTCCCTATACCAAATCACCAAAATCAAGCAAGTCAGCTCCGCAATGTATTGGCAATCCCTCCATATCAAACTCTTTCCCTATACCCAACCACTTAATTCAAGCAAGTCCGCTCCGCAGTGTATTGGGAATTCCTTTATATCAAGCTTTTCCCTATACCAACCGCAAAATTCAATCAAGTGCGGCTGCGCCGCAAGAATTGCCTTTCTGTGTTTTTAAGCAAGAATAATCAAAAAACGCAGAGTTTTACAGCTCGTAAGTCCTAATCAAACTTCTAAAGTCTGTGTTATATTTCATATTCACTAGAAAACACAGTCTTTTTGTAATACTCCAGACAACCCCCACATATATTCTCTGTGCATTCTTACATTAATCTTCAAAAACACAGAACTTCACAGATTACAAAGTCTACTACAAGCTCAACTCTGCGTTTTAAGCAGTATCTCGCATAGAACACAGAAACTACATAGCTAAGGCTGCCCAGCCTTCCTTAAAACTCTGTGTTTCTTCAAGATTTCATAAGAAAACACAGACCAGCTCTCCCCCCAGTCCATAATCACAAAGCAAGTGCGGCTGCGTCGCAGGGGTAACCTAATATGTTTGCTTGATCACACCTTTTCATCAAAGAAGCAGCCTGTCAAGGATGGCGAAGCCACCGAAGGCTTACGTCCTTGACAGGCTGCTTTCTTTGATGAATATAATCAGCCAAGCAAACATATATCAGTATCCTGCGCTCTAGCACCAATCCCACTCTGTGAGCGTAGCGAACACTTGCTATCTCAAATTCTTCAACTCATTCATCATTTCCAGATCATCTGCTGTAATCTTCATATTAGCAGTAATCTTCTCAGCGCCTGGTTTAGTTACACTTACCTCGATAACTGTATCTTCAGGCAAACCTGACATCAAAACCTGCTTTGTAAACTGAACAGTCTTTGGATGATTAGCCTCAAATTTACTCTTTAACTGCATAATCTTCATCAATGCTGCTGGATTAAATGCCATATCAAAATCTCCCATCTACATCCTAAATTTCTAACGATATTCTTACTTTAACATCTCTAAAAATGCTGCTTCATCTAAGACAGGAATGCCCAGAGCATTTGCCTTATCCAGCTTCGAACCTGCCGCTTCGCCTGCGATCAGGTAAGAAGTCTTCTTTGAAACAGAACCAGTGCACTTACCACCATTGTCCTCAACCAAGTCCTGCATTTCTTTACGACCATAGTTTGGCAAAGTACCAGTAATTACAAAAGTAAGTCCTGCTAATTTATCAGAAGCATTATATTTCTCTGCAATCTCCATGTTTATGCCGAGAGCTTTGAAATCCTCTAAGATTTCGATATTTGTCTCGTCATGGAAGAAATCATATATCGAAATCGCAGTAGTCTCACCTACATCGCTGATTTCCTGCAACCTTTCCACAGACGCTTCTCTAACAGCATCTATAGTTTTCATCTCTTTCATGATAGTAGAAGCAGTTCTACGCCCTACATTTCTAATTCCGAGAGCTGCCAGGAAACGATCAGCCTCATTCTCCTTAGATGCTTCGATAGCTGCCAAAAGCTTATCTGTGTTCTTCTCTCTACCGATAATTCCCTTTTCAACAAGCTCGTCGCGATGCTCTTTCAGATGATAGATATCTGCGTAGCTAGATAAATATCCTTCTTCTAAGAGCGCATCCACCAAAGTCTCGCCAAGTCCCATAATATTCATACAGTTCAATGAAGTGAAATAAGAAATCGTGCGAGAAAGCTGCGCCTTGCAAGTAGGATTTACACAGCGAATATCCGCTGTATCCTCTTCTACTACTAGCTTCGCTCCACATACTGGACAAAATTCGGATACCTGATACAAACTTTCCGGCTCAGTAACCACTCCACAAATCTTTGGAATGATATCACCAGATTTTTTTAACTTATAAACACCACCGATTCCAATACGATTCTTTAACATGTAATCAGCATTGTGAAGAGTTACTCTAGACACGTTTGTGCCGCAAAGTCTCGCCGGTTTATGTGTCTCAGCATCGAGAACATGCCCGATAAAAGCGAGCTTGCCGGTTCTACCTACAGTCTCCTCAATCTCTTCCATCACAACCGGACGCTCTTCTGGCGGATACTTGAACGCAATATGTCCGGCTGAGTACTTGCTTCCAGCCGGGAAGTCGTTTCTGTAGGCGATATGGTCGACCTTGACAACCGCACCATCAATATCAAAAGGCAGGTCACCACGCATCTCACCAATTTCACGAATCGTAGCAATAACTTTCTCTGCATTCGAACAAAGCTTGTGATACACAGTCTTGATTCCAGCCTGCTCGATTATCTTCAAGCCAGCATCGTGCGACTCCATAACCTCTGCTGGTCCATCCTGAATATTAAACACAAACATATTCAAGCCACGATTCTTTGTAATAGAAGTATCGAGCTGACGAAGAGTTCCAGCGGCAAGGTTACGCGGATTTGCGGAAGTCTTTTTTCCCAACCGTTCCTGCTCCTCGTTGTATTTCTCGAAATCCTCGTGAGACATGTAGACCTCACCACGAACCTCTAAATATTCGAAATCGAGGTCGAGTTCCTTCTGCACGTCAGGAATCACATGCGCATTTGCTGTAACATCCTCGCCGACGAGACCATCGCCACGTGTTTCAGCGAGCATCAGATGCATGCGTCCATCTTCCATACGTGTGTAGCGAAGCGTCATAGACAGTCCGTCTATCTTCTGCTCTACGGAAAAAGAAGCGTCAGGATGACGTTCTAATACCTTGTTAACCCAGGTAACTACGTCTTCTTCATTGAAGACATCTTCGATAGATAGCATAGGCACATTGTGAGTTACCTTTACGCCAGCTTCACGCTTTGCAACACCACCTATCTTCTGTGAAGGTGAATCAGAAGTAACCCATTCAGGGTGCTCTGCTTCAGCTGCCTTCAATTTCTGCATCAACATATCATACTCATAATCGCTGATTTCAGGTGCATCATCGTTATAGTATAGATTCATGTGATAATCTATTTCTTTTGAAAGTGCTTTGTATTCTTCAAATGTCATATTCCTCTCCCCGCTGTCACGCATAATTTAGATCATTTCCATGCTCTGTCACGCATAATTCGGATCATTTATAGACCGATATCCTGTTTTAACTTCTGTTCTTCCTGTGGAGTAATCTTTCTGTATTTGCCCTCTTCGATTCCATCCAAAGTCAGATTCATAATCCTAATACGTCTAAGGTCATGTACGTAGTAGCCTTCTTCCTGGCACATACGACGAATCTGACGATTTAGTCCCTGTGTCAGAATGATGTGAAACTCATTGTATTTAGACTTCCACACCTTACAAGGTCGAGTAGTGACATCAAGCTCTGACAGATATACGCCCTCACTCATGTGCTGCAGAAACTCATCTGTCACCACATGATCAACTCGCACTACATATTCCTTCTCGTGATAGTTTGAAGCCTTGTTTAGTGCATTTACGAGGTCACCCTGGTTTGTAAGCAGGATTAAACCTCTGGAGTTTTTATCCAGACGACCTACGTTATACACACGAACCGGATAATTGATGAAGTCTATGATGTTCTTCTTCTCTCTTTTTTCTGCTGTACAAACGATTCCCCTCGGCTTATTAAAAAGCAAGATAACAGGCGCATCGGCTCCCTTTACAGGCTTACCTCTGTGAGTAACGACATCTCCTTCTTCAACCTGATCTCCCAGCTCGCAAACACGGCCATTTATCTCTATTTCGCGATTCTCAATCAATCTGTCCGCTTCTCTTCTGGAGCAATAACCGACAGAACTCAGATACTTATTTAAACGCATTTATCTCTTCCTCTATCAAAAATGACCTCCAATCTGCTAGATGCTATCTAACTCTTGGAGGTCATATTAATCTTTAGTTTAGCCGTAAATTACTGAAGTAATTCAGTCTTTACATATCCTGTTACACCACTGTAAGTTGTAACCTTTGTCCAGCCAGAAGCATAGTTCTCATGGATTGTAAGTGGTTCAG
Source organism: Lachnospiraceae bacterium (assembly GCA_045579705.1). Classification (GTDB taxonomy): domain Bacteria; phylum Bacillota; class Clostridia; order Lachnospirales; family Lachnospiraceae; genus Lachnocurva. The sequence continues at coordinate 35,120 of JAZNMP010000037.1, forward strand.
TTGTGTATGCAACTGCAACAACCTGTGATGTCTCATCCATCTCACCACGAACACGTACTGTAGTGTTAAGTGTGATATTTGATCCTGCAGCGAGACCCGGTACATCAACTACATCTGTTCCAGCAGGTTTAGAATCTACGAGCACATCTTTTGGAACATATGCATTGTGATTATCGTTAAAGAGGATTCTAGCGAAATCACCTTCTGTAGCATACATAGTTACTTCAGCACCGATTTCCAAGTTACCAAGTACTGTTCCATCAGTTCCTGCTTTATCGTAAACGCTAACTGCTTTGTTAGTGTACTTTGTCTTCTTTGACTTCTCGTCCTGTTTATCCTGCTTTGCTTTAGCCTTTGCTGCTTTCTTCTCAGCTTCAGATTTCTTTGCAGCTTCTTTCTTCTCTGCCTCTTTAGCCTTCTTCTCTTCAGCCTTCTTTGCTTCTTCTGCCTTTGCAGCCTCTTCAGCCTTTGCTGCTTCCTGCTCGTACTGAGTAGCCCATGTAGTAGTTGCATTTGCTAAAGTTGAGCTAAGGAAAGTATTCAAGTCTTCATCCTTTACCATAGCAGCGTTGAATTCTTTCTGAACCTTTGTCTGAAGGTTCTTCAAATCGTCCTGCTCCTCGAATGTAGCGATCAGCTTAACGATCTTTGTATCCATCTCATATTCTGAGTAGTTTGTATTAAAGTTAGAATAAATATTATCGATATAAAGATTACCCTTCTTATCAGTCTTTACATAGAAAAAATCAAGTCCAGGAGCTTCTGTCTTAATGTTCTTAAATTTAATCTTCATAGATACAGAAACCAGATAAGACTCTTTATCCAAACCTCTCTTTGAGTAGATAGTAATTCCGTTGTATTTTTCTACATATCCACTAAAGAACTTGATATAGCTTTCCTCTTTCGCAGAAATAGGATTAGCTACTTTCTTAAGAGCTTTAATATCTCCATTAGCATAAGCTTTGTAGTATGCGTTCATCAGATTTACAAGCTCTTCATTTGTCTTCTTACTCTCTGTCTGGTATTTACCATAAGCACCTGCCATAGGATCACTATCAGCAGCTGTACCATTTGTGCATCTAGCGAGAATCAATGTTATAGCGATGAGTACGATAACAGCACCATAATATCTGTATTTCTTTGGATCACAAACTACTTCTACTATCTTTTTCCAGATTTCTTTAAGCTTATCCTTGTTTGCCATTTTACATTCCTCTATATTTTTTCAATTTCTAAATCTTAATATTTTAAATAAATCGGCGCTCGTAACACCGGATGTAGACGACCGGATTCGAACCGGCGATCTTCGGAGTCGGAGTCCGATGCGTTATCCAGCTACGCTACGTCTACGTAACAAAATCTTAATAATATTATCAAAAAAGCCCCTATTCGTCAATGTAAAAAAGACGTTAAAATCGGTCTTTAACGGTCAGACTTTTTGTAACATTTGCGTAACATTTTAAAAAAGGAGCCCACGAAACACTCGTGAACTCCTTTAAATACCATATGCAACAATTAATTAATATTTAGAGAATACATCGATTTCATCTTTGAAGCCATTGATAGCTCCAACAGACGCCTGCATCTCTTTATCGATATCTGAAATCTTATCAACCAAAGTATTAGTATTTCCTGATGAACTGATAACAGCCTGAGCACTTTCTTCAGATGCCTTTGCGATTCCTTCGATAGAATCTACAATCTGGTTCATGATAACTTTCAAGTTATCAGTCTTCTCAGCAAATGCTGACATAGCTGAATTAATATGTTCAGCATCTTCTTTGTACTGCTCACCAGAATCTACGAAACTATCGTAATCTGAAAGGATTTTTTCCTGCATGAAATCGAGCATCTGCTGTGAATTATCAATAAGTGAATTAACAGCCTTAACAACCATATCGTTGATTTCCTGGATGTTATTTGCTGTCTCTCTACTAGATTCAGCCAAATCTCTGATTTCATCAGCAACAACCGCAAAACCTCTACCGGCTTCACCTGCACGAGCTGCCTCAATAGAAGCATTTAGAGCAAGTAGGTTTGTCTGTGAAGAAATAGAAAGGATTTCTCCAGTCAGGTTATTTACTTCATCTACGCTCTTTGAGTCATCGATTGCTTTCTTCATAGTTTCAATCAGGCTACCGAGCATGTTGTTTGCTTCATCTTTGTTCTCTCTAGCTGTGTTTGCGAGTTCTGTAGCTCTGTCATCCATTTCTCTAGAGTAAGAAGCGATATTTGTAGACTGCTCTGAAATAGCATCAACCTCTTCACCGATATTTGCTGTACCTTCAGATACTGCATGAATAGTCGATGAAACTTCTTCCATAGAAGCTGCCAGTTCTTCCAATCTATTACTTACTTCTGTAGCATTAGAATTAGAATCACCGATATTCTGGTTTACATTTCCAATCAAGCTCATAAGTTCATCTGAACCACCACCGAGCTTAGTAACAATCTTCTGCAAGATATCCAGGAAGTTATTCATTCCATATGCAAGAAGACCGATTTCATCCTTTGACTTAACAGGAAGTCTGCGAGTCAAATCACCTTCCTTGTTTCTAAGTGATTCATTGATAATATGAAGCTCATCAGTTGCTCTCTTAAGAGGTCTAACAACTGATCTCTCGATAATAATGAAAGCGAGAATGATCAATACAACGATTTCTATTAACAGGAAGATAGTTCCATTTACGGCAATATAGTATGTCTCCTGAGCCTTGTCTGAAGCCTCATTCGCTCTCTTAATTTCGAGCTTTGTAAGCTTCTCAGCGCCAGCTTCCATCTCATCCGCTTTAGTAAGCATCTGTGTCTGCATAACACCAAATGCTGTTACAATATCACCCTTGTTCATAGCCTGGATAGCTGTTGTAGCAAGCTCTGTTGTCTCAGTAACATCTGCTTCAAACTCATTTAAAAGTTTATCCTTTTCAGCATCTGAAGGAAGCTTCTTATACTCCTTCAAATCCTTTAGAGTTTCATCCTTAATTTCAAACATCTTATCATGCAATGTTTTAACTTCCTGCAAATTCTTCTGTGAATAAGCGATTACAAACTGATCCAGTACTCTCCACTCATGCTCGATATCATACTGAAGCTGAGATGAAAGTTCTACACCCTTTAAATATTCATCAGAAATAGAAACCTGTTCATCATGAACTTTGTTAAGGTTATAAATACCTACTACTGATGCGATAACTGCAGTAGCAGCTAACAGAACTATTGGGATGTATAGTTTTAATCTTACTGATAATCCCTTTTTCTCTCTAACACTTTCTTTTGCTTTGTTATCAGACATCTTTTTTCTCCTTAAAATAGCTCTATAAATAAGCTCCACTCTAATTTTATAATCAACTTTTAATTAAGTAAAGCAATTATTTATTAATTACTTATAAACTTCATCATTGTCGCAATTTTCATTTAAATCATCGATTTTTTTGATACCAATAATCTCATATGCTACGACCTCAGGACTTTTATCATCTGTTTGAATAAAAAGATTACCTGCCTGTTTATAGCCTGCCTCTCTACGCTTCATCATTCTCTCAATTCGTGAAACCATTTCCTTCTCAAACATCAGTGAGTTAGATGGCAGGAAGAGCTCCAAATCATCTTCGTTATTCGCGCTCTGCTTTAGAAGCGGACGAGTCAGTGTATCCTTCGTTCTCTCACGAATAGTCTCAGGTGTTGCTTCGAGGACAACAACAGAACCTGTTTCATGCATGATTTCAATATTCTCTTCATCTAATGTGACACCACCTCCGCATGAAACGATGGCTGGTCCTGTTTCAGAAATCAGTTTCAGAAGCTCACTCTCTTCTCTTCTAAAACGTTCTTCTCCATAACTGTCGAAGTAATCAGAAATCGGAAGATGGAATTTCGATTCAAGGATTTCGTCCATTTCAAATACAGGAAGATGAATTCTGTCTGATAGAACTTTTGCTGTTGTAGTTTTTCCTGCTCCCATAAATCCACAGATGTAGATATTATGAGTCATCGGATCAACTGTCATCATCTCATGAATCTGATCGAGAAATTCTCTCATATAAAGGTAAGAAACCTGTCCTGGTGCTACTGATTCATCGGCTGAGGCATAAGTCATACACTGTTTGTTTCTCTCTCCATAGAGACGTGTAGCCATTCCCATTTCTCCCATGGAGATGCAGACTACATTTCTATCAGGAAATTTTTCATGATATCTGTCTGGAAGTTCCATCATACGATGAACATCGCTGAACTCTGTTGGAATGCAAGCGACTTTTACGACATCCGCTCCCATTGCTTCCATCTTTGACATCTTTCTGAGGAGGATTTCCGTACCAGGAGTTTCCTTGAAATCGTGGTACGAAACGATTACATCGATTTCTCTCTCATGAGCCAGTTTAATCAACGCTTCCGGATCCTTTGATGTCTCCATCTCGATATCCACAAAAGCAGGCTTGCTGCAAGTAATAATCTCTCTCATAACCTCATCGTACTTTGAAGTCATGTCAAAGAAACCACCTTCGTTTGAGGTACGAAGCGTAAAGATAACAGGCACATCGAGAGATTCTAAGCCTTCGAGAACCTCTAACATATAGTCAATATCGAATCTCTCTATTCCTCTCTCGAGATCACTTTCAATCGTATCTGCTCGCCACTCAATCATGTCCACATGATGATCAGAAAGTACGATACTCTTTCTGCGGATTTCTTCAGGATTTTTTCCTTTCAAAGACACCGCAACTCTCGGCATAGCCGTTCCACGATTTTTAAAATTATATTTCATAAAAAAACCTTCCATTTTTTTCAAATTTTCCTATCAAAATTAGGCGCAGAATATTATAATATCACAAGTATGCAAAATCAATAAATTAAGGAGTACTGAACATTCCCTTAAAGAATCGTTTGGTTTGGTAATGTTTATTATGAGACTAGACCGTTTTTTATCAGAAATGAAGATAGGCACCAGAAGTGTTTTAAAGAAGGAGATTCGCCGCGGAGCCGTCACTATCGACGGAGTTATCGTAAAGGATCCCTCTACTTCTGTTACACCAAATTCTACCGTTACTTATAACGGACAGCCTGTATCATTCGTAGAATTCCAGTATTACATCTTGAATAAACCAGCCGGAGTCGTTACGGCAACCGAAGACAAACGCCATGAGACAGTGTGCGATTTGTTGCCTGATGGCGCCCGCCGCGATATTTTTCCGGTAGGACGTCTAGACATCGACACCGAAGGATTGATTCTGCTTACTAACAACGGTACTCTCGCGCACAAGATGCTCGCACCGAAGAGTCACGTTGATAAAAAATATTATGCCCAGATTCGAGGAGAAGTGACTGAAGCCGACGTCGAAGCTTTTCGCACTGGATTCCAGTATGACGAAGACCTCTACTCTCTTCCAGCTGATTTAGAAATACTTGGGTCCGGTCCAGGAACCAGCGAGGTCTATGTAACTATCCATGAAGGAAAGTTCCATCAGATTAAGAAGATGTTCCTCGCCCGCGGAATGGAGGTGTCATACTTGAAGCGTGTCACGTTCGGCCCGCTATCCTTACCCGAGGAGCTCTCACAGGGTGACTGCAGAGAGCTAAGCGAGGATGAAATCAGTTTGTTAAAGGAGTATATGTAGGCAGATGCTGCCAATATAAATGGGAATAGGTAATGAAGAAGAAACTAATAACTTTTGAAAATATATCAAAATCATACGGGGACAATCTCATCCTCGATGACTTCAATCTTTATGTTAGAGAAAATGAATTTATAACACTGCTCGGACCTTCTGGATGCGGAAAGACTACTACTCTGCGTCTCCTAGGTGGATTCGAAACACCTGATAAAGGTCGCATCATATTTGACGACGAAGACATCACTTATAAGCCAGCGAACGAGAGAAAACTAAACACTGTATTCCAGAAGTATTCTCTGTTTCCAAATATGACTATTGCTGAGAATATCGCCTTCGGATTAAAGATTAAGAAGAAGAGCAAGTCTTATATCGATGACAAGATTAAATACGCACTTAAGCTCGTAAACCTCGACGGATACGAGAATCGTTCTGTGGACTCTCTTTCAGGTGGTCAGCAGCAGCGAATCGCTATCGCACGTGCCATCGTAAATGAACCGGAAGTTCTACTACTCGACGAACCTCTCGGCGCGCTCGATTTGAAGCTTCGTCAGAACATGCAGTACGAGCTTATGCGTCTAAAGGAAGAGCTCGGAATCACCTTCCTATACGTAACACACGACCAGGAAGAAGCGCTAACTATGTCAGATACAGTCGTAGTTATGAACCAGGGTTATATCCAGCAGATTGGTACACCTGAAGACATCTACAACGAACCAGAGAATGCCTTCGTAGCGGATTTCATCGGACACTCAAATATCATGGACGGAACTATGATCGAAGACAGACTCGTAGAAATCCTCGGTGTAAAAGTTCCTTGTGTGGACGAAGGATTTGGTAACAACACTCCAGTCGATGTCGTAATCCGTCCTGAAGATGTCGAGCTAAACACAGAGCTCAGCGGTTTCATGCAGGGTGTTATCACTTCTATCATCTTCAAGGGTGTTCACTATGAATATGACGTAATGGCAAATGGTTACGAGTGGCTCGTTCACTCTACTTCTTACTTCGAAGTAGGAGCAAAGGTAGGTATCAATGTAATCCCGTTCAATATTCAGATCATGCACAAGCCTGAATCTTCGGATGAGAAAGCTGTGGAGATTGATGAATAATCTTAAGAAACAGCTTCTCGCTGGACCTTACCTGCTATGGATCATCGGCTTCATCATCCTGCCGATGATTACAGTAGTGCTCTACGCACTGACCGGCACAGACGGCCACTTCACACTGGAATATATGAAGGAAGTTACACTTCACGCTCACTTAGCAGCAATCGGACTCTCCCTTGAGCTCGGTGTGGTTACTACTTTAGTCTGCCTCATCATCGCATATCCTCTCGCGATGATTCTAAAAAGCTTCAACTTCAAGCACCAGACTTTCGTAGTATTCATCTTTATGCTTCCTATGTGGATGAACTTCCTGCTCAGAATCATGGCCTGGAAGATGCTACTCGCCAAAAACGGAATCTTTAACTCTGTACTCACAGGTCTCGGCCTGTCACCTATACAGGTTATAAACACTCCGCTCGCGGTTGTAATCGGTATGGTTTATGACTACCTGCCTTTTATGCTCCTTCCTATCTACAACTCCATGGTTCGTATCAAGAAGGATTATATCGAGGCAGCACATGACCTCGGTGCAAAAAATATAACCGTTTTCTTTAAGATTATCTTGCCACTCACTATGTCAGGAATCATCAGCGGAATCGTAATGGTATTCGTACCAGCACTTACTTCCTTTGCTGTTTCAGATATCCTCGGCGGTGGAAAGATTCTCCTCATCGGAAATGTAATCGAACAGGATTTCATGCAGGGTAACCAGTGGAGTATCGGTTCTGCCCTCTCTGTTGTACTTATGATCTTCGTATTGATCAGTATGATTCTGTCTCAGATTTTCGACAAAGATGAAGGGAGCGTGGCAACATGGTAAAGAGAAATTTACAGAGACTATACCTGGTTCTCATTTTTACTTTTTTGTATCTGCCTATCGCAGTACTTATCGGTTTGTCATTTAACAACTCAAAGACAAAAGTAAACTGGGGTGGTTTCACCCTCAAATGGTATTCCCGCTGTTTCCACGATGAAACGATTATGAATGCCTTTGCTACAACACTACAGCTTACGATTCTCGCCGCAGTAATCGCGACTATCATCGGAACTATGGCAGCTATCGGTATCAGCGCCATGAAGAGACGTAACAAGGCCATCTACCTCGGTGCCACAAACATCCCTCTTCTAAATGCAGATATCGTAACCGGACTTTCCATGATGCTTCTCTTTGTCAAGTTCATGGATCTCGGATTTGTAACAGTACTAATCGCACACATTACGTTCAACATTCCATACGTAATTCTGAACGTACTGCCTAAACTCAAATCCGCAAACAAATACACTTATGAGGCAGCCCTAGATCTCGGTGCCAACAAACTTTTTGCATTCTATAAAGTGACCTGGCCAGAGATCAAGCCCGGCGTTTTCTCAGGATTCATCATGGCAGTAACTATGTCACTCGATGACTTCTCAATCACATACTTCACAAAAGGCGCCGGCATGAACACGATTTCAACTATGCTCTACACTGAACTCAGAAAAGGAATCAAGCCAGAGCTTTATGCTCTCTCCACTATCCTCTTCGCAACCGTGTTCGTTCTACTGCTGTTTATGAATTTCACGGGTGCAAAACGCGAAAGCCGCGGAAAGAAGCCTATCAGAAACTTCATTGCAGGCCTGCTAATCCTCATCGTGGTGATTCCAGGTTTTACCGGCTGCGCGAAAAAAGATACCTCATCCGGCAAAAATACCCTTACCATCCTAAACGCTGGTAAGTATATCGATGAATCAGTCATCACTTCTTTCGAGAAGAAATACAATGTGAAGATTAAATACGAGGAATACTCCAGCCCGGAAGAAATGTACACGAAGTACAAATCAGGTTCAATCAAATATGATCTGATCAACACTTCCGACTATATGATCGAGAAACTGATTTCTGAGAGGGAACTACAGAAGCTTGACCTGAATAACATTCCACATCTTTCCAATGTGGATCCTACTATTCAGGAATTGTCAAAAGCTTTTGACCCAAAGAACGAATACACAGTTCCTTATTTTTACGGAACGGTTGGAATCCTCTATAACACAAAGATGGTTTCAAAGCAGGAAGTTTCAAGCTGGAAAGTTCTCTGGGATAAAAAATATAAGAACGAAATCATCCAGCAGAACTCCGTACGAGATGCCTTCATCCCTGCACTTTCAATACTCGGTTATTCGCTCAACACATCAAAGAAGTCTGAGTTACAAGATGCATTGAAGCTTCTAAAACAGCAGTACCCTCTTACTTATGCCTACATGGTTGATGAAACTGCTGATGAGATGATTTCAGAAAATGCAGCAATGGCTGTCGTTTACTCAGGCGAAGCTGCCACTGCAATGGACTCAAACCCTAACCTCTCCTACTCTATTCCAAAGGAAGGTTCAAACGTTTGGATTGACAGCTGGTTCGTACCAAAGACTTGCCAGCACAAAGACCTCGCAGAGAAATTTATCGATTATCTCTGCACACCAAAGATTGGACAGCTGAACTTCGATTACGTTTGGTACTCATCACCACTGATCTCCGTTCAGAAGAATCTGGCGAAAGATATTAAAGAGAATCCTGCCCTGACTTTTAATAACGAGGTGCTTGAAAACTGCGAAACATTCCACCAGCTCTCTGACGATGAGCAGGCTTACTACAACAAGCTTTGGCAGGAACTAAAGAGTCGACTTTAGTACTTTAAAAAACAACAGATAAAAGTTAAAATATAAGCTGTAGCAAAAGTTACGGCTTATATTTTTTTTGCAAAAATAAGTCGAAATTACTAGAAACGTATGGGGGATTATATGAATCAAAACAAACATTCCTACGGCCTACTTTCGCAGACCATGTATGGTATGGGCGAATTCTTCAATGGAGGAGCATTTGTTATCATCAACACATTCTTTGCCGCTTTTCTTACGAAAGCGCTCGGAATGCCTATCGCACTCGCAGGTACTATCCCACTGGTTGGAAAGATCTGGGATGCCATCACAGACCCTATCATGGGCAACATCACTGACAGAACCAAATCCAGACTTGGCGCAAAGAGATTCTATATCTTAATCGGCGCTTTTCTTTCATCCATTTCTTTTGTTTTACTATGGATTCCTATTAATTCTACAAACACAACTGTGTTATATATCTTTTACTTGTCAATGTACTGCATTTTTTCAACTGGCTTTACTGTCCTCATGGTTCCATACAATGGACTACTACCAGATATGATGGACGACTACGCTATGCGTTCCAAGTTCTCAAATATGAGAATGATCTGGTCCACTCTCGGATCCATGGTTTGCGGACTGCTTCCATCTAAGATTATTTCAAGCCCTACAGACAAAAGTCTCTATATCAAATGTGCTTGTATCTTTGGTGTGATCTTTCTCTTCACTTCACTCATGACTTTCTTTGGCACATGGGAGAAGGAAAAAGAACCTGTACAGTCAAATCTGCTAGATGCCTTTTCACAGGCAATCAGCGTATTTAAGAGCCGCTCTTTCCGACTCTTCATCGGAATCTATCTCGCAGGACAGTGTGGAATGGACTTTGTTTCAGGCATGGCCGTTTACTACGTAGATGACGTGTTAAACGACTACAAGCACTTGACCGCATTGCTGGGAGTACTAGTCGTTTCTCAGTTACTAGGAATGTTGTTCTGGGGACCTATCATGGCCAAAACTTCAAAGAAGACGACATTGCTCATCGGTGCGCCTATTAGAATCATTTCAACATTAGGGCTTCTCTTTTTCTCATACGAGGGAGCACCTATTGTTGCCATCCTCGTTCTGACAGCAGGTATCGGAATCGGTAACGCCGCTACTCTTACATCAATCTTTGCAATCATGGCAGATATGGCTGACGTAGACGAACTAATCACTAGTATCTCCAGACCTGGCATCGTTTCAGGCATGGCTACTTTTGCCCGAAAAGTTTCAGCCGGAGTTTCACTCGGTATGATTGGACTGCTTCTCAGTCTAGTTGGCTACGACTCAAAACTTGCTTCAACCGGGCAGATGCAGTCTGATTTCACTAGGCATGGAATCGCCCTAATCTTTATCATGCTTCCTGTCATCCTCGTAGGACTGCTCTTCCTCTTCGGCCGCGCTTTCCCTATGAAGCAGTATGAATTCTCTCTCGTAAAGAAGGAAATCACTCGTAGAAAAGGCGAAGACGACTCAGAAATCACACCTGAAGAAATAGCAATCCTCGAAAAGGTCACAGGATTCAAATACGACAAACTCTGGAATGCGAAGAACGCTTCTAACAGACGATAACAGGAGACTCATCATGACAAAGCAAGAAGTATATGATTACTTAAACGAAAACCATCTATGGCATGAAATAACAGAACACAAAGCTGTTCTAACTATGGAAGACTTAGATGACATCGACTTGCCTCATCCTGAGGCAAACGCAAAGAACATCTTCATCCATGACAAAAAGCGAAAGAACTATTTCCTAATCACCGTCTCAGGACAGAAGAAAGTGGATTTAAAACAGTTTAGAGCCGATCATGGCACTACACCACTTTCATTCTGCAATGATGAAGAATTGTTGGAAATACTCGACCTAACACCTGGTGCAGTCACACCACTTGGCCTCATCAATGACAAAGAGAACAAGGTCAAGTTCTACATCGACAAAGCTCTAGTCGATTTAAACATGTGTGCTGCCCATCCTATGGACAATACTGCCACAGTATGGCTCCACACCGACGAACTCATCGCTCACCTACAGAGCCTGGGAAAGTCAGTTGAGGTAATTGAGGTGTAGTGTGGTGTTCTTGGATGTAGTACGGTGCTGACTTGCTTGGCTAGTAAACCTAGACTACGGGAAATTAGACTGTTTTAATGTATTTTCCGTATTTCATAAAAATATCAAGTGTTCGCTTCGCTCACAGAGTGGACTTTGTTTCCGATGGTTTTAAACAAGATTCTAGGTTGTGTGCATGCGCACAAAATGAGATATATGTTTGCTTGGGTGATTATATTCATCAAAGAAATCATGCAAACATATTAGGTTACCCCTGCGGCGCAGCCGCACCTGCTTTGTGATTATGGACTGGGAAAAGAGCTGGTCTGTGTTTTCTTATGAGATTTCGAAATAACACAGAGTTTTAAGGAAGGCTGGGAAGCCTGAACTACGTAGTTTCTGTGTTTTATGCGAGATACTGTTTAAAACACAGAGTTTTGAGCTTGTAGTAGATTTTGCAATCTGTGAAGTTCTGCGTTTTTGAAAATAAATGTAAGAATACACAGAGAATATATGTGGTGGTCGCACGGAGTATTACAGAAAGTCTGTGCTTTTAAAGAAGCAAGAAGTGAAACACAGAAAATGCCTTCTGCGGCGATAGCCGCACTTGATTTTGGTAGCTTGGGTATAGGGAAATAGCTTGATGTAGAGCAATTCCCTATACACCACGGAGGTAACTTGGATTTTCCGTAGATTGGGGTGCAAGGCCACAATAAAACAGCGCCAAGCAGGGATTCCCTGCTTGGCGCTGTTTTATTAAATCATATTCTTATAGGCATAAAGCACTAGCTTCTAGTAGCCTTCAATCTCGCCATAGCTCTAGACAGAGCTGCTGATGAATGATAGTACTCCTGAATACTCTGCTTCTGGCGAAGTTTTTCTTCAGCTCTTTCCTTTGCCTGCTGAGCACGGACACGGTCGATGTCTTCTGGACGCTCACAGGTTTCAAGCAAGATATTTACACGGTTGTGTGTGATTTCGACGAAGCCTCGACCTGAAACGGCTGTGCGCCATTCATCACTACCTTCTTCCTTAAAACGAAGTAAACCATCATCTATGGCAATAACCATATCTTCGTGGTGAGCGAGGATTTCTCGCTCTCCATCTAAAGCTGGAAATACTACGGCTGTTACTTTGCCTGAGAAGAATTTTCCTGTTGCTGCGATAATACGCAGATAAAAACTATCAGACATAAATCATGCCTCCTACTACTGCTCTTCTGCAGCGGCTTTCATACTTTCAGCTTTCTTCTTTACATCATCCAAAGTACCGACATTGAAGAAGGCATTTTCTGGATAATCATCCATCTCACCATCGATGATAGCTTTGAAACCACGAACAGTTTCTGCAAGTGGTACATACACACCCTGAACACCTGTAAATGTTTCAGCTACATGGAATGGCTGAGAAAGGAACTTCTGAATCTTACGAGCTCTAAATACTGTAAGCTTGTCCTCATCTGAAAGTTCTTCCATACCGAGGATAGCGATAATGTCCTGAAGTTCCTTGTATTTCTGAAGAAGCTCCTGAACCCTACGAGCTACTTCATAATGCTCTTCACCTACTACTTCTGGCTCAAGGATACGTGAACTTGATTCCAGAGGATCTACAGCAGGATAAATACCCTGTTCTACGATCTTTCTAGAAAGAACTGTTGTTGCATCCAAGTGAGCAAATGTAGTTGCTGGAGCTGGGTCTGTAAGGTCATCAGCAGGTACATATACAGCCTGAACTGATGTGATAGAACCATTCTTTGTTGAAGCGATTCTTTCCTGTAATTCACCCATTTCATTTGAAAGAGTTGGCTGGTAACCTACGGCTGAAGGCATACGACCTAGAAGGGCTGATACCTCTGAACCGGCCTGAGTAAATCTAAAGATATTGTCGATGAAGAGAAGTACGTTCTGATTTCTCTCATCTCTGAAATACTCAGCCATAGTAAGTCCTGTTTCAGCTACTCTCATACGAGCTCCAGGTGGTTCGTTCATCTGACCAAAGACTAGGGCTGTTTTGTCTAGTACTCCTGACTCAGCCATTTCTGTCCAAAGGTCATTACCTTCTCTAGAACGCTCACCTACACCAGTGAAGATAGAATATCCACCGTGCTCTGTAGCTACGTTATTAATAAGTTCCTGGATTAGAACTGTCTTTCCTACACCGGCACCACCAAATAGACCGATCTTTCCACCCTTTGCATAAGGAGCCAAAAGGTCGATAACCTTGATACCTGTTTCCAATACTTCTACCGCAGGGCTCTGATCTGCGAAGGCAGGTGGTTCTCTGTGGATTCCCCATTTCTCGTTATCTGAAGGAATTTCATCGAGATTATCGAGAGTCTCACCTAGTACATTAAATAGACGACCTAGAGTCTTCTCACCAACTGGTACCTGAATAGGCTTTCCAGTAGCTACTACTTCCATGTCTCTATATAATCCTTCACTGGCAGAAAGCATAACACAACGAACTGTGTTGTTTCCAACATGCTGCGCTACTTCCATAACACAGTTTCTGCCATCATTGTTTACAGTCAGGGCATCCTGAATTTCTGGCAAATCGCATCCTTCGAATTCTACGTCTACTACAGGTCCCATAACCTGAACGATCTTACCCGTATTCATTTAATTGACGCCTCCTTTATCTACGTTTCTTGCGCTTCTGCGCTTTAGCTCCTGCAGATACTTCTGTAATCTCCTGTGTAATAGCAGCCTGTCGGGCTCTATTGTACTGGATATCCAGATCAGAAAGCATAGACTTTGCTGAATCTGAAGCACTCTGCATTGCGAGCATTCTAGCGTTTTGCTCGCTGGAAAAAGATTCCACCAACGCTCCATATATGAAGCCGACCAGATAATCCGGTACGATTCTATCCATAACAGCTTCTGGAGATGGTTGGAACTTGAAATTCTCTAGTATAGTTCCAGCTGGTACTTTAATGCTGTAGTCGCTTTTTTTCATTGGTAAAAGCTTCTCGCACTGTACCTCTTCTGAAATCGCATTTTCCATCTTGGTAAATACGATATAAACTTCATCCAGATTTCCCTGGCGATATTCTTCCAGTATAGTTTCCATAATACGTCTAGCTCTATCTAGAGTAGGCTTCTGTACTGCATAATGGAACTGTTCCTCTATCTGAATATCATGCTTTTCAAAATAATGTCTACCCAACTCACCGAGAACATAAAGCTTGTATTCATCTACCTGCTTCATTTTTTCCTCAGCGACTTTTAAGACATTATGGTTATAAGCTCCGGCCATACCCTTGTCACCAGTGATTACGATGAAACCACTAGTGAGATGCTCCTTTGTCTCTCTTCTATTCTCAAAATAGATATTTTTGAGTTCAGGAACATGTCTAAGAATACGTCCAACTTCTGACTGAAGTCTAAAGAAATAAGGCTCTGTATCAGCTAGGTTTTTCTTCGCTCTCTTTAATTTTGAAGAAGAAATCATATACATAGCATTCGTAATCTTAAGAGTATCCTGAATGCTTCGCATACGGTCCTTTATTTCTTTTGTACTTGCCATTTACTCACCTCTTTGGGCTTTATACTCCTTTGATGCTTCGAGTACCTCATTTACGATACCATCATCAATAGCCTTCTCTGAATTGATTTTATTTACCAAATCACCCTTCATAGAATCAAAGTAAGAAAGAACATCCATCTGTACATTCTTTACGTTCTTTGTTTCATAACCGTCAAAGAATCTATTGTTTGCAAGAATCAAAGTAATAACCTGCTCTGCCAGAGAAAGCGGATTTCCAAGTGGCTGCTTTAGAAGCTGCATCAAAGCAGATCCATGTTTAAGCTGTGCCTTTGTCTCTTCATCCAAATCTGAAGCGAACTGAGTAAATACTTCCATCTCTCTGAACTGCGCCAAATCGATACGAAGTGTACCCGTTGCTTTCTTCATAGCTTTCGTCTGAGCAGCACCACCTACTCGAGATACAGACAAACCTACGTTTACGGCAGGTCTCATACCTTCATTGAACAGATTTGATTCCAGGAAAATCTGTCCATCAGTGATTGAAATAACGTTTGTTGGGATGTATGCAGATACATCACCGGCCTGAGTTTCGATGATAGGAAGTGCTGTAATAGAACCTCCACCGAGTTCATCTGAAAGTCTACTACTTCTCTCAAGCAGACGAGAATGTAAGTAGAATACATCACCAGGATAAGCTTCACGTCCTGGAGATCTCTCGAGAAGAAGTGAAATAGCACGGTATGCAACCGCATGCTTTGACAAATCATCATATACGATGAGAACATCTTTGCCCTGATGCATGAAGTATTCTGCCATAGCTGTACCAGCATATGGAGCGATATATTGCAATGAAGCAGGATCAGATGCAGTAGCTGAAACTACGATTGAATAATCCATAGCACCATGTTTCTCAAGCATATTTACAACCTGAGCAACAGTAGAAGCCTTCTGTCCTATTGCAACATAGATACAGATAACTCCTTTGCCCTTCTGGTTAATCATAGTATCTGTAGCGATAGATGTCTTACCAGTCTGTCTATCACCGATGATAAGTTCTCTCTGTCCTCTACCGATTGGGAACATAGAATCAATTGAAAGGATTCCAGTTTCCATAGGTGTATTTACAGATTTACGATCTACGATAGATGGAGCAGGTGTCTCGATAGGATTGTATCCATCCTCTTTGACTTCTCCCTTTCCATCAATAGGTTCACCCAGGGCGTTTACAACTCGTCCTACGAAACCATCACCAACAGGAATACCCGCCATCTTCTGTGTACGAGATACTTTTGTTCCTTCATGGATACCTTTATCTCTACCGAAGAGGACAACACCGATTTTGTTACGGCGAATATCCTGTACCATTCCTTTAACTCCATTTTCAAAGATTACGATTTCACCGTATCTGGCATGATCGATACCGTAAACAGTTACGATTCCATCACCGACCCAGATAACTTCACCGGTTTCTTTAGACTCTTTGTCCCAATCGAAACCTTCGATTTCTTCTTTGATAATAGAGATGATATCTGTAGCGCTTATTGCTCCCACAGTTCTTACCTCCTGATTAGTTTTCTCTCAAGCTGTCTGAAACAGCCTTCATAGCTCATATCAGTTTCATAGTAGCCGACTTTGACCACATAGCCACCTAGAAGAGATTCATCGACAGAAATCTCCTCATGAACTTCTTTATCAGAATATCGGTCCTTCACTTCTGAAACGACCTTATTCTGTTCTTCTGCACTTGGCTCTTTACCAAAAATAATCTGCGCACGAACTATATTATGTTTCTCATCCCAGATTCTATGATACTCTGTGATGATATCCATAAGTTCGGAAATCTCGTCCTGAACGCACATCACTTTCAAGAAATTCTTTACGAGAGGAAGCAGATTCACTTCACTCGCAATACGGTCAATAACCGCGAATTTCTGTTCTTTCTTTACAGTCGGATTTGTAAGCACAGATTGTAACAGAGGACCTTCGGAAAAAATTTTCTCGACTTTATCGACTTCCTTTAAATCCTCCGTCAGGGAATATAGAACCTTTGCTCTATCTATTACATCCTGTGTCATATTATTCTCCTGACTGTACTATCTTTCTGGCTGCTGATAGTGCAAGAGCAGCGATTTCAGCTTCTGCATCGACCTTTGCTCTTTCTCGCTCATTTGCGATATCAGCCTTTGCCTTATTAACGATCATTTCCTGTTCTCTTCTAGTTTCTTCCAAAGCAGTGGCTCTTTCTTTTTCCGCACGCTCCTTTGCGCTAGTAACTAGTTCTTCTGCAGTCTGTTTTGCATTTGCAAGTTTCTCTTCGTAGTCAACCTTCATCTGGTCAGCTTCATCCTGAGCCTTCTTTGCATCAGAGAACTGTGAAGCGATAAGCTCCTCTCTCTGACGGATGATGTCTAATACTGGCTGATATAGAAACTTCTTTAATATAAACATGAGAACGAGAACATTCAACAACGTCAATCCCATGGACGCTGGAGTTAATTCAAGCATTTCGCCCTCCTTACTACACTAACAAATCAATTATTTCAACATCATTACGATTAGAAGTGCAATAACGAAACCGTAAACAGCTGTTGCCTCTGCAAGAGCACATCCGAGAAGAAGGTTCTTTGAAATCTTGCTTTCTGCTTCTGGCTGACGAGCGATAGCATCAACTGCTGCTGATGTAGCCTTTCCGATACCGATACCAGCACCGATACCTGTAAATACTGCGATTCCTGCTCCGATTGCGATAATTGTTCCTGACATAATTTTAATCTCCTTTTTTTAATTCTGATTCTCTAATTAACACTTTCCAAAATACACAATTACTCAATTGCCTCTTTTATAAACAAAGATGTTAAGAATACGAATACGTAGGCCTGAATCAAGCCGTCGAATAAATCGAAATAACAGCTAAAGACTGCGGGGAGCACTGGTGGTACCACCATCTTTAGTAATTCCATGATTACAAACGCTCCGAGTACATTACCAAATAGTCGCATACATAATGAAAGAGGTTTAATAAACAATTCCAAGATGTTTATTGGTAATATAATCGCCATTGGCTGTCCAAATGACTTCAGCCAACCTTTAGTTCCTTTTTTCCTGATACCCGCTGCTTCTATCAAAATGATACTCATGATAGCCAGAGTAGCAGTGACGTTCAAATCCTTCGTCGGTGGTTTAAATCCAAATACACCGATGATATTGGAAAAGCCAATATACACGAGGACGGTCATCAGGTAGAAATAATATTCCTTGCCTTCGCCCTCCATGGTGTCATTGAAGAAATCATAGAGCCACTTCACACAGGATTCGAGCAGAATCTGTTTCTTTCCGGGGTTCTCAACTTTCAGGTTTCGAACCAGTATCAAGCAGACGAGTAATAGGACTGCCATGATAATCCAGGTTACTACCACAGATTCTGTAACAGGTATGCCCCCAAACAGTGGAATCTTAAAAAGTATTTCACAGTTAAGCTCCTCCACTAGGTTTGAAACGAGAGCATCCATATCCCTCACTTCCTTTCTATTCCAAAATAAAAAACTGCTCCCATATATAATACAAAGTAAAAACTTTTATATTAAATAAGAAGAAACAGCTCCAAGTGATACAGTCGAGTTTAACACTCTGAGAATTATAGTCAACACCGTTTATGGAGAATTTAGAAAGAATTCTCTAATTCAAAAACCTCATAGTACGTACCTTAAACACAAATGTTCAAAATTGTTTTAGCAAATCCCAACTAATATTTTTATTTCTGACTTTATCGAGTAGGAATTTTCAGATATAATACATTTTAAAAGGAGGAGATAATATGGAAACTCTATCTAAAGATGAATTATTATCCGGCCTTACTAATCTAATCTCAACTCGCGCTACGGCCACAGTTAACCAGGTAATACTGGAATACGAGAAGACACATCCTAGTGCTAATATCGATTCTGAATTACGTGAGGAAGTGCTAGAACAGGCGATTTCAAACCTCACTTTCCAATCCGGAAAGATTCGAATCAAAGCAATCGAGAACCAAGATACTCTAACAGAGCGCTTTAATAACTGGTTTGAGAACGAAGCGAAGCCTTCCCTCATTCACACTATAAATGTTATTCTCGAGCCGAAAGATGCAAAGAAATAAACATAGCTTACAAAAAGAGCATCAAAACTGCTGTTATCCCCTTTCAACCTTGCAGTTTTAATGCTCTTTTTTTTACGTATTAACTTTTAAGTTTATCCTTCGTAATCGGATAATACTCATATTTCAAGTATTTACCACGAACCAGATTCAAAGTCGTAAGATCCCCATTCATAGCCAGTCTGTATGTCAGTTCCACGATTCCCTTTGCCTGGCTCTCTTTATCATTATAAACCGTTCCAGAAAGTGTTCCTCCCTGAACAGCTTTTATAGCAACTTCATTTCCATCGACTCCGAAGATTATCGGCTTTCCCGAATCAGTCATATTACTCTTATTGTAAGCATCTATAACACCGAGCGCCATATCGTCATTATTGCACAGCACGAGTTCTATGCTGCTGCCGTACTCATCGATAAACTCCTTCATCTTCGTTTCGGCCTGCGACCTGCTCCAGTTCGCGATAGCTGTCCCCTGCTTGTCCAGCGCGATTCCCCTCTCTATCAGTCGACTCACCGAATTCTCCGAACGGATGATAGCATCCTGATGCCCCGGCTGTCCCTGCATCATCACATACTGAATCTTTCCATCGTTATTCTTGTCAATCTCCGGATTCTTAAGTATCTCATCCGCTGCGAGGTCTCCCTGAATATTTCCGGACTGTTTCGCATTCGCTCCCACATAGTAAAGCTTGTTCCACTGCATCAAATCCTCATCCACGAGTTCACGGTTGAAAAAAACTATCGGCAAGTCATAATTTCTTGCCAGGGTTATTATCTTCGATGGAGCAGTTCGATCTACGAGATTCACGCACAGAACATCCACTCCAGACTCGATAAGTTCCTCCGCCTGTTCATCCTGAACTCTCTGTGAATTCTTTGCATCCTCCACGATCATATTTATCTTTAACTTCGTCGACTCATGTTTCTCGAATTCGACCTTCATAGCGTTTATGAGCCCTTTGATAAAAGTATCTTTGTCATCATAACACAAGACTCCTACTTTTATAGTTTTAATACCAGACATCTGTGTATCCGAACAAGACGACAGTTTTAGAAGCACTACTGCTGCCGCAATCAATAAAGCACTAAGAGCCTTAAACTTCTTCAACATCTTCCCCTTCTCTCTAGTACAAATCACTGCATGAAATAGTAAAACATCGATTCGTTATCTTCGCTGTATAGATTGTCTCGTCTGACTATGTTATAGCTGATATTCTCTGACTTTACGGAATCTTTTTTCCCTTTAAGTCTATCTATCACTTTCGACATAGCCCTATACCCGATAGCAAATTCATCCTGGGCGACAGCGCTCTTTATGATGCCCTTGTCGATGCCACTGCAAACACTTTCTGAGTTTCCTATTCCATATAGAAGTGAACACTTAAGACTTCCATCTTCATAAGCTTTAGCCGCCTTCTCCAGACTGAAATCTGAGAGGCAGACGACGAAGTCCACTTCGCTCTGAAGCTTCAAAAGTTCTAACGAAGTACCCCGAAGCGAACTGTCATTCAAGGTCCACTTTACAGATAGCCCGCTCCCCTTTATTTCATCGTTAAATCCATCATATGCTTTGGCTGCTGCCTCAGTACCAACATGGCCGAGAAGCACGCCGCATTTTTTGTCCTGAAGTTTGTTTCGAAAATCGCGCTTTATCTCGCGTGCTATAGCCTGCCCACAGGCATAGTTATCACCTTCTACACAAGGGATATCCTTCGCACCTTTGTACATGAGTCCCGAATGTGTAAGCACAACAGGTACTTTCTTACTGGCATTCTTGAGAACCTCGCCTAAGTCTTTGTCATTGATAGGCTGCGTAATGATAGCGTCACTGCCATCTGATATAGCTTTAAATATCAGCTCCCTAAACTCCTCAGCATCATCGATGGAGTTCGTATTTACGATGTCGAGGTAGACGCCCTCCTCACGGGCAGCTTTTTTCAGACCGTATATGTATCCCTTCCAGCAATCCTCGTCCTGGTTTTCGATGATGAGCGTGACCTTTCGCGAACGTGACACGGTCTTCTCCGATACGATTAGGATTGAGAGAATCGTGATTATGAAGATCAGCATGAACTCTGCTATTAGAAAAAAGACTCTGTTATCTCTCATACTGCATCCTCCTTTCCCGGCTTCTCAAGCCTATGTCGATTCTCCTCTGTATAAGAGATGCTAGGAAGATGAAGAGTCACCGTAGTGCCTTCATCCAGAACACTCTTTATCGATACACCATATTTCTCTCCAAACAGAAGCTTCAGTCGATTATGGACGTTTAGAATTCCTACACCTGAACCTTTCTTTTTCACCGGATTCTCTGTGGTCAGAATTCGTTCCACGTAATCCTCTGGCATCCCGTATCCATTGTCCGAAACCTCGATATAGATATCTCCATCCTGCTCATAACCGCGGACGCGAATCTCTCCATCCTCTTCCTCCTGGTTCACACCGTAATAGATAGCATTTTCGAGGATTGGCTGAATAATCAGCTTAACCGTACATTTATCGAGGATTTCTTTGTCGATATCGAATTCTATGGAAAAAGAATCCTTGTAGCGGACTTTCTGTATATTCATGTAACTCTCAGCATGTTTTATCTCATCTTCGATAGAGATTATGGTCTTTCCCTTTGAAAGTGAGATTCTGAACAAACGTGCAAGCTGCTGTATCATAAAGACTGCTTCTTCATTTTTTTCACCCTCTATCATCCAAGTGATAGAATCGAGTGTGTTATATAGGAAGTGAGGATTGATCTGACTCTGCAAAGCTTCGAGCTCGCTTCGTCTCCTCTCGTCCTGCTCACGCTTTATATCGTGAATCAGGATTTCTATCTTCTCATAGTTCTTTCGAATCGAATCTCCGAGATGTCTGATTTCTGTGGAACCACCTATATAGATATTTGAAGCGCTACCACTTTCATAGGATTTCACTGCCTCATCCAGTTTCAGAATCGGAAGCGAAATACGACGGGCGACGATTCGATTTATAAGGAGGACCATAAAAGCGGTCAGAGCGACAGCCATCATGATAAACAGTCGGATATTCATCATACCTTTTCTAAAAGCAGAACTTGGAATGACTGCGACCATCTTCCATCCGGTATAGCTTACCGTATTGATGAGGACTGTACGCTTGCAGCCTTTAAATACTTCCTCATATTTACCTGTGTAATAATCCGCGAGAGCTTTGTTATTCTCGTCTCTAAAGCCATCCTTTATCTCAACTATTTCCGGATGCGAAATCAACTGTCCCTTTGAGTCAGCGAGATAATATGTGATATCACTGTCGCTTTTGTTTATTCCCTTTATCATATTGTCGATAGCGAAGTAATCCATATCGATAAGCAGGACACCCGTCTGTGGCATATTATTTATAGTTATTTCCACTGCACGGCTTAGAGAAATAACCCATTTGAACCTATCACTGGAATCATCAAACAAATTTTGAATGTGTGGCAGAGAATAATGTAGATTTTCCGTCTCACCCACAGCGTCCTTAAACCATTCCTGCTTCGACACCTCTATATACGATTTAAGTTTTGAATTCGGAGTGGCAAAGAGCATCTGACCGTCACTATCAAAGATAGCGCAGCTAACTATCTTGCTGTTATTACTCTCATACAGCAAGTTCATATCATCCTCTATATCATCTTTTGCCAAATCTCTATCCTTTATCACGTCATAGTATAGAGAGTCCGAAACTTCACGGAGACTATACAGATAATCTTCCATATTCACTGTCGTCTGCCTAAGCATGCTCGAAGTACTGTCCTCGTAGGACTCCTTCGAAACCGTATAGAAGCGGTTATACAACACTAAACCGAGCAAGATTATGATAGACATCGAAACTATCGTCAGCGCCAACATGATGGCTGTCTGAATCGAAGTCGAGCGTCTCCCCTTTATACTTATATTTCCCATGAATCAGTGCTCCAATTTCATGCTCCTTAAGCCTTCGTCATATTCTGTTTGTATTTCGAAGGTGACAATCCATATTTCTTCTTAAATACATAACTGAAGTAATTCGGATCTGAATATCCGACCATATTTGCGATTACGTATGTTTTTTCCTGCTGCTCCATAAGCAGAAACAGCGCACGCTCCATCCTATAATCCGTCAGATACGATACGAAACTCTGCCCCGTCTCCTCGTATGATAAGTTTTGTAGTCCTCCTATAGAGGCTACTGACTTATCATTTTTTGTTGTGTAGATATTGAACATCCTACTGGATATTCAAATATATATCTACATGGTTGATAAGTTACTTTATAGTCATGGTCC